>NZ_JAKUHD010000007.1:0-230195 GCF_022664325.1 Bacillus cereus group sp. BfR-BA-01310 | reverse complement strand
TCGCTCGTATTTTTTCTTTTGAAGAAAATTTAGCCATAAAAAAGTGCACCTCCAATTGTTAGACTGTGTCTAACAATCGGGGTGCACTTCAGTTGGGCGGCTTTTTTCTTATTTATTTTCCTAATGAAATAATAATGAAGTTTCATTTCATATTGCGGTAGATGATAAAGAAGCGATACAAGGTCTTCCTTTGGAACGCAATGCGTGGGCTTGTGGTGATGGAAATGGTTCAGGTAATCGTAAATCCATTAGTGTGGAAATCTGTTACTCTCTAAGCGGTGGTAATAGATATTATAAAGCAGAAGATAATGCAGCTATCGTTGTAGCTCAATTAATGAAACAATACAATATTCCAATTAGTAAGGTTCGCACACACCAATCATGGAATGGAAAGTACTGTCCTCATCGTATGTTAGCTGAAGGACGCTGGAATAATTTTATTGAAAGAGTACAAAATTCATATAATGGGGGAGGAAGTAACGTGAGTGTTGATAATGGAGTTCGCGTGAAAACAGGAGGATTCTCAGATATTGAAGCTTCTAAAAAGCTACTAGAATATGCATTAGCTCGTAAATGGTGGGTAGAACCATTCGTAAATAATGGTGAGTTTTACTACATCACTGGTGGATTATACGAACCACAGCTTTCTGAATTTGAGAAATGGATGAAGGATAATGGTTGGTGGTGTACGAGGATATAAAGTACACCATAGCAGAGGCACAACATACTTATATTACGGATAGTAATACGTACGTGAATATGAAGTAATACGAAGAAAAGACCGCCTATTACGGGCGGTCGATTTTTACTAATTATTTTTTAATGCTTGTTTTAACGTTTCAACTGTTTGTTCAAGCCATTCTATAGGAGTAAGTTTTAAAGAAGGAAAATAAACTTCAGTATAATCTTTAATGAACTCTTCTTTTTCTTGTGTAGATAAATCACTTTTTAAAAATTCAGTTATGTACTTTATAGTATTTTCTATACACACTTTATGAGCTTCTTCTATAAATTCATTTAATGCTTTTTCTGCTGTTCCCATATCTTGATGAAATGTTCCATCTAAAAAATCACTTAATTCTTCATACATATAATCTTTATCATTCATAAGTATCCTCCTAAATTTCTATTTTACGGGATATCCTGTTCGAATATAATTTCCTTGCCCGTCTTTTTTTAAGATAATTTTAGCATTAGTTACTGCAATACAAAGTACACAATAGTAAAGGTAAAACATACTATGTTACTGTAAATGAAGCCTATGTAAACGTCTATTAACCTAGCAACAGCATGACGAAGAAACCGATTCCCACTAAAGAGTCGGTTTCTTACAATTATTATGTCAAACGTGTAATGCTGATACATATTATACGATAAACTCGAAATATTCCGGGAAATCAATGTTATTCATATTTTCTATACCACCATTTTCTTCTATGTGAGCATATATTTTGTGAATGCATTTATATAATAAGGAAATATGTTTCTCAGGCATATCATCTAGTAAAATAAATGCTTCCACACGGTTAGTTGCATTCTTTGCAACTTTAAAATTCCATCTACTATAAAGCTCTGGATTTAACATACAAGATTCAGTATCTGGACCGAAACTGTAAATCACATTTTCTTTATCCTCATTTTCTTTCATTATTGCTATTAGTGGATATCTCCCCATTGTTCTCAACACTCCTTAATCAAAAACTTTATCAAGAGGAACTTTTAAATGCTCATCAAAAGGTATCATTGGCTCAGTTTCAGGTGAATCCCATGGCCGTCCTGAATCAACTGTCTTACGATGTGCTGTTACATAATCAGTTTTAAAAATTCCTTCGAATCGAGATTCAAAGTATTCATGTTTAAGTAATTTTATATCATTTTCATGATGAATACCTTTTTCTAAACGCTGCCAAGCTCTTGCGATTCCATAATCAGGGTCAAATCTATCTATTCCTCGACTAAGAATATGTTCCTTCATAAAAACATGTTCTTTAATACGGTTGATTCTTTCCTCTTTCCAACCAGTATTTTTAGTGATTGCTGCAACGTCAGAATTTGAAGCCCTAATTTCATCATACATTTTTTCTACATGGCGAACACCATCATCATATTGGGTTAGATAATCTCTTGCTCCAGATTGAAGTAATTTTGCATCCTCAGCCATTTTTACTTCTGTAGATAAATCATGTGCTTTATCAGCCGTTTTAGCTACTTTGCGGTCTATGACAACAACCCTGGCACTACCCCCATACACTGGAATCTAAAACATTTGTAAAAAATAGCATAGTTATTACAAAACCTATATCGTTACCAATAAAAGACCTTGAAAGGCAAGCCAATCAAGGTTTCTAAATTTTTTTAAATGTCTAATAAAGTATTCACACCTACATTATTTACTAATAATTCGGTTAGCGAAGGTGCAATTTTCACTGCCTCCTCAACATCCAAATCTGCGAATCTGTTATAGTATATTCCAAAACCATCTTTACCCTGTAGATAGATTAATGCACCACCTCCTTCATCATCACCAATTGCGAGTGAATTCGGGAGATATTTCTGCACTTCATAAGTTTCATTCATTTCAATGCACCCCGAAGCTCCCCAAATTCGAATATAAATTTGGTCGTTAACATTAATTTCAATGTCTGAAGTTAGCTGAATTATTTCTATATATTCTGTAGGTACATCTATTGTCGAAAAATCCTGAAGCGCTTTAATTTCTTCTTCTTTCGAAGGAGATTTTTTGGCATCAATTCTATACACACTACTGATATTATCTAATCTGTTCATTAATAATCAATCCTTTCATATTTAACTCCTAGTTTATTTAGCATCTTGTATTGGTGTTCAAGAAATTGGCTAGTAGTATCACGTGAAAAACCAGCTTTAGTTAAATCGCCTACCATGATTATCTTATCAAAAAAAGTGCTAACAAGTTTGCAAACGAACTTGCTAACACCAATACGAAATAGACATAAAATATCGCTGATATGTCATCTTCAATAATAGCCATAATCAATTAGAACACACTAATCAGAAGTACTCATAAAATCATTAGCAATACATATCATATTATTGGAAAAGATATTGATGTTATAGGAAGTGAAAAGCTGAGCATTCTATTAAAAAGGATGTTCTTTTTTTGAAAGCAAATTATAAATAAAAATAGGATGAATGTTTTTAGACTTATTAGCTACTAGATTATAAAGTTAACTTGGGGGAGAGTATATGAAGGTTATCTTTAAGAGAGAAGGCGGAGGGAAAATATTTGAATCATCAGATGAAAATATAAGCGATCTATTAGCTGTATTAAAGGAAACAAAAGGGATTAAGATTGGGGTGGTTGAGTATAAAGTATTAGAATATAAATTGGAGTATTATCGGCATCCGAAAAAAGGAGAAACAGAGAGGGAGTTACATATTATAATGCAGCCTATACATATTAATTAAATGGTAGTGACAATAGTCGATTATATATCTTGTAGAGTAATATATACAGATTGGATTTAATGAATTTTAATAAAATTATGTATGAAAAAAGAGCGCCAAAAGCGCTTCTTTTTCATAGTAAACTATGAGGAATAAAGTGTTTTACATCATAAGCTTTTTAAGATTTGTGAGTTTGTTCATAATAAAAGTATATGCTTAAGTTGTTGGGGTGGTGATGAAGATAAGGAAAAAAGTAGGGGGATTGAAATTAAAAATAAATCATTTTGATATAGATGAAATTTGTATTCCGGAAAGAACGTTAGTCAGGATAGAAAAGTAAAGTTAGAAATATATTTTATTAGAAAAAAGCGACTTCACTTCAGGTGAAGTCGTTTTTGTAGTTGCTACACGTATTTTGTCTTGCGATAGGAAGTGTAAAAAACTTAATTGGTCAGGGTGAATAATCAATGGGAATGGACAAACTATATTGATTTAAGTTTCATTTTGTTAAAAAAATATGCATGTTCCTCTTTCTTAAGAACGTTAGTTCGTGTATAATTAGAACAAACGTTCTTTAGTTGGGGAGTCATAATTAATACCTACAATTCATGAATAATTGTAAGTTTGAACACTACTTATAAATAAGAGATGGACAGAGTGTATTTAAAAGTGAAATTTCTTTTTATATAGAATCGATAGATATAAAAAATCGAGGGGATAAAGAAAATGAATCAAGTAAAGATGCAGACAAAAGGAAGAGAGTGGGTTCCGTTTACAGTAATGTCGGAACAATTGCTTAGTATACGAGAGGGGATTAGAGAGAAATTAAGAGTAAAGAGACCGATATTAACGAATGAAGCGAAAGAGAGAATTTCTGATAAATTGTTAACTTCATTATTGTCTGAAGAAGAGATGTTAGTGACATATTTTGAAGAAGGGTACATACTTACAAGTTATATGACAGTGGTTCATATAAATCCAATTCAGCAGGATGTAGTTTGTACAGATGCTTTTTATAAAACGTATGTATTTTCTATTGTGGACATAATTGATGTAACATAAAAGAAGCTGGATTTTGAAATTTAGCTTCTTTTATTTTTCTTAGTAGAGATGAATAAGGAAATAGCCACATGAAAAAGCAGCTAGATACAAGCTAGCTGCTTAGCCCCAGGGAAAGGGAGAAAGAGATTGGTACTCAAAAAATCAACGATAGCTGTTTAACAGCCTGTGTATAGTATGGACAAATCTAAATATGTTATACAAAAAAGATTGAAGAATTGTTTAGGCCGTACCAACTTGGTTTTGATCTGCAAGGTCAGAATCGAATGTATTCGTTGCACTAACACCACTAAAAGTATTAACTACAAAACCAACGTTAGATGCGCCAGAGCCGTTATAAGCTTTCGTATTCTCTTTTGGAGAAACATTGTAGAAATCACCTAAGTTGAAAGATCCGTTACTATTTTGTACAACTAAATTGCCTACAACTGAGGGCATGATTTTCACCTACTTTTTAAGTAATTGTTAACACTACTATATGACGTTTTAGTCCAAAGGGTTCATTTAACAAATATTACGGAGTAGAAAAACGTTTGAGGCTTTGTTTAATCAACTTATCAAAAAGTATGTTAAAATTAACGAAGAGTTGAACATTAAAAAGAATAAATTTGTATAATTGATATATACGAAAAAAGAAGGAGGCAAAATGTTATAAATAATGTTATGAAAAAAGTAGATTTAACAGATGCAAAATCAAGTAATCTTGTTGCACTTATTTATAGTAATGATGTTACATTGGTTGAAAAAGCATTTTGTCCTAATGAAATAAAATTAAAGTTAAATGAAATAGCAATTTTATCGGCAATTAAAACAGCACATATTACGAAAGTATCTATAAGGAAAGAACTCGAAGTGATTTTTCATGATACCGGTGTTTTGTTAGTAAAACACAACGCGGATAATAATAGTAGTCAGTCTATAACAATGCATTTTGAACAATTTAAAAAGTTGCAAAATGAAATTGAGAATTTACATAAAAGTATGCAATTAGACTAAGTGAAAATTCTTCGATAGGGTAGGTTATATTATGTTGAAAAAGTGGATTGGAAAATATTTAGATGAATCGAACTGTAAACATAAATATAGCTTCATTAGGATGCAGGATAATGAAGATTATAAAAATGGTAAATTGGGTGTAGCCTATATTTATCGGTGTGAGAAATGCGGGAAAGAGAAAATAAAATTTAAAAATAATAATGATTTAAACATTGATTTTTTTGATTGATAAACAAAAAGAGAAAGTAAAATAGTATTCACTGTTTTGAAGGACAAGCATATATTAAAGTATATAAGAAGCATTTGCTAATTACATCTTCATCGAAAAACTCCTTGCCAAAAAAGAGCGCCTGAAAGGTGCTCTTTTTGTATCACCCTGCTATTTGTGGGCAGTAAGACTGGAAGCAAAGAAGTTAGGTAGGAGTAGGTCTGCCGATAAAAGTCCGATTGGTGAGGGCTAATAATCAGCGGGGGATGGGCAAAAACACCACTGATTAAAGTTTCACTATAGTAGCACATTATGTGATGCACAAAATTACATATGTAAAATAAAATAATGAATTAAAGGTGATATTTACTTATTTTAATTGCACAAGAAAATTTTATTATAGGTGATGGGAAATGAATCCACGCGGTTTAGAATTGACAGGGGCATGGTTTCAAGTAGGAGGAAATCTTACGGCAGCTATTGGAACAACAAGAGGATTTATAGGAGAAGAAAAGATTGAATCGGATCTGGTTATTGTAGGGAGTTCATTACAAGCCCTCGGCTATATATTACAAATTGTAGCATATATTAATACAAAAGATGAAGGTAAACGAGGGAATCAAGATGAACGTATGGATAATAAAAGTAAAGAGTTAGGGGAAACGGGGATTGAGCTATTAGCTTTAGGTAATATTTCAAATGTAATAGGAACGTATTTTAATGTAAATGAACAAACGCAAGAAAATGATTATCTTATAATTACAGGGAACAGTTTACAATCGATTGGAGCTTTTTTAGGAGTAGAAGTAGCCTTGCGTGAGGTGAATGCAATTCAGCGAGTCATTGTACTAGGGAATTCTATGCAAAGTTTAGGAGCGGGATTACAAGCGTATCAAGGTATTTACAATATATCAAAAGAAGAAAAGGATAATGAAGACTTCGGTAAAGATAAAGAGAATCAGCGCATAATAGGACTTATTGGTATTTGGATACAAGCAATAGGAACTGTTATTTCAGCAATTGGATTAACCGAAATAATAGAAGAAGAAAGATTAGAATCTAAGAAAAGACGTTGAGATACTCATTTCATTGTAATTTGGAGTATTTCAATTTTATAAGTGGGACAAGATTGATGTGATAATTCTTTTTGTAGGCTTTTTCATATGGGTGTAGAATATGTAAATAGAAGAAAAGGTGAATATTGCTACTGGATGTTAGTGAATGGTTTCTCATCTATTTGTACTTATATATCTGATATTCGTAATAATGAATTCTAATTTGCACTTGTGGAAATAAAATGATTTTGTAGGTTTGAAAGTGCAGGAAATGAATGGGTGAAAATTGAAAAATAAACATTAAGGGGGTTTTTAAGGCATGATGTACTTATTGGCAATTCTTCTTCCGCCGGTAGCTGTTTTATTGTGCGGAAAGCCGTTTCAAGCGATTATTAATTTCATTTTAACCCTAATATTCTGGGTTCCAGGAGCTATACACGCAGTTCTTGTTGTACATGATAAAAAAGCCGATCGGCGCCTAAAAAGACAAATTCAGGCGTATGATGAAATTAATAAGAGAAATAGAAGGTAAATGGATATTGAAAATATTAAAAAAGAAAGGGGAGTTTCCCTCCTTTCTTTTTTGTATGTTACTCAAGTTTAAATTTTAGTGTAGCGGAAAGAATTTTTAATATAAGTATTATGGTAATAACTTTTAGATTGCGCGTTTAAAAAGCCGGTGTAAATGCTTTCTGGTACGTTAAAGAAATCATACATACCATTCTTTAGTTGGATTCTTAAAATCATAGAAAAAGGGTTATAGCCAACAGCAACTATATTTTTTGATATAACGGGAGATAATTTCATCATTACGCAACTCCTTACTTTTCATTTAAGGTGTTTTCTTGTAGATAAGGGGATTGTGGTATTGAAATCCTTATAATTAAAGAGGTATTATACTTATATGTAAGATATTAAATGTTCGTTATGCGTAATTATAAGGAAGTTCACACGAAGTACATATAGTTGTGCTATTTTTATTTCACCTTTGATTTATTAATAAGAAAATATTGACCATTTGAAAAAAAGGTATATTATTTATACGAGGTATTAAAATTCACTTCTTACATTCTATGCTTAAAGGGGCAGTATTATTAGAAAAAATAGAGGTGAATATAGTTTGTATAAGAAGTATTCCAAAATTTATAATCTGTGAATTGGGAAAATATTGAATGCTTCCGGTTAAGAAACTTTCTAAATATAAGTATATTTGTGAAGGTGATCTCAATATTTTATGTAAATCAACGGGAGAATTGAAAGGCAGGAGAAAGTAACATGTCAGAAAATTATCGTTCTCGAGAGGAGCGACGACAAGTTCAAAAGAAAAAACAGCCAGCTTCTAAAGAAACAAAACCAAAAGGTAAAACATCGTTTTTTCGTAAGTTTTTAATCAGTTGTTTACTACTTGGTATTGTAGGTTTAGTGGCAGGGGTTGCTACCTTTTTCGTTATGATAAAGGATGCGCCAAAACTTGAGAAAGCAAAACTTGTTAATCCGTTATCCTCAAAAATTTATGATAAAGACGGGGAATTGGTATATGAATATGGGAAAGAAAAACGAACGAATGTTACGTATGATCAAATTCCTAAATTAGTAGAAAATGCATTTTTAGCGACAGAAGACGCACGTTTTTACGAGCATAGCGGGGTAGACTTTAAAGGTACTGCCCGTGCGGTTTTAGTCAGTCTTAAAGGAGATTATGGCTCTCAAGGTGGAAGTACGATAACGCAGCAAGTTATAAAAAACTACTTCTTATCGATGGACAAAACGCCAAAGCGTAAGGCTCAGGAAATATATTTAGCTTATAAGCTTGAACAACAGTATTCAAAACATGAAATATTAGAGATGTATTTAAATAAAATTAATTTAGGTAACCGTTCATATGGAATCGCAACAGCAGCGCAAAACTACTACGGTAAAGAATTGAAAGAATTAACATTACCAGAAGTTGCGATGCTTGCCGGTTTACCGAAAGCACCGAATAACTATGATCCAACGAAAAAAGAAAATGTTGAAAAGGCAACAGAAAGAAGAAATGTTGTACTAGGATTAATGAATCGACATGGTTATATTACAAAGGCAGAAATGGAAGAAGCATCAAAAGTTCCAGTAACAGAGGGGCTTAAGCCTGCAACTGCACTACAAGCGATGCCACATACTGCATTTATGGATGCAGTTGTGAAGGAAGTTGAAAAAGAAATACCTGATGTTAATATTGGATCTGACGGTTTAGAAATTTATACGACATTAGATCGGAAAGCACAGGATTATGCTGATCAGCTTTTAAATGCAAATATTATTAATTATCCAAATGAGAACTTCCAAGGGGCCTTCACATTTATGGATACGAAAACAGGAGAAGTACGCGCTATAGGTAGTGGTCGTGGGGAAAATAAAGCTGTATTTAAAGGACATAATATGGCAATTGAATTAGATCGCTCAGCAGGTTCTACGATGAAACCAATCTTTGATTACGCTCCTGCGATTGAATATTTAAAATGGGCTACTTATCATCAAATTGATGACTCTCCATTTAAATACTCAACTGGTCAAGAAGTAAGAAATGCAGATAGAAAATATTTAGGACAGGTTACAATGCGTGATGCATTAAAAATGTCGCGTAATATTCCAGCGATTAAAACTGCAAAAGAAGTGGGAATTAGTAAATCGAAAGACTTCTCTGAAAAATTAGGAATTACATTTAATTCGGCACCGACTGAATCAACAGCGATTGGTACAAATGAAGTGTCACCAACTGAAATGGCAGGTGCTTATGCGGCATTTGGTAATGATGGAAAGTATACAAAACCGCATTTTGTTAAGAAAGTTGTTTATCCAGACGGTAAATCAAAAAGCTTTGAGCAAAAGTCAAAACGAGTTATGGCAGATTCTACAGCATATATGATTACTGATATGCTTCGTTCTGTTGTTAATTCTGGTACGGGTACATCTGCAAATATAGATTCTTTAGATGTAGCTGGTAAAACAGGTACAACAAACTATTCTTCTAAACAAATAGCGCAGTATAATCTACCAGAAAGTGCAACTCGTGATAGTTGGTTTGCAGGATATACGCCGCAATATACGATGGCAGTATGGACTGGATATATGAAAGATAGTAAAGACGATTATATTAGTAGTAAAAATACAAAAATTGCTCAATTAATCTTTAAACAAATGATGAGCGAGTATGCTACAGATACATCGCGCTTTAAAATGCCAAGTAGTGTTATTCAAGAAGGTAGTGAGCTACGTATAAAAGGTGAAAAACGTGATTCATCTCCAAATACGAGCGTACCGGATACAACGGAACAACCAAAACAGGACCAACAGCAAAAAACTGAAGAAGAGAAAAATCAAGAGGAACTAAAGAAACAGGAAGAACTTAAGAAACAAGAAGAGCAAAAGAAGCAAGATGAACTTAAGAAGCAGGAAGAGCAAAAGAAACAAGAGGAACAGAATAAGCAAAATGAACAAAACAATGGAAATGGTCAAGGAACTCCAACCCCACCAACTAGTGGAGGTGGCCAAGGAACTCCAACCCCACCAACTAGTGGAGGTGGCCAAGGAACTCCAACCCCACCAACTAGTGGAGGTGGTCAAGGAACTCCAACCCCACCAACTACCGGCGGGAACACAGGAGAGGCTCCTTCCAATAATGGACAATAAATAATGTATTTAAAAAGCACCAAAGGTACCGGAAAAACGGTTCCTTTGGTGCTTTTTGTATTATAAAGAGTAATATTATTTTTAAATGTTAAAAGTACCATAGAAATTTTGAAAGTAAATTGACGGGAAATGATAAAAAATTTGAGTCGGAGGTATTGGATGGCTAGGGCTATAAAAAGTAGTACTACTAGGATGTGTACCATGATGCCAAAATGAAGGGGTGACTTGGTCAGTCGATTGATATTGTTGCCAAGCGGCAGGAAGTTCGATACCAACATCAGAACTAGCTGTATGAACGGCAGGAACATGTATTGAGGGAACTGATGGGACCGTAGCAGTTATTCTTGGTGATACCCACATGAAAACGATCACTCCTAAGTTTCAATGATAAAGTAGTATATTCTTTTAATACTTATAAAGGTACTTACATATAGGACTTTCGGTTAAAACATACGTACAAAGTCGTAAGACCAATGTGAATTGATGGTGGACTATTTATTATGAAAAGATACGTCTAATAGCGGAGGGAAAAGGAATATGAAAAATATACAATGGATGTGTTGATCGTAGTATTTTACGTGTTTATGGAGGGATTTTAATGGAACGATTATGGACGAAATCATTTATCCAAATGACTGTCGCGATGTTATTTTTATTTACAGGGTTTTATTTGCTTGTTCCAACGCTCCCGCTCTTTATTAAAGAAATAGGTGGGAATGAATCTCAAGTTGGACTGATGATGGGAATGTTTACGATAGCCGCAGTTGTAATTCGCCCGATTATTGGAGGTATGTTAGATAAATATGGTAGGAAATCTTTTATTATTTGGGGCCTTATCTTTTTTGGACTAACAATGTTTTCCTATAATTTAGCATCAACTATTTTATTCTTAGCGTTTTTACGTGTTATTCATGGGGTAACATGGGCCGTTTCTACAACGGCTGTTGGAACAGCAATAACTGATATTATTCCAGATTCACGCCGCGGAGAAGGAATGGGCTGGTATGGAATGTCGATGACAATTGCAATGGCGATCGGCCCGATGATTGGATTATGGGTTGTACAAAAGTATTCATTTCATGGTCTATTCTTATTAGCAACTCTTTTATCTTTTATGGCGGTCGTATTATCATTAATAACAAAGATGCCGTTTGCACCACAAAAAGAAAAAGGGAAAATTCAGCTGTTTGAAAAATCCGTTTTATCAATTACGATTGTTGTTTTCTTTTTATCTTTTGCATATGGAGGAATTACAACGTTTTTACCGTTATTTGCATCATCAATTGATGTGAATCCTGGCACATTCTTTCTTGTATATGCAATTGCCTTAACAATTGTAAGGCCAATTTCAGGTAAATTATTAGATAAATATGGAGAAGTATTTATCATACTCCCAACATTATGTATTACCATTTTAGCTATAGTTGTACTAACGATTTCAAATAGTGTAATGGGTGTAATTGTCGCAGCGGCATTATATGGTGTTGGATTCGGTTCAGCACAGCCCGCTTTGCAAGCAGCGATGCTTACAATTGTTGCTCCTAGTAAAAGAGGAGTTGCTAACGCTTCATTCTTTACCGCATTTGATTTAGGTATTGGATTAGGTGCGATTTTACTTGGATTTGTTTCACAAATATTTGGTTACCGCTTTTTATTCGCAGGTAGTGCAATTTCAGGATTAATAGCTTTAATTATATTTGTCATTTTTGTAAAACAGCGATTAGGAAAAAAAGAATTGGCGTAAAGATGAAAATTTCAATTGATCATGAAGCTCTACAATTGTTTAAGGAAGAATTGCGTATAAAGCATGATGAATCTATTCTATTTATCCCGCATTAACGAGCAGTAAGACCTCCACCTCAAAATTCTGCAAATGCAAGAAAGTTAGGCAGGAGATCAACTGCTCGTAAAAGCCCGATTGGTTCAACTAATAATCAGTGGGGGAGGGACAAAACCCCCACTGATTAAAGTTTCACTTTATTGTAAGATACGGAGGGAATAGCTCAATTCAGCCCGGATATTCTTTAGGGATTGCTACTGAGAAACCAGATGGGGATGTAGTATCAATTGAAATAGATGGTATTCGATTTTTTGTAGATTTTGATGACCTTTGGTATTTTCAAAACTATGATTTAGTTGTAAGTTATCATATAGAAACGGAAGAAATTCAATTTAATTATGTAAAATAATAACTTTATTAAAAATAAATAAATTTTATATAAGAATTATATTTAGGGAATTGTGAAATAAATATCATATGGAAACGAGCTGTATATGTGTACAGCTCGTTTTTTATTTGAAAAAGAAAATAGGGGGTAAAGCTATATTTTGTGGGATTTTATGGAATATCGTTATATTTTGGTTCAGAAAAAATAGTACAAAGTCGGTCCTTTCGTTATAAAATATAAAAATTATTTTTGGAAAATTGTATTATTACAGCAATAAAAGTATAGGAAACTTATCATTATAAAATAAATTGAAATCTTCTAAAAACTCTGATACATTGAAATAGAAATGTAGTTCCACAGTATTGTAAAGGCTTACAGTTATGTGCACGAAGATCTATTAGGATTGGAGGAAATAATGATGAAAGCTGAAGAAAAATTTTCCCCGGGATTAGATGGTGTAGTAGCAGCGGAGACGAAAATTTCGTTTCTTGACACAGTAAAAGGTGAAATTGTAATTCAAGGGTATGATTTAATCGAACTCTCAAAAACAAAAGAGTATTTAGACATTGTGCACCTATTATTAGAAGAACATCTACCAAATGAGGATGAGAAAGCAACACTTGAAAAGAAATTAAAAGAAGAATATGCAGTACCAGAAGGTGTATTCAACGTGCTAAAGGCATTGCCTAAAGAAACGCATCCCATGGATGGATTACGTACAGGTGTGTCTGCATTAGCTGGCTACGATAATGATATCGAAAACCGCTCGTTAGAAGTGAATAAAAGTAGAGGGTACAAGCTTTTAAGTAAGGTGCCTAACATTGTGGCGAATAGCTATCATATTTTAAATAATGAGGAGCCTATCGAACCTCTTCAGGAATTATCATACAGTGCGAATTTCTACTATATGTTAACTGGGAAAAAACCAACTGAACTTGAGGAGAAGATCTTTGATCGTTCCCTTGTTTTATATAGCGAACATGAAATGCCAAACTCTACATTTACCGCTCGCGTAATTGCATCAACACAATCAGATTTATATGGTGCTTTAACAGGTGCAGTTGCATCTTTAAAAGGAAGTTTACATGGTGGTGCGAATGAAGCCGTTATGTACATGCTATTAGAAGCTGGTAATGTTGAGAAATTTGAAGAGTTATTACAGAAAAAACTTTATAACAAAGAAAAAATCATGGGCTTTGGACATCGCGTGTATATGAAGAAGATAGATCCAAGAGCGCTTATGATGAAGGAAGCTTTAAAGCAGTTATGTGATGTAAAAGGTGATTATACACTATATGAAATGTGTGAAGCTGGAGAGAAGATTATGGAGAAGGAAAAAGGAATTTATCCGAATCTTGATTATTATGCTGCTCCAGTATATTGGATGCTTGGTATTCCGATTCAACTTTACACACCAATTTTCTTTAGTTCTAGAACAGTAGGACTATGTGCGCACGTTATTGAGCAACATGCGAACAACCGATTGTTCCGTCCGCGTGTAAACTACATTGGCGAGCGACATGTGCTTAGTAAATAAGAACAACTGGGGAGTTGTTAGCGCCGCCCGCCAGATGGGTGTTTGACCGACACCCATCATTAATAATAACGAATTTTCGACAGAAAGGGAAGAATAGCATGATTAAAACAAACGAAATTAAACAAAAAGATGCATTATTAGAAGAAATTACGGATTATGTATTAAATAAAGAGGTTACAAGTGCAGAAGCATTCAGTACTGCTCGCTACGTATTACTTGATACGCTTGGATGCGGAATTTTGGCACTACAATATCCAGAGTGTACGAAATTACTAGGACCAGTTGTACCAGGAACTATCGTGCCAAACGGTACACGTGTACCAGGTACGTCTTATGTGCTAGATCCAGTAAAAGGTGCCTTTAATATCGGATGTATGATCCGTTGGTTAGATTATAACGATACATGGCTTGCAGCAGAATGGGGACATCCATCTGATAACTTAGGCGGAATTTTAGCAGTTGCAGATTATATTAGTCGCGTTCGTATTTCAGAAGGAAAAGAACCTTTAAAAGTACGTGAAGTATTAGAAATGATGATTAAAGCACATGAAATTCAAGGTGTACTTGCTTTAGAAAATAGTTTAAACCGTGTTGGTCTTGACCACGTATTATACGTAAAAGTAGCAACAACTGCTGTAGTTGCGAAAATGCTTGGTGGAACACGTGAAGAAATCTTTAATGCATTATCACATGCATGGATTGATAATTCTAGTCTTCGTACATATCGTCATGCTCCAAATACTGGCTCACGTAAATCATGGGCAGCAGGTGATGCGACGAGCCGCGGTGTTCATCTTGCAATGACTGCTCTAAAAGGTGAAATGGGTTACCCAACAGCATTATCTGCGCCAGGATGGGGATTCCAAGATGTATTATTTAACAAGCAAGAATTAAAATTAGCTAGACCACTAGAGTCATATGTAATGGAAAATGTATTATTTAAAGTGTCATATCCAGCAGAATTCCATGCACAAACAGCTGCAGAATGTGCAGTGAAGTTGCACCCGGAAATTAAAGAAAGATTAGATGAAATTGATCGTATTACAATTACAACTCATGAATCAGCAATTCGTATTATCGATAAAGAAGGTCCATTAAATAACCCAGCTGATCGTGATCATTGCTTACAATACATTACGGCAATCGGTTTATTAAAAGGTGATATCGTTGCGGACGATTATGAGGATGCAGTAGCAAACGATCCACGTGTAGATGAATTACGTAATAAGATGGTTGTTGTTGAAAATAAACAGTACAGTTTAGATTACCTTGACCCGAACAAGCGCTCAATCGCCAACGCTGTTCAAGTTCACTTTAAAGATGGTACTGTAACAGAAAATGTGGAATGTGAATATCCACTTGGCCACCGTTTCCGTAGAGACGAAGCAATTCCAAAAGTTGTTCAAAAATTCACTGCAAATATGGCAGGTCATTATTCTAGTAAGCAGCAAGAACAAATTCATGAAGCTTGTTTAAATGAAGAGAAACTAGAAAATATGAATGTCAACGAATTTGTAGATCTATTCTTAATTTAATAATAGGGGGAATATAGAATGGCTTGGGTTGTGAATAAACAGTCAACACAAGAGGAGCTTGCGAATCGCTTCCGAGCTTTAGTAGAAGCAAATGAAATTTTGCAAATTCCAGGTGCTCATGATGCAATGGCTGCTCTTGTTGCGAAAAATACAGGTTTTTCAGCTCTTTATTTATCTGGAGCTGCTTATACTGCAAGTAAAGGACTACCAGATTTAGGAATCGTGACGTCTACTGAAGTAGCAGAGAGAGCAAGGGATCTAGTAAGAGCTACAGATTTACCAGTTCTTGTTGACATAGATACAGGATTTGGTGGAGTACTAAACGTAGCGAGAACAGCTGTAGAAATGGTGGAAGCGAAAGTTGCGGCTGTTCAAATTGAAGATCAACAATTACCAAAGAAATGTGGACATTTAAATGGTAAGAAACTTGTTACTACAGAAGAATTAGTTCAAAAAATTAAAGCGATTAAAGAAGTTGCACCAAGCTTATATATTGTAGCGCGCACAGATGCTCGCGGAGTAGAAGGATTAGATGCAGCGATTGAAAGAGCGAACGCATATGTAAAAGCAGGAGCAGATGCAATTTTCCCAGAAGCGCTTCAATCGGAAGAAGAATTCCGATTATTTACTAGCAAAGTGAATGCACCTTTACTAGCAAATATGACTGAGTTCGGCAAAACACCATATTATAGTGCGGAGGAATTCGCAAATATGGGCTTCCAAATGGTGATTTACCCTGTAACTTCACTTCGCGTTGCTGCAAAAGCATATGAGAATGTATTTACATTAATTAAAGAGACTGGCTCACAAAAAGATGCACTTTCTAATATGCAAACGAGAAGTGAGTTATATGAAACAATTTCATATCATGACTTTGAAGAATTAGATACTGGAATTGCAAAAACAGTATTATCTGAAGATCAATAGGTAGAAGGACTAAGGCGATGAGAATACATCTTTGGCAAAACGAAATGCTTGATGTGAAAATTCATCGCCTTCTGTTTTCAATAATAAGATATTCCACTCATCGTAGACGAGCATATGCAAAAAGCAATGAAGGCCGAAATGATAGGGGGATTCAGATGGAGAAAACGAAGTTACCATGGAATGAATTTTTTTCACTCAATAAAGATGTGAATAATACTTTCTTTACACCAGAAGATTTTTCAGGGGATGAAGATTTAATCGCAAAAACGACAGAACAATTCGTTAAGCAAGAAATTGTTCCGCAAGTTGAGAACATTGAACAACATAACTATAAAGTTTCTCGTCAATTATTTGAGAAAGCTGGGGAACTTGGATTGTTGAGTATCGAGGTCCCGGAAGAATACGGCGGGTTTGAGTTAGGAAAGGCAGTCTCAGGGCTTGTAGCAGAGAAAATGGGTTACGCTGGTGCATTTAGTGTTTCTTTTAATATACACGCAGGTGTAGGTACATTGCCTTACATATATTACGGAACGAAAGAACAGAAAGAAAAATATTTACCAAAAATTGCGTCAGGAGAATGGATTGGGGCTTATGCTTTAACTGAGCCAAATGCTGGCTCTGATGCATTAAGTGCAAAAACGAGTGCAGTATTGAATGAAGATGGTACAGCTTGGAAGTTAAATGGTGAGAAGCAGTGGATTACGAACGCTCATATGGCTGATGTATACGTTGTTTTTGCGAAGACAAATAAAGGAATGACAGCGTTTATTGTCGAAAGAACATGTGAAGGTGTATCAATTGGATTAGAAGAAAAGAAAATGGGGATTAAAGGTTCTTCAACGGCGACGCTTATATTAGAAGATGTTGTCATCCCTGCTGAAAATGTTTTAGGGGAAGTTGGAAAAGGGCATCACGTAGCTCTTAATATTCTTAACTTCGCTAGACTAAAACTTGCTTTTGGAAATATTGGAACAGCAAAACAAGCAATTGGCTTGTCAGTACAATATGGAAAAGAACGAAAACAGTTTCAAACTGAATTAGTGGACTTTACGATGATTCAAGAGAAAATTGCAAATATGATCATTGCTACATATGGAGCAGAAAGTGCAGCCTACCGTACAGCAGGTGTAATTGATGATGCAATTCATGAGAGTGATGAGGATCTTATGAAGAAAATGTCTCAATTTGCAATTGAATGTGCACTTAATAAAGTAAACGCTTCTGAAACACTTGGTCATATCGTAGATGAAGCTGTACAAATTCATGGTGGTTACGGTTATATGCAGGAATACGAAGTAGAACGATTGTATCGTGATGCTAGAATTAGTCGTATTTTTGAAGGAACGAACGAAATTAACAGATTAACAGTAGCTAAAATGTTAATGAAGCAAATCGAACAAATAGAAGATACTGAAATAGAACTTGATGTAGCAAATGTAGAAAGAAACCATCGTTACATTTTATTAGCGAAAAAATTGTTGAAACAATCTTTGAAAACGCTCTCTAAAACTCCAGGCTTAAAAATTGATCAAGAGCAAGAATATTCACGTGTATTATCAAATATGTTGACGGACGTGTACGTCATGGAATCAGCATTTTTACGTACGAGTAAAGCAATTAGTAAAAATGGTGAAGAAAAAGAGCGTACGAAACAAATGATAACTGATGTTATTTGTGAAGAAGGCTATCGTAAAGTAGAAGAAGCGGCGATTTCTATACTTTCAGCGGCTGTCACAGAAGAACAACATAGACACGTAATTTTAGCTGAAATCCGTCAATTATTAGTGCCTTTATACACGAACTTATTTACGAAAAAGAGAGATATTGCGAAAGTCATTATTAATCGCGGGAAATATATTGTGTAAATAGGAGGAAAGCGATATGAAAAAGATTGGTTTTATAGGTTTAGGTAACATGGGTCTTCCTATGTCTAAAAATTTAGTTAAATCAAGTTATACAGTATACGGAGTGGACTTGAATAAGGAGGCGGAAGCTTCTTTTGAACAAGAAGGCGGAATTATCGGTTTATCAATCTCAAAACTAGCAGAGACATGTGATGTGATTTTTACAAGTTTACCATCACCTCGTGCGGTTGAAGCGGTATATTTCGGAGCAGAAGGATTATTTGAAAATAGCCACCCTAATGTAGTTTTAATTGATACTAGTACAGTATCTCCACAATTAAACAAACAGTTAGAAGAGGCTGCAAAGGAAAAGAAAGTAGACTTTTTAGCAGCGCCTGTTAGTGGAGGGGTAATTGGAGCAGAAAACCGTACATTAACGTTTATGGTTGGTGGATCAAAAGAGGTATATGAGAAAACTGAATCTGTCATGGAAGTGTTAGGAGCGAATATCTTCCACGTTAGTGAACAAATTGATAGTGGTACAACTGTTAAATTAATTAACAATCTATTAATTGGTTTTTATACAGCTGGTGTGAGTGAAGCTTTAACATTAGCGAAAAAGAGCAATATGGACTTAGATAAAATGTTTGATATTTTAAATGTAAGTTACGGTCAAAGTAGAATTTATGAGCGCAATTATAAAAGTTTCATTGCAACAGAAAACTACGAGCCAGGATTTACTGTAAATCTATTAAAAAAAGATTTAGGCTTTGCAGTTGATTTAGCTAAGGAAAGCGAACTTCACTTGCCAGTAAGCGAAATGCTATTAAACGTATATGAAGAAGCGAGTGAGGCAGGATATGGTGAAAACGACATGGCTGCTTTATATAAGAAAGTTAGCGAACAATTAATTTCTAATCAAAAATAGTAGACTTATAAAAATCATAAAAAAGGAGAGAATATAATGATTACAACTGAAATTAAACGAGTAAAAAATCATATTAATGGCGAATGGGTAGAATCTACTGGTACTGAAGTAGAAGCAGTTCCGAATCCGGCAACTGGAAAAATCATCGCTTACGTTCCACTTTCTCCAAAAGAAGATGTAGAAAAAGCTGTTGAAGCGGCAAAAGCGGCATACGAAAAATGGTCTAAAGTACCAGTTCCGAATCGTTCAAGACAATTATATAAATATTTACAGCTTTTACAAGAAAACAAAGATGAGCTTGCAAAAATTATTACGCTAGAAAACGGTAAAACGCTAACGGATGCAACGGGCGAAGTACAGCGTGGTATTGAAGCGGTAGAATTAGCAACATCGGCACCAAATTTAATGATGGGACAAGCTCTTCCGAATATTGCTAGCGGAATTGATGGGTCGATATGGCGCTACCCAATCGGTGTTGTTGCTGGGATTACACCGTTTAACTTCCCAATGATGATTCCATTATGGATGTTCCCACTTGCAATTGCTTGCGGTAATACGTTCGTATTAAAAACATCTGAAAGAACGCCACTTTTAGCAGAGCGACTTGTAGAGTTATTCTATGAAGCTGGTTTTCCAAAAGGTGTATTAAATTTAGTACAAGGCGGAAAAGATGTTGTAAATAGTATTTTAGAGAATAAAGATATTCAAGCAGTTTCGTTCGTTGGTTCTGAGCCGGTGGCGCGTTACGTATATGAAACAGGAACGAAACATGGAAAACGTGTTCAAGCGTTAGCAGGTGCGAAAAATCATGCGGTTGTTATGCCAGATTGTAACCTTGAGAAAACGGTACAAGGTGTAATTGGATCTGCGTTTGCAAGTAGTGGAGAGCGCTGCATGGCATGCTCTGTCGTAGCAGTAGTAGACGAAATCGCTGATGAATTCATTGACGTACTAGTAGCAGAGACGAAAAAATTAAAAGTGGGTGATGGTTTCCACGAAGATAATTACGTTGGACCATTAATCCGTGAATCTCATAAAGAACGTGTTTTAGGCTATATTAATAGCGGGGTGGCAGATGGAGCAACTTTATTAGTAGATGGCCGCAAGATTAATGAAGAAGTAGGAGAAGGTTACTTTGTTGGTGCAACGATCTTTGATGGCGTAAATCAAGAAATGAAAATTTGGCAAGATGAAATCTTTGCTCCAGTATTAAGTATTGTGAGAGTAAAAGATTTAGAAGAAGGTATTAAACTTACAAATCAATCGAAATTTGCGAATGGTGCTGTTATTTATACGTCAAATGGTAAGCACGCACAAACATTCCGTGACAATATTGATGCTGGTATGATTGGTGTAAACGTAAATGTTCCGGCACCAATGGCATTCTTTGCATTTGCAGGAAACAAAGCTTCTTTCTTTGGAGATCTTGGTACAAATGGTACGGATGGCGTTCAATTTTATACACGCAAAAAAGTTGTAACTGAGCGCTGGTTTTAATAAAGTGCAACTTTAATCAGTGGGGATTTTCTCCGTCCCCCACTGATTATTAGTTGATCCAATCGGGCTTTTATGGTCAGCCCGACTCCCACCTAACTCCTTCGCATTCGCCGAATTTTGAGGTGGGAGTCATACTGCCCGCAAATAGCGGGATAAATAGTGTGTAAGTTGTTACATAAAAAACCACTCTTTTTAGAGTGGTTTTTTTATTGTGTATTAATTACTTTTTTCAAATGCTAATTTAATACCAAACCCAATTAAGACAATCCCTGTAATCCCTTGAATATAACGCTGTGTCTTCGGTTTTTTCATAAAAGCACTAATTTTATCAATTAAAAATATATAAAAAGCAAACCAAATGACTGTTAAAACGAGATAGGTAAGGCCCATTACGAGAAGTTGTATAAATGTATTATGATTTGGGTTTAAAAACTGAGGTAAAAAAGTTAAAAAGAACACTGCGACCTTAGGGTTTAATAAATTTGTAAGAAACCCTTGGCGAAAGCAAGATGTATGTTCATTGCCATTAATCATAGGGATCTCATTTTTATTTGCATCTTCTTTGTTTCTTACTGCTAAAAGGGCTTTTATACCAATATAGATTAAATATACAGCACCAACATATTTAAAAATAGAAAATAAAAGAGCAGACTTTACTATAAGTGCTGAAAGACCAATTACAGCTGCTAAAGTATGAATTAAAAGCGCAACACATGTACCGAGAACTGTTTTTACACCGCCGATTTTTCCAGCAACCAATGTGTTTTTTGTAGCCATTGCTGTATCAGGGCCGGGTAAAATAATAAGACAAATGGACATAATGATAAAAAGAAAATAATTTTCCATAAAGTATCCGCCTTTCTTTTTATTTTTAGAAAATTCGATTAACGTTAGTTTAGCACACATTGTATTTAAATAAAATTAAATTTTGTTTAAATATACTTAACAAAAAGAAGAGACCTTATACAGTAGCTGAGAATAAGCTACCATATAAGGTCTCTTTGTTTAAGCTTTAAGCAAGTTAAAGAAACGATTTACATCTTCTTCTGAAACATCACTTAATTGTTTATATTTATAATTTGGATTTTGATCTTTATCAACTACAACGGAGCGTACTCCTTCAAAGAAATCTTCATGTCTCATGAAGTTTTTAGCTAGTATAAGATCTGTTGCGAAACATTCTTCAACAGACTTATCTTGTCCATCAATAAATTGTTTTAATGTTACTTTTAGTGAAACAGGGGATTTTGATAATAGCGTTTCTTTCGTTTTTAGAGCAAATGAACTTTGATCTTTCTCTAATGATTGGATGATTTCTTCAATTGTATCGAATGCAAAATGTGAATTGATTACCTCTAATGAAGGAGAAAGCTCGCTTTCTAAGTTTGGAGCAGTTGCAAATGTACGAATGACTTCTTTTAAATTAGTATGTACATCTTCTTTATGCCAATTTACACTTTCAAGTTCAGTAAGGAAATTTGGTAATGTATCTGATGTCATAAAGTAGTCAGCAGCGTTTATAAATAATACGTCAGGACCTTTCAATAAAGATGCTGTTAAAGCAACATATCGGCCAGTATATCCAGGTGCTTTATTTAAGAAATAAGCAGCACCGACATCTGGGAAAAAGCCGATGTTCATCTCTGGCATTGCCCATTTTGTACGCTCTGTAACAATTCTATATGTAGCACCATTCGTCAGCCCGACACCACCGCCCATAACGATTCCGTCTAAACAAGCGATAATTGGTTTTTTGTATTGATAAATATATGTATCAATTTCATATTCCTCTTCAAAAAACTGCTCTGCATGTTGTAATGCAACTTCATTTGAACGTGCTTCATATAGCGTTTTAATATCACCACCTGCACAAAAACCTTTCGTTCCAGCTCCTTTTAAAACGATGAGTGCAATACGCTCATCTTGCTCCCATTCTTTAAGTTTTTGTCCAATTGGTTTTAACATGTCGTAGGATAAAGAATTGAGTGCTTTTGGACGGTTTAAAGTAATAGATGCAACGCCGTTTTCGCTAACAGAAAATAAAACGTGTTCAGTCATTATAAATCCTCCCTTATATATCTTCCTATTCTTATTTCTTGATACATACTGAAATGTCCTTTATAAAGTGAAACTTTAATCGGTAGAGGTTTTTCCATCACACTTATTATTAGCCCTCACCAATCGGATTTTTTACGGGCAATCTATCCCCCGCCTACTTATTTACCTCCTTCGAATTTTTAGGTGGGAGTATAGTTGCTTGCAAATATCGGGACAAATTTTGTCTAAAGCTGGTACTAAGTGTTTATATGTATCTCGCATATTTTGACGAGTTATATTTGCAGGATTTCAGTAGTGGAAGAGGAATATTACAACATTACTGTAAGTGCAATTATTTGAAAACATGGTGTTAAAGGCGCTATTATATGTATAACTTATATGGAGTTATTGCACCTGGCATAACAAACAATTGAAGAGTAGATGTAGAAAAAGTAGAAATAGCTGAATTGTCTAACTTTTAAAGGGTGGGAAGTTTGTATATAATTAGAAATAGAGAAAGGGGAGATCGGAATGCCAGGACCTTTACTGTTGTCGGTTATTATTTTGTCTTCTCTTATGGTAGGAATTACACAGTATTTTCATCATACAGATACGACAGAAGAAGTGAAGGATAAGGTGCGTCTCGTATTTCCGATTTTTATAGTATCTATTTCCATATGCTTTTTACTGAATAAAGATGGGTATATTGTGGCCGTATTCGCGTTTTTTGTAGCGATTGTTTTAATAACTGTATTGTACTATGTAATGAAAGAGTACTTACAAAAATAAGGATGCTTGAAAGAGCATTTTTATTTTTGTAAGTATAAAAATTTCACATACCGTATTTTATATAAAAAAATTAAAATATTTATAATTAAAAAAGTATGTACATCGCATTGTATAGACTTGTCAATCTTGCATAGCCACTATACTATTAAAATGTAGAGATTAGAAAAAAGGGGTTGTATCTAGAATGAAATTTGAGATGCACACGAAAATTATTTCGAATGAAAAAGAAATCAGATTACATATAGAAGAAAATCTATTTCAATTAATATTAGATGGTTATCATCTATTTACAGTTCAAGAAATATTACCTTTATATAAATCAAATCAGGAAAGAATAGGTAGTGCAATTGTTCAAAAGTTAGAGTGGGAGAACGGAAAAACTACACTAAACTATCAGCTTGTTTCACTACAATCAGTAAATTAAAAGGAGAAGGGAAATATGAAGTTTTTTCATACAGCGGATTGGCATTTAGGAAAGCTTGTTCATGGTGTGTATATGACTGAAGATCAAAAAATTGTGTTAGATCAGTTTGTACAAGCTGTTGAAGAAGAAAAACCGGATGCTGTAATTATTGCAGGAGATTTATATGACCGAGCAATTCCACCTACAGAAGCAGTAGACTTATTAAATGATGTATTACAGAAGATAGTTATTGATTTACAAACACCAGTAATCGCAGTGGCAGGTAACCATGATAGTCCGGACCGCATACATTTTGGTAGTAATTTAATGAAAAAACAAGGATTACATATTGTTGGACAATTTCAATTTCCATATAATCCAGTTGTTTTAAATGATAAATACGGCGAGGTTCATTTCCATCTCGTTCCGTATGCAGATCCAAGTATTGTTAGACATGTATTGAAAAATGAAGATGTTCGTTCTCATGATGATGCGATGCGTATTTTTATGAACGAACTTTCAGAAACGATGGATAAAGAAGCGAGACACATATTTGTAGGTCATGCATTTGTAACTTCTTCAGGAGAGGCAGAGGAAAATACGAGTGATGCGGAACGCCCACTTTCAATTGGTGGTGCTGAATATGTAAATAGCCATTATTTTGATAAGTTTCATTACACGGCGCTTGGCCATTTACATCAAGCGCATTTTGTACGTAATGAGACAATTCGTTATTCAGGTTCGCCACTTGCATATTCTATTTCTGAAGAAAAACATAAAAAAGGATATTATATTGTGGAACTGGATGAAAAAGGTGAAGCAACAATTGAAAAACGTTTACTTACACCGCGTCGTAAAATGCGTACTGTAGAAGCAAAAATAGACGATTTATTGCATCATCCAGTAAATGAAGATTATGTATTTGTGAAATTATTAGATGAAAATCCTGTCTTGCAGCCGATGGAAAAAATACGTTCTGTATACCCAAATGCAATGCATGTTGAAAGATCTATTCAAAGACGAGAGTTCACAGATGAAAATGAAGTAACTGTTTCAAGACATAAAACGGATGATTTATCTCTTTTAAAAGCTTTTTATAAAGAAATGAAAGGGCTAGAGTTATCAGAAGAGAAAGAACGTCTATTTTTAGATGTGTTGCAAACAGTGCAAGAACGGGAAGGTGAGCGAGGATGAGACCGATTCAGCTTATTATGACGGCATTTGGTCCATATAAACAGAAAGAAGTAATTGATTTTAACGACCTTGGAGAGCATCGTATTTTCGCTATTTCTGGTAATACTGGAGCCGGAAAAACAACGATTTTTGATGCGATTTGTTATGTGTTATATGGAGAAGCTAGTGGAGAAGAGCGTAGTGATACAAGCATGCTTCGTAGTCAATTCGCTGATGACAATGTTTATACAAGTGTGGAATTAACCTTTCAATTAAAAGGGAAAAGATATGAAATAAAACGACAATTGGGTCATAAAAAACAAGGAAATAAAACAATTACAGGACATGCAGTCGAATTATATGAAGTAATTAATGAAGAAAAGGTTCCTTGCGTCGATCGTTTCCATGTAACGGATGTAAATAAAAAAGTTGAAGATTTAATTGGATTAAGTAAACATCAATTTAGCCAAATAGTAATGTTACCGCAAGGAGAGTTCCGAAAACTATTAACATCTGAAACAGAAAACAAAGAAGAGATTTTACGTCGCATTTTTAAAACAGATCGTTATAAGTTAATGCGTGACTTACTTGATCAAAAACGCAAACAATGGAAAGACGTCTTACAAGAAAAACAAAAAGAACGAGAGCTATATTTCCGTAATGTCTTTAAATTACCAATACGTGATGGAGCATTATTAGAGACGTTAGCAGAGCAAGAGCATGTTAATACACATCAAGTAATAGAGGCATTAGAGCAAGAAACAACTGTGTATAAAGCGGAAGTTGAGCAATTACAAGTAGAACAAAATACTCAAACGAAGCAATTAAAAGAAGCAGAGACACGTTTTCATGCAGCAAAATCTGTTAATGAGAAATTTAACGATTTAGAACAAAAGAATGAGAAATATAACAATTTACAAGAAAACCGTACAGTAATCGAAATGAAAGAAAAGTCTTTTAAACGTGCGGAGCAGGCGAAGCGATTATTACCATTTGAGCAATGGTATGAGGAAGCGATGCAAAATGAGCAAAAATCTGAAAGCATATTGAAACAAATACTAGCAAATAAAGAACAAATTATGAAAAACTTCAAACTCGCCCAGGAGAAATATGAGGCGTTAAAGTATAAGGAATCTGAGCGAGAAGATGCGAAAAAGCAAGTTCAAAGATTAGAAGAGTTACAATCAATTATTGCATCATTATCTGAGAAAAAGTTGAATTTACAAAATGCTGAAATCCAAATAGGAAAATTAAAAGAAGGTATGCAGAAGCTAGATCAACAACTAGAAGAGCATACGAATAAAAAACAAATAATGTCTGGCGAATTACAGCAATTAGAAGCGGCGCTAGAGCAATATGTAGCTAAAGTAGAAGAACTAACGAATATGCGAGAAGATGCAAAAGTATTAAAGCAAGCATACGATGTTTGGCAAGAAAAACAAAAATATGGACAAGAAAAAGAAACTGCTTATAATAGCAGGCAAATGGTAGTTAGTTCATATGAAATTATGGAACGCCGGTGGCTAAATGAACAAGCTGGTATATTAGCTCATCACTTACATGATGGTGAGTCTTGTCCGGTATGTGGTAGTATAAATCACCCGAAAAAGGCTACAGAGCAAGGTGATACAATCGATGAAAAAGAATTAGACGTTTTAAGAGAAAAGAAAAATGTCGCAGAGAAATTGCATGTTCAATTAGAAGAGAAATGGAATTTCTATCGATCACAATATGAACAAGTGATAGAAGAGGTACTGAAGCGTGGATACCAATCAGAAAAATTAGTTGAAACATACAGTGCACTCGTGCAAAAAGGAAAGCAATTAGCAGCGGAAGTAAATACGTTAAAAGCAAGTGAAGAAGCGCGGAAGCAATTAGCAGCGAATATAAAAAGTGTAGAAGAAAAAATCGACAAATTGCAAGTTCAAAAACGTGAAGCAGAAACAATGATGCACCGCACAGAAATGGAATGTTTACAACTTCGTACGTCTTATGAACATGATAAGAAAAGTATTCCTGAAAACTTACAAACAGTAGAAGCTTGGAAAGTACAGTTTGATCATGCTACGCTAGAGCTTCGTTCTATGGAAGAAGAGTGGGCGAAAGTTCAAGAAGCATATCAGCATTGGCAAAATGAAAAAATACGTATACAAGCAGAACATGATAGTGCCTCTAAGCAATTTGATAGTGCAAAAGAGAAGAAGAAAGAGACTTTCACACGCTTTATGAAAGAGCTAGAACAAAGCGGATTTACAGATCAACAAACGTATACAGAAGCAAAATTAAAAGACGCTGAGATGGAAATATTACAACAAGAAATTCAAAGTTATTATTCGTCTCTTGAAGTACTTGTAAAACAAATTGAAGAATTAAGTATTGAATTAAAAGATAAAGAGTATATGGATATTACTTTCTTAGGTGAACAAATAAATGAATTGGAAATTAACCTAGATATTATAAAAGAAAAACGTCAACGCGCTCAAAATGCAGTAGCATATATTTCAGATTTACATGAAAACATTAGACGAATTGATGAACAAATTTATGACGAAGAAAAAGCGTTCCAAGAACTTGTTGATTTATATGAAGTAATGAAAGGGGATAATGAAAGTCGTATATCTTTTGAACGTTACATCTTAATTGAGTATTTAGAACAAATTGTTCAAATTGCAAACGAACGACTACGTAAATTATCAAATGGACAATTCTATTTAAAACGAAGTGAACGAGTTGAAAAGAGAAATCGTCAAAGTGGATTAGGCTTAGATGTATACGATGCATACACTGGCCAAACACGTGATGTAAAAACATTATCTGGCGGAGAGAAATTTAACGCATCACTTTGCTTAGCGCTCGGAATGGCAGACGTAATTCAAGCGTATGAAGGTGGTATTTCCATCGAAACGATGTTCATCGATGAAGGATTCGGCTCATTAGATGAAGAGTCTTTAACGAAAGCAGTGGATGCTTTAATCGATTTACAAAAATCAGGCCGATTTATCGGCGTAATTTCACACGTTCAAGAACTGAAAAACGCAATGCCAGCTGTATTAGAAGTAACGAAGCAGAAGGATGGGTGTAGTCAGACGAGGTTTGTGGTGAAGTAAGTTTGGAAAATAGAGTAGGAGCTCTATCGATACCCTTATTTTTATAGAAAGAACTAGCATCAAGCCGGTGTTATTTTGAAGTACGATTGCACTTCGAAGTAACACTGGCTTATTTATATAAAATTCTAATGTGAATCATCGACTCTTTCTAGTTTAAAAAACAATTTGGTATTTTAAATTTTTTTAATAAAAATCAGAGCCTTTTTATGGTATCTTTTACAGAAGTTTGGAAGGAGAGGGAGATGGAAATCGAATTCAAGTGTCTAATATAGCAAATAATTTTACTCTGTCTCTTAATGTTGATAGATTGGGTGGAAGAGAAGGAAAGCCTCAAGGTAAATCGAATTTTGATTTACCTGTTCAAAGTATACCAGCAAAACAAAGTGAGAAAGAAATTAATGTCAATAAAGATTTAAGCGCTATACGTACAAATGCAAAATTGGAAAAAGTCGTTGTAACGCCTCTTAGAATATATTTACAAGGAACTGCGTCAGAAAAAGGCGGTCCATTTGATTATCTTGTATTAGATGATAAAGAAGAAGAATCTGTAGAGGTCTTTAGAACGACATTCGGAGATAAAAAACTATATATCGTGAATCCAAATGCTGTGTATTATGATCAAGCGTTTACGGTTGAATTTAAATAAAGTTGTATAGATTAATGACTTTCGTTGAAAATAAAACGCCGTTTCTTTATTGGAAACGGCGTTTAAATGCTTGTAAAGAACAAATGATACAACTATGAGTTATCTGAAGAAGGTGGCGTATGTGATAATCGATTATAAGTTTTAAAAGCAGAAATTGCTGATATAACACCACCCGCTAAAAATAATGCTGATCCACCAACTAATATGATACGACTGACATATGTTTCTCGTGCTTCTTCAACTTCTTCTTGTAACATTGTAGGCATATGAATTCCTCCTTAACAAAATCTGTTTTGTAAATAGTATATACAAACGCCTAACATGTGTTAAAAATGAAGAAGTTGTATGTATAAGCATCTAGGTGAATTTAATGTTTGGCCAGTGTTACTATTAAGTTCAACGTTTCTGCACAGCTTCTGCATAAGTTTTAGTAGTTTATATGTCATGATATATTCATAAAGTGAAATATTTAATAATAATGATTAGAACGTTCGTTCATTATTAAGTGTGCTTATTGTTATTCTTTTGCATCAAAGCCCTCATCACACTACGAAGTATAACAAGAAGGGGATATGAACATGAAAAATCGAATTTTAAAACACCTACAAAGCATGAAAATGAATAAGAAAAGTCTAGGAGCCGTTGCATTGACGGCTGGAATCATCGGTACGACTCTTATTCCCCAAAATGCATATGCGCACGGTTTCGTTGAAAAACCTGGAAGTCGTTCTGCTTTATGTAGCCAAACTTACGGTGCACTAAACGTGAACTGCGGAAGTGTTATGTATGAATCACAAAGTTTAGAAGCTCCAAAAGGATTTCCACAAGGTGGTCCAGTTGATGGGCAAATTGCTTCGGCAGGTGGTAAATTTGATGGTATTTTGGATCAACAAACAGCAAATCGTTGGTTTAAAAATACGATAACTGGTGGAGAGAATACGTTTACATGGAAATATACAGCTCCCCACTTAACTAGCCAATGGCATTACTACATTACGAAAAAGAATTGGAATCCAAATAAACCGCTAACAAGAGCTGACTTTGAGCTAATTGGAACTGTGCAACATGATGGTTCTGCAGCTTCAAACAATTTAACTCACAAAATCAACGTGCCTACTGATCGCAGTGGATACCATGTGATTTTAGCGGTATGGGATGTAGCTGATACAGCAAATGCATTCTATAACGTAATCGATGTAAATCTAGTTAATAATTTAAAACCAGACACAGAAGCACCAAGTAATCCAAATGGGCTTCAGGCAACAAAAGTTACAGTAAATAGTGTAGAACTAACATGGAGCGCTTCTACGGATAATGTAGGGGTAAAAGGTTATCAAGTTCTACGTAATGGAGAGATTATTGATACAGTACCAGGCACTCATTTTATTGATAAACAATTACAACCAAGTACTGAATACTCTTATACTGTAAAAGCGATTGACGCAGCTGGAAATGTATCAAAAGAAAGCACAGCAGTTAAAGTGAAAACAGCAGTAGTGACTCCTGATACAGAAGCACCTACACAGCCAAAAGGGTTACACAGCATGGGAACGACCGCATCAAGTGTTGATCTAATGTGGAGTCCATCTGACGATAATGTCGGTGTAGACCATTATAATATTTACAGAGAAATTTCTGGTGTAATAAAGAAAGTTGGAACATCTAATTCTACTTCTCATATGGACAAAAATTTGCTTGCTAATACTACATATAAATATGCGGTTAAAGCTGTTGATGTAGCTGGAAACGAATCAGCTCAGAGTGATATATTCACAGTTACTACGAAAGATGAAAGCGTTTCATATGAAACTTGGGATGCAAAGAAGGCATATAAAAAGGGCGATAGAGTTGGAAGGTAAAATGTATGAAGCGGTTCAGAATTATCAGGGAAATGGGGATCCAAACTGGATTTATGCTTTATCATTATGGAAAACAGTGTAAGCTTTTACTGGATTTGAATTGAGATAATGATAGGGGCTTTGGTGCATAAGGTAATATGATAATTCACTTTAAAGTTTATACAAAAAAGACGACATTTGAAAATTGTCGTCTTTTTTGATATTAAGAACAAAGTGGAACTAATCCTAAACCAATTAAAAGACCTGCAACAGTAGCAGGGATGGGTACTAGAATTTGAATACCTTCGACAAATAAGAAATATTGGGCATTTACAATTTTAAAGCATACTAAATTTGGTATTTTCCATTCTCCTTTCTATAAAACTTAATATTGTTATGAATTAATTATAGAGAAATATAAAATGTCCCTTTAAACTATATTGGATTCTAAGTTATTTGAACAATCTTCACCATAAATTTATGCCAACTTCACATACACCACAAATTGAAATTGTAATATGTATATGTACCAAATAAATAAAATGAATATAGCATTTCTATTTTTAAAGAATTAAAATCCTATTATTCCTATATAAGGGTTTTGGTTGCATAATCAGGAGTGTATCTTTCTTTAGAGATGGATCTTAATAAAAAGGAATCAATATAAAAGGGGAATGTCTTATGACAACATATACGAGCGAGATAAAAAAAACTTTAGTTACTGAAGAAGATGTAGATATTTTGAAAATTATGGCGCATCCAATACGTTTACAAATTGTAAATGAATTAAGTGCCCGTAAAACTTGTAATGTATCGCAATTAACGGAGATATTAAATATTCCGCAATCGACTGTTTCGCAGCATTTATCAAAAATGAAAGGTAAAGTGCTAAAAGCAGAGAGAAGAGGATTAGAAATTTATTATTACATTAATAATTTAAAAGCAAGTAAGATTGTTAGTGTATTAGGATACATAAACTAATGGAATTTTTTCTGTACAAAATAGTCCCTCTGCTTTATAACAGAGGGACTATTTTGTATTTCATTATTTGTTTGTATTTAAGATTTTATAGTTTTTATGATTCACAATAGTTCGATCAAATTCAAAAGTACCACCATTTACATCTGTAATTTCAACTAAGACCGATTCAGTGTACAGTTTTAATACAGATCCAGTAATTTTTAAGTTATTTCGTTGAAAAAGTATAGTATCCCCTACGTTTGCTTTCATAGTACCTCCTCATAAAAGACAGAAATATTTGTTTATTATATATATTAAACCACGTATAGTTATATTAGTGAATATTTAGTTTTGTTTATCAATAAAAAATTTGTTATTTAATAAAAAATAATAGAGTAACAGTATGATAATAAATTGTAAATTTTCTATTTATGTGTAGAAAATTGTGAAAATCCACCGCGGTAATTCCGAATATTTTGCTAGAAAAATAAAAAAAGTGAAAGTGGAAATAGGCTTTATTCTCTGTTAATAATTGTATTAATATGTAGAACAAAGAGAGGGGGATTTGAGTACAAGTATTGTAATGAAAAGCCAGATTATAAGACTATTAAATGACCGGTTTCAAGAAATACGGCTGCAACATGTAAGTAGAACTGAAGAGTTAAAAAAAGAAATAGACAGTAAAATTAATAATATAGAAGAAGATCAAGAAAGCTGAATTTAATTATCGAGTGGCGTTATTTCATTATTGTTTATCTCAACCGATTTTAGCGATTTCTAATGCTTTGAAAGCGCAAGATTTTTTTGTAAGAGTTTAGAGTATGAAGTTAAAACTGCAGCGTGTAAAAATACTTTAGGAATGTGTTGTATAGCATTAGGACAATATGAGCTTGCAGAAGAATATTTAGTATCGGCGATGAATACATTTATAACCTTTAAAGAAGAACAACTAATAATAAAAGTTAAATGTAATTTAAGTTTATTATATGCAGAGAAAAATTTTTCAGAATTAGCTATCCAAAATTCGGAAAATCCTATAGTGGATATTGAGAAAGATTATAAAACAATATTTCAAATAGTACGTTCATTTACAAAGGCTGAGACTGATTTGATTTCTGCTCTGATGTTTTAGATGGTTTTTAAACAGATGCCTATATAGGCGGGAATTTTGAAAGTAATATTTTTGATGAACTGATTAAAGATGAAAATTTAGTTCGAGACTAAAGAGAACATTACAGGATTGTGACCATTACATTTTTAATGTAATGGTTTTTTGTGTTCGTTTAAACCCCGTGTAACTTCGAGAGTAAGTTATATATTAATTAGGGTGTTTTTTTGTTTGTACATAGTAATCAAAATTCTGAAGTCCAACCATGGGGTAACTCTACACATAACTTTTATGAAAGGCGTTTTAAAAATACCTGTAAGTCGCCCTTATGCAAAACAATACAAAAAGTTGTTACGCATTTAACAAGCAGTTTTTTGTATTTCATCCTTCGTTTTCTGTAACTGATTCCATATATTTGACGCCCTATCTTGTAAGTGCTTACATACACAGGAACATCCTATACAATAAAGTTGTTAAATCGAAAGAGGTGGCGAAAATGAACACAAAAAAAGCATATTTAGCGAATAGCATTGAAATAAAAAAAGGAGGAGGGATGGTATGAAAAAATCATCTGTTAATCCATGGCTTGTTGTCCTCGGCACAGTCATAGTACAAATGGGGCTTGGAACGATATATACATGGAGTTTATTCAATCAGCCTTTAGTGAGTAAATACGGTTGGAGTCTTAACGCTGTTGCTATAACCTTCTCAATTACTAGCCTTTCTTTAGCATTTTCAACTTTGTTTGCGAGTAAATTGCAAGAAAAATGGGGACTTCGTAAACTCATTATGATAGCTGGACTAGCATTAGGACTAGGATTAATACTTAGTTCACAAGCTTCCTCATTAATATTGCTTTATGTACTAGCAGGAGTTGTCGTAGGTTATGCAGATGGTACAGCATATATCACTTCACTATCGAATTTAATAAAGTGGTTTCCAGAGCGTAAAGGTTTAATCGCTGGTATTTCTGTCTCTGCATATGGGTCGGGTAGCCTAATCTTTAAATACATTAACGCACAGTTGATTGAATCAGTTGGTGTATCACAAGCGTTTATATACTGGGGCTTAATTGTTACAGCTATGATTGTGATTGGCGCTTGTTTAATCCATCAAGCTGCTGATCAACGGGCAGTTCATGAAACAAAAACGCAGGAATATACAACGAAAGAAATGCTAGGTACAAAAGAAGTATACTTATTATTTATTATGTTATTTACATCATGTATGAGTGGCTTATACTTAATTGGCATGGTAAAAGACATCGGTGTTCAACTTGTAGGGCTTAGTGCAACAACAGCAGCTAATGCGGTGGCTATGGTTGCAATCTTCAATACATTAGGTCGTATTATTCTGGGACCGTTATCAGATAAAATCGGCCGTTTAAAAATCGTTACTGGTACTTTTGTTGCTATGGCGACTTCAGTCTTGGTCCTAAGTTTCGTAGATTTAAATTATGGTATCTACTTCGTCTGTGTAGCAAGTGTAGCGTTTTGCTTTGGTGGAAATATCACTATTTTCCCAGCTATTGTTGGTGATTTCTTCGGCATGAAAAATCATAGTAAAAACTACGGAATTGTGTATCAAGGATTCGGATTTGGAGCGCTTGCAGGTTCCTTTATCGGTGCAATTCTAGGTGGATTCAAACCAACTTTCATGGTGATTGGCGTATTATGTGTCGTGTCATTTATTATCGCAATTTTAATTCAAGCACCAAATGAGAAAAAAGAAAAAGAAGAATATCGCAGCGTAGCATAAGTATTTAAATCTTCTATTACACTACTATAACTAAAAAGTAACCTATTAAATTTAAAGATATATAAATACCAAGAGTAAAGATAGTAAGGATTGATTATCCTTACTATCTTTTTTTATCTTTAAATTTAAATTAAAGATACATAGCAAAAATAGATAACTTACGATAGTGTCTGAATATTACGTGTATTCCTTTTGGTGGAGGACGTAGCCTCAGTGCGAGGATAGCACTCAATAGAACAAGAGTTTGATGACCTTGGCTTTAAGTGTATTTAAGGGAATTAGTAGCTAAATGACAATATCTCATAAAGAAAAAGCAATAAAGGATAAATGATATGAGGTTGTATCTTTAACAAAGAAATACTGGCCTCATATGTTTCATTATGAAATGAGCGGCGAGGCACAAGATGAAATACTAAAACAAATCGATTTAAAAAAAGAGAAAAGTAATTAAAAAGAAATCCGTTTTGATAAAACTTCTTTTAGTGGATTCTTCTTGTTTATTATAAATTAAGCGTTTATGATGTGGATTTGAAATAAAGTCGTACCGTTTATAAAAAAAGATGTGAGACTTTATCCCTTCAAGCAAGGAAATTTAGGTGGATTTTGATCAAACTTTTTTATAAAAACTAACCTTAAATATGCCAGATAAGAATCCATTTTGATCAATCCTTTTTCAAAATGGATTCTTTTTATTTATCGTACAATACCGATTTGAGGGGTGTTTTTAATCAAACTTTGTTTCAAACCTACATTAAAATGTTTGGATCAATAATATCTGATGTTTGCTTTGTTATGTCGATATTTACTTCTTTCATAGCTTTAATAGCATTAGGATTTACGCCATGTGCTTCGATTCCTGTGGAATATACATTCTCCCATAAAGAGGGCAACGAGTAAAGCGAAGCCTCCAGCAAAACCACAACTACCACCAAAGCCCATAATGGTTCCTCCTTTAAACAGGAGGGGAAAACATTGGGATACACATGTTTTTTGCAGTTTCACATTACTTTATGTTTTTAAATACTATATGGGCAGGTCCTTTTAAAAAAGAAAAGACACTCATAAGAGTGCCTATCTTTAGTAGGAACACTTTTTTTGATATATCATACAATAACCCAGAAAATAACTTGCTATTTCTTATAAAAAGGAGTATGACAATTATGACCATAACAGCCTTAATTACGATTTTGTTACTTTCATTATCCTCTAGTATAGATAATTTTGGAGTAGGGATATCTTATGGTATTCGTAATATTCGTATAGGTTTTTTAGCTAATTTTATAATTGCGATTATCGCTTTTGTTTTTAGTGAAATGGGTATTTTATTTGGACAATATATTTCAAAAGTTTTTCCTGGTACATTATCTGATGTTATTGGTACATTGTTTTTGTTTGTAATTGGTTTACGAATTATTTTAATGACAATTCCAAGAAAAAAGAAAGTTCATCAAGAAGTGCTTGATGAAGAGGAATCTGTTTCGAATGTTATCACTGGATATTTAAAATCTCCTGAAAAAGCCGATCTCGATAAATCAGGAAATATTAATTTTTTTGAGGCTATTGTTCTTGGTATTGCTATATCTATGAATGCTTTAACGAATGGATTAGGTGCAGGGTTATTAAAATTATCTCCATTCGCTATTTCATTATCAGCAGCCATATTCAGTTTTTTAACTGTTTGGTTAGGAGTTAAATTAGGAAAAAAGGTTGCAAATGTAAAAATTGGATCTTGGACATTAGGACAATTTAGCACAGCATTAAGTGGGTTTATATTATTATTAATCGCTGTACACAATTTGCTTTAAGTACAAATTGAGGTGAATACATTGGCGTTTTTTCAGCTTTATTATCAATTGTCATCATTGATTTAGTAATTGCTGGTGATAATGCTATTGTAATTGGTTTGATTGCAAGAAATTCACCAAAAAAACAACAGAAAAAAGCAATTTTTTTGGGAACAGTTGGAGCGATTATTATTTGTACACTTGCTACTTTAGTTGCTGTTTGGTTATTAAAAATTCCAGGTCTTATGTTAATTGGAGGGATACTAGTACTTTGGATTGCTTTTAAACTTGTAGCATTAACAGAAAATCCAAAAGAAAATAATGTTAATCCCAAAAATGTTTATGGACAGCAATTCGAGCCATTATCATGGCAGATATTTTAATAAATCTTGATAATGTATTAGCAGTAGCAGGTGCTTCACATGGTAACTTTCTATTAGTGCTTTTAGGATTAGTAATTAGTATTCCTATTGTAATTTTAGGGAGCAGTTTATTTATTAAATTTGTTGATCGTTTCCCTGTTATTATTTACATTGGGGGCGGTGTAATAGCATGGACTTCCGCTAAAATGATAATGCATGAACCTTTTTTAAAAGTGTATTTTTTAAATAATTCTTTTTTATATTGGGGGACTGTAATTTTAATGGTGAGAAGTGTGTTATTAGCTGGAAAGATAAAAAATTTAGTAATAAAAAAAGAAAATGCCATTGAAGAGAGATAAATGACAAGCTTTGTTACATAAGTAAGTGTAACAAAGCTTTTATTGTTACACTGACAAATGAAACAACTTTATTATTTGTAAACAAAAAAGCCTGTATCGATAATTACTTGGTAATTGAAGATATAGACTCTTAATTTCAGTGTTTAGTTGTTATATATGTTTAAATTTAATAGGGTACTTTTTTACGATACATAATAAAATTACGAAAGGCAAGTGGATGCCAAACCACTTGCCTTTTTTCTTTATGAACTATTTTATAAATTGTTTTTCCCTACCCAGGCTTAATAATCCTCGGAATTTTCCTGATACAAAAAGCGAGTGAAATATTTAATTGGATTATATTGAAATATTATAAAGTGATGCATAATGTATGAACCTCTTACTAAATCTTAGATTATACACATGACATTCATCGAGAAATGCAAGATGTAAAATGAGATATTTTCAGAAAAATATTGAGAAAAGAAAACTTAAATTTCGATAATGTATTATAGATGAAGAGATATACAGTTTTTCTTTTTGAATTTCCAAAAAGATGAGAAGGAATTATGGATTGAATTTTTATATAAGATTACATTTTAATGCTTATAAATGTAATCTTATATAAAAATGTAAAAACATTTTATCTGAAAAATAAAAAAAGATTGACAAGTTTATTGAGAAACATTATCATTTCAGTGTAAGAACAGTAAATGAAAATTATTATCAATGAATTTGATTTTGATGAAAAGTACACTTGACCAATTAGTTTAGTAAGTGTATTATTTTTTACAACGTAATTGATAATGAAAATCGTTATCGATTACGTTTCTTAATTAGATCAATTTTTATATGAAAGGATAGAGGAAATGAACTTAGGGGAATTTGATGGGAAAACCGTTTTAGTAACTGGCGCAGCCCAAGGTATAGGTATGGCTGTAGCAAAAACGTTTTTAGAAAGAGGAGCTACAGTTATTGCGGTTGATCAAAATGCAGAAGGGCTTAATAAGTACTTAAATCATTATGCATCAAATGAAACACGTATTAAGACGTGTTATTTAGATGTGAGTGATAGTGCCGCTGTTGAAGAGGGAGTAAACCGTATTGAAAATGATATAGCACCAATAGATATATTAGTAAATGTTGCAGGGGTTTTACGTATGGGAGCGATTCACTCTTTTAGTGACGAAGATTGGAATAAAACATTCTCTGTAAATACTACTGGAGTTTTCTATATGTCCCGAGCAGTAAGTAAACATATGATATTAAGAAAGTCGGGGGTAATTGTTACAGTTGGTTCAAATGCGGCAAAAACTCCGAGAATGGAGATGGCTGCGTATGCTGCATCAAAAGCTGCAACGACGATGTTTATGAAATGTTTAGGATTAGAACTTGCAGCATACAATATTCGCTGTAACTTAGTTTCTCCTGGTTCTACTGAAACTGAAATGCAACGATTACTATGGGCTGATGAGAATGGAGCTAAAAATATAATTGCTGGTTCTCAAAATACATATAGACTCGGAATTCCATTACAAAAAATTGCACAACCTTCAGAAATTGCTGAAGCAGTATTGTTTTTAGCTTCAAATAAAGCAAGTCATATTACAATGCACAATTTATGTGTCGATGGCGGAGCTACATTAGGAGTTTAATAAAAAATTCAGGAGGTTAATATATTATGAATGAACTTACAGCCGTAAAGGAACGGTCAGAAAAACTTTTAGAAGATTACAAGACTGAATCTTCATTCTTTTTCGCTTCACCAAATCGAACGATATTGACAGAAGGAGAGTTTACTACAGTAAAACATAGTGAAATCGAAAGCTTTCCAGAGCTTGTAAAGGCGGTATTAAGTAATGCAAAACAAGCTGGAAATCCAAATCCTATCGTTGTAGGTGCTTTACCATTTGATCGCAGGAAAGAAGTTCAACTTATTGTACCAGAACATAGTAGAATTACTGAGCGTTTACAGTTAGAGAAAACAAATGAGATAAAACGAAATGAGAAACTGGCATTTGAAATGACACCAGTCCCAGATCCTGAAGTTTATATGAATGGTGTGAAGCAAGGGATTGAAAAAATACAAGACGGAGATTTAAAGAAAATCGTTCTATCTAGATCGTTGGATGTTAAATCTACAGAGAAAATTGATAAACAAAAACTACTTCGTGAATTAGGAGAACATAATAAGCACGGATATACATTTGCTGTTAATTTGCCGAAAGATGAAAACGGGAACAGTAAGACGTTAATTGGAGCAAGTCCTGAATTGCTTGTTTCACGTAATGGTATGCAAGTAATTTCTAATCCGTTGGCTGGCTCAAGACCTCGAAGTGGAGACCCAGTGGAAGATAAAAGAAGAGCGGAAGAATTACTTTCTTCTCTAAAAGATTTACATGAACATGCGGTAGTAGTTGAAGCGGTTGCCGCTGCACTTCGTCCGTATTGTCATACATTACACGTTCCAGAAAAACCATCTGTCATTCATAGTGAAGCGATGTGGCACTTATCTACAGAAGTGAAAGGTGAACTTAAGGATCCAAATACGTCTTCTTTAGAATTAGCAATTGCCCTTCATCCAACGCCAGCAGTTTGCGGAACTCCAATGGAAAAAGCGAGAGAGGCTATCGAAAAAATTGAGCCATTTGATCGTGAATTCTTTACAGGAATGCTAGGATGGAGCGATCTAAATGGAGACGGCGAATGGATTGTTACAATTCGCTGTGCTGAAGTGCAAGAAAATACACTTCGATTATATGCAGGCGCTGGAGTTGTTGCTGAATCAAAGCCAGAAGATGAGTTAGCAGAAACGTCAGCTAAATTTCAAACAATGCTGAAAGCTTTAGGGTTAAGTGATAGTTCATTGAATGACAAGTAGGGGGAAGAATGAATGTTAGCAGGTTATACGGAATGGCCAAAAGAATTGGCAGGTCGTTATCGAGAAGAAGGATGTTGGCTTGGAGAGACGTTTGGCGCGATGTTAAGAGAACGCGCTGAAAAACATGGAGATCAAATTGCGATTGTAAGTGGTAATTCACATATAACGTATAGTGAACTTGATAAGAAGGTAGATCGTTTGGCTGCTGGTTTACTGAATTTAGGAATAAAGCAAGAGGACCGAGTTGTTCTTCAGTTACCTAATATTATAGAGTTTTTTGAAGTATGTTTCGCGCTATTTCGAATTGGAGCACTTCCCGTTTTTGCATTGCCTTCACATCGCAGTAGTGAAATTAGTTATTTTTGCGAGTTTGGTGAGGCGAGCGCTTATGTCATTTCAGATAAGGCACTTGGCTTTGATTACCGAAAACTAGCAAGAGAAGTGAAAGAGAAAATTCCTACTTTACAACATGTAATCGTAGTAGGGGAAGAAGAAGAATTTGTGAACATAAGTAATCTTTATATGGATCCGGTTCCATTATCAGAAGTTCAGCCAAGTGATGTTGCGTTTCTCCAATTATCAGGAGGGACAACAGGACTTTCTAAATTAATTCCTAGAACACATGATGACTATATTTATAGTTTACGTGTTAGCGCTGAAATTTGTAATTTGAATGCAGAAAGCGTCTATATGGCAGTTCTTCCAGTAGCACACAATTACCCGATGAGTTCTCCAGGAACATTTGGAACTTTCTATGCTGGTGGAAAAGTAGTATTGGCAAATGGAGGTAGCCCAGATGAGGCGTTTGCGCTTATAGAAAAAGAAAAAGTTACGATTACAGCTCTCGTTCCACCATTAGCAATGATTTGGCTTGATGCAGTAGATTCGCGTACTAACGATTTATCGAGTCTACAAGTACTTCAAGTAGGTGGAGCGAAATTTAGCGCTGAAGTTGCAAAGCGTATACGCCCTACATTCGGATGTACGTTACAACAAGTATTTGGTATGGCGGAAGGATTAGTAAATTACACAAGATTAGATGATCCAGAAGAAGTCATTATTCATACACAAGGTAGACCGATGTCTACATTCGATGAAGTCCGAGTTGTTGATGAATATGATAACGATGTAAAACCTGGGAAAGTAGGTAGTTTATTAACACGAGGGCCATATACAATTCGTGGTTATTATAAAGCGGAGGAGCATAATGCGCGATCATTTACAAAGGATGGCTTTTATCGCACAGGTGATCTTGTAAAAGTCAATGAACAAGGTTACATCATTGTAGAAGGAAGAGATAAAGATCAAATTAACCGTGGTGGTGAGAAGGTTGCTGCGGAAGAAGTTGAAAATCATCTATTAGCACATGATTCAGTCCATGATGTAGCAATTGTATCTATGCCTGATGATTATTTAGGTGAACGTACTTGCGCTTTTGTCATAGCTCGTGGACAAGCCCCAACTGTAAGTGAATTAAAAATATTTTTAAGAGAACGAGGTATAGCAGCTTATAAGATTCCAGATCGAATTGAATTTATTGAATCATTCCCGCAAACAGGTGTTGGAAAAGTAAGTAAAAAAGAATTACGTAAAGTCATTGCTGAAAAACTTAGAACAGTAAAACAAAAATAAAAATCGGAAGGAAGTGATTAGATGGCTATCCCATCTATTTCAGTATACAAAATGCCAGTTGAATCAGAACTACCAAAAAATAAAGTGAATTGGACACCAGATCCGAAACGTGCCGTTCTTTTAATCCATGACATGCAAGAGTATTTTCTTGATGCGTATAGTGATAAAGAATCGCCAAAAGTAGAACTGATTTTAAATATTAAGGTGATAAGAGAAAGATGTAAGGAACTTGGTATACCAGTTGTTTATACAGCACAACCTGGTGGACAAACGTTAGAGCAGCGGGGGTTATTACAAGATTTTTGGGGTGACGGTATCCCTGCTGGACCAGATAAAAAGAAAATTGTTGATGAACTTACTCCTGATGAAAATGATATATTCCTAACAAAATGGAGATATAGTGCATTTAAAAAGACAAATTTATTAGAAATTTTAAATGAACAAGGACGAGATCAACTTATCATTTGCGGTATTTATGCGCATATTGGCTGCCTTTTAACAGCTTGTGAAGCGTTTATGGATGGTATTCAGCCATTCTTTGTAGCAGATGCGGTAGCTGATTTTTCACTTGAGCATCATAAACAAGCATTGCAGTATGCATCTGATAGATGTGCAGTTACGACTGCAACAAACTTACTGTTAAAAGATTTACAAAGTATAAAAGGTGATGAGAGTGAAGGAATCACTTTACAGGAAGTGCATGAACTAGTTGCACAATTACTCCGTGAGCCAGTAGAGAGTATTGAGGTTGATGAAGATTTATTAAATAGAGGACTTGATTCGGTCAGAATTATGAGTTTAGTAGAGAAGTGGCGTCGCGAAGGGAAGGAAATCACTTTTGCAGATTTAGCAGAACGTCCAACTGTTGCCGATTGGTACCGCTTATTATCTTTACAAACAGAACAGGTGCTGTAACAAACAGATTACATAATAAAGGGGTAGTAAAGAATGCCTAACAGTCAAAAGATTCGTCATTCGTTATCATCTGCGCAGTCTGGTATGTGGTTTGCGCAGCAATTAGATCCACTTAATCCGATTTATAATACTGGGGAATATGTAGAAATAAACGGAACGATTAATCAAGAAATTTTCGAATTAGCTGTACGTAAAGTTGTAACGGAAGCAGAAGCACTTCATGTTCGTTTCGAAGAGGATGAAATCGGCCCATGGCAAGTTATTGAGGGATCGTCAAAGTTTCATATGCATTTTATTGACGTTCGTAAAGAAAAAAATCCTGAAGAAGTTGCTAAGGTATGGATGAAAAATGATTTATCTATGCCCGTGGATTTAACAGAAGATAAATTATATACTGAAGCACTTATTCAAATTGAAAATAATCGTTTCTTTTGGTATCAGCGTATCCATCACATTGTGATGGATGGCTATGGCTTTTCACTTCTTAGCCAAAAGGTAGCCAAAGTATATACATCACTTATAGATGATAAACAAGAGAATGAAAAGCCATATGGTTCTCTAACGAAAATTGTAGAAGAAGATAATGAGTATCGAGGGTCTAAACAGTTTCAGGAAGATCGTACTTTTTGGCTAGAAAAGTTTGCAGATGAACCGGAAGTGGTAAGTTTGGCAGAACGAGCACCGAGAACTTCAAATGGATTTTTACGAGAAACGGCTTATTTATCTAGTTCCAGTACGAAAACTTTACTAGAAGATATAAATATTTCGTTAACGAGCTGGCCGGAATTTGTTGTCGCTGTAACAAGTATTTATATGCATAAATTAACAGGTTCCACTGATATTGTTTTAGGTTTACCGATGATGGGGCGTCTAGGTTCTGTATCCATTCACACTCCAAGTATGGTAATGAATTTAGTTCCACTTTGTCTCACTGTAACTCCAAATATAACTCTTGCGGAATTAATACAGCAAGTATCTAAAGAAATTCGAGACGTACGTCGTCATCATAAATATCGTCATGAGGAATTAAGAAGAGACTTAAAGTTACTAGGTGAAAATCAAAGGTTGTTTGGGCCGTTAGTGAATGTTATGCCTTTTGATTACGGGCTTAACTTTGCTGGAAATCGTGGTGTTACACATAACTTATCAGCAGGACCTGTCGATGATTTATCGATAAATGTATATAAACGCTTCGATGAAAATGAGTTAATGATTCATTTTGATGCGAATCCGGAAGTATATAGTGTCACGGAACTAGCATTGCATAAAGAAAGATTTATGAATTTATTAGAATTAGTGATAAATAATTATCAAAAAGACGAGTCGATTGGAAAAATAAACATTACTCTTCCTGAAGAAAGTCATAAAATTTTATTGGAATGGAATGAAACAAAGAAAACTGAAGAGCTAATCACTGTACCTATATTATTTGAAAAACAAGTACAAAAAAATCCAAATAAAATAGCGGCTACTTGTAACGGAATAAAACTTACGTATAAAGAGCTAAATGAAAGAGCGAATGAACTAGCACACTATTTAGTAGAAGAAGGAATACGACCAAATCAGTTTGTAGCTTTAGTATTTCCAAGATCATTAGAAATGGTAGTTAGTATGCTAGCTGTTCTAAAGGCTGGTGCAGCATATTTACCAATAGATCCAGAATACCCAGTCGAGCGAATTCATTATATAGTAAATGATGCAAAACCAGTTTGTATCATAACACATTCAGCTGTTTCATCCGCTTTCGTTATAGAAAATGATATTAAAAAAATAGTATTCGATAGCGAAGAAACAAAACTAGCGTTAAAAACATATTCTCATATGAATATACCATTTAAGAATGATGGATCACTTCTAAACCCAGCTTATACAATTTACACTTCAGGATCAACAGGAAATCCAAAAGGTGTAATTGTTCCTATGAAAGGTTTAAGTAACTTCTTATTAGCTATGCAAGATATGTTTTCATTAAATGAAAACGATCATTTATTAGCAGTTACAACGTTTGCGTTTGATATTTCTGCTCTAGAAATTTATTTACCTCTCATTAGTGGTGCAAGTATAACAATTGCTCAAAAAGAGGTAATCCAAGAACCTGCTGCGTTAACGACACTTTTACAAGAAGAAAGAGCGACAATTATGCAAGCTACACCGACGTTGTGGCAGGCGTTAGTAACTGAATATCCAGAGAGGCTACAAGGACTAAACGTGCTCGTTGGTGGTGAAGCTTTTCCAGCACATTTAGCAAATAAATTAAAAGAATTAGGTTGCTCTATAACTAACTTATATGGACCAACTGAGACGACTATTTGGTCTACTTTCATGAATATTGATGAAAGCGAAAATGGTATACCTCCTATTGGAAAGCCAATTTGGAATACAGAAGTGTATGTATTGGATGCAGGGTTACAACCAGTTCCACCTGAAGTTGTCGGTGAATTATATATTGCAGGGAAAGGGCTTGCGAACGGATATTTAGGAAAACCTGAGTTAACGGCTGAACGGTTTGTTGCAAATCTTTATGGAAAACCGGGAGCACGTATGTACCGCACAGGTGATCTTGTAAAATGGCGTAACGATGGTGTGTTAGAGTACATGAGTCGCGCAGATCATCAAATTAAAATTCGTGGTTTCCGAATTGAATTAGCTGAAATTGAAACGGTATTACAACGACATGAAAATGTTCAACAAGCGGTAGTAATGGTACGAGAAGATCGCCCAAATGATAAACGAATCATTGCGTATATCGTTGCCGAAGAGAAGGAAACGATTAGTCTTTCAGAAATTCGTTCTTATGTTTCAGAAAGTTTAGCGAATTATATGGTGCCATCGGCATTTGTTGTGCTAGAAGAATTACCATTAACACCAAATGGTAAGGTTGATAGAAAGAAATTACCTGCTCCAGATTTTAATGGAATGAACAATGAGAGAGTTGCACGAAACCCGAAAGAAGAAATACTATGTGATTTATTTGCAGAGGTACTTGGTGTTTCGCATATTAGCATTGATGATAATTTCTTTGAAATGGGTGGCCATTCGCTTCTTGCATCTCGTTTAATGGTAAGAATTCGTGAAACGTTAAGTGTGGAATTAGGAATCGGAAAACTATTTGAATCACCAACTGTTGCTGAATTAGCGAGACAATTGGATCGTGCAAAAAATGCAAGACCAGCTATTAAGAAAGGAAGTAGACCAAGTGAAGTTCCGCTTTCATTTGCACAGCGCAGGTTATGGTTCTTAAATTGTTTAGAAGGTCCAAGTCCTACTTATAATATTCCGTTAGTCATTCGTATGTCTGGAAAATTGAACGAAGAAGCTTTACAAGGTGCCTTTTATGATGTAGTGAAGAAACATGAAACACTTAGAACAATTTTCCCTAACGTATTAGGTAGTTCATATCAGAAAGTTTTAGAGATGGAAAACTTAAATCTAGAAATGATTATAACAAAAACATGTAAAGATGAATTAGAAAGTGTGCTTTCAGAGGCGGTAAGATATAGCTTTAACCTCGATGTTGAGCCAGCAGTTCGTTTACAACTTTTTAAAGTGAGTGAAAACGAACACGTATTACTAATTCTTTTGCATCATATTGTTGGAGATGGATGGTCATTACAACCGTTAACGAGAGATTTTACAGCAGCTTATAAAGCAAGGTGTAAAGGTGATAGTGTCCAACTAGAAACACTTCCAGTTCAATACGCAGATTATTCACTTTGGCAACAGCAACTACTAGGTGATGAAACTACACCAGAGAGTCTTATTTCAACACAATTAGATTTTTGGAAAGAAGAGCTAAAAGGTTTGCCAGATCAAATGGAGTTACCTACAGATTTTCAGCGTCCAATTGAAACGAGTTATCGCGGGGAAACAATTCATTTTCATATAAATGAAGATATGCATAGTAGGTTAGTAGGGCTCGCTCGTAAAAATGGAGTTAGTTTGTTTATGGTGTTGCAAGCAGGACTAAGTGCGCTGTTTACACGATTAGGTGCTGGTACTGATATACCAATTGGAAGTCCAATTGCCGGAAGAAATGATGATGCGCTATCAAATATAGTTGGTTTATTTGTAAATACATTAGTGTTACGTACGAATACATCAGGAGATCCAAGCTTTAAAGAATTATTGAATAGAGTGAAGCAGGTAAACCTTGCAGCTTATGAAAATCAAGATGTTCCATTCGAACGACTCGTTGAAGTGTTAAATCCAGTACGTACTCGAAATAGTCATCCACTGTTTCAAGTTATGTTAGCTTTCCAAAATACACCAGAAGCAACGTTTGATGTACCAGATTTAGAAGCGACCCTTGAAATTCAAAGCGTTGGCTCTGCAAAATTTGATTTAACATTTGAAATTAGTGAGAGTACCGGAGTTGATGGTATTCCAAACGGCTTACAAGGTTTGTTGGAGTTTAGTACTGATTTATACAAACGTGAAACGGTTCAAAAATTAGTAGAACGATTCATTCTGCTACTAGATGACGCAGCGAATCACCCGGATCAATCAATTGGCAGATTAGAAATTTTAACTTTAGCAGAGCGAAATACAGTTTTAGAAAAGTGGAATGGTGGTTTTCAAATTGTACCTGAAATGACATTGCCACAATTATTTGAAAAGCAAACTCATGTAAGTCCAAATTCTATTGCTGTCGTCTTTGAAAATGAAAAGTTAACTTATAAAGAGTTAAATAGAAAAGCGAATAAAATAGCTCGTTTGTTAATAGCAAAAGGAGTCGGTCCTGATCAACTCGTTGCTTTAGCGATGCCGAGATCTTTAAATATGGTTGTGAGCTTACTAGCTGTTCTTAAAGCTGGTGCGGGATACCTTCCGTTAGATCCGGATTATCCGTCAGATCGTATTTCATTTATGCTACACGATGCGAAACCATCATGTGTTTTAACAAATTCAGATGTGGAAATTGAATGTGATGAGGAACTAAAGATTTTAGTTGATGATGTGAAAGTAATAGGAGAAATAGAGAAATATAGTGAAGACAATATTGATGAAATGGAGCGCATTAAGCCTTTATCTCCTTCACATATTGCTTATGTTATTTATACGTCAGGCTCAACAGGTAGACCGAAAGGTGTTATGATACCACATCATAATGTAGTAAGACTTTTAGGAGCAACTGATCATTGGTTCCAATTTGATTCGGAAGATGTGTGGACAATGTTCCATTCATATGCTTTTGATTTCTCAGTTTGGGAAATTTGGGGACCTTTATTATACGGGGGACGCCTTGTTGTAGTACCGCACACTGTTAGTCGTTCGCCGAAAGAATTTTTACAGCTCCTTGTTAAGGAAAAGGTCACTGTTTTAAACCAAACACCATCTGCTTTTTATCAATTGATGCAAGCGGATCGCGAACATGAAGAAATCGGTCAAAAACTATCTTTACGATATGTTGTTTTTGGAGGAGAAGCGCTTGAACTGAGTCGATTAGAAGATTGGTATAGTCGTCATCCTCATAACTCACCGAAGCTTATTAATATGTACGGTATTACAGAGACGACGGTACATGTTAGCTATATTGAGTTAGATGAAACTATTGTCTCTTTACGAGCAAATAGTTTAATTGGATGCAGTATACCGGATCTTAAAGTATACGTACTAGATAACTATTTACAACCAGTGCCACCAGGGGTAGTTGGAGAAATGTATGTTGCAGGTGCAGGGCTCGCTCGTGGATATTTAGGAAGAGCAGGATTAACTGCTGAACGTTTTATCGCAGATCCATTTGGTAAGCCAGGTACAAGAATGTATCGTACAGGAGACTTAGCGCGCTGGCGTCAAGATGGTACGTTAGATTATATAGGACGTGCAGATCATCAAATTAAAATTCGTGGATTCCGAATTGAATTAGGGGAAATAGAAGCGGTTATAATGAAACATCCTCAAGTTGAACAAGTAGCTGTTATTGTACGGGAAGATCAGCCAGGGGATAAACGATTAGTTTCTTATATCGTCGCATCAAATAATGAAACGCTTGATTCGAATGAAATGCGTCAGCATGCTGGAGGTAGTTTGCCAGATTATATGGTTCCGTACGCTTTTGTAGTAGTAAATGAGTTACCTTTAACTCCAAACGGTAAATTAGATAGAAAGGCATTGCCAGCTCCAGAATTTATTGCATCATCTTCTAGCCGCGGACCAAGAACACCACAAGAAGAAATGTTATGTGACTTGTTTACAGAAGTTTTAAGTGTGCCTCAAATTGGAATTGATGACGGATTCTTTGATCTTGGTGGTCATTCACTTCTTGCAGTGCAACTTATGAGTCGCATTAAAAAGGCACTTGGAGTTGAACTGAATATTGGAACTTTATTTGCAGCACCTACTGTTGCAGGGCTTGCTGAAAGACTTGAAATGGGGAATGGTCAAAGTGCACTTGATGTGTTGCTTCCATTACGAGCAAGCGGAGATCAATTACCACTATTTTGTGTACATCCAGCAGGTGGATTAAGTTGGTGTTATGCAGGACTTATGAAATCTTTAGGAACAGATTATCCAATCTATGGTGTACAAGCACGTGGTATCGCTAAAAATGAAGAACTTCCAAAAAGCTTAGAGGAGATGGCGGCGGATTATTTGAAACACGTTCGTGAAGTACAGCCTCAGGGACCATATCGTTTACTCGGTTGGTCGCTTGGAGGAAATGTTGTTCATGCCATAGCGGCGCAACTACAAAATGAAGGGGAAGAAGTAGAATTACTCGTTATGCTTGATTCTTATCCTGGTCACTTCTTACCGAATACGGAAGCACCTACTGAAGAAGAAGCGTTAATCGCATTACTTGCTTTAGGTGGATATGATCCAGATAACATGGATGGTAAACCACTTACCATCGAAAGCGCGGTTGAAATACTTCGTAATGATGGAAGTGCGTTAGCGAGTCTTGAAGAAGAGACTATTTTGAACTTGAAAGAAACATATGTGAATTCGGTAGGGTTGTTAGGGAAATACGTACCGAAAGTTTACAACGGGGATATTTTATTCTTTAGATCTACTGTTATACCAGACTGGTTTGATCCTATTTCTCCAAATACGTGGCTAAATTATTTAGACGGGGAAATCGTGCAGCATGACATTAATTGTAGACATAAAGATTTATGTCAGCCAGGCCCGCTTACAGAAATTGGGCAAGTGCTAGCGAAATATTTGCAGAAAAAGAAAGGGGTAAGTAGAGTATGACGAATCCGTTTGAAAATGATAATTATAAATATAAAGTATTAAAAAATGAGGAGGGCCAGTACTCACTCTGGCCTGTCTTTCTTGATGTACCTATTGGTTGGAATGTCGTACATGAAGAAGCTAGTAGGCAGGTTTGCTTAGAATATGTTGAATTTAATTGGAAAGATTTGAGTCCAAAAAGTAATCAAGTTAGTGAAAAAACATTAGTAGGAAAACGATAATGAAAACAAAGATAAATCCAAAAGTAGTTGTAAGTATCGTTTATATAACAGCGATGTTTATGGCTGCAATGGATGCAACAATTGTGAATGTAGCACTGCAAACGATAAGTAAAGAACTACAAGTACCTCCATCTGCAATGGGAACGGTAAATGTTGGTTATCTAGTTAGCTTAGCTATTTTCCTTCCGATTTCCGGTTGGTTAGGAGATCGCTTTGGTACGAAAAGAGTATTTCTAACTGCTCTTTTTGTATTTACAATTGCATCTGCATTATGTGGAATTGCAAATGATATTACTTCATTAAATATTTTTCGTATCATTCAAGGTGCTGGTGGAGGACTTTTAACACCAGTCGGGATGGCGATGTTATTTCGAACATTTTCACCAGAGGAAAGACCAAAAATTTCTCGATTTATTGTACTTCCAATTGCTGTGGCACCAGCGATAGGACCAATTATTGGCGGTTTCTTTATAGATCAGATGTCTTGGCGCTGGGCATTTTATATTAATCTACCGTTTGGTATCGTTGCATTACTATTTGGTCTTCTATTTTTAACAGAGCATGTTGAAAAATCAGCTGGTCGCTTTGATTCTATCGGTTTTGTTCTTTCGGCACCAGGATTTGCGATGCTCATCTATGCACTTAGTCAAGGGCCATCAAAAGGTTGGATTTCTCCAGAAATTATGAGTACCGGGATAGCTGGGACTATATTCATTACATTGTTTATAATTGTAGAACTTAGAGTAAAGCAACCGATGTTAGATTTACGCTTATTAAAAGAACCGGTCTTTAGAAAAATGAGTCTTATTTCATTGTTTTCATCAGCTGGGTTACTAGGAATGTTGTTTATTTTTCCACTTATGTATCAAAATGTGATAGGAGTTTCCGCGCTAGAATCAGGTCTTACGACATTCCCGGAAGCGATTGGATTAATGATTTCTTCACAGATTGTGCCATGGTCTTATAAGAAATTAGGAACCCGAAAGGTAATCTCTATTGGATTAATATGTACCGCGGTTATATTTGTTTTATTAAGTTTTGTAAATCACGATACGAATCCATGGCAAATACGGGCATTATTGTTTGGCATAGGCATTTTCTTAGGTCAGTCTGTCGGTGCAGTTCAATTTTCTGTTTTTAACAATATCGCACCATCTTCTATGGGGAGAGCAACTACTATATTCAATGTGCAAAACCGATTAGGATCTGCTATAGGAGTTGCTGTTTTAGCTAGTATACTATCTGGTTTTGGAAGTAATAATGTACAGAATAATGCTCAATCAGATTTCTTGCCATATCAAGCGGCATTAATTGGATCAGCAATATTTTTACTCATAGCATTACTATTTTCTTTACGTATTTCCGATAAAGAGGTAATGTCAAAGAAGAATAAAAAGCCGTTATCTGTATTACAAAAAGGGAAAGAAGTTGTAAATAAATGAGTTGCAGCACGCTAATACTCTTTTAAAATAAAGCGATATTGGTATTTAAAAGGAGAGAGTTTACATGATAGGGAGTAAAGTTGTAGATTCTGTACCAACTCTAAATGAGAATGGTTGTCAAATTTGGTGGGCAAGAATTTCAGATTTACAATCATGGCACTACAATTTACTAAATGATGTAGAGCGAGAGAAAGCAAATTCATATCATCATTCGGCAGATCGTGCACGTTTTATAATAGGGTGCGTAATTAGTAGATTAGTACTCGGAAAGATACTTTCCATGTCGCCAGTTCAAGTACCGATTGATCGAATGTGCCCAGTATGTAAGTTGCAACATGGTAGACCGCAATTACCAGAAGGTATGCCGCAATTATCAGTTTCACATTCGGGTGAGTGGGTTGTCGTTGCATTTACAAAATTTGCACCTGTTGGTGTTGATGTTGAACAAATGAATCCAAATGTAGATGTTATGAAAATGGCAGAGGGCGTATTAACAGACATTGAAATAGCACAAGTTATGAAATTACCTGATGAACAAAGATTAGAAGGATTTTTAACATATTGGACTCGAAAAGAAGCCGTACTGAAAGCGACTGGTGAAGGACTATTGATTCCACCGGTACATATTACAGTATCAGCTCCAAATGATCCTCCAAAATTGTTAGTTTTTAAGGATAAGCAAGAGATAGCGAAAAATACAATGATGGAAGATATAAGGCCAAGTGTAGATTATATGGCTGCAATTGCAATATTCAGTAAAGAAGTAACTGAAATTAAGCAGTTAGACGCGGTATCGCTTTTAAATAATAAATAAGTTTAATAAAACATTTTATAGAAGAGGTGTTCCTCATGTTAGTAGCGGAAAATAGAAAAAATGAATTAACTTATAATATACAAGCAATTAAAAATATTTTATTTTCTGGAGATACATCATCTATTCTTGCTTTAGAAAAGCTTTTGAATGATACAGTTCAGTTTGATGTTCTCGAACAAGAGCTACTTGATAGACAGTACATTCCGAAAGAAGCAAAGAATTTCTTTGATAAAAACGGAACATTTCTATACCGTGTATCTAATGTTATTTATAAAGGAAAGATTTTATCTGAAAATCTAATTTTTGCGGACACTTCGTTTTTACCGGATACAATAAAGAGTGAATTAGAGAGTGGAAATATTCCAGTTGAAAAGCTTATAGAAAAGATGGAAGTAAGAAGAAACGTATTATATGAAGGATATCAACCATCTGGAAATATTATCGAATTGTTTGATGGATGTTCTGTTGCGGCAAATGTATATCCAACTAGAAAATATCAAATTGTAAGTAACTGCAAATGTATATTTTATATTTGTGAAGTGTATCATGCAGAGAATATAAAGGAACTACTAAAATAAGAAATAAACAAGAAACCAGCCTATAAAATGGCTGGTTTCTTATTTATTTGACAGCTTCTTTTAATTCTTTACCTGCTTTAAATGCTGGAACTTTACCAGCAGCAATCTGAATTTCTTCTCCGGTTTGCGGATTACGCCCTGTACGAGCAGATCTTTCACGTACTTCAAAAGTTCCAAAGCCGATCAGTTGAACTTTATCGCCAGATTGTAATGCATTAGCAATTGTGTCAAATACGGATTGTACAGCTGCAGAAGCATCCTTTTGAGAAATATCAGCTGACTGTGCTACGTTTTTAATTAGTTCTGTTTTGTTCATTTTTTCACCTCATAATAAAATTTTTTGAATGAAAGTTTTAGTATAATAAGTAGAAAGAAAGGAATAAGTTTCACTAATAGAAAAAATGCTGAATCCTATAAGTATCTTAATTTCGTTGAAAGAAACTGAATCCCTGCAATTAAGGGGATTTATTATGATTTGATGTATACAAAAAGTTTTTAAATAAGGTTGAGGGGGAGAATATTTCTATGATCTTTCGTGAAAAGAATGAGAAAGAGATGATATTAATTCGCCAACACGATCATGGATTTTTAGCTGGAGAAATTGCCAGCTATATAAAAGATGACTTCTTTGAAGAAAAGTTATATTTTAAGGAAAGTATAAATGCGATTTATGAACATGATAGAGGATGGATTGGACTAGATAAAGTTCCGATTTTGAATGACGAAAAAAATATTCCATATACATTTATGGATTGTCCTAGTTCATTACGTTTTGTGTTCTATACAATCGGTTTGAATGAAATTGAAGCTTCAAATCTATACGGGGCGTTGCTTTGTAGTAAACACTTTTTGTCATTTCCACTAAATGAGGAAGATGAAGTGATGATGTCTTTTTATAAACAAGAATTGGATCGACAAAAAAGAATTCTGAAAATGCTAACAAAAAAACAACAGGTTATGTTTGATAAACATTATAGACTATTAAAGTTTTGTGATGAATTATCTTTATATACATGTATGAATAGGCCAGGTGTAAAAAAGGAAGATGAAATTGATTTATTTAAAGAGGGTTTTGAGGGAACAGAAATGTTCAATGAAAATAATGATAAGCGTTTAATTGCTGAATGGACAGATAAACAAACAATTCGAGTTAAGCCATTTCCATTTAAAAAGGAATTTGAAACATATGTGAAATATAAAGCTATAAGCAAGCGTTTAATTGAAGAAATAGGAATTGCAAAAGCTGATAGAGAATCGGAAGTTCAGAAGCAAACGATATATTTTATACAATAAAGAGGGGCATAACAAGAAAAAGGAATGATCTCACTTTATGAGCCATTCCTTGTAGAAATAAATTAACTTGCACGTTTTTTATTAAATTCCTTCAATTTCTCTGCTTGTAAAAAGCGATTGGTTTCAGCGACAACGATACCACTTAATCCAATTAGACCAATTAAGTTTGGAATCGCCATAAGTCCATTCGCAATATCTGCAAAAGTCCATACAACACCTAATTTTAAATTAGCACCAATAGCAATCATAACGATAAAGATTGCTTTATAATATCGTACAGCACCTTGTCCGAATAAATAAGCTACACACTTTTCACCGTAATACGACCAGCCTAAAATAGTAGAGTAGGCGAATAATATAATGGCGATACCGAGAATCATACTACCAGCAGTGCCGAATACAGATTGGAATGCTAATGTTGTAGCTTCAACGCCAGTTTTACCTGATTTCCACGCACCTGTTGTAATTAATACAAGTCCTGTAATTGTACATACAATAAATGTATCTAGAAAGGTACCAGTCATAGAAACTAAAGCTTGTTTTGCTGGGGAATCTGTTTTTGCAGCCGCAGCAGCAATTGGTGCACTACCTAAACCAGCCTCGTTAGCAAATACTCCGCGCGCCATTCCTATTTGAATTGCAGATGCAACAGTTGCTCCGATAAAACCACCAGCCGCCGCTGTCCCTTGAAATGCACCAGAAAAAATAAGTGAAAATGCTTCTGGGATTTGATCAAAGTGATAAAAGATAATAATAAGGCCAGCGATTATATAAAAGAAAGCTTTAATAGGAACGATATATCCAGTAACTTTACCGATCTTTTTTACACCGCCTAAAATAACGATAGCGATTAAGAATGACATGAGTATACCAGTTAATGCAGGAGGGAAAGAGAAGTTGATTCGCATTGCCTCTGCAACTGAATTAGATTGAACCATATTACCGATACCGAAAGAAGCAGTTGTACCGAATATAGCGAATAAAACAGCTAGCCATTTTTTGCCTAAACCACGTTCTAAATAATACATTGGTCCACCGGAGTATTCACCATTTTCATTACTAACACGGTATTTCACCGCAAGGATTGCTTCGGCATACTTTGTTGCCATTCCAAATAAAGCGGTAATCCACATCCAAAAGATTGCGCCGGGTCCACCGATTGTAACAGCAGTTGCTACACCGGCTATATTTCCCATACCAATCGTTGCGGCCATAGCTGTCATGAGCGCTTGAAAGTGACTAATATCTCCAGAAGATGATGTATCTTCTGATTTTTTAAATGCTAGTTTGTGAGCGTATAATAGTTTACTAAACTGTAAACCTTTTAAACGCATTGTGAGAATGATACCCGTACCAACGAGTAATAACAAAGTCGGTAATCCCCACACATACTGATTAATTTGTTCTAATACTTTACTTACTGTCTCCATCTTTATTCTCCTTTTTTAGAAAAAATAAAAACCACTTCAAGTAAATGAAATGGTCTCTGGAGAAACAAGGGATAGAAAAATAAACCGATACAAATCGGCATTTTCTTTCGCTTGTCTCTGTCCTTTTACCTGAGAGATTATCCGCTAATGTAGCGGATTTGCTCCTTCGGTGCTCGTTTTCCTCCGCGCTATACAAAAGCGAGAGGGAGTCTCTCCAGAGATTCGTCCCCATGCAGTTCTACTTGTAACCAAGACCTGAGAGTTTCAAAGTTGGTTCAGCAACTTTTTGCCCCGTCGGTAGATCAATAGACCTTCTCCTGAATGGTTCATCCGAATTATAAAATTAATAACTAAATGCATTGATTATAAGTATATATAATCAATAAACACATTATAGATACACAATAAGTGAATTGCAATCATTTTTTATTTTAAAATAGTAAACAAACTTATTTTTTGGATATCCCTAATTTATCTTCTATTTCATTTAATGTAGATAATGCAATGACAATATGTTGATCAGCAAGCCCTAAAGCATGTTTAGTATTTTCAATTGTTTCATTGACCGGAGTAGAGTTATTGTATCCATCTATGATCAAACCCGCTGCATTTTTCATGAAATTCGCTGCAGCTTTAAATTCAGTTGTGAAATAAATTAGTTGTTCTTGTATATGTGCATCTGTTATGTTTTCCTCAGTTTTTATACTGTCTATTTCTTTAATTATTACTTCATATTGTTTGGAAATAGCATTCATTGTAACTAATAGTTTATTTTTGTCTACTGAATCTCCGTAAGTATTAATCTCTTCCCAAGCAGGCAACCAATCTTTTTCAATTACAGTATTATAATTAGTAGTTAATTCATTAATTTTAGGTTGCAATGTAGTCCGGAAAGTTGTTGTATCAACGGTTTCTACAGTTACTGTTTCATTGCTTTTTTGATTTTTAGTTGTGTAGACAATAGTACCGACAATAATAGCAATAGAAACAAAAAGCAACCATTTGTTAAAAAGTAATTTCTTCAAGGTGTAACGCCTCCAAATTATAAAAACTCATAATTATAATATATAACAATAATGTTGTTAAAAGTAGTAAAATGATAAAGATAATATGTGAAAAAAGGGGATTTAAAGTGGAAACGAAAAGAAAAAGACGAGCTTCGAGTATTGCAATGGTCATTTTATTAGTTGGTTTATTTGCGCTCATATATATGAACAAAGAATCAATAATTGAAGATTTTCCAGTACCAATGTCTGCAATACATATTAACGATGATAACGAAGAGAATTATAAATATATAAGTGTAATGCCTATTACGAAGGCAAGTGGATGGGAGAACTTAGGGGAAAACGGGCATACTGTTAGTTTTAAAAAAGGGGATCGGATAGTAACTGTATTACATTATCCAGGAGAAATTACCTATTACTTATTTGAAAAGTAAATGGAATGAGCCATAGACAATGCGGTTTTACTAAGTTGTTTATGGCTATTTGTATTTAGAAAAACATTGAAAATTTAAGTTCAATCTATAATAAGAAGGTGTTTTGTTTTATAGAAGAGAGTACAAAAATGGTATAAGAAAATATAAGGGGATATATTCTATGAAGAACGAAGCCATACGTGCGGTTGAGGAATATCGTAAAGATTTAAATGCTGGTAACATTGAGAAAATAAATAGTTGGGTATCAGATGATTTTATTGGTTACTTTGGGTATTACAGTGATAGAGACTATGAGGTATACCGAGGCGATACATATAAAGAAGATAATATTGAAACATTAAAAAGTTATGAAGGACAAAAACCTTATTGGAAATATAAAGATTTAACACATAGTTTAAGAATGGAGAACGAACTGATATTATCTGCTATTGTAGATTTTTATTTGCAGGATAAAAAAGTAGCATCAGTTTTAGCGATGGAAGTTTTTAAGAAAGAAATGGATGGGTGGAAGTTATATAGACAGCATATGGAAAGATATGCGGAATAATTTGAAAGATGCTGATTTTATGTAGATTATCAATATAAAAGTAGTATCTTGAACTATCTGTTACTTATCTACACTTGAAGTGGCGGACTTCTACGAATACTAACAAATTTGTCAGTGTACAACTCGCACATCTTTAATTTATCTTGTTTTTCGCTTTACTTCCATATGTGTAAATGTAGCTTAAGATTTTCCAGTACTAATATCAGTAATACATATTTACCAGGATAATGAAGTTTTAATAATATCACATGATTCGGAACGGAGTAGTTATTATTTATTTGAAAAATGAATGATGATAAAAGAGATAGGACGTAAACGACCCTATAGGAGTGTTTACGTCCTATTTTTTTGTTTTTAATTCTGAATTATAATATATGTTATATGTGGAGTAAAACAATATTTTGAAGGGGAATGAGTTGATAAATTGCCAAGAATAAAAAAAATAGGGCATTTTTGTCCTGTGGATGTTGAAGGATTTATTATAAATGATGCACATGTTGATAAAATTCAGCCTGTGTTTTTGGAGGTAATACAAGAAATAAAGGATACTTGTTGTCAATTGTTGCGGGATGATTTGCATAGTGTTTATATTAGGGGTTCTATTCCAAGAGGGATTGGAATAGAAGGGGTTGCAGACATAGATATGATTATATTAGTTCGAAAGGACCCTAAAGCTATAAACCTAAGCTGGAGAAAGAAGTTAGAAGTCCAAATTGCAAAGCAGTTTAATTGTATATCAGGAGTGGAGTTAAGTTTTTATAGTGAAAAAGAAGTAACAAATTCAGAGTTTTTTTCTTTTGTAGGCTTTATGATCCAGACACATAGTGTATGTATATTTGGTAAAGACGTAAAAGCATATTTACCTAAATATAAAGTAAGTCAGGAGATAGCGTATGAACATCTCATTCATTTACAGAAACAAATTGAACAAGCACACGAAGAGTTAATTCATAATAAGGACGTAGATGATATAGAGGATTGCTGTCGCTGGATTATGAAGATAGTAGTCAGAGCAGGTCTAGCATTAACAATTGATAGAGAAGGGCTTTATTCCAGGGACTTATATCCAGCATATAAGTTATTTAGTAAACATTTTCCCGAGCAAGAAAAGAATATGAGGAAGGCATTACAATATGTAATTGAGCCTATAAAAGATATAGAAGAAATTTCATCGTTTTTAGATACGCTTGGTGATTGGTTAATAGAAAGAGCGGAGGATTATTTGAATAATATACGATTTTAATGATTCATAATTTTATTATGTAAACAAAAGGTATTTAAGTAAAGAAGAGAGGCGAGGGATTTGGATTTTTATATTGTAGATGTCTTCTCACAAGGTAAGTATACAGGAAATCAACTTGCAGTATTTATGGATGGTCATCAAATTTCTAGTGAGGAAATGCAGTCAATAGCAAAAGAAATGAATTTTGCAGAAACAGCTTTTATCATATCTGGTAAGAGAAGAGATAATGGGTATGATGTACGTATTTTTACACCTAATGAAGAAATTCCTTATGCCGGCCATCCAGCTTTAGGAACAGCATTTGTATTACGAAAAGAAATTCTTCAACTTACTACAATGAAAAGTGTGATATTACATTTTCAAGGTGGCTCTGCCGAAGTCATATTTCATAATGACGACGGTGTGTTATGGATGAATCAAAATGAACCTAATTTTGGATCGGAAATTGATAAGGATATTATAGCTAACGTATTAAATATTAATGTTTCTAATATAGACTGTCGTTATCCAGTTCAAGAGGTATCAACTGGTTTACCTGTAATTGTTGTGCCATTAAAATCGTTAGCAGCAGTAAAAGAAGTAAATATAAACAAAGAAAAGTATTTTCATTTAATAGAGAATCTAGCGGCGAAAGGCATCATGGTATTTACTTCTGAAACGTATGAGGAAATAAATGATCTTAATGTTCGTGATTTTGCAGATTATTATGGTATACCAGAAGATGCAGCAACTGGAAGTTCGAACGGTTGTTTAGCAGCGTATCTTCTAAAATATCGTTATTTTGGAACAGAAAAAATAAATATGCGTGTTGAACAAGGATATGAGATAAATAGGCCTTCTTTAATACATATACAAGCTGAAGTAGTAGAGAGTAAAACTAATGTTCGTGTAGGTGGAAAAGTAGAAAGTATTGCAAGTGGGAAATGGATTGTATCATAAGGGGGATTAGAAATGTTACTAAAAACAATATTTTGCAAGGTGGAAGAAGAGAAAAGGGAAATGTTTTCGGAGGCGCAAGAAAAATGGCGTGATTTGCAGCATTTAGATGGATTTCATGGACAATTTGGTGGGTGGAATGAAGATGAGGCGTGTGTATATACTTTATGGGAAGATAGAAATGCATATCAATCGTTCATGAATGATGCTCATGATACAATTTTTCTAAATAGTAATCAAGAAGGTACATATATTTCCTGCAATATTGAGATGTTTCAAACGTTGTATGATATAACAGAAACGCCTTTGAAAGATGTAATTACACAAGGATCATTTGTAAGAGTTGCAATTTGTGATGTGAAAGAAGGGAAAGAGAAGCATTTTTCATTTATACAAGAAACAATTTGGAATAAAGGAATGGAAAATGCAAATGGAATGTTAGGTGGAGTAGTTGGAAAGTCTTTAAAAAATGAAAATCGTTACATAGTGCTAACTTATTGGAAAAATGAAATGGCGCATCAAAATTATGTGGAAGAGATTTTTCCTGAGTTATATAAATTAGCTAACACTCATGAAGATATAGAAGAGATAAAAGGAAAACAAGTGGTTTGTAAGGAAGAATGGCTTGTATATTAAGTGCGCAAAAAGTGCATAAATGAATGTATAATAAAGATATTTTCTTATAAACAAGAAATTAATAGAAGACGTCATATACCCTTTCATGTTAATATATTTAAGTTAAAATAGGAGGCTTACCCTTTTGTATTGTACGGTAGAAGCAGTGTGAGCTTGAAATTTTTTATGAAAAGGATGTGCCTAACTTGCGTATCAATAAATTTATTAGTGAAGCTGGAAAAGCGTCTCGACGTGGAGCAGATAAGTTAATTAATGAGAGAAGAGTAATTATTAACGGTAAGGTTGCAAAAATTGGAGACCAAGTAAATCCAGGTGATGATGTACGAGTAAATGGAGAGCAACTTCGTATTGCTCGAGACCATGTGTATATCGCTTTAAATAAACCAGTAGGTATTACATGTACAAGTGAAAAAGCAGTAAAAGGTAATATTATCGATTTAGTGAATCATCCTTTACGAATTAGTCACATTGGACGTCTCGATAAAGACTCAGACGGTTTAATTTTGTTGACGAATGATGGTGATATTGTTAATGAAATTTTACGTGCTGAAAACAAACATGAGAAAGAATATATCGTTTCAGTAGATAAGCCGATTACACCTGAGTTTTTAGAGAAAATGGCAGCGGGTGTTAAAATTTTAGGAACAAAAACGCTTCCTTGTGAGATCACACAGTTATCAAAATATGAGTTCAAAATTATTTTAACACAAGGGCTGAATCGTCAAATTCGCCGTATGTGTGAAGCTTTAGGTTATCAAGTATACACGTTAAAACGTACGAGAATTATGAATATAGAGTTGAATAATTTACCAGTTGGACAGTGGAGAGATTTAACGAAAAAAGAGAAAAAACGCCTATTTTCAGACTTAAATTACGAACCACAAGATTGGTAAAATTGAGAAGTGACACCAAAATTTTTTTGGTGTCACTTTTTTAAGTTAAATAAATAATATTATTTAACACTTGCAAAAATAAAATGAATAAGATATATTAAATAACAATTAATGGATGGACTTTTAAAAGCAAAGAAAAGGACACGAGTTATTTTAACCGGTTATACAGAGAAGGAAGGAAAGCTGAGAACTTCCTAACGCAGAAAAATAACTTACCACCTTAGAGCTGCACTGGGGAAATCAAGTATCTAGTGCCGTGTAAGCGACGTTATCGCAAAAGAAGCCATTATGTTTTTTGTGATGGGAATCTGGGTGGAACCACGGATATAAGCATATTCGTCCCTATATTTAGGGATGAATATGCTTTTTTGCATTCAATTTCATAATAAGCGAAGAAAAGGACACGAGTTATTTTAACCGGTTATACAGAGAAGGAAGGAAAGCTGAGAACTTCCTAACGCAGAAAAATAACTTACCACCTTAGAGCTGCACTGGGGAAATCAAGTATCTAGTGCCGTGTAAACGACGTTACCGTAAAAGAAGCCATTGTATTTTTACGATGGGAATCTGGGTGGAACCACGGGTATAAGCACGCTCGTCCCTATTTTAGGGATGAGTGTGCTTTTTATTATGAAATGGAGAGATGAAAAATGAAAGAACAGATGATTGAAATTAAATTTCCAGATGGTAGTGTTAAAGAATTTGTGAAAGGAATTACTTTAGAAGAAATTGCAGGCTCGATTAGCAGTAGTTTAAAAAAGAAAGCAGTCGCAGGAAAAGTTAATGATAAGCCTTTTGATTTATGTCGAAACATTGAAGAAAATGCGAAAGTTGAAATCATTACTATGGATTCAGATGAAGGGGTGAAAATTGCAAGACACTCTGCGGCACATATATTAGCGCAAGCTGTAAAAAGAATTTATGGTAATGTAAACCTTGGAGTAGGGCCTGTTATTGAAAATGGATTTTATTATGATATGGATCTTCCAAGTAGTGTAAACGTAGAAGATTTACCGAAAATCGAAAAAGAAATGAAAAATATTATAAATGAAAATGTAAAGATAGAACGAGTTGAGGTCTCTCGAGAAGAAGCAAAAAATTTATTTCAACAAATGAACGATCACTTGAAATTAGAGCTTTTAGAAGCAATTCCTAATGAGGAAAGTGTAACACTATATAAACAAGGTGAATTTGTAGATTTATGTAGAGGACCACATTTACCATCTACAGGTTATTTGAAAGCATTCCAATTAACTCACGTTTCAGGTGCATATTGGCGAGGGGATAGTAACAATCAAGTGCTTCAACGTATATATGGTGTTGCATTTGCTTCTCAAAAAGAATTAGAAGAGTATTTGCATTTTGTTGAGGAGGCTGCGAAGAGAAATCATCGAAAATTAGGTAGTGAACTTGAATTGTTTATGTTTTCTGAAGAGGCTCCGGGAATGCCGTTTTATTTACCGAAAGGGCAGATTATTCGAAATGAGTTAGAATCGTTTCTAAGAGAAATTCAAAAAGAGTATGATTACCAAGAAGTGCGTACTCCCTTTATGATGAACCAAGAATTATGGGAGAAGTCAGGGCACTGGGGACATTACAAAGACAATATGTATTTCTCAGAAGTAGATCATAAAAGTTTTGCATTAAAACCGATGAACTGCCCAGGGCATATGCTTATGTTTAAAAATAAATTGCATTCTTATCGCGAATTACCGATACGCATGTGTGAGTTCGGTCAAGTACATCGACATGAATTTAGTGGCGCTTTAAACGGATTATTAAGAGTTCGTACTTTCTGCCAAGATGATGCTCATTTATTTGTAACACCAGAACAAATTGAAGATGAAATTAAATCAGTTCTGGCGCAAATTGATTACGTCTACAAAACTTTCGGGTTCGAATATGAAGTAGAGCTTTCTACTCGTCCAGAAGATTCAATGGGAGACGATAAATTGTGGGAGCAAGCAGAAGCAGCATTAGAAAATGTATTACAATCATTAAATTATAAATATAGACTAAATGAAGGTGACGGTGCATTTTACGGACCGAAAATTGATTTCCATATTAAAGATGCTTTAAATAGAAGTCATCAATGCGGAACAGTCCAACTAGATTTCCAAATGCCAGAGAAATTTGATTTAAATTATATTGATGAGAATAATGAAAAGAGAAGACCAGTTGTCATTCATCGAGCAGTTTTAGGATCTTTAGACCGCTTTTTAGCAATATTAATTGAGCACTTTGGGGGCGCGTTCCCGGCATGGGTGGCACCAGTTCAGGTGAAAGTAATTCCAGTTTCAAATGCAGTCCATGTACAATATGCAAATGAGGTTGCAGATAAATTAGCTCAAGCTGGTATTCGTGTTGAACGAGATATGCGAGAAGAAAAATTAGGATATAAAATAAGAGAAGCGCAAATGCAAAAAGTTCCTTATGTTCTTGTTATTGGGGATAAGGAAATGGAAAACAAAGCTGTAAATGTGAGAAAATATGGTGAGGAGAAGTCAGAAATTGTTGCACTAGATGTATTTGTGGAAAGTATGAAAAAGGAAATAAAAAATAGAAAATAGAATTGATAAGAAAACACACCATTATAAAGTGGTGTGTTTTCTTTTTTACCTTACAAAAATGTAAGGTAAATGTAAGAGAAATCGAATGAACGAGTTTTAGAAAAGTGAGAAGATGAAGTAGGAAAAAGGTTCATGCTACTTATGTATCTCTTTGTGTTTGAAAAGTTAAAAAATTCTTAAGGATTTACATGAGAAAAAGATAAGAAATATATGAGAAATTAATATTATACAAAAGGGATGGAGTGAAAGAGATGTCAACAAATGTAGTTACTGTAGAAAGTGTAGAAAAAACGTATGGAAAAAGGAATGAGAATCAGTCAAAAGCGTTAAGGGGTGTATCGTTAAGTATTAAAGAAGGAGAATTTGTCGGGATTATGGGTCCTTCTGGATCTGGAAAAACGACATTACTTAATGTGATTAGTACACTTGATCAAGCGACAGGTGGTAGCGTTACAATAGCTGGCACAAATATTACTTCTATGAAGGGGAATGCATTATCGGATTTTCGCTCTCAAAAATTAGGGTTTATCTTTCAAGATTTTAACTTACTAGAAAACTTATCAATTTATGAAAATATCGCTTTACCACTTTCTCTGCAAGGCGTACCGTCAAGTGAGATTACTGGAAAAGTAAATGAGGTTGCAAAGAAATTAGGGATTACTGAAATATTAACAAAATATCCGACTGCTGTTTCTGGAGGGCAAAAGCAAAGGACAGCGGCAGCACGTGCTTTAGTACATAATCCAGCAATTGTATTAGCAGATGAACCGACCGGCGCACTTGATAGTAAAAATGCAAAAAGTTTATTAGAGGCAATGCAAGATTTACATGAAAATCACAATGTAAGTATTTTAATGGTTACACATGATGCGTTTAGTGCGAGTTATTGTGAGCGTATTTTATTTATTCAAGATGGTCTTCTATATAAAGAGTTAAAGCGTCAAGGAACACGAGAAAATTTCTATCAAGACATTTTAGGTGTGCTTGCTCATATGGGCTCAGCTGCTGAGTCTAAGTAAGGGGGCAAGACTATGTTATTCAAATTATCACGTCATAGTATGAAAAAGATGTTAAAAGATTATATGGTTTTACTTATTGGTCTAGTCATTAGTATTAGTATATTTTACATGTTCCAAACGATGGCAATGAATAGTGAATTTACAAAAGATAATAGTCTCATTAGTAGTATTAGGCTCGTCTTCTGGGTTGGTGCAATATTACTTTCTTTCATTACAGTTTTTTACATCATATATGCCAATTCTTTTTTACTTACATTAAGAAGAAAAGAACTCGGTATGTATATGATGCTTGGAGCTAAAAAGAAAAAAGTAGCGCAATTATTATTTGTTGAAACTTTTGGTATGGGTATTGTCAGTATTATTATCGGTATTCTAGTAGGAATAGTACTTGCTAGTGTAGCGGGGAATTTTCTAATGAACGGAATGGAAATTTCAGCAAAAGGTAATTATGCATCTGTATACACACCAGCTATATTAGTTACATCTATTTTCTTCTTAATATTATTTTTCATTACTGGTTTAATGAATAGTTTCCGATTATTACGTAAAACAGAATTAGAGTTAATACGTGAAGATGAAACGCAAGATGAAGTGAAGAAGAGTAAAACCCGTATTGTTATTATGACAGTATTAGGTGTATTACTAGTAAGCACAGGATATTATTTTATGGTGAATATAAGAAAATTTGCTGAGCTAGGCTTTATAATAGCGACAATCGTTACGACATTAGGAACATATTTCATTTTCAGCTCATTACTCCCACTTTTTGTGATGAAAGTTAAGGGGAATAAAAAACGAAATGAAACTGGTTTAAATAGTTTTACATATGCACAGCTACGATTTCGAGTAACTAGTTTATCGAGAGTACTAGGCACGGTTGCGATGTTAATTGCATTAGGTGCAGGGGCAATGACGGCAGGTATGGCGTTTCAAAAAAATGTCGGCATTATGACAGACTTCTCACGTGTATATGATGTCGTAATTCATGATCCAAATGAACAAGATAAAGCTGCATTAAAAGAAATGGAAATTGTTGAAGAAAGCAAGTACAAGTATAAAGTAGATGGAGAAGCGGTTTATTATTTACGTAACGACTTAACTGCGAAACCACCACTTGTTTCCGACCACTTTGATACAAAAACTTTAAAAGAGCCTGTTCGTAAACGTGTGGCTGAGCCTTTAACAGAACCTGTATATACTGCTTTGGAAGCTCCTGAAGTAGCGGATAAGCTTCCTCGTATGCCAAGAGATTGGGAAGATGCGATTGTAAGAGAGATACAAATTACACATAATCAATTTAACGGAAAACCTGTAAGAATTGCAGATGAAGAGCATTATAAAGGAATTCAAGGAACGGAACATAGTGTAACATTAGCAAAAGTAGACGATATGAAAAAATATAAACCTTTATTAATAGAAATAGACAAGAGACAAAAAGAACAAATTGAAAAGACAACAGGTACAAAAGTAGACTTATTTACGAAAATGACAATTTATCAATTTATGAACAGTTTCATGAGCGGGACAATGTTTATGGGATTCTTCCTTGGAATTGCCTTTTTAGCAATGATGGCAAGCTCCCTTATGTTCAAAATATTAACAGGTGCTTCTCGTGATGTACGACGTTATGAAATGTTACGAAAAATCGGTGTGAGACGTAGTATGTTAACAAAAAGTATATATAAAGAGATTTCATATTTATTTATCTTCCCAGCGATCATTGGAATTTCCCACGTGTTAGTAGGTCTTAACTTATTTAGCTTTATATTAGTTGACCCGTTTGTAAAAGTATGGATGCCAATAGGAATCTTTTTAGTAATTTATTTCATTTATTATTGGATTACTGTCCAACTTTATAAAGGTATGGTAATGCCGAAAGAAGAGGTAGCGAAATAGTTTAATAAAAGAGTCCTTGTTATGAAAACAAGGGCTTTTTTATGTGTGTTTATATAAAGACGTGTACGTGAGATGTTATCAAGCTCTAATGATTTAAATCCACGGGTGATATTGAATATTCGGAAAATATTAAGGGTTATTGTAGTAAAAAGTTAAGAAGTGTATGGGAAATTAATAATGTACAAAAAGATTGGGATGAAATAAATAGTTAGAATAATTAGCGAAAAGGTTTAGAGATTTTAGATAAATATCAACTCCAGCTTCGTGAAGCGAAGAGAAATGCAAAGACTCTTGTATTAATGAACAAGGGTCTTTTTTTAGGTTGTTTTTTATAAAGAAGGAAAAGATTGGATAATGGTCGAAAAAATATAATATGACTTCCGAGAAATGACTAAAATAATAATATTTTGTCGAGAGAAAGGATATTACGTATGAAAGAAATGCTACAGTTATTTCGCAACAAAATTTATGTACGCTTTTTTCTAGCAAATATTTTAGAGCGAATCGGTTCTATGATTGCTGGAATATCTTTAATGTTTTATTTGTTAGATCAATACGGAAAACAGCCAGTTTACGCAACGACGACGCAAATTATGATTGCATTACCTGCACTAATCTTTTTTCTATTAGTAGGGACAGTAGTGGATAGATTTGATAGACAACGTATTTGTACGGTAAGTAATATATGTTGTTCTCTCTGTAATATTGGAATTCTAATTTCGCTTTATTACGGGATGATTATACTTGTCTTTATATTTTTATTTTTGGAAAATGCATGTATTCAATTTTTCTCCCCATCTGAGCAGGCTATGATTCAGGGAGTAGTAGAATCAGATCAATACGGTGCAGCAGCAGGTATTAATCAAATGGTAACTAGTTTGTATGCTTTATTTGGTGTAGGAATTGCAACAATGGTATATTGGACATTTGGAATTTATGGGAGCATTTTAGTTAATACATTCACCTTTATTGCGAGTGGTATTTTAATTCAAACAATTTCAATTCCAGAAAGTGTTCGTTTGCCGAATGGTAGAACAAAATGGAAAGAAGTTAGCTTGAAGATGTTAATTACAGAGTTTAAAGAAGGTATCAAGTATATATATCAAAATGAAACTTTAAAAAAACTACTTTTAGGGTTTATCGTATTTGGATTATTAAATGGTATTTTAAGCGTATCCTCTACTTACATATTAAAATACAAATTAGCTCCAGAAACGTATGAAAGTTTAGCAATGGTTGGTGGAGTAGTTGGAGGGATCTCATTACTAATCGGAAGTGTAGTAGCAACGAGTATAGGTAAGAAATATGCACCAAAATCTATTATTGTTTTTGGGATGGCCGGCTCAGGAGTTTTCTTCGGTATGTGCTACTTTGTAAATCACGTATGGTCTTTTTATGTATGTATAGCTTTTGCGACTTTCTTTTTACCGTTTATTAATATTGCATTATCGGGCTGGATGTATAAAATTGTAGAAGAGTCATTTATGGGGCGCGTTCAAAGTTTACTTAGCCCATTAACGACCGGATTCCAACTGTTATCTCTTGGCGCAATAGCAATGTTGTTTCCGAAATGGATTGGTGCAGATACATTGTATATTATTTTATTTGGTTTATTATTATTTGTTACGTGTTTATATCAAGCTATTTTACCTAATGGGAAAAAGCGAGTGCAGGATGTAACTGAAGAGATGTAATATATCTGGTTTTTTATTTCTGAATATTCTATCAAGAAATCAAGGGGTAATAGTTATGTTGATGCGAATTGTTAGATGGTGTGGGATTACTTGTTTACAGTTATTTGCTGCAATTTTGTGTATACTCTGCCTAGGTGCACTCCCTCGTTTATTTAAAGGATTGCAAATTGATTTAATCGGTTTTGGGAACACGATTGTGTTTCTTGGAGGGAAGTTACTTCAACCGGGTGAAATTACATTTGGATTTCGAGACTCAAGAAAATTATTTCCACAAATTTGGATTCATTATACTGAAACGATGATCGTATTTCTCTCAGCTTTTTTACTGTCTTTGCTTATAGCATATGTACTTGTCGTTTGGGTATTGCAGCGTTCTCATATGAAGCAGAAAGTGTGGAATGGGGTTTTTCTTACTCTTGAAAGTATACCGGATATTTTACTTATTTTATTATCGCAACTTCTTGTCGTAATTGTTTTTCAAAAAACAGGACTTATGCCAATAAAACTTGCTGGAATAGGAGAAGAGAGAGTACGGTTGTTACCCATTATATGTCTTACGATACCAACAACGTTACTATTTATAAAACTATTGTTATTACGATTTAGAGAAGAAATGGAAAAAGATTATAGTATATTTGCGAAGAGTAAAGGGCTAAGTTTACGACATATTTTAACACATCATATTTCAAGAAATGTCTTGTTAACAACAATCTATTATGCAAAAACAAATATTTTATTCATGTTATCAAATTTATATATTATTGAATGGATATTTAATACGTACGGCATGTTTGTTTTTGTAAAAGAAAATTCAAAGTTAGAAATATTTACAGTAAGTTTAATAATATTATACGTACCGCTTTTTATACTATTTCGTTTATTACATACGTTCTTACAAAATGTTATAAAGGAGCGTGTGTAATATGTGGCAAGTTGTAAAAAAAGATGTGAGATTTTGGCTAGGTATTACTTTTTTAAGCGCACTTATGATTGTTAGTATTGGGAATACGTTGTTTTTCGATGGGAATATTCGTGAACTTACGATGATGTATAACGAAAAAGGAGAACTAGAGGCAGCTCCGTTTTCACCATCGAGTAAATTTTGGTTCGGTAGTGATGCGAAAGGACGCGACCTTGTCCAGTTAATAATAGAAGGAGCGAAATGGACAGTCGGTGCAAGTATCGTTATCGCATTTTTACGTGTGGCAATTGGTGGAGTTATTGGCTTATTACTAGGAATGTACAGTAAAAGATCATTTCCAGTTATTTCATCTTTTTTTGATCCTTTTAGTATTGTACCAATGGTTATGATTTCCTATTTTATGTTAAATGAAGTTTTAACGTTTGATAGTGGAGAAGAAGTTGTGCCGTTGTATTTGCGAGTGGCATTTCAAATTATAGTTCTTGCATGTCTTGCTGTACCAACAGTTATGTTGTATATAGCGCAAGAAGTAAAACGTATTAAGAAAGAAGAATTTATATTGGCAGCCACTGTGCTCGGTGGAAGTAAGTGGCAGAGGTTGAAGCGCCATATATGGCCGCATATGTTACCATCATTTCTTTTATTAGTAGCCCAACAATTTGTGAGTACGTTATTACTTCTCTTACACCTTGGTTTGTTGCAATTATTTTTTGGTGGAACAATAACCTTCAGTGGAATGGATCCAGATAGTGTAACGAAAGAATGGACAGGCTTAATTGGTCAAAATTTCCGTCACTTAACTACACATACATGGATTGTACTTATACCAATCGCCTTCTATAGTATGACAATCTTGTCAGGAAATCTTATTAGTAATAGTATGCAAGATGCGATTAAGCTAGGAAATGTTAGAAGAGCGAATCGGAAGAAGGAAGAAGTGAAAGTAGAGAAACAAATACAACCTACTGTGAATGATTTTTCTTTCTATAGAGAGGTACAAAAATAAAGAAAGATAGCTGAAGACAAATTGTTTTCAGCTATCTTTCTTTTATATTTTAAAGTGGTGGTAGATCAATCTTACCTTCTTCAAATAATTCTTTTATCATATGTTTCGTATAACCGGCCGCTTGACCAAATGTGATTTTTGCTGGCATTGGTGCTTCATTTACATCTACTACTACATCAATAATACACGGTTTATTTTGTTTTACTGCGTTTTCAAAAGCAGGGAGTAGTTCATCTAAATTCTCAACTCGATATCCAATTCCACCGCAAGCCTCTGCGTATTTAGCGAAATCAGGATTCGTTAAGTCTGTGCCGAATTCGATATTACCCATAACTTCTTGTTCGAATTTAATCATGGCGATCTTATTATTGTTTAATACGATGACAACGATTGGCAGTTTATATTTAACAGCTGTTACAAAGTCGTTCATTGTCATTCCAAACCCGCCGTCACCACAAACTGCAAACACTTGTTTATCCGGGAAAGCAATTTTTCCAGCAAGTGCACCAGGTAAGCCACAACCAAGTGTGGCAAGCCAGCTAGAAATGATAAATTGCTGGTTTGTCATACGGAAGTGCCTTGCTGTCCACACTGTTACATTTCCGACATCGACAGATAAGATTGCATCATCTTCTGCTACTTTCTGCAGAGCATGCATAACTCGCTGTGGTTTAATTGGGGTCGAAGAATCTTCTTCTTGATTGTGTAATTTTTCTTCCCACTTTTTCATCATTTCTTGGTGGTGTTCTAAGAACGAATGGTCTTCATGATTTTCTACATTTGCAATTAACCATTTTAATGTCTTATCAGCATCACCAGCTAATCCGATATCTGTCGCATAACGTTTCCCGATTTGAGCAGGGTCTGTATCAATATGAAGTGTTTTTGCTTTTTCGGGTAAGAACCCAGTGAACGGATAAGAAGTCCCAACCATAATTAAAGTATCCGCATGTTTCATTGCTTCATATGAAGGTTTCGTTCCGATTAACCCTAATCCGCCAATACAAAGAGGGTGTTCATCAGGGATGATTCCTTTAGCGGGTAATGTAAGTACGATTGGAGCACCGATATGTTCAGCAAATGCAAGTAAAGACTCTCTCGCATGTTTTGCGCCTTTACCAGCTAAAATAACAGGTTTTTTCGCTTCGTTTAATGCGTGTTTTGCTAAAGTTAAATCTTCATCTTGCGGAAATAATTCAGGTAATGTGAAAGAAGAGTTTGTAATACGTGCTCCATTTTTCACTTCGAATTTTGGGACATCATCTGGAATGGTAAGAACAGATACACCTTTTTTCGTATATGCCATTCGAATCGCTTGATTCACTACAGCGGGTAATTGTTCAGCGGACATAATTCGTTGATTATAAACCGCAACATCATCAAACATTCTTTCTAAGTTTACTTCTTGGAAAAATCCTGTTCCAAGTAAATCGCTTTCAACTTGTCCTGTAATTGCTAGTACAGGAGCTTGATCGAGTTTCGCATCATACAAACCATTGAGTAAATGGATTGCTCCAGGTCCAGCAATAGCCATACAAACGCCAAGTTTTCCCGTTAACTTCGCATAGGCTGCCGCTGCGAGTGCGCCAGCTTCCTCATGACGAACTTGAATGAATTTGATTTTATCTTGTTTTTTTCTTAAAGGCTCAATAATAGAGTTAATGGAATCTCCCGGCATACCATATATATGCTCTACACCCCAATCAATTAATAGGTCAACTAGTGCTTCACCGGCTGTTTTTCCAAACATAATCGTTCCTCCTTGTAATAGGTAGATACTATTATGTTTTGGAGAAAAAGGGAAAATATACAAATGATAAAACATATTTGTTTTAATGATGACCAGTAAAAAGGGCGAAGACTGTTATAAGTAAAAAGCCACTAATAGACCATGATAGAAACGCAAGGAAAGTTAACTGTTTTTTTGCTTTCCAAAGCATTTCATGAAGTGTGACATAACCTAGGGAACCAATTGCACTTCCCATAATCAGTCCTTGTAAAAGGGGAGCTTTCCCGTCCATCATAATGCCAAAAACAGTACCGGTACCTAGAATTAGGGAAAGTAATAAAGTAGTTAATAAAAATGAAATGTATTTATGCTTTGTAAAAAGAAATGGAATGATTAACGCTAATCCTTCTGGAATATGGTGAATAACAATCGCAAGTAAGAAAGGAATGGCAGAGTCATTATGATTTATAAAAGCTGTACCTAACGCAAAGCCACTCGGCATATTATGAATAAATATAGCGAAAGAAAGAAAAAGGAAGGTTTGCCATGCTTGTTGATCTTTTTTATGTATCATTGGATGATGGCAATAATTATCTAATAAACTCATAACTAATACTCCGATAGCAATCCCAAGTATAGGGCCAATTATTTCATAGCTTGAAAATGTTTCAGGAATAATTTCAAGCGATAATAATCCAAGTAAAATACCACCACATAATGCATATAAACGATGCATCTTTTCTTCAATTAGTTGACGTGTTGCAAATCCAACAGCGCCTCCTAATAATAACCCACCGAACGAAAAAAACGTAACGATCATTGGGATCCATAAACGTTCCATATTATCACACTCCGATTCTTCCACTTATTTTTAGCTTACGAAAAGGAAAGTTAGATTAGTCCAAGTAATTGTGTTTGATTATAGAGAAAAAACTAATAATTCGTTATAATTTATATATTAAATTTAAGTGGAAATATGAAATGGGGAATAAGTTTGCAAACTAAGTGGAGTCTATCAGAATATGAAAATCCAAAACGATATGATATAGAAAATAAAAGTTTGTCAGATTTTCCGTTTTTACTATCATGGGCACAAAAACTAAGTATACAAAATGAATGGATTCTAGATATTGCTTGTGGAACAGGAAGGGTTACAATTCCATTTATAGAAAGCGGATATCAAATGATTGGTGTAGATATACATGAAGGAATGCTTGCTGAAGCGAAGAGAAAATCTACGGAGTGTAAAAAAGTAAAATGGCTACAACAAGACTGCTTACAATTGAAGATTGAAGAAACGATTCCGTTAGCATTTATGGTTGGCCATGGATTCCAGCACTTTCTTATGAATACAGATCAAAATAAGTTATTAACATCTATTCATCATGTGTTAACTGAGAATGGTATATTCATATTCGATACACGATTTCCTTCAAAAGAAGAATTAATACAACCATCTACAGAAGAATATTGGACAACTATTAGTGATGAAAAGGGAAGAAAATGTGATTTATATACTGAAATGACATATGATTCAATTCAGCAATTACAGCACTACATAACAACAAGAAGGTTTTATAAGGATGATGTGCTAGTAGAGGAACTGAAAACAACGATTGATCTTCGCTATACGTATCCGCAGGAGTTAGAAAGATTACTAGTAGCGAATGGTTTTGAATTATTACATATATATAATGATTGGGAAGGAAATGAGTTAGGGGAAGATTGCAATTCTATGGTAGTAGTTTGCCGGAAGAAAAAATAGTGTTATTTTAAAAATATGAGTGTAAAAAGCTTTTAAGGAGAGAAAAAGATGTCTTGGTACTTAGATAATGTTTATGAATTAAATAAAGGAGCGCCATATACATTCTACCTTCCTAGCTCAGAAGTGTTGGAGAAATTAAAGGTTGGAGATTTGGTAAAGTTAATTTTTGTAACTAAAAATGAGGAAGAAGATGGGTTTAATGGTGAAAGAATGTGGGTGGAAATCACTGAAAGAAATAAGAAGAAGTTTGTAGGGAAACTCAACAATAATCCGTATCGTTTAGATTTAAAAATAGGTGATAAAATTTCATTTGGAATTGAAAATATATGTGATACGGAATATCACGATCCAGCTTCAAAAGATTGGGGTTTTTATTTTGATACGAAGGTAATTGTTAGTAATGATGTACTTGAAAAAAGAGAATTTAACTTTATGCTTAAAGAGGATTCAAGAGAAGAAGGTGACTCTGGTTGGTCAATATTAAGTGGCTATGAAAGTGATGACTTTGTAAATGATCCTAAAAACTTTCAAATTATTTCAGTTGGAGTCATATTGAATATAGATGATTCTATTTTAAAATTTCTTGAGGAACCAACTTTATGTGCATATGAAAGAAATGATGAAGGTAGATTCTATAAAATTGAAGACTATGATTGGGATGCTTATTTAAATGGATAGAAGAAGTGACTACGTTTTAAAGAAAGCAATATATATTATTTCGTGCTATGTGCTGGATGAAGGTTTTACAGATAATAATTCAAGAGCGTAGTAGTAAATGGAGGAAATAGTTATGCAGCAAATTAAAAAAATTGGACACTCATTTTGGTATATGACACCTGTTTCGGAGACGGATAGACCTATCTTAGGAATGGTTGTTGGAAAAGAAAAGACTTTGATGATAGATGCAGGTAATTCAGAAGCACATGCACAATTGTTTTTAGAAATGTTAAAAGAGAAAAATATCTCAAATCCTGATTTGGTAGCATTAACGCATTGGCACTGGGATCATATTTTTGGATTGCCTGTACTACAAAATGCATTGTCTATCGCACATTTTGAAACAAAAAAAGAGATGAACACAATTGTTTCTTATGAATGGACAGATGAGGCATTGGATGCACGAGTGAAGGAAGGTACAGAAATTGAATTTTGTGCAGATTGCATAAAAAAAGAGTTCAATGAACAACCGAGAGATATTGAAATTATTCCGCCGACCTTAACGTTCCAGAATCAACTTGAACTAGACCTTGGTGAAGTCACATGTGTGTTAAAACATGTGGGTGGAGATCATTCACATGACTCCGTTGTCATTTATATTAAAGAAGAAAAGATATTGTTTTTAGGAGACTGTATTTATGCAGATATTTTTTCTTCGAAGTGGAACTATACGACGAAACGAACGTTTAAATTGATACAAGAATTAGAGGGATTTGATGCCGAGACATATATTCTTTCACATGGGAAAGCTATAGCTCGAAATGAATTTTTGCAAGAAATTCGTTTATTAAAAACAGTAGGAACATATACGGAGATACATAAAGGTGATGTAGAGAAGATAAAGGCAGCGTATAAACAAGAACTAGATAGAGAATTAAATGAAGAGGAGTTAGAAACAATAACGTACTTTGTAAATGGTTATGAAATGGTTAATCTGTAAAACCTAACTCTAATTAAATTGATGCATATTCTGACCAAATACAATTTAACTACACAAAAAGAGTATTGGAAGTTAATTCAATACTCTTTTTAATAATTAAATATCTAGTCCCAACCAATTTCTAAATCTTTTTGCTGGCTCATCATCTGAATTTATACTACTTTCAGGACTGGTTGTGAAAGGTAACCACTGCCAATCCTCACATCCTACAAATGCTATCCTTGACCAATTCTCAATGAATTCAATGAAATTATTCGCAACTTTTTTTAGCTAATTCAGTAATATAATCGAAGAACACATCACGTTTTACATCATAAACGACATTTACTGGTCGTCCATTAGCAGTTTCCACTGTACGTCCTTGGCTGGATCCGGATATATGAACGATACTATTAATTGTTTGTGTTTTTGCAAGATCATTGTTTCCGACAAACGCAGTAGTTAATACATCCCACAAATAGTAGGTAGAGTTAGTTGAAAAGTGAACGAGAGGGGGGACCATCGCATAGCATTGACCAAGGAAGTCGACACCAATATATTTACGATCTTTTGCCCAGCGTTCACGTACGTCTATTGTTAGCGGAACTTGGTTTGTACTTTCTAGCGTCACTAAATCAATTTTTATTTTTGATCCCCATACATGAGCTACTGCTTCAGGATCCCAAAATGAATTCCATTCGGCTGTTCCATCGTGCTCAGGTTCATGCACATTGCCTGCAGTACGAAATGTACCCCCCATCCAAACTAGACGTTCAATTTTTTCTTCGATTACAGGTGCTTCATATAATGCACGGGCAAGGTCAGTTAGGGGCCCTGTAAATAATAAAGCTGTTTTTCCATCGGTTTGTAGAAGGGTCTCTATTATATGATGATGTGCAGGCTTAGCTGACGTGGGTGTTATCACTTTTCCAAACTCATTTAAAATTGGTAAAGCATCTACATAAAACGCATGCATCCGCCAGTCTTTTGGAAATGGATTTTTCCCACGAGAGTTTGATGCCGCTACCTCAATACTACTTTTACCAAAACGATCGATAATTTTACGACTTGCAGACATTGCTGGTTCTAAATAGCAATCTGCTGGTATAACAGAGACCCCGGTAAGTTCCACATTGTCCATCTGAAGTAATAAAAACAGTGAAACTAAATCATCTACACCACCATCATGATTGAAGTACACTTTTTTCATCATTGTAATCTCCGTCCTATAATATTTAGTCAAGAATTAAATACGAATTGGTGAAAAATCATCTATAATTTCCATCACTTCAATTTTTCCACTAATCAGTAGCTCAGGAAGTTCATTTCTAACATTTCCTTGCCAATACTCTCTAGCTTGTTCAATTTTTTGAGAAAAAGGAATACCATCTTCTTTCGGTAAAAGGTTTCCGTCACCTTCAAAAGAACTGCCGATTACTCGTAGTTTAACAATCTGCAAAACTTCTCGATTGTAAGAATCAAATAGCGCTTTCCATTTCAAAGCATCTTCATAGCTTTTGGCAGCATATAAGCAAGACAATCTTGAAGGGTATTCAGGATATTCTTGTAGTCTAACCATTTCTACAATGGTTTCTCTAACCGCTCTAATTGTTTGATCCATATAATCCATAACCACTTTAGCATTTTCAATATTTATATGTAATTCCTCATTGGTATAATGACTTTTTAAAATGTGAATGGAATCTTCACCATTAGAATTTAATTGTTCTCTTTCAAAAAAGAAGTGATATAGGGTATTAGTTTGATTTTTGTTAAAGTTAATGATTTGTCCGAGGTTCATTTTTTTTCTAGTAACAATGTGATAAACGTACAATTCATTCTCTCTCATAATCTTCCTCCTAGCGTTTTTTCATATACCTAAACGGAAATTATAGAATTATTTTATAAAAAGCTTTACGGATTGCCGTTTCTCTAGGGTCATCAAACATTTGCATACCAACCCGTGTCATTGCATATGAAAAACCAACTCGATTTATTGGATCAGCAAAACATAAAGAGCCACCTGCCCCTGGATGACCAAAGCATGAAGAATTTCCATAATTAGAACCGGTTGTTAACGGCTTGAAAAATCCTAATGAAAATGCCGTGTCGACGGTTTGGACAACATCACGCCAGCCATTTTTCGTTTGGATAGGTGGTTTGGACAATTCATCTAATGTATGTGGGATTATTTCTAAGTGAGGACTACCATTAGCAAATTCGCTATATATTTTGGCCATATCACGTACTACCCCAATACCATTTCCAGATGGGGATTCTACTTCTCGTAATTCTCTTCGGTTGAAATTATCATGAGCTAATAATCCTTTTGGATCTAACATACTACGTTTTGCTAATGATTTTGGATTCATAAATGCCCATAGTAAGCTTTTAGGAAAAGAGCTGAAGTTTTTAAATATATCAAATATAGATTGGATTCCTTTAATAGTCGCAATTCGTTCATCTGGAAGAGAAGAGGGGATGCCAATATACATTTCGGCATGCAAGGGCCCTGAAATTTCTTCATTGAAAAATTGAGTAAGATTTCTTCCTTTTGGATCTACATGACGAATTAACTCACTTATAAACCAGCCTATTGTCCAAGTATGATAACCATGTTTTGTACCAGGTTCCCAAGCTGGCTTCATAGTTTCTAAATGCGGGGCAACGTTTTTTGTATCAAAGTCACTAAGTGTATGTAATGGTAATTCATTAATACAGCATAATCCCGCTGTATGTGCAAGTAACTGCCGGACTGTAATGTTTTCTTTTTCATTTCTTCCAAATTAATTCCAGTAAGTAGATACTTTTTCATCGTAATCTATATACCTTTTTGAATGAGCTAAAGCTAATGCAAGAGCAGCAAACCCTTTTGTCCCAGAAAATATGAGAACTGCTGTATCTTCTGTCCAAAATTCCTTAGTTTGGTGATCACGATAACCACCCCATAGATCAACAACACACTCACCATTGTAATAGATACAACATGCCGCCCCTAATTCTTCACGAGTTGTAAAATTTTCTATAAATGCATCCTTAACTTTTTCAAACCCAGGTTTGACGAAACCGTCAATATGAATGGTTTGTTCCATTATTTAATCTCCTTATTTTTAAGTATTGATATCGAAAAAATGTTATATGTAGTAATACAACATTGGGATATATAAAACCTTTATGAAAAATAAAGTTATTAAACATGAGAATTTTGAGTAGAAAAGGGGAGATGTCTGAAATCGCTTTGAGAACATTCACAAAATGTTCACTTACGAAGAGGTTTCTACTATCGATATAATGACAAAGACTTAAACAGAAAGGATTATATAAATTTGTTTTGTATGCCGTTGTGAAAAATTAAAATTTTTAAAGGATAATGTATGTGTAGAAAGAATATATTTAACAAGAATATACGTTCGGCGTTATTGTTAGCCCCATACTGTAAAGGGAGCGAATACAATGGATAATAAATTAATACGGATAGGAACTACATACTTACCTGTAATTGATACGGTTAATGCATCAAAATGGTATGTAGAAAAGTTGGGTGCGGAGTTAAGCTATCAGGATTCAGTCAAAGCGATTATTAATCTAGCAAATATAAGTGTTTTTTTAGTGAAATCAAAAGAGAATCAAAGCTCGAATTTTTATGATATTAATGGTGAGGAACGATTTTCAATTACATTTGAAGTGGATGGATTAGATGCTTTACATGCATTGCATCTTGATTTTATTAAAAAAGGGATAAAAGTTGGTGAGATTGAAAATAGAGGTCATGTAGGTAGAAACTTTGTTTTTTATGATTTGGATGGTAATAAATTTGATGTATGGAGCGAGTTGAGTTCAAAATTTAAGAATAAACAAGGTATCTAGTCGTTAGAAGAATAATAAATATAGTAAAAAATGTTGTTTCTACATAAGTTAGCAATTAGCTTAGTTGAAAAATAAGTAAAAAAGACCTCGTAAAAGTGAGGTCTTTTTTGTATACGATATAATATATAAGCTATAGATTGATCATTTTCCAAATCGCAAATGAACAAACTTCAACATCTTTATTAAATTTACAATCCGCATCATTATACGTGTACTACCATCCCAATTTTTTTTTGTAGGTATATCTTTAAAGAAGGGGGAGCAGCTTAATACTTTTATATTAGAAGACCACTTTTCTATTGCCTTCGGATTATTGACATGAAAATGCATCATAGCACCGTTATTACCAGATTTTTTTACAGTAGCATTGGAAAGCTTTAGAGCAAACTTTGATTCCGCATCGAAATATAACTCTCCTTCAGGAAAACGCTTTGCCATAGCGACAATGATTTTTTTTAGTTCCTCTTCTTTAAAGTAATAAAAAACACCTGCGGATATAAAAAGGATTCCGTCCTTTGGATCATACTTTACATCGTCGAACCAAGAAGTATTAAAAAATGATTTAGCGATGCTTATATTTCGTGGTGAATCATCAATTAATGTTTTACGAAAAGAGATTGCATCGGGCAAATCAAGGTTATACCAATGTATTGTACCGTTATCAACTCTTGAAAATGTAGTATCTAGTCCAGCACCGATATTTACAATAGTAGCATTCGGATGTTTACTAATAAATTGTTTTATAGTATCATCAATTTTTCGTGCACGGGCAATGTAAGTTATGCATCCGTATTCACCAAAGGTGTCAGCTATTTTAGAGAAATCAAAATCGCAATCTTTAATAATTCGAATAGCCTCCATATCATCTAAAATATCTTTATTTTTTTCACTTCCGTTCGCTCGTCCCCAAAGTGGAATAAGCATAGTACCTTGGACTGAATGTAAGTCTATTTCTTTAATCATGAAACATCCTCCGTTTAATAATAAACAATAAATTATTGTATCCGTTTAGTCGTTATTTAGCATTTTCGAGAGCATTTTATTTGTTTTATAAAGTCCGTAAGTTAAATCACGTTGATCTTCTTCATTTAGTTTTTCAAGACTATCTGTGAAATTATTATAAATTTGTTTCCATCTCTCATAATGTACTTTTTCAGCTTTTTCTGTTAGGGAAATTAAAACGGCTCGTTTATCTACTGTGTCTTGTTTTTTTACAATGTATCCATTTTGCTCTAAATTACGAACTGTTACACTTAATTGCTGCTTAGGTATGTTTAAGTAATTTGCAATCATTTTCAAATTTACAGCGGCTTTTTGCTGGGCAATATACTCAACTACGTGTTGCTCTAAATGTGTAAATTCAGAGGATTTCTCAGATAACAGTTTGAAAGTACCTGACATATTTAATAATAAATTCATGTATTCGTTTAATAATTCTTTATTGGTCATTATTTTTCGTGTCCTTCATTTATTTAGTAATTATTTTATTACTATTTTTGCTTAAAATCAAATAAAAACATCTATTTTAGTAATTGTTTATTTACTAAAATAGATGTTTTTAAATCGTGAGAAATGCTGTAGAGGAAATGTTAAAGTATTTTTATGTGAGGAGAATGTAAAGATTATAAAATATTACTTTATACATAAACAACTAATGAATCTAATGTCTCTTTCAGATATTATGCTGTAAATAATTTTATGGTAAAATCTTTTACATAATTAAATAAAGGGGCAGTATTCAATGGGTAATTTCTCGAATAGTTTATTGGTATTGTTTGTTCTTATAGTATGTAGCTGTATAATATTTGGTGGATAATATAATGATAGATTGATAAAAAAAGAAGGCATCTCAAAGGTGAGATACCTTCTTTTTTCTTATAATTGTAATTTAGATTCAGCATTAGGTGATTGCTGAAATGTATATTTTGTATACTCACCATTGTTGGAGGAAGATTGTAAAATGTTATTTTCTTTCGGTATTCCTTCAAAATAAGCGCCGATACATCCAGTAGTACATCTATGTCCTGAAAGTAGGATGTTACATTTGGTATCATATTTTAATTCTAACTCTTGCATAAAGTAAAATACCCTTGCAACAAAGCTATGTATGTCTTCAACACCTTTATATATAGTTGAATCAGGAACCATTCCACTCATTTGAACTTCATATTTTTTCAACGTGTCTGCTTCTCCTAAGTCAAAAACATTTAATCTTGTATCTGGAATAGCTTTTATATTAGTAGCCATTTCTGCAGTTTGAATCGCTCTTGTTTGCGGGGAAGAAAACACATAGTCAAATTTAATATTCTGTAGTAATACCCCAAATTGCTCTGCTTGCTTTATCCTAAGCGCATTTAATGGTAATTCGGATTTTCCTTGTAATCGATTTTCTTATTGAACTTACTGGCAATTAAGTTGAAGAAGGGAAACTTATAGTAACCATAGAAAATATTAAATGAATTAAAATTCTTATGAGGTGAAAGTGATGGCAATAAAACAAACTGAAATTAAAGTAGTAGTTGGAGCAGGAGCATTTAACAATAATCCAGGTTGGATTCAAACTAAAGAAGATGAACTTAACTTATTAATTGAAACTACTTGGGAAGAACGATTTGAATATAATTCCATTACAGCCATTTTAGCTGAGCATGTATGGGAACATCTTACTTTTGAAGAAGGTGTAAAAGGGGCTAAAATTTGTTATGAATTTTTAAAACCATCAGGCCATATTCGTTGTGGTGTCCCTGATGCATTTTTCCCAGATGAAACCTACCAAAATATCGTTAAAGTAGGCGGACCTGGACCTAAAGACCATCCAGCTGCAAGCCATAAAATCGTTCATAATTATAAAACATTAACTGAAATGTTTGAAACTGCTGGATTTGAAGTAGTTTTACTTGAATATTGTGATGAAAATGGACAATTTTATTACAACGAATGGGATGCGAACGATGGTGTTATTTTCCGTTCAAAAAGGTATGATTCTAGAAATAAAGGAGATAAACTTGGTTTTCCATCGCTAATTGTTGATGCGATTAAACGATAAGTAATTCAACTAACACATGCGTTAGTTCTATAAGTTCATGAGTCGCAAATGCGGCTTTTTTTGTTTGTGTTGTAATTATTGCGGTAAAGATTCCTCCATTATGCTGCCCTATTAATATCTCTCAATATTCTAGCTAAAAATAATGTGCAATTTTTAAATATATAATCACCATATTAATACTAGACGTACAAACGTGAAAATTCTTGTTTTCTTCACTTTCGCATCCATAGATATGTTTATGCTAATTTTCTAAAAGAGTGATTGTATTAGGTTTGCTTAAGGGTCTACATCAATTAAAAGCACTCGCTCACCATGAGAAGCTAGATAGTATCCAATTTCTTTACAAGGAGTCTTTTCCCTTTGCCACCTTTTATATTAAGAATGGTTATTACATGTCTCATATGTCAGTTCCATTTATCTACTATTACTGAAACTAAAATTTCGTAAATCTTGATATACCTTTTTCAACAAATTAAAACCGATAATTACACTCAAGATATACTAAATAAACAATAAATAGAGAAATATATATGGAATCAATTGTATTTAGTTCATTGTGTTTTTAAACAGAAGGAATTTTATTTTTACTTATTGAAGTATTGTTCTAGTCAGTTTAACGCCGGTCAAAAGAGTTTTTACAGAGTAATTTAGTGGAATAGAAATCAAAGGATAATAGGGAGTATTTACATGAAAACTATTTTAAAGTACACAATTGAACCCCTTAAAGATTTTAATGAATTATTAGCCTTGTATGAATCTTTGGGGTGGAATTCTCTTAAATTAACGGTTAACGAGTTAGAACGAATGTGTATACAAAGTTGGTATGCAATTTATGTTTATGATAACAAAAAATTAGTAGGGATGGGGCGCGTTATATCAGATGGTGTAATTACTGGTATTATTTGCGGAGTATGTGTATTACCGGAATATCAGTCCAAAGGAATTGGAAAGGAAATAGTGGAACGATTAAACAGGTACTGTGAACAAAATAGAGTTATTCCTCAACTTATGTGTGTTGAGGATTTGAAGCCGTACTATGAATCTATTGGATTTGAGGAATTTTCGATTGGAATGACGAAATATATTAAACGATAGGGGGCTTTATTTAATAATTTTTTTTGTAGTCAAAACTATTTTTAGAGTTCAAAAATCTAATTATAAAGGGGACTAAAGTTATGGAGATTGCTAAGGGAGTAGAGATGTTGCATCTTGAATTTCATGGGTATATTATTCATCCAATTCTTTTGTGGGATGATGATATGGCAGTTTTAATAGATACTGGATTCCCTGGACAAATTGAAGATATACGAGTAGCAATGGATAAGGTTGGAGTGCCGCTTGATAAACTTAACGTCGTGATTTTGACGCATCAGGATATAGATCATATAGGTAGTCTTCCTGAACTATTACAAAACTGTGGAAGCAATATTAAAGTTTATTCTCACGAGCTAGATAAGCCTTATATTGAGGGGGATTTACCTTTATTGAAGGGTGCAAACGTAGAGAATCCACCGAAAGGAAAAGTGAGTGATACTTTGATTGACGGTCAAGAACTTCCGTATTGTGGCGGGATTCTTATTATTCATACCCCGGGACATACTCCTGGGCATATTAGCTTATACTTGAAACAAAGTAAAATTCTTATCGCTGGGGATTCAATGTATAGTGTAAACGGTGTTCTAGGGGGAGTTCATGCCCAAACTACTTTGGATATAAAAGAAGCACAACAGTCTTTGAAGAAATATTTAGATCTAGATATTGAATCAGTAGTTTGTTACCATGGAGGGCTAAGTAGGGGGGGAATTAATGAGCAAATCCAAAGATTATAGGGACTGATAATAACAAATTATCATTTCTTGTGAAGTTATTATTAACAATGAACAACTTTTTATATAAAGAAACTTATTAATTACAATAAATAAGAGCATGTTTTGAACATTACTTTTCAATAACATGCTCTTTTATCTAAGTTAACGACATTTAATTAATCAAATCATGTTTTAAGCAAACAGTTACTTTTGTATTAAGTAAATCTTAAACTATTTTTAATTCGATATTAGTTACTTAATCCATTCCAATAAAACGAAACAATTTGTTTTGCTAAGTCATCTATTTCTATAAGAATAGGATTGTGATTCTCATCCTTATAATTTCCAATCGATAATAATGCTACGAAAGCATGAGCAGCTAATTTAGGATTTCCTTTTTGTATTTCTTCATTGTGCATTGCGTTATAGATTACTTTTTCCAATACTTCATACATTTTATCTTCGGCATTTTTCAATTCTTTCAATTGTTCCTCAGATAAAGAGAGTTTTGCATCTTTCATAAAATTTTTCATATCAATGTCCATCGTTGCGTGTAAGTATACTTTAGCAAAGTCTAATAATCTTTCTACCAAAGACTTATTTGTAGAGAGTATTTGATCCATATTTTCTCTTATACGAACCATCATTTGAATCATTGTAGCGGTAAATAAATCAGCTTTTGTTGAGTAGTAATAGTATACAGTTGCCTTTGTAACGCCACATTCTTTCGCGACCTCATCCATCGAAACAACTTGATAATTTTGAGTGAGAAATAATCGAGTTGCACCTTCTAAAATCAGTTCCTTTGTAGCCTTTGTATTTTTATTTTGACGGGGCCTTCCGAGAGGGCGTTGTTTTTGTTCCAAATACATTCGCTCCTGACATTAATTATTGAGGTTATTATAACATAATTTTTAGTCATTCTTGATTAATTAACTGACCAGTATATATAATTAATAGTGGGATAAAAAGGAAGGTGGGTTTTTATGAAAAAACACCAGTTAAGCACGTTAGGGAAGCTTGTAGCAGGGAAGCATACGCAATGGATAACATTAGCGGTATGGATTCTTATTACATTAGTACTTTCATTTACGTTGCCCCAAGTAAATAGTACAAAGGATCCTAATCCGAAGAATCTACCTGAAACAGCTATGTCACAACAAGCTGAAGCACTTATGAAAAAAGAGTTTCCTAATAATGCAGGAAACCCGTTGTTAATTGTATGGCATAGAGATGGTGGATTGCAGTCAAAAGACTACAAATTAATACAGGACGTTTATAAAGAGTTAAAAACGGACCCTTTAAAAAAGCAATCATTGTTACCACCATTTGATACAATCCCTGAGCAAGTACTTTCGAAAAATGCATCAAAAGATGGTACATCATTTGTCACACCAGTATTCTTTAATAAAACTGCTGGAACGGATGTATTAAAAGGTAATTTAGAAGAGTTACGAAAAATAGTGAATAGTAAGGTGGATGAAGATCCATTCAAACGAAAAATTACCGACTCTGGCTTACATGTTCGATTATCTGGACCTGTAGGTATTCAAACGGATGCGGTAAGTTTATTTAGTCAAGCTGATGTGAAATTATTAGTTGCTACTGTACTACTTGTGTTGGTTTTATTAATTTTATTGTATCGCTCTCCAATTTTAGCAATCTTACCTTTACTTGTTGTTGGCTTTGCATATGGAATTATCAGTCCGACACTGGGCTTTTTAGCAGACAATGGATGGATTAAAGTTGATGCACAAGCTATATCGATTATGACAGTTTTACTATTTGGAGCAGGAACGGACTATTGTTTATTTCTTATTTCAAGGTATAGAGAGTACTTATTAGAAGAGAAAAGTAAATATAAAGCATTGCAACTTGCGATAAAAGCATCAGGCGGAGCGATTATCATGAGTGCACTAACTGTAGTACTAGGGTTAGGAACATTATTACTTGCACATTATGGAGCTTTTCATCGATTTGCAGTCCCATTTAGTGTCGCTGTTTTCATAATGGGAATTGCTGCATTAACAATTCTTCCGGCATTATTATTAATTTTCGGTAGAGCTGCATTTTTCCCATTTATACCGAGAACTGATGAAATGAATGAAGAGTATGCAAATAAAAAAAAGAAAGTAGTAAAAGTAAAAACTACAAAGGGGGCCTTTAGTAAAAAGCTTGGCGATATTGTTGTACGTAAACCGTGGACAATTATCATGCTAACCGTAGTTTTATTAGGAGGATTGGCTTCATTTGTACCACGTATTCAATACACATACGATTTGTTAGAATCCTTCCCGAAAGATATGCCATCACGCGAAGGATTTACATTAATTTCTGATCATTTTTCAGCTGGAGAATTAGCACCAGTAAAGATTGTAGTTGATTCAAAAGGAAAAGATTTATCTATTAAACAAGAATTAGAGAAATTATCTTTTGTTAATAAAGTGAAAGAACCAATGAGGGGAAAAGAAAACAATCAATTGCAAATGTATGAAGTTTCTTTAGCGGAAAATCCATATTCGATAGAAGCATTAGATCAAATCCCTAAATTAAAAAATAGTGTAGAAAAGGTATTAAAAGAAGAAGGCATTTCTAACGCTAAGAATCATTTGTGGATTGGCGGAGAAACAGCTTCCTTATATGATACAAAGCAAATTACTGAGCGTGATGAAGCAGTAATTATTCCGGTTATGATTAGTATCATAGCTCTACTTTTACTCGTGTATTTACGTTCAATCGTTGCGATGATTTACTTAATTGTAACAGTTGTTTTATCATTCTTCTCTGCCTTAGGAGCAGGGTGGATTTTACTTCATTTTGGTATGGGGGCTCCTGCAATACAAGGTGCGATCCCGTTATATGCATTTGTATTTTTAGTTGCCTTAGGAGAAGACTATAACATCTTTATGATTTCTGAAATATGGAAAAACAGAAAAAAACAAAATCATTTAGATGCAGTGAAAAATGGTGTTATGCAAACAGGAAGTGTGATTACATCAGCAGGTTTAATTTTAGCGGGAACTTTTGCAGTGTTAGGTACGTTACCAATTCAAGTTTTAGTTCAATTTGGTATTGTAACAGCGATTGGAGTTTTACTCGATACGTTTATTGTTAGGCCGTTACTTGTACCAGCAATTACAGTTGTTTTAGGGCGCTTTGCTTTTTGGCCAGGGAAACTTTCTAAAAAAAGAGAAGAAGTACAAAAAATGAATATATAATATAGAAGAGCCAAGGATATTTTCTTTGGCTTTTTTCTAAATGTAGATGAAGTTAGTTATTTTTTGAAGTAAGATCATCAGTTACAGCGTAGACAACATCTTCAATAGTCGTTTCTGACATTCCGTATAAGCCGTTCATTGCTTGTACTTCCACATTAAGATTTACAGTATTATTATTTTGAATAGATGTAGTGTTTTTGATAACATTTGCTTTTTGATTTGCATTTTTGTCATTTCAAGTATGTATCCTTCAAATATCATTTGATTTATTAATAGTGTGTGGATGGATTTCCAGAAATATGTGAATGAATTTTGGCGGATGTTATATAATTAAATAAAAACTTGGGGTTAAATTTAAACTGTAAGGAGTGAATAGTTGTGGTGAAAGCAAGAAAAATAGCCTTCTAAAATAAAAAAATTTTAGGAGGCTATTAATAATGAAGTTTCATGTAATTGATAGAGAAAATTGGAATAGAAAGCATTATTTTGAACATTATTTAAAATTAAAATGCACGTTTAGTATGACTGTGAATGTTGATATTGCAATATTATTAGAGGAAATACATCAAAAGGAAATTAAATTTTATCCGACTTTTATTTATTTAATTTCTAGAGTGATAAATAAATATAAAGAATTTCGAACATGTTTTAATGAGGATGGAGTTTTAGGGTATTGGGAGGAAATGATACCTAGCTATACAATCTTTCATAAAGAAAATAAGTCTTTTTCAAGTATATGGACAGATTATTCTATTAATTTTCATACTTTCTATAAAAACTATGAAGAGGATATAAGATGTTATGCTAATGTTCATGGTCTCTTCACGAAAGGAAATATTCCGCCAAATGTGTTTCCAATCTCTAGCATACCTTGGACTAGTTTTACTGGATTTAATCTTAATATTAATAATGATGGTGATTTTTTATTACCAATTATAACTTGCGGAAAATATTTCAATGATGGAAGCAAGGTTATGCTACCTATTTCACTTCAAGTACATCATGCGGTTTGTGATGGATATCATGCGAGTCGATTTATAGAGGATTTACAGGAGCAAGCTAATACTTGTAACGAGTGGCTTAAGTAATATCTAATTTTTAATTATATAAAATTGAAAATAAATAAAAAGAAGAGAACATGTTTATATTACATGTTCTCTTCTTTTTATTCATTGATACTAAGTAACAGTGGAAAATATAGGTTGATTTGTAGTTTAATAGTAAAGAGGGTGATTGATTTTAATTTTCTTTATTTTAAAACTATTTAAGGGTTCAAACGTTTTAGTAGGGGGCGAAGTAAAGTGAAATTCGTAAGTATTGAAAAAGATGAGATCCTAATTGATAATATGGCAAAATTGTATTGTAAAGCATTTGAAAAAACACATTTCAATGAAATGATCGAGCGAATGAAAAGACATATAGAATATCCAGGTTTTAAAGGTATATTAGCAATAAATGATGAAAATGAAGTAGTTGGTTTTACTTATGGTTATCGCTCTATGGAGGGACAGTACTATAATCAATTAATGAGAGAAGCGTTAAATTTAGAGCAAGTAGAGGAATGGTTACAAGATTGTTTTGAATTTGTAGAATTAGCAGTTCACCCACAATATCGAAATGAAGGTCTTGGAACGAAATTACATAATGAATTATTAGAAGGGATTTCAAATAGAACGAGCGTTTTAACAACACAAATTAACAATGATAAGGCGCGTTCTTTATATGAAAGATTAGATTGGGTGAATGTATTGGAGCCATTTCATCCAAGTAAAAATGATGTTCCTTATGTAATAATGGGAAAAGTATTAAAAACTAAAGTAAATTAATAACGTTTTTGTTCACATAAGTTATTGGTTTGTAATGATAAAGGGGAAAATGAAATGACGATAATATCTATAGAAAAAGCTACAATTTTAGATGCTGAAAAGTTAACAAAAATAATGACAAAAACATTCGATGAAGAAGCAAAACGTTTGCTATGCGGACAAGATGATGTAATTGATTATAACATTCAGCCACCTGGATACTCTTCAGTTGAAATGATGAAATATTCGATTGAAGAACTGGATTCTTTCAAAGTAATAATGGATAAAGATATTATCGGGGGAATTATAGTTACAACCTCTGGAAAGTCGTATGGAAGAATTGATCGTATTTTTGTAGATCCTGTTTATCAAGGAAAAGGAATTGGATCAAAGGTTATTAAATTAATAGAAGAAGAATTTCCAAACATAAGGATTTGGGATCTCGAAACATCGAGTAGACAAATTAATAATCACCACTTTTATAAAAAGATGGGCTACCAAACAATTTTTGAATCGGAAGAAGAGTATTGTTACGTGAAAAGAATAAAGACAGCTTCACACGAAGAGAACGTAGTTAAAAGTGAAGATATGAAAAATAGACAATACGAAAACTGTAATTTAGCAAATACAGAGTATTATCAAGTGAATTTAAAAAATAGTTCAATTGTTGGTAGTAATGTAATGAATATGAATATGAGTAATTGTAATGTAAGTCAATCAAAGTTTAGAAATATAAATTTTAGAGGGTCCTCATATGCAGATTTAAATCTTTCTGGTAGTAAGTTTAATTTGGTGACATTAGATGGAGTCCAATTTAAAAATACAAATCTTGGAGACGAGAAGGAACCTATCTCATTCGATACATGTGATTTGGAAGGTAGTACAATAAGTAATAGTAAGCTTCAAAATCTTAAAATAGAAAATTGTGATATAACTGGTATGAAAATAAACGGTATTCCAATAGAAAATCTACTTGAGTTGTATAATCAGGTGAAAAATTAAATAGACCCTAAGTATGTTAGATGTTCAAAATTAAAATGTTTTGCTGAAATAATTATATAAAAATAACATAAAGAAAAACGTATGAGAAGGATTATAGCGAAGGATATTAGAATCTGTTATTTATAGGGAGGGAAGAAAAATGGGAATCAACGTTAGAGCAGTAGAAATACAAGATGCTAGAGCAATTCATCGTATATGTATACAGGATGACGTTTTACCTTATATGGTTTTCTTACCTAGCATGCGTGTAGACGCTATGGAAAATAGAATTCGAAACTTAGCACCAAATCAATTTGAATTTGTTGCAGAGTATGATGGAGAAGTTGTTGGATTTGTTGGTTTAACCCAAAGTCCAGGACGTAGATCTCATTCGGGTGATTTGTTTATAGGGGTAGACAGTGAATATCATAATAAAGGAATTGGTAAAGCGCTTCTTACAAAAATGCTTGATTTGGCTGATAATTGGTTAATGTTAGAGAGAGTGGAACTTGGTGTGTTAGAAACGAACCCTAAAGCGAAAGCCCTATATGAAAAATTCGGATTTGTAGAAGAGGGGGTAAAGATAGGGAATTTAAAGGCTCACGGAAAGTTTATTAATGAAGTTATGATGAGTCGTTTTAGATCTGATGGTTTACTTGTACATAATGAAAAAGCATGACAATATAATGTCATGCTTTTTCATTACAACTCGGCTGTAATAAAAATAATGCTAATCCAATAAAAATAATTGTAATTCCAAGTGCTTGTTGTAAAGAAATTGTTTCACTTAAAATGAAATAGGCTAATATACAAGTCCCAATCGTTTCTCCTAAAATACTCATAGAGATCACAGTAGCACTCATCCATTTTAATAACCAATTAAAAATCGTTTGACCTAAAATTGTAGCAATGAAAGCTAATCCAATAAAGGACAACCAAGTTTGTGTAGAGTAATGGAAGAAAGATATTTGCTGCATGTAAGCAAATATACCGAGAAAGCATGCACTACTTCCATAACTAATTATCGAATACGGTATAAGAGATAAATCTTTACGAATGTGTTGACTAATGAAAAAGTAAGCGGTAATGATTCCGGCAGCAATAAACGCTAAAATATCTCCGTATAAAGCTTCTCCACTAATTTGGAAATCTTGCCATCCAATCATGATACTTCCTGAAATGGCAATGAGGCAACCAATAACAGCTCCTTTTGTAAATCTCTCCTTAAATAAAAAATAACCACCAATCATTGAAAATAACGGTTGTAACGTTACGATAACTGTAGAACTTGCTACAGAAGTATATTGTAAGGATTCAAACCATAGTACATAATGTGTAGCTAAAAATAGCCCAGAAATAAATCCGAATCCCCATTGTTTTTTCGTTAATGTTTTTAGCTCGTTTCGATTGTTTTTGTTAAATAGTAATAATGGTAACAGAATCAGTGCGGCAAATAACAATCGATAAAAAGCAATGATTGCCGCAGGAGCATCTGCTAATTTTACAAAGATCGCTGAAGTTGATAAGGCGAATACACCGAAAAATAAGATGAAATATGATAGAGTAGGTGATTTCAAAGTTTGTCCCTCCAATAGGATGTTTATTATAATGAACTGAATGAGATATAATGTACAAAGGTAAGTATATAAGTCTCGGAGACGATAGAAAAGGATTATTTGCCTTTGTTTAGTAAGTCAGCACAAAGGCAATGAAATATACATTATGATGGACGAAAGGGAGTAGTTACTTTGATTAACTATCGGCTTGGACAAACTGTTTTAAGCTATCGTAAAAAAAATAATATGACAATTCGTGAGTTTGCTGATTATGCAGGAATAAGCACATCTCTTATTAGTCAAATTGAAAGAGGGCATGCCAATCCTTCTTTAAGTGTTTTGGAATTAATAGCGAAAGCATTAAATGTACCGCTATTTACACTATTTATTAATGATATTGATACGGATTCACTTATTTCTAAGAAAAAAGATCGAAAAAAAGTATATCGGGAAAATAATGATCACATTGTATATGATGTATTAACACCGGATTTTATGAAAGCACGTATTGAAATGTTAATGATGGATTTAAATAAACAAGCAAATACAACGGAAAGCCACTATTCACATGAAGATAAGGAAGAGATTGCTGTTGTCATGAAAGGGGAAGTGTATGTGGAATTAGAAGGAAAAGAATATTTTTTAGAAGAAGGCGATGTTGTACGTATCCCGCCGAACGTGAAGCATCGGTTTTTGAATAAAAGTGATGAATCGAATTACATTTTATTTGTATTGACGCCATCCTTAGGATGAGTATAAAGTGATTTTTATTACGGGGGATAAAAAGATGGAAAATAAAAGTGTTTTAAAGGGTGGCCTTTCAATTATTTCTCAATGTAAAAAACAAACAAATGATATTTGGCATGCGCATTTCGGAGCAGCTGCAATTGCTAGTTATTTTTTCATAAAAGATAATAATATTGAAGAAGAGATATCTCGTAATATTTATTCACAAACAAAAATGATGCTGAACAAGCAAAACTTAGGAGAAATAACTGATAATAAAGAAGAAAATGAATTTCAAAATGCTAAAGAAATGATTATAAAAACTCTGGAACATACGATGGATGAACTTCATTGGGTGGGGCATAACGTCATTTATGCAGCGCTAAGTTTATTAGCCATGAAAGAGTTGCGAAAATGGGGGAATCATCAAGATATTGAAGGGATAACTAACCTGCTATTATCGTTTCAAAAAACAATTCCCGGTAGATCATGGATTGGTTTTACGACGAAAGAAGTAAAACAATTAAGTATAAATGATGAGATTCAAAGTGGATTAAGAAATCCAAAGCAATTATCTAAATTCATTTTAAATGAGCTATCGAAGTTTAATATTATTTATCGAGCGGAATCACATCATGATTTAATTGGTCATATGCTTACTTTTTCCCACGCCATTAATATAATGTATGATTTAGGACATAGAGATATATTTCAACGAGGGATACGTCCACTTTTAAAACTAGTATACGTACTGCGTGCTAGTCAAAAGCTTATGCCGAATACTGAAATAAATTTACACTCACCTATAGATCGTTTACCTTTAATCGAATCTGAACGTGCTCATGTTTTACCAACAGAAAATCGATTTTGGCTAAAAGACTTTAGTAAATTGAATTGGGATTTTGGGCATGTTTTCAAATTTTCATATAGTTATTTTGATCATATAAAGAGGGATCCAGAATATAAAGATATAACATTAGAAAAATTTAGGTATGTTATTAATTCCTAATGTATTTTAATGATCTGTATAAAGAGGCTAAATTTAAGTTTCTTTGTTGGTAGTATATTATTTTTAAATATGTAAGATTTTACATGCGTTTTTCACTTTTACTAATTATGTAAGTAGGCTATACTAAAATACATACATTTTATTATTGGAGAGAAGTAAAACGACATGGAATTAGCGAAATTGGAAAAAGTAATTGAAATAAAAAAAGAAGAATTAATATATTTAGTATCGGATTATGGAATTCAACATGAAAAAGTACTGGCATTAAGTCAAGAAATAGACAAATTGATTAATTACTTTATGTTTTTAAAATAGAGAGAACTATGACTTCATTTGAAACTGTTATAGTTCTTTTTTATTTATTGATTTAAAATGATGGTTATTTACTGATTAAATTTATATAAATGTATTCGTATATAGTGTCAATTTTTTTACAGAATGATCAAGCTGCTAGTCGAATATAAGGACTTTTGGGTATAATAATAAAGGAATTATTAATTGTATCGGTTAGGAGCGCAGCAAATATGAAAACAGTCGTTGTCATCGGTGGAGGTATTACTGGACTTTCTACTATGTTTTATTTAGAAAAATTAAAGAAGGATTATAATATAGATTTGAATTTAATCCTTATTGAGAAAGAAGAGTATTTAGGTGGTAAGATCCACAGTGTGGAAGAAAATGATTTTATTATGGAATCAGGGGCAGATTCTATCGTTGCTCGTAATGAATATGTTATGCCGCTTGTAAAAGAATTGAATCTAGAAGATGAAATGGTATATAACGAAACAGGTATTTCCTACATATATTCTAATAACATATTACATCCCATTCCGTCTGACACTATATTTGGGATCCCTATGAGTGTTGAATCATTATTTAGCAGTACGCTAGTCTCAACGAAAGGGAAAATTGTTGCTTTAAAAGATTTTATAACGAAAAATAAAGAGTTTACGAAGGATACATCACTTGCTGTATTTTTAGAAAGTTTCTTAGGGGAAGAGTTAGTTGAAAAACAAATCGCTCCTGTGCTTTCAGGTGTATATTCTGGTAAATTGAATGAGCTTACAATGGCATCTACATTGCCTTATTTACTGGACTATAAGAATAAATACGGAAGTATTATTAAAGGTTTTGAAGAGAATAAAAAACAGTTTCAGTCAGCAGGAAATAAGAAGTTTGTATCATTTAAAAGTGGACTATCTACGATTATTAATCGCTTAGAAGAAGTGTTGACTGAGACTGTCGTTAAAAAAGGCGTTGTAACGACGACTGTAAGTAAACAAGGAGATCAATATGAGATTTCTTTGGCAAATCATGAGACAATTCAAGCAGATTATGTTGTTTTAGCAACTCCGCATGATATTGCACAAACTTTATTACAGTCTAATGAGTTAAACGAGCATTTTAATAAATTTAAAAATTCATCGCTTATTAGTATTTACTTAGGTTTTGATATACTAGATGAACAATTACCAGCAGACGGCACAGGGTTTATCGTAACAGAAAACAGTGATTTACATTGTGATGCTTGTACATGGACAAGCCGAAAGTGGAAACATACATCGGGTAAACAAAAGCTGTTAGTAAGAATGTTTTATAAGAGTACAAATCCGGTATATGAAACGATCAAAAATTATAGTAAAGAAGAATTAGTTCGAGTAGCTTTATATGATATTGAAAAGAGTCTCGGAATTAAAGGTGAACCAGAAGTAGTCGAAGTTACGAACTGGAAAGATTTAATGCCGAAATATCATTTAGAACATAATCAAGCGGTTCAATCATTACAAGAAAAAATGACGATTCTTTATCCAAATGTATATTTAGCTGGTGCTTCATATTACGGCGTAGGAATTGGTGCTTGTATTGGAAATGGGAAGAATATGGCCAATGAAATAATGGCTACATTAAATGAACAGTCAAAATAATACTGTAGAATACATATGTAAAAACTGTCCCTCCAGCATAATGGAGGGACAGTTTTTTATTTATTTCACTTGAATTGAAACTTTTTTATTTTTTATATTATTTTCTTTTATTGTTAATGTTATTGTTCCAGACTCTTTAAATGAATATGGTGAGAGATGATAAATCTTTTTTATACTATGTTTTTCTTTTAGTTTATTTGTTGATATTGATACTATATTTGGCCTCCATACTTCTTGTTTGCCTGAAGGATAATCTATGAATATTTCTGGATTTTTAAACTGTAGTGTTTCCCAAGAGACAAAATACAGTTTAATTTCTGCATCTTTTTTTGGTAATTTCTCTGAGAAATAACCGAATTCGCCAACATTACCGAAAACAGTGTGATTTTGATTTTGTAATTGTATATCTAAATGACTAGGTTGATACGTTACTGCGTGATAAATCCCGTATGAAAGAGAAAGTGCGGCAGCGATTAAAATACCAACTGAAAATGTCTTAAAGCTATTTCCTTTAAAACTTGTCATCATGAATGAGTTTGGTGTGAATTTTTTTGCGAATAAAAAAATGAGTAAAATAAATAGAAGTGCTAAGCCAATGAAAATATACATAAAGTTTATACACCTCCGTAAGAAGAGTTACAACCTCCTAAATTATAACAAAAAAGTATATGTTATAATTTAGGAGATTGTTTTTGCAGGGGAAAAATACATCTGTGTCTATCTCTTCGTTAATGAGTTAGATACACTTCTCAGACTTACCGGATTTTTAAGTGAGAATGGAGACAAACAGCACGTTGTTATTGGATGTTAGTTGCGTATAAAGAAAAAACAAAGAGAAAATCATCTCTTTGTTTTTTCTAATTTCCAAGAGCCAAATATTAATAAGCTACCAATAATAAAACAAATGACAATATTGACTGTTATTAAAACAGGGAACATCGGAATTTCGTTATGGATTCCTTTCCCAGTAAGGACTACGAATACGTCATTTAATGGTATACGATAAATGAAACTAAGTACTAATATAAACGTAATTAATAAAATTTGATTTATCATACTTCCTAGTTTAGACCAGCGATTACGAAGTAATAAGCTAGAATCTTTAAGGGAACTAGTAGCGGCGTATGCGAAACGATTTAATTGTCTTGCTTGTAAAGATGAGAAGAAACCGATTAGTAAACCACCGATTGGTAATGTCCATGATAGCATTGTACATAGTATACCTAATAATGCGCCCACATTTGTTACTATTATCGGGTGATAAGAGTTAAAGTGATGGAATAGTTTGGATCCTAAAAATAAGGATAAAATAATCCCGATTCCATATGGTAAATAAACGCCATAAATCATGAAAGTGCTGCTTTCCTGTGACAGTGCAAAGAATGTGCCGTACAATAAGAAAAAATTAACGATCATTCCTTGTGTAAATCCAAAGTAATAAATAAATTTAGGTAATTGAAACTGAAATTTTACTTTAGTGATGTATACAGTTAGTAGTGCTATTGCAACAAGGATGGTGACGATTAATAGTACAAGTAGCAGTTGTAAATTTATTTCACGAGTTGCTTTCATAAGGAAAAGTAGCGTGGTAAAGAGAATGAATAATAAAAATGAAGGTACTGAAAAATGGAATGAGTTCTCTACTGTGACTTCGTATGTTGGCATTTTTCTTAAGGATAAGTAACAAATACAAAGAGCGATTCCGTAAAATATAAAAGCTAAACTTGGATGGTTAGAGTTAGCAGTAAATAAAATAAGTGGAACAATCAATAAAACTGTTAATAGTGCAAAAAGATATTGATTCATTTTCATTTTACTACCAAATAAAAATTTTTCATGATATTGAGTTGTTGTATAAAGTGGTAATAAAATACTTGATGCGATTCCCATAAAAAGGGCAGAGAGTTCAATCCAAATTGTTGAAAAAGTAGCTAAAGACCCGCATAAAGTTCCGATTATCGCAAGCGCAAGAAAGTGTAATAATTGTTCACGTGCGTTTATTTTTGTTTTAAAAGAATGAATAAGAAAAGCGCCTGTATATTTAAAAGTGTAGAAGATAATGAGAGGGAACCAACCATTTAATAGTGTGTTGTATGAATTTCCAATAATGATAAAAAGGAAATAAGGTAAAAAGATAATTGTGTTCATGAGAGCGTATGTAAAATAATTATATTTTGTCATAAAAATAACCTCTTTGCAGTTGTTAATGATTTGAAATTCAATTTATAGTAATTATAGCATAAGGCGAAAATGGTAATCAAAAAGCAAGAAGGTATATTCTTAGTTCATATAGAATAAAAAGGATAAGTGTCATTAGAAATGTTTGATTAGTGGGACATTTAGGACTTTCCTAATTATAAATATTTTTTCTGCTATAATAAATTAGTAGAGAGAAAGGAGTGATCCTATGGCATTTCCTGTGTTAGAAACAGAACGCTTGCGCTTAGTTGAAATAGAACAATCGTATTGTCAAAAAATATATGAAATATTTTCATTAGATGAAGTAACTTGTTATTATGGTATGAATTCTTTTACTGAGTTCGGACAAGCTTCACGTATGATTGAATCTTTTTCGAAAAATTACTATGAGAAAAAGGCAATACGTTGGGGAATCGTATTAAAAGAAACGAATACTTTAGTAGGGACAATTGGATTAAATAATTTACAACTTTGGAGTAAACGATCTGAGATTGGATATGACCTACATCCTCGTTATTGGGGAAACGGCTATGCTTCAGAGGCAGCTAGGGAAATCATTACTTATGGATTTCAAGAGTTAGGTTTATTTAGAATTGGAGCTATTACATATCCTGAGAATATTACTTCTTGCAATATGTTATCTAAAATAGGCTTCCAAAAAGAAGGCTTGTTACGTGGGTACATTCATCAAGGTAATCAACAACATGATGCATTAATGTATTCTATTGTAAGAACAGATGTTGAGGATATTCATTATTAATAAAAAGCCCCTCTTATTTAAAATAAGAGGGGCTTGTAAAAATTAACCTAACTTAGGTAATAAACGTTCTCCGCTTTTCATGTTACTTTTACATAAAGGGCATTTAGGCTCTTCTTCAAATGAAAAGTTCTTTCTCATCCATCCTAAACAATCCTCTGATTCACATTCCCAAACAGGGGTTTGTTCTGGTGGTACTTCTGCTACATCGTTCTTTCGATTGCGATACATGTAACCACTCCTTTTATGTAAAAAATTTTAGTTATATATTAAAAAGGTTGTTAACCGAGCTGGTAACAACCTTTTTATTGTTTAAATTATAGCTTTACAACGTTTTTAGCTTGAGGTCCACGGTTACCGTCTTCAACTTCAAAGCTAACTTCTTGACCTTCGTCAAGAGACTTGAAGCCGTCGCCAGTGATAGCTGAGAAGTGAACGAATACGTCGTTACCGTCTGCAACTTCGATGAAACCGAAACCTTTTTCGCTGTTAAACCATTTTACTTTACCTGTTAATGTCATGGTAATGCCTCCTAAAATTTAAAAAGATTACAATATGATCGGCCTTATTTGAATGAAAATAAAAGTTCACATATTATCAAAAACCCATAAGGAGTACAAAATATCCCTGATTGATACTTGATAATATGCAAAGAAAGTATAGTGTTAAATTGACCTTAATTACTATCTTACAACAAATGGTGTGAAATAGCAAGTGTTGGAAAAATAAAGAAAAAATAGGGTGATTTATAGCAAAAGGCACAAAGACATCTCTTTTATTTATATATTATTCCTAATTTGGATTTATGCTAAAAATTGATGTAAGAAAAAATGTAGAGCAAATATTAATAATGTATTCTTTGTGGTAAAATATGGTTTATTCATTGATGGTAATTAAATATTATAAAAGGAGGAGAGAGAGTTGAAAAATGATTCATTTAATATAATTGAGGCAGCAAAAATAGGGATGAGAAAAGTACACCCAATTTTTGCTGTAATATTAGCTATTATATTTTTGACTTTAGGCGAACTTTTTATGTTGTTTATGCTATTTTTACCGAAAGCTGAAACGACATTCATGAAAGGGATTTATGATAATGTTAGAATGCTGTTAACATTTGGAGGAGCTATATTCATTTTATTTATATGGGTTCGTTTTGTAGAAAAAAGACCTTTTTCGTCCATTGGTTTTTGGAAAGAGCAATGGATGAGAAAGTATTTGAAAGGTGCGTTAATAGGGTTTGTATTTATTTCAATACCAGTTATTCTACTACTATTAATGGGAAGTGTAAAATTACAAGTACAACATATTACCTCAACAGTGATAGTAGGAATAGTAGGATCTTTAGTTGCATTTTTAATACAAGGGGCAACGGAAGAAATTATTGTACGAGGTTGGTTATTCCCGGTTCTTTCTGTTAGAAGTCGTATATGGGTTGGCATAATTGTTACTTCTTTTTTATTTGGGTTTCTTCATCTACTCAATCCAGGAATTACAATGTTATCTATATCGAATATAATATTAGTTGGTGTTTTCGCAGCTTTATACGTATTGAAAGAAGATGGCCTGTGGGGAATATGTGCATGGCACTCAATTTGGAACTGGGCTCAATATAATGTATATGGTTTTGCGGTTAGTGGTACAACTGTATATTCCACTCCAATTTTTAAGTCTATAACAAATGGACCAGAAATATTGCATGGAGGCTCATTCGGAATTGAAGGTAGTATTATTACAACAATTATGCTCTCTATCGCTTCAATTGTTTTATGGAGACAGTTATGGGGTAGAAAAGCGAAACAACGAGATTTTAGTTAATGAAAGTGGGAGAAACTATGGGGATTTTAGCGTTTGAAGGAGCGAGTGCTGTTGGTAAGAGTACAACGTGTCGTGAATTAGAAAAAAATTATGGTGCTTATATTATACCTGAGGTTAATTTTTTATTTGAAAGACCAAAAAATGAACATAGAACATGGTATTTTGAAAAACAAGTAGAGCGCTGGAATATAGCAATGCAGAAGTCGCAGCAATATGAGTTAGTAATACTTGATGGGGATATATATCAGCCACTTAGCTATAATTGGTGTTTCTATTTTGATGTATTTAATCAACCGTTATCTTTAATAGAAAACTTTTATAAAGAAAAGATGATAAATAGGGAAATTGGTTTTCCAGATCAATATTTTTATTTATACACGAATGATGAAGAACTTAGAAAACGGAAAGAATCTGATGAGACGAAAAGAAGAAGGAACTTTGAAAAACATTTACATATATCAAAATCATTTCAGTATTATTATGAAAATTTAAATAACGTTACAGAAGGATACTGCAAGTTAATCGAAGCGAAAAGCGTAAGAAATAATGAATTGGAAATTGTGAAAAGGTTAAAGGACTTGAAAGTGAATGAAGAAAGACGTTTTGATGTTTCGAGGCTAGCTGCTATTACGAAGTGGTTAAAAGAGAATCGTGCATATTAAAAAGCGACGGGTGCCCTATAAGGCACCCGTTGTTTTTTTTATTTAAATGCCAGGTTAATACATCTACTTTATGTATTAACCTGGCATAAAGTTAAAGTAAATATAATTGTAAGAAATAAAATTTGGTTATTCGACAGAATAATCTTTTAATTTACTTAGAAAAGAAATACAATATAAGGAAATCTATAAAAGCTTTCCTATGTAGTTTAGGAGGAATAGGTGTATCAAAAGTGTTAAAAGGTTTATTGAAATAATTCTATTAAAGTAACTAATTATTACTGGTGAAAGGAGACTAAATTTAAGCATGAAGAAAGTTATTATTTCGGATCTAGATGGGACTCTATTAAGAAGTGATAAAACCATTTCAGAGAAATCTATTAATATTTTGAGGGAATGTAAAAATAAAGGGAGTGAACTGATTTTTGCCACGGCAAGACCTCCAAGAGCCATTAACCAGTATATTCCAAGTGTGCTAAAGAATGATATTATCATTTGTTATAACGGGGCTCTTGTACTTAAAGGTAATGATACTTTGTATAAAAAGGAGATTTCTAGAAATGTCATTTTAGAAATTATAGAAAAAGCAAAAAAGTATAACTTAAATAATATTTGCATTGAAATAAATGATAAGCTGTACTCAAATTTTGATGTTACTGATTACTTTGGCAATGTACCGAATGAAGTTATAGATGTAAGAGAGCTAGACTTCAAAGAAGCTTTTAAAGTGATTCTTTGTACGAAGGATTCAATAAATAAGAATTTAATTAAAGAACTTCCTGCCGAATGTAATGCAGTCATTACAGATAATGGAACATTGTGTCAAATTATGCATGCGGAAGTTTCAAAATGGAATAGTATTCAACATGTTCTTCAGCACCTTAATTACGAGGCATCTGACGTAATTGCATTTGGAGATGACTATAATGATATGGAAATGATAGAGAAGTGCGGTATTGGTGTAGCGATGAACAATGCTGTTGAGGAATTAAAATCAGTCGCTAAATTTATTGCAAAAAGTAACGATGAGGATGGCGTTACTACATTTTTGGAAAGTAATAATTTTATTTATGTTAATTAGTGTGAGGAAATGAATGGCAGTAAATTGTAAAAAAATGAGATGCTACACCTGTTTTTGATAGATATAAACTATGAATAGGGATATTTGGGAGGAAACAAGCGGGATGAAAACACTATTTAAAATATTAGGGATCATAGCTGGGATGGCGGTAGTTGGAGTAGGATTAACGTATGGTATGCTGTATTATATGAATCATAGTAAACCGACAGCAAAAAAGACATCGCCGGCAGCTCCGGCAGTAGAAGTGTTAGCTGATAGTAATGTGAAAGCGGAAGATGCAAAGCTTTTAGAAAATGGGAATTATTCGTTACCGAATAGTGGTTTTAATAAAAATTTTAAATGGACTGATGAGAACATACAGACTGCATTACATGAAATGACACATCAAAAAACGAAAGCAGATCAAAAGTGGGGCTATATTTTTATAACACAAGAACGTATTGAAAGTTTACTTGATATTGTAAATAGCAATGATCTTGTACAAAGAAGTGCATATATAGATATTTTAGAACGATGGAAACAAGGAAAATATGAAAAGGTCGATGCTGATCACAACAAGATTTGGAAATTGCAAAGCGGGAATTTAGGAGAAGGAAAAGGAATTATGTCACAAGCGGAACAAAAAGAATTAATTAATCAAGTATTTATGCAAAAAGGTACATATTCAGGTAGTAAATTAATTGCAGGTGGGGGACAACCTAATAAATAAGATACATATCGATTTTGAAACATCTTTGTTGTTAAAAGCGCAAAGGTGTTTTTTATTGACATTAGAAATAAATGGGAATATATTAGCGTGATGATATTCTCACTTTCTATAGAAAAGTTAGGAATTGCAATTGCTAGTTTACTTGTTTTTCCAATCGTATATGTTCTAGTTAAAGAAAAGGAAACATCTAATAAAAAGAAGATGAGTATCTAAGTTATCTTTTAGAAAAATGAGTTGATATTCTTCAAAGGGTATCAACTCATTTTTTCTTTAACGCATTATCCGAAAGAAGTCTCCTTCCTCAAGCGTTGTGAAGGACAATAGTCCAACGGTAGGTGGGAGATGCATTTCGATTTGGTGTAGCCAAAAAAAATTGTTTTTTCTATTTATTTCACCTCTGATATAATCAGTCTTATAAGAGGTAAAGTTTGGTATAACAATGAAATTAGATAATAATAACGCAGTGTTCATGTTGTGCTATCACCTTTGGTGGCTCGCCATAGATAAAGTAAAACAGTTTATGGGAAATCAAGGCGAAAAGTGAGATGAACTGATATGAAAAAGCATAATAAGGCCTACAAATTTCGTCTGTATCCAACAGAAGAACAGGCATATCTGATACGTAAAACCTTCGGGTGTGTACGCTTTGTGTATAACAAAATGCTGGCTGAACGGAAAGAAGTATATGAAAAGTACAAAGAGAACAAGGAAGAACTAAAGAAACAAAAATTACCTACTCCTGCGAAATACAAAGCAGAGTATGAATGGCTGAAGGAAGTCGATTCATTAGCGTTAGCAAACGCTCAACTAAACTTGCAAACCGCGTATAAGAATTTTTTTAGTGGGCAAAGTGATTTTCCTACATTCAAAAATAAAAAAAGTAGAAAATCATATACAACGAATAGGGTAAACGGAAATATTATGTTATTTCATGGTTATATCAAATTACCGAAACTGAAAATGGTGCGACTGAAACAACATAGAGAGATACCGCAAAACCATATCATCAAATCATGTACAATTTCTATGACACCTACTGGTAAATACTATGTGTCCATCTTGATTGAATATGAAAAAGAGATTGTACAAAAAGAAGTAGGAAGTGTGGTTGGATTAGATTTCGCAATGGCTGAATTGTACGTGAGTAGCGAAGATGAGAAAGCCAATTATCCTCGCTTTTATCGTCAAATGCTAGACCGATTAGCAAACGCACAACGAGTATTAGCAAGACGTGTGAAAGGTTCAGCGCGTTGGAATAAACAACGCATTCGTGTAGCTAAGTTGCATGAAAAGGTGGCAAATCAACGTAAGAATTTCCTTCATCATAAGTCTAAAAAATTGGCTACTCATTTTGATGTTGTAGCAATAGAAGACTTACATATGAAAGGAATGTCACGAGCACTTCGCTTTGGTAAAAGTGTTGCGGACAACGGTTGGAGGATGTTCACGACATTTTTAACATATAAGCTACAAGAACAAGGAAAACAACTTGTAAAAATAGATAAGTGGTTTCCTTCTACGAAGATGTGTAGTAGTTGTGGAAACAGAAAAGATATGTCACTATCTGAACGCACGTATGAGTGTTCTTGCGGACTAAAAATAAGTCGTGACTATAACGCAGCTATGAATATCAAAAAGGAAGCTATACGCTTATTAGCGTTGGCATAAATAGTAACAAAATTAACCTTTGGAACAAGGGAGTTAGCTCGGCTGTCCTAAGACGAATTCGTTAGCTATCAAAAGTAACGATTAACCGAGAAGCCCCCACTTCAAGTAAGCTCGTAAGAGATACTAAGTGGTGGGTAGTTCACTAGTGTAAGAAACGATTGTAAAATGGGTGATATCCATCTAGTTTTATGATAGATCACATGACTTTGAATGACTGCTGGAGTTTCGATAGGTTGAAAATATAGTTGCTCTTTCTGACAATTTTCTTGTACAACGATATAAGGGAGAATAGAGATTCCTAACTCGCACATAACGGATTGTTTAATCACTTCAACATTGGAAGTCTCAAATGTTTTATCAGGAATATTCCCGCTTTGACGTAAATAACGATCTACCATCGGTCTATAGCCGCAACTTTGTTCTGTAAATATAAACTGAGTTTTCTGTAATAAACGGAATGGATCAGTGTCGGCAGGGGAATGAGCAGGTAAAATCCATCCAAATGCTTCATTACAAAAAGTATGTGTAATAAAATCATTATGTTCAATAGTTTCTCCAATTAAGAAGATAATATCGGTTTCTCCTTCATGTAGTTTTTTCATTGCTTGTTCATTTGTATTTGTCTCAAGAACGATATTTACTTTCGGATGTTCTTGTTTGTAAGTACGTAATAATTGTGGTAAACGATATACTGCCAATGATTCGTTAGATGTAATACTTAATGTCCCTTCCAAATGATTACTATTTTGAGGGATTTCTTGCGCTTTTTCATAAATAGCAAGTAATTCTAGTGCGTATGGATGAAATTGATGACCTGCTTTTGTAAGAAGTACTTTTTTCCCTAATCGATCGAAAAGAGGAATGTGTAAATCATTTTCTAATACTTTAATGTGCGCTGTAACAGTAGATTGCGCATAACCTAATGCATGAGCAGCTTTGGAAAAACCACCATATTTAACAATGGCACAAAATGTTTTAACATGCCTTATCTCCATAAGTGATACCTCTTTTATTATCATGATTTGTGAATGATTATATCATGTATTTCAATTTTTCAAATGATTAAATTTCTTTTAAAATTAAATTGTGAAAAAATTCATTCAAGCGATATTGGAGGAGAAAACATGAGTGAAAAGGGCTATCATGTAGCTATAGTTGGGGCTACAGGTGCAGTAGGTCAAAAAATTATTGAACTGTTAGAACGAGAAACAAAGTTTAATATAAAAGAAATTACATTGCTTTCGTCAAAACGCTCTGCTGGTAAAACAGTACAATTTAAAGGGCAAGAAATTATTATACAAGAGGCAAAAACAACTAGTTTCGAAGGGGTAGATATTGCATTTTTTAGCGCAGGCGGAGAAGTTTCTAGACAATATGTAAATCACGCAGTTTCTAGCGGTGCTATTGTAATTGACAACACAAGTGAATACCGAATGGCACATGATGTACCACTCGTTGTTCCAGAAGTAAATGCACACACTTTAAAGGAGCATAAAGGTATCATTGCAGTTCCGAATTGCTCAGCGCTACAGATGGTAACGGCCCTTCAGCCGATTCGAAAATCATTCGGTTTAGGACGGATAATCGTTTCCACATATCAAGCTGTATCAGGTTCGGGAATTCATGCGATTCATGAATTAAAAGAACAGGCTAAGTCGATGCTCGCAGGTGATGAGGTGAAGAGTACTATATTGCCTGCGAAAAAAGATAAAAAACATTATCCAATTGCGTTTAATGTATTGCCTCAAGTAGATATATTTACAGAAAATGATTTCACATTCGAAGAAGTAAAGATGATTCAAGAAACGAAGAAAATTTTAGAAGATCCAAATTTAAAAATGGCAGCCACTTGCGTCCGAGTTCCAGTTGTATCGGGACATTCAGAATCGGTTTATATTGAACTTGAAAAAGAAGCGACCGTTGCAGAAATTAAAGAAGTACTATTGAATGCACCAGGTGTTATTTTACAAGATAATCCTAATGAACAAATTTATCCAATGCCATTATATGCAGAGGGGAAAAGAGATACATTTGTAGGAAGAATCCGCAAAGATCCTGATACGCCAAAAGCATTCCATCTTTGGATAGTCTCTGATAATTTATTAAAAGGTGCAGCTTGGAACTCAGTTCAAATCGCAGAGACATTGGTGGAAAAAGGGATTATTTAGTGTAGGGTTATTTGAAAATTAAAAACGGTAATAACTGGGGAAATGTTAATTGGTATGCTTTCCTAGTTCTTACTTAATGAGTATTTTACTAACTTCAATTAAATATTAATTGAAGTTAGTTTTTATTGTATTTTTATAAATATCAACTTTATCTGCAGAAAATTTTAAAGCTTTAGGTTCTCCATTAATTGTAAGGTTAATATTAATTGTTAAAGGCATTTCGACCTTTTTCACTACATCTTCTATAGCAATATACTCATCTTCTTGTTCGTTATAAAAAACAACGGAACTAATTAATACCTCGTTATTTTCAATATCAATACTACACATCATGGGGAATTTCTCGCCATTATTTAGTATTAATTTTCCCGATACTATTGAACCGTTTAACTCTTCTGTAAAATTTATTGTTTCTGCTGGTTTTACCCACGTCTCATCGCACTCTTCGTTTTCCTCTTCATCTAGTGCCCATTCCCATATTGGGTTTTGTTTTAAGTCTTCAATAGTTAATTCGTTAATTGGTTTGCTATTACTCATTAATATATTCTCCTCTTACCCTGATAAATGGATGATTAAAACAACCTATTCTTTAATTGTAAAATGTGGCTTTTTGTAATTCTATAAATACAAGTTTGCTCGTTTTAATAAATAGTGGATTGCCAATAAGAAGTTTCACTGTAGAGTTTTATCCATTTGAAATAATTTAATCTAATCTTGAAAGGTTGTACTAAAAGCCTATTCTTACGGTGATTTTAACAAGGTTTTAATTAGACAGCAAATAATGTCTTATGAAAAAGAAAACCGTGGTTGTAATGGAAGTATAGCAAAAAACATCAAGAATAAATAAAAGTATTTTGGTAGGATATGGATATATTCAGTGTAAAGGGGAGATTATGGTGTATCAAGTAAAGGGGTACTTTTCATCGCTAAAAGGAAGTCATTATAAAATTGGAAAACAGCAAGGGGAATTTGTGAAAAATCATCCGTATCTCATTCCACAATTTATACAGCAAGAACATTTAATATCAAATAACCATTGGACAGAATCTAGAAATGTACTAAACCAATATTGTCCAGGAATTAATGAAGAAATTGAAGGGTTTTGTGAAGTATTGAAAATTCCTTCTAGCAATATGATGTATTATTATCAAACACTATTAAAAGCAGGTTGTAGTCATTGTGCAGTATTACCACAAAAGACGGATTCAGAGCATACGTGTGTATTAAGAAATTACGATTTATCACCAAAAATAGATGATATGCGTTTTTGCTCGACGCATGTTGAAGGTGCGTATGTACATAGTGGTTTTTCTACTCAATATTTCGGACGAACAGAAGGAGTTAACGAGCATGGGTTATCTGTTACATTTTCTGCATGTGGTCAACCTGTAGGGAATATTGAAGGTTTAAGAAAGCCGATGGTAAGTGGCTTGCAATGTTTTGCGGTAATTCGAGTATTATTAGAAAGATGTAAAAATGTGCAGGAGGCAAAGTTACTAATAGAAGAAATGCCAATCGCAAGTAATATTAATATAATCGTGACTGATCCTTTAGAAGCGGCACATATTGAAATATTTGATGGGCACAAATCAATAAAAACAATTGAAGATAATAATCATGCTTTTATTGTATCTACGAATCATGCGGTTAGTTTATCCATTAAAAAGCTAAATAATAGAAAGCTAGAACAATCTACGAAGAGATATCACATTTTACATGAGCATTTAAACCGAAATGAACATGTGAGTATGGAATCTTTAAAAGGATTGGTAGAGTGTGAATATCCTATAGGATTGACAGTGCATAACTATGAAGAATGGTTTGGGACGTTGCATTCTGTTTTGTTTGATTTACATGACCGTTCAATGAATATTTGCTTCGGATCGCCACTTTTCAACGAGTGGTACTCATTGAAAGTTGGAGAAAGCCTTCCGTTTTCCGAGGTGAGTGTGAACTTTAAAAATAGTAAATATACTGATTTTTGGAGAGAAGACAAAAATGAATGGATTCCTAAAGATTAAAAAGGGGTAAAATGGAGGGGCGGAAATAGACAGGAGGGGTTGCCATTGCTACAAGCTATGTTACCAATTGTTCTTATCTTTTCTCTAGTCGCTTCGATGTATATAATTTATCAAAAAAGAAAAAAAGCGGGGATAAAAGGATTAAAAAGTGCAGTAACTTCTATTTGTTGCTTTTTAATTGCAATATTAAATTTGTTTGCATATTGGCTTCATTTTGGAGGTGTTTTTACTTGGATATTTTCAATCGTATTATTGCTAGTGGGGGCATATTTTACAAAATATATTCCACTCTCTAAAAAGGTACATTAAAATTGTATGAGTTTATACGTATCGGTTTTATCCCATATTAACGGCCAGCCCGATTGTTGTGGGCTAATAATCAGTGGGGGATGAGCAAAACCCCCCACTGATTAAAGTTTCACTATATTTCGTAATGAAAAGAGATTATTCTATTAAGTCGATGTGCATCGGCTTAATAGAATAATCTTTTTTTTATGTTTATTTTTGTAGAGAATGTACTGTTATTTTTAGTTGTTCAATAAATTCACGGGTTGCAGCGCACATATATTTATCTTTTCTAAAAATAAGTCCTATATCTATTGTTGGAATGGGGTTTTTAATTCTAATAGCCTGAATGTGTTCGTTTTGCAAAAAGTCTATATACGGTTTTGGTAAAACTGTAATTCCCATACCTTTTGAAACCATTTGAATTAAAGCTTCCATCGTACTAATTTCTAAAATTGGTTTCGGTTTAAAGTTAAAGTTTTGACAATGGGATGTAATTAGTTCTGTTAAAAAGAAATTTTTAGGTAAAAGAATTAAAGGATAGTCCTGTAATTCTGCAATTGATACACAATCACGTTCAGTTAAAGTATGACCAGTGGGTACGACTAATGTAAGTTCACTTTTATAAAGCGGGATCGATACAACTTCTTTATCTTGTACCGGAAGAAATGTAATGCCAATATCTAATTCATTTTGTAATAATTTTTCACGAATTTCTCCTGTGCGAAGACCTAGTACAGAAAGCTTGATATTTGGATATAGATTATTGAAGTTCAATATGGCTGGCGGTAATAAATAATTTACGACGGTTAATAAAGAGCCGATTGCTAAGGAACCATACTGTAATCCATTTAAATCTTGAATGGCAGAACGGGCTTGTTCGACTTCATGAAAAATTGTTTTACTATGCGATATTAAAATTCTTCCTGCTTCAGTTAAAGATATTTTTTTACCAATTCGATCGAAAAGTGGCATTCCCACTTCATGTTCTAATGCGCGTATTTGTTGACTTAGTGAAGGTTGTGAAATATTTAATTTCTCGGCTGCTTTTGTGAAATGTAATTCTTTTGAAACAGCTAAAAAGTATTCTAATTGCCGTAATTCGATGGGAATCACCTCAAGTTTAATTATAGGATATACCTATCATTATTATATAAATAATTGAATTGAACAATGGTTTTAAGGGATTTATAATCACCTTATCAGAAATGAATTGATTATAAAAAATGGATAGGGGGGTGAAATAATAAATCAATTTTTTGAAAAGTTATGCCGATAGTAAGAGGAGGAATTAAAATGACTAAAGCGTATGAAGTATTATCTCTAAATATAGGACTACCAAAAGAGGTTATTTATGGTGGGAAGTTAATTCAAACAGGGATAAATAAAAAGCAAGTAAAGGAACCGGTTTTTTTATCCTTTTTAAAGTTTAATGGAGATGGACAAGCGGATTTAGTTCATCATGGAGGGGTAGATAAAGCGGTTTGTGTTTATTCTGGTGACCATTATCCGTACTGGGAAAAAGAGTTGAATCAAGAGCTTGTATATGGGGCTTTCGGTGAAAATATAACAGTAAGAGGAATGCGTGAAGAGGATGTTTGTATCGGAGACACGTTTCAATTTGGAGAAGCGACTGTACAAATAACGCAGCCAAGACAACCATGTTTTAAATTAGCGAAGAAATATAACATTCCAAAGCTACCATTATATTTTCAAGATACAGGCTATACAGGGTTTTATTTTCGAGTATTAAAAGAAGGATGGATATCGCCAATTGATACTTTAAAGTTGTTGAAGCCTGATCCAAAAGGTGTGTCAGTTTCGTTTGCTAATCGCATAATGCATAAAGAAAAACAAAACTTTGAAGGACTCAAAAGAATTTTAGAAGTAAATGCACTTTCAGCTAGTTGGAGAAAAACGTTTGAAAAGCGTATAAAGGGAGAAGAAATTAATACGAAGGAACGACTTGAAGGAACAAAAGAATAAATGAATAATAATTTTATAAATGGTGCATTTGTAATAGTAAAAGTTAATTAGAAAGCACTATTTTTATATAATAAACAAATTAATATTTAAAAATCTTAATATTAATTTGTTTTACTTATCTTTAAATAGTCAAAAGAAAAAATAAATTCGACTATTTTTTATATTTTATGATACTATATTGATTTGAAAGACCTATTATTCTAGGAGTAGGTCATATAAGTATATTTAATTTAATGGAATTGATGTATGGAGGGACAACATGGGGAATGTTGATAATTTTGCAAATCTTCTATTAGAAGAACCGAAAAGGGAGTAGTTATTTCCTTTATTTGAAGAAGTGTTTGGGATTACAAATCAAACATGGCATGATTTTTCAGCGAAAGGATATTGGGATTATACATACAAAGCATTATCATTTTTACAAGATGATAGTGTGATTGCAAATGCTGCGGCATTTTCACTTCCACTACTAATTAATGGTGAAAAAATAAGTGCAGCCGGTATTCAATCAGTAATGACACATCCGGATTTTCGTAGACAAGGACTTATGACACAATTGCTTAATAAGTTGATAGAAGAAATAGATAAGCAATGTGAATGTATTCTCTTGTTTACTGAAAATCCGAAACTATATACATCATTTGGTTTTCAAATTGTGCAGGAATATTTGATGACTGTACCATACGATAAAAAAAATAATAAAGATTCTTTGCTTAGAAAGTTAGATTTTTATAATGAAGAGGATAGACAATTAATAAGTGAAACCATTGCTAATAGCCAAAGGCTTTCTAATATGTTTTCAACATTAAACTACCAACCTTCTTTTTATTTAAATATGTATGATTCGAAATGGAATGAAAAACTGTATTATTCTAAGAAACTAGATACGATGATCGTTTATGAAGTAGAAAATGAAAAGCTAAAATTATTTGGAGTATTTGCTCTGGTACTTCCAATTTTAGATGAGTTATGCGTGGAAATTTCTGAATCGTTTAAGGAGATTGAATTTTATTTTTACCCAGATCAATTAGGAATTGATGATGTGCAATTAACAGAATTACAATCTAGTAAATATTTAATGGTTCGAAGTAATAAAGAGCTAGATTTTAAAGGTTATAAATTCCCGGTCTTAACGGAGTTTTAAATAGTAATTCAAACGCTTTTTTATGGAGGAATTATGAAAACATCATATATACCAAATCATATTGAGCAACTTACTGTAATGAACACACCTAAATACGCCAAACTGGAAGACAATCATACATTCATAGTCCATTCGAAAGAAGAAACAGATTTTTGGCTGAAAACACATTATGGTTTTGAAGTAATGAATGGCCATGTATTTTATGATGAGATAATGACAGATTTTCAGGCTGAAGTTCAATTGCGCATGAATCCAAATGCGATATACGATCAAGCGGGTCTTTTTGTTATGACTTCGGAAAACTGTTGGTTAAAAACATCTTTAGAATATATTCCTGAAGGTCCATCTCATCTAGGGGCTGTCGTAACGAATAATGGATATTCTGATTGGTCAACGCAAGACTATCCAAATGAGTTTGCGAGGAAACAACTAAGTTTTCGAATTATTCGAAAACTTAGTGATTATTCGATATATGTGAAAACAAATCAGCAATGGGAACAAATAAGAATCGCTCATTTGATGGAGGATATAGGTAATGTGCCTGTGAAAATAGGATTTTACACGTGTAGTCCTTCTAAAAATAATGGATTCGAGACCGAGTTTTTCGATTTTACAATTGAACAAATATAGATATAAAAACCGCATTCTTATTAAATGAGAATGCGGTTTTTATTAAGTTAAAGAGTATTCGTATCAACTGCCAGAAAAAATTCTCTGTGGATTAAAGTTCCATTTTATTGACTAAAAATGATTTAATACTTATCATTTAATAATGTTAAATATTAATTTGCATAATAAACTAGAAATAGTAAGGAAATAACAGTCTATATGACTTAAAGAAGGAGGGAGTTGAATTATACAATAATAATTTCATAAAAAAGGAGATTATGTATGAAATCATTCCGCAAGTTATTACAATATTTAAGACCATACATGTTCTTCGCTATAATCGGACCATTATTTATGGTACTGGAAGTTGCGATGGACCTAATTCAACCGACTATAATGCAGCATATTATTGATGTTGGCATTGCAAATCGGGATTTGAATTATGTAATAAAAATGGGGCTTCTAATGATAGGGGCGGCGGCGCTTGGATTAATTGGTGGGCTTGGCTGTATGATGTATTCTACAAAAGCAGCTGTTAATTTTGCTACAGATATAAGAAAAGAAGTGTTTACAAAAATTGAAACATTTTCTAGTAAAAATCGTGATTCATTCGGAACAGGTAAATTATTAACAATCGTAACAAATGATATTACATCAATTCAATCAGCGATGACTATGATGTTACGTGTCCTTGTTCGTGGTCCGTTATTGTTTATAGGGAGTATAATTATTGTTTTTGTAACAGCGAGAGAGTTATTTCCTATTTTACTTGTAGTTGTACCGATTTTATTAATTGCGATTGTACTCATTGCGAGTCAAGCGAGCGGATCGTTTAAAAAGGTGCAAGAAGCATTGGATAAAGTAAATACAAAGTTACAAGAAAATTTATCTGGAGTACGTGTTATAAAAGCGTATGTAAGACAGAAATATGAAATCTCACAGTTTGGAAATGTTAACAAAAACTTAACGAAGATAAATATTCGGGCTGTGCAGCTCATTTCGTTAATGATGCCGATTATTATGCTAGTTGTAAATGGCGGGATTGTTGCAACTTTATGGATAGGTGGAGAAAAAGTATTTAATGGTACACTCCAAGTAGGGGCTATTTTAGCTTTTATTAACTATTTAAATATCATTTTAATGTCACTTATGTCTATTAGTATGGTATTTATTCAAATTGCACGTGCTTTTCCATCTGCGGATCGTGTACAGCAAGTTTTAGATACTGAAGTGGACATTGTAAGTGAAACAAATGCATTTGACACAGAGCATGTAGAAGGAAGTATTGAGTTTAATCATGTTAGCTATAGCTACATAAAAAATAATGAATATGTTTTAAAGGATATTTCATTTAATGTTCGTAAAGGTGAAAAGGTAGGGATTATCGGTTCTACAGGAAGCGGTAAGTCTACATTAGCAAAGTTACTACCACGTCTTTATGATGTTGATCAAGGAGAAATATGTATTGATGGTATAAATGTAAAAACATATGATCTCCAAAAACTTCGCGCATCAATCGGCTTTGTACCTCAAAAGGCAGTGTTGTTCTCCGGGAGTATAGAAGAGAATATGCGTTATGGCAAAGAAAATGCCTCACATGATGAATTAGAAATAGCTGCTTCATCTGCCTGTGCGACTGAGTTTATTAATAAGCTAGAGGACTCTTATCAATATAACTTAACACAAGGTGCAACGAATTTATCTGGTGGTCAAAAACAACGCTTATCCATTGCAAGAGCGCTTGTGAGAAAGCCGTCAATTCTTATATTAGATGATTCTACATCAGCAGTTGACGCAAAATCCGAGGCAAACATACAAGAAGCATTAAGAACAGAGTATAAAGGAACAACGATATTATTAATTGCATCCAAAATCTCTTCTATAATGGATGCCGATAAAATTCTTGTACTAGATAACGGTGAATTAGTTGGAAATGGTACACATGAACAACTGTTAGAACAATGTGAAGTCTATCAGGAAACTTATCTTTCCCAAGGTGGCAATATACAGAAAGAAGGCGGGAAAGAAAATGCGTAATTTTCAAGGACAATTTGCTAATAAAGGTGGACGTAACGCACCGAAGATGGGAAAAGCGCAGAATACTAGAGGAACTGTAATGCGGATATGGAACTATATGGGGTATCAAAAAGCCTCGCTTATGTTCGTTATTTTTCTAGTATTTGTTACTACATTACTCGGATTATTAGGTCCGTATTATATGGGAGTAATTATTGACCAATACATTGTGCCAAAAGATTTAAGTGGTACTGCGAGAATGTGTATGCTACTTATCGCAATTTATGGTATAACGGTGCTTCTAACATGGCTACAAACGTTTGTAATGATTAACGTTGCATTAAAAACAATACAAAAAATACGACAAGATATTTTTGAGAAAATCCAAACACTTTCGCTACGATTCTTTGATATTCGTTCTCAAGGTGATTTAATGAGTCGAGTGACAAACGATATTGATAATTTAAATCAAGCTTTGACACAAAGTGTTGTACAGATTATTTCATCAGCGTTAACATTTATAGGTGTAACGATTGCGATGTTTTCATTAGATTGGATTTTAGCAATTGTAACTTTAATTACAGTGCCAATTATGTTTTTCGTTACAAAAAAACTAGTTGCATATAGTGGTAAAAACTTTGCGAAGCGTCAAAAAGATTTAGGTGAATTAAACGGATTTATCGAGGAAGCTATTACAGGTGCAGACGTTACAACATTGTACGGAAAAGAAAAAGAAACAGTACAGAATTTTAATAAGATAAATGAACAGCTAAGAATTTCAGCTACAAAATCTGATACGTTTTCAGCTTTTATTTTTCCAAGCATGAACTTTATTAATAACTTAGGAATGGGGCTTGTAATTGGTGCTGGATCCGTTATGGTTTTAAATGGTATGACAACAGTAGGTGTTATTGCGGCTTTTATTAACTATTCTCGTCAATTTTCAAGACCTCTTAGTCAATTTGCAACTTTAATGAATACGATTCAAGCTGCAGTTGCTGGAGGAGAACGCGTCTTTGAAATTATGGATGAAGTACCAGAAATTCAAAATAAAAAAGATGCATTAGTTGTACAAAAATTGCAAGGAAATGTAGTGCTTGAGAAAGTTTCATTTGGGTATGCGGAAAATAAAACGATTTTAAAAGATGTGAGTCTTGAGGCAAAACCTGGTGAGACAATCGCTTTAGTTGGTCCAACTGGATCAGGAAAAACAACAATTATTAATTTGTTAACTCGCTTTTATGATATTCAAAAAGGACAAATTAACATTGATGGAAAAGATATAAAGAATTATGATATTAATTCTTTGCGAAGTAAAATAGGGGTTGTTTTACAAGATACGTATTTATTTGCAGGAACAATAATGGATAACATTCGTTATGGACGTTTAAATGCAAGTGATGAAGAAGTAATTGCAGCAGCTAAAGCAGCTTCAGCTCATTCTTTTATTAAGCATTTGCCAAGTCAATATGAAACAGAAATTGCTTCAGAAGGATCGAATTTAAGTCAAGGACAAAAACAACTCCTTGCAATTGCGAGAGCGATTTTAGCCGATGCAGATATATTAATTCTCGATGAAGCAACATCTAATATTGATACGAGAACAGAATTGCAAATTCAAGCAGGATTAAATAATTTAATGAGAGGGAGAACAAGTTTTGTAATCGCTCATCGACTTAAAACCATTGAAAAAGCAGATCAAATACTCGTTATTAAAGATGGTAGTATTTTTGAAAGAGGGAATCATGAATCTCTAATGGAAGATAGAGGATTTTACTTCGATTTGTATACGAGTCAGTTTAAAATTTAAGCAAATATTGATGTAATGCGGTTTCTCGTAAAAGAGAAACCGCATTTTTAATTATATAGGTATGGATTTCTAATCTTTTGGTAGTATTAATTGTTAGGAAAACATAAATCGGAAAATACAGTTTGGTATTCTGGATTAATCGAAGATCAGTAGTTAAGGTTGCATAGTATTTATAGTTTTTTTCTAATTTTTCAAGTGTTGTCAAATAAATATTCTTCATTATAAAAATGAGAAATCAAAGTAGTCTTAATGAAACCCTCCTCCTTATATAAAACTCTTCTTATTTAGTATGATATGGTGGGGATTTTGTTGCTAGAAGGCGCCCACCTTACGACTTCAAAAGTAAAAAGGATAGGTGAGAGGATCTACAGTTAAAAATTAGCGTAGCTATGGACCTAGTTGATAATAATTGAAATAGCACTAAAAACTAATAAAATTGCCATAATGATGTTAAATAGTTGGTTATGTTTTAATAAAAGTTTTTGGAATAGCGAACCGAATAGGCACCAACTAAACGTACTCATTAAACCGACTACACCTAAAAATAATGAAAAAAGAAGGTAACTAGAATATGAATTGTAGTAAGGGAGAATAAAAGTTGATACTACAGTCAGTCCGAATAAAATTCCTTTTGGGTTAACGAATTGAAGTGCAATTCCTACTAAAAATAAACTTTTATAACTTTTTTTCTTTGTATCTATGTTGTTTTTACTAGTGAGTATTTTAAAAGCTAAATACAGCATATAAGCTACACCTAAAAATTTTAAAGGGAATTCAATTATTGGCAAAATGTTTATAAGTACGATATTAAAGAAACTACATAAAGAAGTGATGATGAAAAAACCGAAAGCCACTCCTAAACAAAATTTAATGCTTCTTTTTAACCCATGTTGGTTGGCGTATGTCATAGCTAAAAAATTGTTAGGGCCTGGTGTGAAGCTGCTAATAAAGACGAATATTAAAAAAGAAAATATAGACATTTCAAAACCTCCCTGTAATTTGTATGTTATAATGACCGAAAAGAACAATATAACGTGTGCTTTTTATTATACATAACGGACGTTATATTGTATATGATATAGGGGTGTTTTTTTATGGAGGAAATTCAACTTATCCTTGCAAAAAATTTAAAAGCAATTCGAGAGAAAGAAAAGCTGAGTTTAGAAAAAGTTTCACAATTAAGTGGTGTAAGTAAAACGATGATCGGACAAATTGAAAGGGGAGAATCTAGTCCGACACTTACAACGATTTGGAAAATTGCTAATGGACTGAAAGTGTCTTTTACTTCTTTAATCAATAATCCACAGCCAGATACGAAAGTTATTTTACGAAATGATGTTCAAGTATTATCTGAAGGCAATGGGAGATATAAAGTTTATCCATCATTTCCTTTCCAAGATGATAGACATTTTGAAATCTATACTGTTGAAATTGACACTGAAGGAAAGTTAAGTTCTGAAGCGCATAAAGAAGGAACTGAAGAATTTATTACGGTGTTTGATGGTGAATTGACAATTGAAGTAAATGATTTCCAATATAAATTAAATAGTGGAGATTCAATTAGGTTTAAAGCGGATAGACAACATAGTTATTATAATTCAGGAGACATTCTAACGCGGTTGAGTATGACAATATATTATCCAGTTTCATAAAATGGTATTTACATAAAAATTATAATGAGATTCGTAAGTATAAAACCATCTATATAAGGTGGTTTTTATTTTGTGACAAATTATAAAAAAAGACACTCGTTTGAGTGTCAACACAGTATTGCTCTCGCGTATAGGATTGGAGAATGTTTCTCGAATACAAATTGAGAGATGATTAGTAAAAGAGAAACTGTCTTCACATTTAATGTAACATCGGTAAGGGATGGAGTAAATTGATAATGTTTATACGGAATATTTAGTATAGATAGTTTCTACTATTGTTATAAGGGAATCTTTTGTTGGTAGGGGAAAGTATATTATTAATTTTTTTAATAATTAATGCGGATAATGAAATTGAGAAATTATTGGATATAGAAGAAAAATTAAAATTTGGATTTTTACTATACATTTGAATTTATTTATCATTATTATAGGCTGTGTTAAAAAAGATTGTTGATAACGGCAAACACACTCCCAATTGGTTATACTATATTTATATAAACCAATTGGGAGTGTGTTTGTAATCATGAAAGCCTTTCGTAATTTACTAAATCACATCAATAAAATTGACTCTCGTCAGCAAGAACAATTATTTTGGACATTGAGAAATAAACTCTTTCCAATTATTCAATCAGGTTCTGTTGTGAACGACATGAGAGAAACTCGTTTTGCTGAGGGGTTCGTTTGTCCGCATTGCACAAGCCAATTTGTTGTCCGATTTGGTAAATACAAAGGTCGGCAACGTTATCGTTGTAAGGCTTGCCGTAAAACATTTAATGACTTAACCAATACTCATATGCATGGCACTCGTTATCCGAAATTTTGGGCAGAGTTCATTAAATTGATGTTTGAAGGTCTATCTCTTCGTAAATGCGAACAAATATTAGGAATCAAATGGGTTACACTCTTTTATTGGCGACACAAAATATTAAATGCACTAAAAGAAATCGAGATTGAAGGATTCGAAGGTATCGTCGAAGTGGACGAGACCTATTTCTTATACTCTGAAAAGGGAAAGAGGGGTATCGTTGGTCGTAAAGCTCGTAAACGTGGCGGTGTATCAAAATATCGTGGCATCAGTCGTGAACAAGTTTGTGTATTGGTAGCTCGTGACCGCAACAAACAAACGGTGTCGAAAGTAACTTGTATGGGACGAATTGTGAAATCAAAAGTAGAAGAAACAATTGGTCATTTATTAGATGTGGGTACTATTCTTTGTACAGATGCTTGGAGAGCATACATGACGTACGCAAAAGAAAAAGGCATGGAACATTATCGTATTAATACATCAAAAACGGGTCATGTCATTAAAGGAATTTATCACATCCAAAATGTGAATGGCTATCATGCTCGCTTAAGTCAATGGATGAATCGTTTTAAAGGGGTCGCAACAAAATATTTTGATCATTATTTGGCATGGTTTCAATTCCTTGAAATGAAGGGGTTTGATGCTACCACATCGAATATAAAAGAGGTCTTCGTACGCACAAGTCTTTGCGAACATCATTTGAAAAATGAAGATATTCGTCAATTAAATTTAACCATCTAAAAAACCGAAGTTAAAGGAACGAAGGTGAGTAATGTATGTATGGAGTTATTGCAAAATTTGATGAAAAGACAGAACAAATTATTAAAGATATATGGAGAGAATTACGAGAAAAATCAATATCGTTTTATGCAGATGAAGTAGTGAACAGAGTACCACATATTACATTAGCAAGTTACAATGAAATAGACAAAAATGAATTTATTGAACAGATCGATAAATTTTATGATGATAAGGTAGGTTTTGAAATAACCTTTAATTCGATCGGGTCATTTTTAAATTCAGGAACGCTCTTTTTATCACCCACCATTAATAGACAATTGTTAGAATTTCACTCTAATCATCACAAAAATTTTATAAAGTACAATGACAATCCTAATTCATTATACTTACCTGACAAATGGCTACCACATTGTACCTTAGCAAATAGATTGACTCCAGAAAAATTATCAGAAGCATTTACATATTGTTTAAAAAGGAATGATACTATAAAAGGTATGATTGAAGAAATTGCAATCTTAGAAATAGTTTGCAAAAATAATGTTCCCATAATTTTCTCGAAACGATTAAATAACAATTAAATGTATCAATTTATTAATGAGTTTGGATAAAAAATAACGAATGTCTAATTAGACATTCGTTATTTTTTATCTTTTATCAACATTTTACTTTAACAGAGCCTTATTATAAAAAAGATGAATCCTGTTCCCTACAGAATTCATCTTTTGAAAAATTATACTATTTATCAGGAAAGTCTTTCATTTAAGGGATGCGATAAAGTCGGTTTATATAAGCTATATACTATTTGTTTTTATTACAATTACACCCTTTTTTCTTTACATAGCCTTGTTGAGCTAAATCTTTTTGCGATTGGGAATTGGAAGATTGAGAATTCGAAGTTTGAGAGGATGCTGAAGAGCTATTAGTTTTATTATGAGAGTAGTTTTTTCGATAGTTATTATTACTCATAGCACTTTCACCTCCAATATAATATATAAATATTATATGTATGTACTCTATTAATTGTTACGTTAAAGAATAAGAAAAGAAGATATACAATAAAAATCTCCTAGGTATTTTCCGAGGAGATACATGGTATTTTTTTGAAAATGTATAAATTAATATCCCCAGTAAAGAGGGAAATAATATGAATCTTGGTAATATAAATTTTGTTGTTGAGTAGGGGGGGTGATTGGTTTATCATACCTCGGTTTTGATTACAGTTTGCGGGAGGTCCAATTACTGTAGTGGATTGAATAGGCGATATTGCTTGTTTCCATTGCTGTTCATCGAGACAATAAGTATGAGCCATCATATTAGCTGGGGTTAATCTTAAAATATCAGATCCAAAAATAACTTCAGGGGTAGGGGCATCAAAAATAGCTAATAAATGTGTGTTATCAGTTGTTGCGATCTCATAATGCCACCAAGCTTGCGGGACATTTGCAACTTGCCCTGGTTTTATAGGTAAGTTTAAAATTTGATTCGTAAACGGATTAATTAACGAAACGACAGCGGACCCTGAAATACAATACACGAGTTCAGCTGCATTTTGATGAATGTGTGGTTGTACAACATTACCTGTACTTAAATATCTAACAAAGAAGTGTTTTCTAATGTATTTAACTGTTTAATGCTAAGTACGTTTATATAATTTTGAGCATCTTTTTTAAAAAAATTACTTTTACTTAAATCATGAGTGAAATTGGTTGATGGGGAAGTGTAGTCGACATTAGAAGTCAATTGTATTACCTGCCTTTCTATTTGAAAGTCATTGTACAAAATTAGGATATGAGTCTAGTTTTTGGAGTGTGCATTTGTAGTTATCACAATGAATTTTCAATAATTTATCAACAAATGAAATCAAACATTAAATTAATTTGCAATAAAAAATCAATACATTTGCAAAAAATAAAAATAATGTTAACATAGTTCATTTTATATTCACATAATATGGTTTTAATTGCTTTATCTAAAAAGAATTTCTCTCGTGCAAAATAGTGTCCCGATACGTAAGTTATCCTATTAAATACGGTATTAGACAAAAAGATTTTCTATATGAACTAAAGGGAATAAGGGCGTATAAGAAAATATTGAAAAAGGATGTGAAGAGTGGTTTTATGATTGAGGATGAACCTAGATGAGTTGAAATGCTGTTAAAAGCCAAGCTTCAAGAGAAATATATATCAATTGTGAAATGAGGTTGATTATAATGGCATGGATGATGATACTAGCACTTACGATATCTTCAAGCATTGATAATTTTGGTGTAGGTATTTCATATGGAATACGTGGTATTCGAATAAATGCCTTCTCAAACTTTATTATTTCCGTCATTTGCTTTCTTTTTAGTGCAGCAGGAATTTATTTTGGTGTCTGGCTATCTAAAGTATTGCCAGGAATATTTCCGGTGATCGTTGGTTCATTACTTTTAGTGATTATTGGTATTCGTATTATGTTACTCGCCATGCCACGAAAAAATAAAGAAGTGGCATCTATAAGAGAAGTAGAGGGAGAAACTTCAAATAAAGATGGGGTCTCCGGAAGTCTGAAAACAATTATGAAAGATCCAACGAAGGCAGATATTGATAAGTCTGGAAGTATTGGGTTTGTTGAATCTCTTTTCCTTGGTGTCGCTCTTTCAGCAAATGCTCTTACAAATGGATTAGGTGCTGGTTTATTAGGATTATCACCTATTGCAATTTGTTTAGCTGCATCAATAGCTAGCTTTATAACTGTGTGGGCAGGCGTAGTACTAGGAGAAAAAGTAGCAAATGTAAGAATTGGAAAGTTCACGATTGGACAGTTTGGGACGCTTATTAGTGGTGTTTTATTAGTTATTATTGCTTTTACTGCATTTTTAGATTAGTAGGATAAAAAACTAGCAATTTTACTATAACGGTTTCGGATTTGAAGTGCAAAATTAAAAACAGCCATAAAAAAAGCAACGCTTCCTTTATTAGAGGGCATTGCTTTTTTCTTTACGATAATTTCTGTTCAATCATTAATTGAGCTTTAGCTGTATGAACATAATTTAGCCAGTCTATTGATACGTTTTGTTTTGTATTGAAATAGCTTTCAACTACATCTAAATGAGATAATTCCGTATTAATTGAAACGGGATTACCGTTTAATTTAGTACTGTACATATAATGTGCTTTTTCAGGAAAAGCAGCAAATGTAAAATCAATAATTGTAGAACCTTTAGGCAAATAAATGGGCCTTAAGTTAGTGGTATAAGTAGTAATAGTATTTTCAAACAGCTCATATGAGACTAGGTCATGAAAGATGAAAGGATCTTTCGTTAATAAATGGTTATTAAAAATTGTATCATCAAGTATGCTATATGAAATCTTTTTGATATCATTATCGAAATTATTTAATAAATAAAAAACGCCACTATTATTTATCCTCTTTGCCAATCGTGTTTGAATAATAATTACTTGTTCAACATCATTAATAGTAATTTTAGTTTTTAAGTTAGAGTTGAAATGGTTATTTTCAAGCGCTATATTATCTTCGAAAGATTTTATATTAGGCTTATATAATTGATGAATCATTCCAAGGATTGTATAGCAATCAAGCACACTTGAAGTTGTGATATATATTTGAGAAACTTTCGATATGTCTTGTGCCTCTTGAAGTTGCGAGTAAGCAGAATAAATGGGGGTGAAATTATAATGTAATTCAAATGAAAGGTTAGTATCATAAAAGTTATTAATACCTCTATTTAATTCGATTATATTTTGTTGAATTTGTTTTACGTAGCCATTTAAAAAGTTTCGCATGTTTTCATATCGCTCTTTATGGAGATGTTTGAAAGCTAGATTTTCCAATTCATGCTGGATATCGTATAAACCTAATCGCTTTGCAAGTGGTGCAAATAATGTTATTGTTTCATTTGCATAAGCTACTTGTTTCGCTGGTTTTTTTATACCCAAAGTTTTTATGTTATGAAGACGATCTATAACTTTAATAATGCTAACACGTATGTCTTGTTGAGAAGCTAGTAATAACTTTTTAAAATTAGTTGCTTCGTATAATGCTTTCTCTGGATTTTGTTGTTTATTTACTTTGGTTAACCCATCTACAATATATCGAATGGTCGTACCAAAATGCGACTCCACTTCTTCTAAAGAATGATCGGTGTCTTCTACGACATCATGTAATAACGCAGCAATCAAAGTTGTAGCATCAGCTTTATAATGTAATAAAATTTCTGTAATAGCAAAAGGGTGAATAATATATGATTCTCCTGTTTGACGGTATTGTCCATCATGTGCTTGCTTGGCAAATTGTATAGCTTTTTTCATTAGCCTTAATTCTTCAGGTTGTAGATAATTTGCCTTTTGTAATAAAACCTCATTCATATAAATCCATCCCTTAAAGTTATTTCTAATAATAATTCTATATAATATGATAAAGACCTTTGAAAATGGCAATGAAATTATAAAATAATGTAATTCTTTAAAAGTAAAAGAAGATACTTTGTTTACTATTAAGTTATTTCAAAAACAATATAACCGGATTATAAATAAAGTGGATAATATAAAAATGCATTTTTATGTCACATCCTTCCATCATCGTTCGTCTTGTAAGTAGAACGAGAAGGAGGGATTTTTTATGAATAAATTTGATATAGCAATTGTTGGCGGGGGGCTTGCTGGGTTAACGGCATCTATATATTTAGCGAAAAAAGGAAGAAAAGTTGTTGTATTAGAAAAATCTAGCCGTTTTGGTGGCAGAGCGATGACAATAAATAAAAATGGCATCTATATGAATCTTGGAGCACATGCTTTATACCGAGGAGGAGAAGCGTTCTTAACATTTAACGAGCTTGGTATGAATCTTTCGGGAGGAATACCGTCCACGAAAGCACACGGAATATGGAAAGATGAGGTATATACAATCCCAACTGATTTCCGTACCATTTTATCAACGCCATTACTTTCATGGTCAGCTAAAATACAATTTTCTCGTCTTATGATTCATTTAGGGAAATTGGATATAAGTGTGATTCCAAAAATGAGTCTTTCTGTATGGGCAGAAAAAGAAATACAGGATCCTATGGTACGAAATATATTTTATGCGTTATGTCGAACAACGACATACACATTTGCTCCTACCATCCAATTAGCATCGTCTGTATTAAAACAAATACAACGTTCGATGAAAGAAGGAGTTTTTTATGTAGATGGTGGTTGGGAGACAATTATAACAAAATTAAAAGATATAGCTATAAATGCTGGTGTTAAATTTCAGGAAAGTAAGCATGTTTTGGAAATAGAACATTGTGAAGATATACAAAAAATACGCTGTTTAGACGATGATATATTCGAAACTGATGCTGTTATCGTGACGATTCCAGTGAAAGAAGCTTGTAAAATAATAAAAGGTGCAGAAAAAACTAGTTTGCACGTATGGAGTGAACAATCGTTACAAGTGACAGCAGCTGCATTAGATTTGGGTTTGAAACGATTACCTAGTCCTACACATCAATTTGCATTAGGGTTAGATCAACCTGTATTTTTTACGAACCAATCGAGATCAGCTAAGTTAAGTGAAGATGGATCGATAGTTGTAAGCTTGATTAAGTATCATAATCCTATGGAAGAGATAAATAGTATTAATAATGATAAAGAACAGTTAGAAAAAACGATGGAGCTATTACATCCTAATTGGAAACGAGAAGTTGTTGTTAAGCAATATTTACCTAAAATAACTGTTGTTCATGATTTTCCGCATATTGGCCGAGGAGAAAATCCGGGGCCTGCAATTCCTGAAATGCCAGGCGTATACGTAGCAGGAGATTGGGCTGGGCACAATGAAGTATTAGCTGATGCAGCAGTAGCAAGCGGGAAACGAGCGGCATTACACATTTTAAAGCAATTAGAAAGAGAGGCTATTCAGCATGGAAACGGAGCAATTATATGAAGCGCATAAACCTTTATTATTTTCTTTAGCTTATCGAATACTGGGGAGTGTTATGGACGCTGAAGATATAGTCCATGACGTATTCATTTCATTAAATAACATGGATGATAGTCAGTCTGTTGAAAATATAAAAGCTTATTTATGTAAAATGGTAACTAATCGTTCAATTGATAAATTACGTTCCGCGGCACATAAGCGGAACGTATATATTGGAATGTGGTTACCTGAGCCGCTTGTGGAAGAAAATGATAACCCGTTTGAGTCATTCGTAATGAAGGAATCTCTTTCTACAGCATATCTTTTACTTTTACAACAGTTATCTGAAGTAGAAAGGGTTGTATTCATATTAAGAGAAGTTTTTGGTTATGATTATGAAGAAATAGCCTTAATAGTTGGTAAGAGTAGTGTGAATTGCCGGAAGGTATTTCAGCGTGCACGAAAGAGTATTTTGGATAAACCGAAGCATCAGAAATTAAGTACGAAACTAATGGCCACTTATGTTGAAAAATTTGTAGCATCATTACAACGAGGAGATGCACAAGGGATGTTAGAAGTTTTAAAAACAGATGCGATATTCAAAGCAGATGGTGGCGGGAAAGTTACTACTGCTATAAATCCGATTTATTCTGCAGATAGAATTATACGTTTGTTCTTTGGAATTGCAAAAAGGTTACCAGGTGAGTATGCTGTTGATTTCAAAATGGTAAATGGTGCACCGGGTGTCATTGTAAAAATAAATAATAAGGTGACTTATGTGCTTTCATTTGCATTTCATGATGGGAAAATTTCAAACATTTATATGATGGTTAATCCAGAAAAACTTATGCATTTAAATAAAAATAAATAAAGACGTACTTCATTTGAAGCGCGTCTTTATTCATTCACTGCATTATTTGTGAGAAAAATGACTCCAGCCTCAAAACTTGGTGAAAGTAAAAAGGCTAGGTAGACAAAGCTTTACTTTATTTCTCTAACATTTCAAGAGGTACATCTTTTTCGCCAGCTACCTCAAATTTAATTTCCCCGTCTTCTTCATAAATGCGTTTAATAATCGGTATAGTTATCATTAGTTTTTTATGCTGTTTACGTCTTCTAGCAGCATCTAAGTTAATCACGTTCATGTGTAAGCATCCTTTCTCACAGAAATATATAAACAAAAGAAAATGCGTCCGAAAAGGGCGCTTAGTTGAATTAGAAATACCGATTCATTTAAATGGGGCATAGATTATTTTATAATTGCAATTTGATTGTAAAATAATGTAACGAAATAATTACACGTAGAAATTAACTTTACCAAAAAACGAAACAATATGCTATAAAAAATTTAATTATTTGTCATATAACAGGAAAAAGGTTTACATTTCGCATATAATGAAAAGTAGACGTGCATCATGAACTTTTTCATCATATTGCTTGGAAAGGCGATGGAGAAAATGAATACTCTAGATTCATTATTATTGCAACTTGAACAATATGGAGAAGAGCATGATCGACATAAAGAAAAACGAGAAGAAAAATTACGAAATATTTCTCGCGAAATGGGACAGTTTTTATCAGTTTTAGTAAAGGGGTGCAATGCAAAAAACATTTTAGAAATTGGAACTTCAAATGGTTATTCTACATTGTGGCTAGCAAATGCGGTAGATGAAACAAATGGAAATGTTACAACTGTAGAACTTTCTTCAGAACGGGTTGGAGAGGCACTTGAAAATTTTGAAAAGGCAAATCTTACACAGCGAATCGATATTCATAATCAAGAGGCTGGGGCATTTTTAGATTCTCAAGTAGATCGTTCATTTGATTTTATTTTCCTAGATTCAGAGCGCACGCAATACATGTGGTGGTGGGAACATATAAAACGTATGTTAGAACCAAAAGGTTTTCTTGTTATTGATAATGCAACTTCTCATGCGGAGGAACTAGCAGAATTTATAAAGATGATTGAAGAAGATGATACGTTTGAAACGGTGTTATTAGCTTTTCAAAAGGGAGCATTTGTGGCGCGAAAGAATAATTAGAAGTGAGTTTAATATTATTATCACATTGAAAGATAACATATGTCAAAAAATAGAGTACTGTATGATTTTAAGGAAGTTGATAAATGGAATTAATAAAGGTAATCCATGAAGAATCGGCCTTTAGCATGTTGCTCTCTAGGTCTTAAGTCTGAGGAAAATAATGTTGAGAACAGGTATACTTATACTAAGAAACAGGGAATGACTGCATAAGCAGGTATTTCTTGAAAAATCGATTTCAAACAAGAAAAATGTATATGAAATACGATATATTAGACGAAATATAGTGCACATAAATTCGCACATATAAATAAAGGAGCGATTTTGTTGACTGAACTCGAGAAAAAGGAACCTGTATCGATTGTAAAAGATAATAATGTAGAAGTAGTGGTTGATACAGTAATAAAAGATGCAGAACTTGAAGAATTGAATAAAGAAGCGGATCTTTATGTACAAAAGTTAAATAGCGAGCAAAATACAGATTTATCAAAAGTATTGTCCCAGCTTGGAGACTTGGGAGATAAAGAGCAACAAGCGGCAGGACAAACGCTATCGGCATTAAAACGTCCTGTAACAGCGATGATGAATGGAAAGAATGAAGAAATTCCAAATACATTGTTAGAATTGCGAAAAGTGGTATCTGAACTTGATCCGAACTCATTAAAGGCAACTGGTATGAAGAAACTTATGTTTAAAGTGTTCAAGAAAAATCCACTTGAAAATTACGTGCATAAATATCAATCTATAGATAAGCAAATCGAGGAGATTATTAGATCACTTCTAATTGGCCGTGATAACTTGCAAGAGGATACTGTTGGTCTTGAAATGTTAAAAGAACAATCACATGATAAAATTCACGCTCTTGATAAACAAGTATACTTAGGTAGAAAACTTGCTGGAATGCTTGAGGCTGAGAAACAAAATCCAGAGCGTCAAAGGGATATTCCATTAATAAACGATGCATTAGAAAAGATACTTGTACGTACACGTAATATGCAACAAGCAAAAAGTGTGTTATTACAATCTATCGCATCTGTAGATATTATTAAGAAAAATAATGAAAAGTTAACAGAGGCAATTCGTAATGCGATTACGATGACACAAAATGTAGTAACGGTTTCAGCTGCAATACAGCTTGCATTAACAAATCAACGTAAAACAATCGATGCAGTTAATGCGACAAATGAAGCGATCGAATCAATGGTACTAAGCAATTCTCGAGCATTGAAACAAAATACAGAAGAAACAACAAAACTTCTGGAAAATCCTGCTATTAGCATGGATAAATTACGTGAATCATTCCAAAATGTATTCGCTGCTATTGAAGCATCTGAGAAATCGTCAGAACGTATTATCGAGTCTAGTAAGAAGTTTGTAATTGAACTTGACACATTTAATGATGAGATGAAGCAGAAACTCATACAACATCCAAAGAAATAACAGATCATTAGAGGAGGTGAAAAAATGAGTTTCATTCAAGGAGTATTATTACTATTAGGTTCATTACTATTAATAGCATTTTCTGTCGTTGTTTTAGTTGTATACTTCGGACGTAAACTTTATTTTTCATGGACGAAACCATATAAGAGAGCGCAAGATTCTATTGAGAAGTTATCGAATAAATCAACACCGTTTTTACAAGAATTTACGCAGCACCCACTCTTTTATCGCTGGGTTCGGACTGAAGGAACGAAAGAACAAAATACTTTAAATACACTTTTCTGTACATCGGGCCAACGTACGAGAGAGCAAGTATTCTCAATGTTACCGAAAGAGAAACAGAAAAAAGTACATGTGATGGCAAAAACAACGAAAAAGCTTACAAATGAAGATATCGATATCGCAACGATGAAAGTGAAAAATTTCTTGAGACAAGAAACACAGCAAACTGTTAAACCGACAGACCTATCGTTTTATAAATTGTATTTTTATGATCGATACCCTGATGCATTAAATACAATTCAAGCGTACAAACGATCGATTAATCCTTCATTACAAAGAACGGTTGATGACATTACAATTTCAGTATTGAATGCACTTCCATACTATCAAGAACAACGTATGTTTGAACAACAACATAAACTTGAAACGTTTTTAATGAAAGACTTAACAGCGATGTTATCATTAGTGGTACAACTACCACCATCACAACGTCCTGAAAAAGAAGAAGAATTAAAAATTTACTTGCAAAATTTCCAAAAAGAAATGGAAGCAGTAGAACGTGATATTCGCGACTCCATTGATCATGATTTGAATGTGAAAATGAGAGCAGCGACTGAGAAATTTAAGAATAAATAGAAGAGACCGCCCTAAAAGCTAAGTAATTCGGCTTTAAGGCGGTTTTTTTAATAAGGGATTTATAATCATTATACCCTTTCGTATCCACTCACGTGTATTAACGTATATATCATAATAGCTTCTTTGTCCAGCGGTTGTGTTAGCGTTGTTGGGATCATCAACAATATTTCTCCATACACTAGATGGACTTATGTGAAACTGTATATATGATCTTTTTGTTTAATAGCCATATTTAATCCTTTTACAAGCGCATTTACATTTAAATGCTGCCTTTTTTATTCTATTACCTAAAATACTATAACATGGTGAAATAGGAGAGCTACAATTGAGAAAGTTTCATATTGAAACTTCAAATTAATAGAAATAGTATTTTTGCTGAAATTTTCTTTCAATATAACTAAACTGTATATATCCTTCATATGCTTGTTAGTAACGTGAAACTTCCTTTCACTGATTGTTACACAATTTTTGAACAAGATGGAAATGAAATTACAAGTATAGGAGGATATTAAAATGAAAGTGTTATTTGTGTGTTCTGGAGGAATGTCCAGCGCAATTGTTGTAAACGCTTTAAAAAAAGAAGCGGAGAAAAAAGGTGTCGATATGGAAGTGCATGCGATTGGAACAAATGAGATTGTGGAAGAAGTCAAGAATGGCTGGGATGTTGTAATGGTTGCTCCTCAAGTACGCCACCGCTTTGATTCCGTAAAAAAGCTTGCAGAACTGGTATCTGTTCCGTGTGGTATTATTCCGCCCCAAGCATATACCCCACTAGGTGGACCGACGTTATTAAAAGCTGTAAATGAATTAATTCGTTAGGAGGTAGTGTTATGAATAAGTTTGTCTCGTTTCTTGAGAATAACTTATCTGGACCAATGGCAAGGCTGTCCGAGCAAAGGCATTTACAGGCAATTCGTGATGGGGTAATTTCGGCATTACCATTTATTATCGTAGGGAGCTTCTTTTTAATTGTAGCATTTCCGCCACTTCCGAAAGATAGTTTCATTTCGCTTTGGGCAGCGAAACATCAGGCGAGCATTTTAATACCATATCGTCTAACTATGTTTATTATGTCATTATATATAGCATTTGGTATAGGATACAATTTAGCGAAAAGTTATAAGTTAGATGCTTTATCAGGAGCACAGCTTGCAGTATGTTCACTTCTTTTAACATTAACGCCTGAATTAATCGATAAAAAAGGATTTATGCTTCCGATGACAAATCTCGGAGGACACGGATTATTCGTTACGATGATCGTATCAATTTTATCCGTTGAGATTTTAAGGTTTTGTAAGAAGAGAAATGTAATGATTAAAATGCCAGAACAAGTACCGCCGTCTGTATCACGTTCTTTTGAAGCACTTATACCTGCTGCGTTCGTTATTATTATTATGAGTCTAGTTACTGTCGTTTTTAGTATTGATTTACATCATGTTGTTGATAAATTAGCGGCACCGTTAGTAAAAGCTGGTGATAGTTACTTCGGTGTGATCATTCCAGTATTTTTAATTACATTTTTTTGGTCGTTCGGTATACATGGTGTGTCGGTTGTTGGCACTGTTGCCCGTCCATTATGGGAAGTATACTTAGGAAAAAATGGTGAAGCAGTTGCTAGCGGGGCAGATCAGTTGCCATTCATTGCACCAGAACCATTATATCAATGGTTTATATGGATTGGTGGTTCTGGTGCAACGTTAGGGCTTGTATTAGCTATGATTGTATTTGGTCGATCAAAATATTCGAAAGCATTATCAAGAACTTGTATTGTACCTGGTATTTTTAATATTAATGAACCTGTTATTTTCGGATTGCCGATTGTACTAAATCCCATTTTAATTATCCCATTTATCATTACACCACTAGTAACAGCAACTGTTGCATACTCAGCAACTGCGATGGGACTTGTTACACCGACACATATAATGCCTCCGTGGACATTGCCCGCTCCAATTGGTGCGTATTTAGCAACAGGTGGGGATTGGCGAGCGATTGTACTCGTATTTATAAACATAACAATTTCATTTCTTATTTATCTTCCATTCTTTAAAATGTATGACAAAAACATGCTTGAAATTGAGAAGAATGGTGATGAAGAATCTGTGAATGCATAACGCATATACAGTAAATTATTAGTGATAGACAATTTGTCTATCACTTCTTTCATATAGAATTGAGAGAAGGTGAAAAGGAATGTATATAAAATTTAGTTATAAAGGAGTATTTTTACTACTATTTGGGGTGATTTGTTCGAATTTAATTTTTGTACCTTTATTAAGAATGCTAAATCTATCACAAATGCATAGTATATGGTTGATTACAAGCATTGCGACAAGTGTTTTGCTTACGATAGTTGTTTCTTTCATTGATGGAACATTTGTATCGAAAGCTCAGTTTTTTTTTAGATTTATATTGTTTTCAGTAGGATGTACGTTGTTTACTTATATGATTGTTTTTTAGCAAACGAAACGTATCATCGTAATTCGAGTAATGTGCCGAGCGCAACAGGTGCTAAGGAATCTGTTGTTTTAGGGAATATAACATTCCCTCCAATAAGAAGAGGAAAATGAGGCGAGAAAATGAGGTACATGATTGGAGTAGACGGTGGGGGAACGAAGACCGAATCAATTGCTTTTGATCGAGACGGAAACGAGTTTGCAAGAGGTACGGGTGGGTTTGGAAATATATTAATAGATTTTGAAGAAGCACTTTTGCATATTATGGAAGCGATTGATCAATGCCAGAAAAATGTAGTGAATGGACACTGCGTTTGTATTTGCTTAGGATTAGCGGGTATAAGTGGAGTAAATGCAAATGAATTAACATTACGATTAATAAAGAAGTATGGAATAAAAGTTGAAGTTTTTAATGACGCAATGATTGCACATGCAGCTGGCTTAAAAGGTAAGGATGGAATTTTAACTATAGGTGGTACAGGTGCAATTTGTATAGGAAAGAAAGGCGAAGTGTACGAATATAGCGGTGGATGGGGACATATTTTAGGAGATGAGGGAAGTGGATATTGGATTGGATTACAAGCTTTAAAGAAAATGGCATTACAATTTGATCAAGGAGTTAGACTTTGTTCATTAAGCTTAAACATTCAAAATCAGTTTCAACTTTTAACACCATCTCATATAAAAAGTCTAGTATATACTTCTTCAAAAGATAAGGTTGCAGCAATCACACCATTAATTATTGAGGAAGCGAGAAATGGGAATGATAACGCACATGAAATTATGATGCAAGCTGGTAAGGAATTAGCGAGAATTACGGTAGATGTTTATAAAAAGATGCAATTTGATTTACCTGCTTCAATTGCAGTAAGTGGCAGCATATTACGTTTAGTTCCTGAAGTATATGCTACATTTAAGAAGTGCTGTGAGGAAAGTATTGGAGAAGTTACATTTGTATCTCAATCAGAAATGGCAGCGAAAGGAACATACTATTTATTGAAGGATAAATATTTTGCGTTGTAAATGGTTAAATGAGAATTTTTGTATGATTTGTAAAAATGTGATGTTAAAATATATAAAGGGATGTAGAGTAAGAAAAGTACAATATACGTAGCAATTGAATACTTTATATGTATTCCCATAAAGAAAGTGAATGATTACATGATTAATAGCATGCAGTTTTTGTATGTAGTGGCTTCTTATTTATTTGGAAACATATTGACCGCTTATATATTAACAAAATGGAGACATAACGTTGATATTCGTGAAGAAGGAAGTGGAAATCCGGGCGCAAGAAATATGGGGCGAGTATATGGAAAGTGGTATTTCGTCACTACATTTTTAGGTGATGCAATCAAAGGTGCAATAGTAGTTTATATTGCAAAATATCTTTTTGAAGATTCTACATTCATAATGTTAACATTATTGGCCGTTATAATCGGACATATTTACCCAATTTTGTTTAAAGGCAAGGGTGGAAAAGGCATTTCAACATTTATTGGAGGATTAATCGCATTTGATTATTTGATAGCGCTTACCCTCTTGGGTATTTTTATTATATTTTATTTAATATTCAAAGGATTTACGAAGCCGGGGTTAATTACAATCGCTTGTTTACCACTTTGCATGATTTTTTATTCTTACTCTATTGTTACGACTATTTTAAGTGCACTTATTATTGTACTTATTTTATATGTAAATCGAGAATAAAGTGAACCTTTAATAAGTGGGGGAATCTCCACTTATGATTTTTATGATTTAGATAGTGAGGGATAAATAGAGATAAAGGAGATAGGACATGGGGTTAATTTATAAGGTTGCTGATCAAGCTTGGGAATTTGAAAGTATACATAAATTGAATTATAAAACATTTGTAGAAGAGATTCCGCAACATGAAGAAACAAAAGAACGTTTTCGTATAGATCGATTTCATGAAGAAAATACATATTTAATTTGTTTAGATGGGAATAAGTTAGTAGGTATGGTCGCGGTGCGGGGAAAACGACCATTTTCGTTAGATTATAAAATTTCAAATTTAGATTTTTATTTGCAAGAGCATGGAGAAAAAGTATATGAAATTCGTTTACTCTCAGTAGAACGTGAATATCGAAATGGAAGAGCGCTGTTAGGCTTAATTCGCTTTTTACATCGTTATTTGCTTCTAAATGGATATGAATTAGCACTCATTTCAGCAACAACACGTGAACTTGCATTATATAAGCAAATGGGATTCAAACCTTTCCATACATTAGTTGGAACAGAAGAAGCAGCTTTCCAGCCAATGTATGTTACACCTGCTATGTTTGAAGAGTCGAGTACTGGAAGTATTATGAAGAAAGAATATACGTATTTACCTGGCCCAGTAGACATTGAAGAGAATGTTCAGAAGGCATTTTCTACTAAGCCTATTTCCCATCGTTCTAAGTCGTTTCAAGTAACGATGGAAAATGTAAAAAAACGATTACTTCAAATGACGAAAGTAAAACGTGTACAACTCATGTTAGGAACGGGGACGTTAGCGAATGATGCCATTGCTTTACAGTTACGTTCTTTAAAAGGCAAAGGGATAGTTTTAGCGAATGGGGAGTTTGGTAATAGATTAATTGGCCAGGCAAAACGTGTACATTTAAATTTTGATACGTATAAAAAAGAAATGGGAGAGCCGTTTATTTATACCGAATTAGAAAAAATAATGATAACTGGAAATTATGAATGGCTTTGGTTTGTTCACCATGAAACATCAACTGGAATGTTAAATAATTTAGAAGAACTAAATACTCTTTGTAAAAAGTATCAAATGAAACTATGTGTAGATTGTATAAGCTCAATTGGGGCAATACCAATAGATTTGAAAGATGTATATTTTGCAAGTGGTGTAAGCGGAAAAGCGATTAAATCATTTACAGGATTATCTTTCGTTTTTCATAATCACATTATAGAGAAAAATGAAGCAATACCCGCGTATATGGACATTGGTATGTATGAAATAAATGATAGCATTCCATACTCCCATTCATGGAATTTAATTTATGCATTGCAAGAAGCATTGAAGAGATTTGAAGATGAAAAGACATTTGTAAAAATAAAAGAGACGTATGCTTATATTGAACAAGCTATTACTACTATGGGTTTAAAGCTTGTTTCACCTAAAGAACATGCCGCGTCAATTATTCTTACTGTTCAATTAAACGAAGGGCAGTCTTCTAAAGCAGTAGGCGATGCATTAGCATTACAAGGATATATTATCCATTATGAATCAGCATATTTACAAAATAATAACTGGATTCAAATAGCATGCCTTAATCACTATAAAGAACGTGATATGAAGAGGATGTTGAATTGTTTGCAGATGTGCGTATTAAAGTAGGGCGTGCATATATAATGAATGTTTCATAACATAGTTGGTTGCGTATAAAGGAGTTATTACTTAATAAAACGTAGGAGACTAGGATTAGATTATAAACAATTAGAAGGGGTGTTAGTATGATAACTAGAAAACTACCATTACATATAGAGGATATTAAAAAGGCTCAAAAAATTTTGGATAGAAATGCTCGTAAAACACCATTAGTTAAATCATTTTATTTGACTAGTAAAACGGGTGGAGAAATTCACTTGAAATTAGAGAATATGCAATTAACGGGTTCTTTTAAATTCCGAGGTGCATTTAATAAAATGTCGCAGCTTACAGATCAAGAAAAAGAGAGAGGAGTTATTGCATGTTCGGCAGGTAATCATGCACAAGGGATTGCTTTATCTGCTCATTTACTTGGTATTAAGAGTAAAATTGTGATGCCAGTTTCTGCACCTCAAGCGAAAGTTGAGGCTACTCGAGGATATGGATCAGAAGTTGTTTTATATGGTGAAACTTTTGATGATGCAAAGGCAAAATGTGAGGAAATTATAAGAGAAACGGGAGAAACATACTTACATCCATATGACGATGTAGAGGTAATGGCTGGTCAAGGTACAATTGGTTTAGATATCCTTGATGATATGTGGGATGTTGATACTGTAATAGTTCCTATTGGCGGAGGAGGGATTATTTCTGGTATTGCAGTTGCATTAAAATCTTTTAATCCATCAATTAATATTATTGGTGTACAAGCGGAAAATGTGCATGGAATGAAAGCTTCTTATGATGTTGGAGAAATTGTGGAACATTACGATGCACCTACTATAGCAGATGGTTGTGCAGTTAAAATACCAGGGGATTTAACATTTGAAGTTGTAAAAGAATTAGTAAATGATATTGTAACAGTATCAGAAGAAGAGTTGGAAGTAGCAATGAAAGATTTATTACAACGCGGAAAAGCTGTCGTAGAAGGGGCTGGTGCTTTAGCTACCGCCGCTCTGCTTGCAGGTAAAGTTGATCAATATATTAAAGGGAAAAAAGTAGTAGCGGTTATATCTGGTGGGAATGTAGACTTACAGCGCATATCGAGTGTATGTGAGCACTTTTTTGTAGCTAATGAAGTAAAATGATATTTTAAATAAATTAGCAATATGAAAGAAGAGCTAAGAGAAAACATCTTAGCTCCTTTTTATTATGCCTGTACTGAAGTAAATAATGACTCCATTTTTAGTTTACTCTTTTCTCTAATTTCAGCATCCGCATGACGCATAACATATTTATGAGCTACAGCAATTGCTAAAACATCATCTAATAAGCCAATGCCAATAATAGCAGCTATATCTGGAATGAAATCGATTGTTAATACGTAATAGGATAAAGCGGCTAATATTATGAGTTTGGCTTTAGTAGGTAACTCCTTCTTTTTCATTGTGTAGAATAAAATAATACTTTCATATACGCTTGATTTACCGAGGTTTGCCGAGCTTTTTTTGAACTTTTTCCACAGCGTCTGTTTCTCCATATAAACACTCCTTTTACAAAAACATAGATTTTTAAAAGGATTGACAAAGAAGTGAGGGAATAATCAATTTTATTGTTTTTCTTACTGTATATTTCCATAAGAATAGGAAATTACCTGTTCAAAAAAATATAATGTTTGTTATGCAACGACTCACAGTATTGCGTTACATAGTTTGTATAGTAAAATATATGTGGATGATTCAGTTATTATTAAACATTTAATAAGCTGTATGGGGGAAGGGAAATGAAAATAATAGAACTGCCAATTGAATTTGAATTTAACGGAAAAAAACAATGTATTTATCCGAGCTTAATTATATTAAACAATGAATTAACTTTAGTAGATACAGGTTATAGAAACTTTTTACCTTTAATTGAAAAGGCAATAGTAAAGCATGGGTATGAGATGAAAAACTTGAAAAATATAATAATTACTCACTATGATGATGATCATATAGGCTCTTTACACGACTTTAAAGTGAAATATCCTCAAATTAATGTTATTTCTAGTGAAATTGAATCTAACTATATTAGTGGTAATATAAAATCCGAGCGATTGGTTCAAGCTGAAGAAATGCTAGAACGTATGCCAAATGAAGAAAAAGAATTTGGTGAATGGTTTATACAGCAGTTGAAAAATGTAAGACATATTTCTGTTGATAAAAAGGTATATGATGGTCAAATGATTTTGAATAATGAATGTCAAATAGTGGCGACGCCAGGACATACTTCGGGGCATATTTCATTATATTTCCCAAATTTGGACTGTGTAATTACGGGAGACGCAGCTGTTCAAGATAATCGAGAATTAGTAATTGCGAATCCGAACTTTTGTTTAGATATAGAAAAAGCGGAACAGTCTTTAAAGAAGATTAAAGATCTTAAAGCGGAAAGTTATTATTGCTATCACGGAGGGAAACTTACCATATTAAATTAGTGTTCACTTTTATCACCTTGTAACTATATTTCCGGACATTTGTAATATATATGTATGGGAACTTATATGTTTAAAAAAAGTTATAGGGGGGAGAATATGAGCTCTTTCTTTGATGTGATAGCAGATATAGTTTTATTTTATCCTATAAATGACATGAAATTAAAACATCATATTGCGAAGTTAAGCGAATTTGAGTGGTTTCGAAATCTACATGAAGATACGAAGTATACAAGTTTAATTTGGAGTAATAGAAAGATTAAGAAGTACATTTTATCTACTGCTCACATGGAAGAATTAATTAAATCCGAGCAAAAACAAAAGGAATTTGCCTATCTTGTACACGATGAAAATAAAAAAAGAAGATAAGAATTTTTTTATTTTTCATATTTGGCGAAACAAATGGTACAATGAAAGCTAATGTGAAAAATAAGGAAAAGAAGTGGTCTATTTGAAAAACTTTTTAGAATTAGGAATTAGTGAAACTTTTAATCATACATTACGTGAAAATGGAATTGCGGAAGCAACACCGATTCAGGAGAAAGCGATTCCGGTTATACTGTCTGGTAAAGATATTATTGGTCAAGCAAAAACTGGAACAGGTAAAACACTTGCGTTCGTTTTACCGATTTTAGAAAAAATCGATCCAGAGTCTAGTGATGTTCAGGCTTTAATTGTTGCACCAACAAGAGAACTAGCACTGCAAATTACAGCTGAAATTAAAAAAATGCTTGTTCAAAGAGAAGATATTAATGTATTAGCGATTTATGGCGGACAAGATGTAGCGCAACAATTGAGAAAATTAAAAGGTAATACACATATTGTTGTTGCGACACCAGGACGATTATTAGATCATATACGACGTGAAACAATTGATTTAAGTAATCTTTCAATGATTGTACTAGATGAAGCGGATCAAATGCTTTATTTCGGTTTCTTATATGATATTGAAGATATTTTAGATGAGACACCTGACAGTAAACAAACGATGCTATTCTCAGCAACGATGCCAAAAGATATTAAAAAATTGGCGAAACGTTATATGGAAGAGCCGCAAATGATTCAAGTGCAAAGTGAAGAAGTAACGGTAAATACAATAGAGCAGCGTGTCATTGAAACGACAGACCGCGCAAAGCAAGATGCACTTCGTTTTGTTATGGATCGTGATCAGCCATTTTTAGCAGTTATTTTCTGTCGTACAAAGGTTAGAGCAAGTAAGCTTTATGATGATTTAAAGGGATTTGGTTATAATTGTGCTGAACTTCATGGTGATATACCTCAAGGGAAACGTGAAAGAGTCATGAAGAGTTTCCGCGAAGCTAAAATTCAGTACTTAATTGCGACTGATGTAGCAGCTCGTGGACTGGATGTAGATGGTGTGACTCACGTATTTAACTATGATATTCCTGAAGATGTAGAAAGTTATATTCACCGTATTGGCCGAACAGGACGTGCTGGTGGTTCAGGTCTTGCAATTACGTTTGTTGCAGCGAAAGATGAAAGATTTTTAGAAGAGATTGAAAAAGTACTAGGTGCACCGTTGCAAAGACAAGTAATTGAACAACCGAAGATAAAACATGTAGATGAAAATGGAAAGCCGATACAAAAGCCGGCTCAAAAACCGAAGAAAACAGGTCAATATCGTCAAAGAGATAGCCGTGAAGGTTCAAGAAATAGCTCAAGAAATGATACAAGAAATAGTTCGAGAAATGATAACAACCGATCGTTTAATAAGCCAAGCAATAAGAAAAGTAGTACAAAGCAAGGTCAGCAAAGACGTGGCCGTTAAATATTTATAATTTTAAAAGAGTCGCAAAAAATTGCGGCTCTTTTTTGTTTTTTTATAACGAAGTCGATATAAGTACAAGGGTGATTTTAATGAGCAAATTTAAAAATTTCATTCACCGTATTAAAAATAAATTTTAAAATTCATAAAGGAAATATAAAGTAGGGTGTCGTATATGTGCTGTAAGAGGAAACTTTTTACCAACTAAGCATATAATTCAATTAGACCGACAGTCGGTCAATTAAGAAGGAGAACATGAATGAGAATTGTAAAGGAGTATGAAGAGCGTAGAAATGAGATTTTAGAAACAGCTGAAAAATTATTCGTTACAAAAGGCTATACGAAAACAACAGTAAATGACATTTTAAAAGAAATCGGTATAGCGAAAGGAACATTCTATCACTATTTTAAGTCGAAAGAAGAAGTGATGGATGAAATCATAATGAGGATTATTAAAGCGGATGTTGCTAAAGCGAAAGCAATCGTCTCTAATCCCAATATTCCAGTTTTAGATAAGTTATTTCGAATTTTAATGGAACAATCACCAAAATCAGGGGATATAAAAGAGAAAATGATTGAACAATTTCATCAACCAAATAATGCGGAAATGCATCAAAAAAGTTTGGTGCAATCAATTATATACTTATCTCCCGTGTTAACAGAGGTTTTAAAGCAAGGAATCGAAGAGGGGATATTTTCTACCCCATATCCTCAAGAAACGATTGAATTATTAATTTCCTCAGCGCAAGTCATATTTGATGATGGATTATTTCAGTGGAAGCCTGAAGAAATGATGAGGAGAGCTATAGCTTATATTAAAATGATGGAAGCATCTGTTGGAGCGAAGGAAGGATCTTTTGATTATATGTTGGAGGTTTTAATCAAACAGAAATAGTAATTTTCTGTTTGATTACTATAGACCGACAGTCGGTCTAAATTGAATGAAAGGTGTGGGTATGATGTCAATTAGCACAAAATCTTCTATGAAAGATTTTCATTTAATGGTTACCGGGCAAATTATAACAATTTTAGGGTCGATGCTCTTGCGCTTTGCTTTGTCTTTATATGTGCTAGATATTACAGGGCGTGCAGATATATTTGCGGGATTATATGCAATAACGAGTATTCCATTTTTGTTGGCACCTCTCGGCGGGGCAATTGCAGATCGCTTTAATCGTCGTAATTTAATGGTTATCTTTGATTTTATAAACGCTGCGATTGTATTAGGTTTTATTGCTTTATTATTTAATGGCACTGTATCTATTATGTGGATTGGAATTGTTATGTTTCTATTAGCGGTTGTTAGTGCGATGTACGCCCCAGTTGTAATGGCAAGTATTCCGCAATTAGTACCAGAAAAAAAGCTAGAGCAATCGAACGGTATCGTAAATGGTGTGCAAGCATTATCAAATATTGTTGCACCCGTATTAGGAGGAGTATTATATGGCATAATTGGTTTGAAAGTGCTTGTCTTAATAAGTGGCCTTGCATTTTTTCTATCAGCAATATTAGAAATGTTTATTAAAATACCATTTATAAAAAGAATACAAGAAGATCATATCGTACCGACAATTGTAAAAGATATGAAAGAGGGATTTCTTTACGTTTTAAAGCAACCTTTTATTTTGAAGGCTATGTTACTTGCAGCTCTACTAAACTTAATTTTGACACCATTATTTGTTATTGGGGGACCGATTATATTACGAGTAACTATGCAAAGTAGTGATACGATGTACGGAATTGGGATGGGATTAATCGATTTTGCTACAATTTTAGGTGCATTGTCAATCGGTTTCTTTGCTAAAAAGCTGCAGATGAAAACACTGTATTATTGGATGTTCGTTATTGCTTTATTAGTTCTACCAATGGCGTTATCAGTTACACCATTTATCCTTAGTATGGGACATTATCCACCATTTATCCTCTTTATACTTTGTTCTATTTTTATCGCAATGATTATGACAATCGTCTCCATTTATGTAATTACCGTTGTACAAAAGAAAACACCGAATGAAAATTTAGGGAAAGTAATGGCAATCATAACAGCAGTGTCTCAATGTATGGCACCAATTGGGCAAATTGTATATGGTTTTATGTTTGAAGGGTTTAGTTTGAAAATTTATTTACCTATATTATGTATTAGTTTCATATTGATAATATTAGCTTTTGTAACTAAGAAAATATTACGGAATGAGGGGAACTAGTTTGATATGATTAGGCGAATGTTAAAAAGGGATTTCTCTCAAAATAAAATGATTTTTGTTATTTTATTTACGTTTATAATACTATCGTCTCTTTTAATGGCTAGTGCTTCAAGTATGGTTGTAAACCTGTTCAGTTCAATGGATCAGTTATTTAAACAATCAAATGCACCTCACTTCGTACAAATGCACGCTGGAGAAATAAATCAAAAATCAATTGATTCTTTTGTTGCGAAAACACCATTTGTAAAAGAACAGCAAACGGCTGAAACAATCCTAGTGAATGGATCTAATGTTTTCATAAAAAGTAAAGAGCATGCAGAACAAAATAGTGTAATGGATATAAGTTTCGTTAAACAAAACACTTCTTTTGATTTTCTATTAGATTTAAATAACAAAGTAATAGATGTTTCAAAAGGTGAAATTGGTGTGCCGATTTATTATATGCAAAAGTATGATTTGCATATTGGAGATAGAATATGGATTGTAAAAAATAATATTGAACTGGAATTTACAATTTCAACATTTGTTCGTGATGCTCAAATGAACCCATCAATTGTTAGTTCGAAACGATTCGTAATAAGTGATGAAGACTTAGAAAGAGTAAAAAGAAATGTTGGAGAAAGTGAATATCTTATTGAATTTCAGCTAACAGATTTAAATAAAATAAACGAATTTGAAAATATATACCAGTCATCGAACTTACCTCAAAAAGGACCCTCTATTACTTATTCTCTCTTTAAAACTCTCAATTCGTTAACTGATGGAATAATAGCAGCAGTACTTATGTTAATAAGTGCATTATTAATGCTAATCGCAATTTTATGTATTAGATTTACGATTATTATGTCTATGGAAGAAGATTATCGTGAAATAGGTGTTATGAAAGCGATCGGGATTCAAAATAAAGATATTCAAAAACTGTATGTAACTAAATATGTTGTTATTTCAGCTAGCGGCTGCATATGTGGATATATTCTTTCATTATTTGCTACAAAAGTCTTTACCACTAATATCGTACTTTATATGGGTGCGACAGATAAAGGTATTTTACATTATATCGTGCCCATGATGGCTACATTATTAATGTTAGTAGCTGTTATACTGTTCTGCCGACTTATTTTGCGGAATTTCAGGAGGATTACAGCGATGGATGCTTTAAGAATTAGAGATAGGATAGGAATAACAAAGTATAGTAAATCTTTTTCGCTCTATCAAACTAACATTTCAAATGTAAATATATTTCTTGGTATACAAGATGTAGTGAAGCGATTTAAGTTATATCGAGTATTAAGTGTTGTTTTAATAATAGCGGTGTTTATGATTATTGTTCCAGTTAACTTTTTGTATACAATTAAGTCACCGCAGTTTGTGAATTATATGGGGACAGGAAAAAGTGATATACGAATAGATTTACAGCAATCAGAAGATATAGAGAAACGATTTAAAGACGTATTATCGTATATACGAAACGATGATGATGTGAAAAAATACGCAGCATTTGTGACGAGTGCATTTAAATTGGTGAACGATGAGGGGGCATATGAAAATATAAATGTAGAAGTTGGAGATTTTACTAAATTTCCACTAGAGTATGTTGAAGGTATGGAACCAAAAAATGAAAATGAGATTGCTCTTTCTTATATGAACGCAAATGAATTAAAAAAGAATGTAGGTGATGAGTTAGTTCTAATGGTAGAAGGAAAAGAAAAAGAGCTAACTGTAAGTGGGATATATCAAGATGTGACGAATGGTGGAAAAACAGCTAAGGCGAACTTACCATATAACAAGGAAAATATATTATGGTTTATTGTAAATATAGATATAAAGCCTACAGTGAATATGCAAGATAAAATGAAAGAATATAAACAAAATTTTAATTCCGCGAAAATAACAGATACGGATGAATATTTGTCTCAAACTTTAGGAGAGACAATAAAACAATTACAACTTGTGACTCAAGTTGCAATTATGATTGCTATAACGATATCTATTTTAATTACTGCAATGTTTTTTAAAATGTTATTGGCAAAAGACTCCTCACAAATTTTAATTATGAGAAGTATCGGGTTTTCTTACAAAGATATTCGTATGCAATATGTAACTCGTTCTATTGCCATTGTATTAATTGGTATCGTAACAGGAACATTTATAGCTGCTACGTTTGGAGAAATGCTAGTAAGTTTGTTAGGTTCCTTTATGGAAGCTGCTCACATAAAGTTTGTAGTCAATCCGGTCGTTTCTTATGTAATATGTCCAGCTATTCTGTTTATAGCAGTATCCGCAACAACACTTTTCAGTAGTTTTACTGTGAAACAAACAAATGATTTAAAAGTAAATGGAGAATAGGAGGTGTGTAAATTGAAAAAAATTTAGAAGTAAAACAATTAAATAAAATATATTCAATAGATGGAAATAGATTTTGCCACGTGCTTAAAAATATAGATTTAGAGATTAATGAAGGAGAGTTTGTATCGGTCATGGGACCTTCTGGTTCTGGAAAATCGACGTTACTTTATAATATTAGTGGTATGGATCGGATGACTTCAGGAAGTGTGAAAGTTGCTAGTAAAGATATATCATTTATGAATGGGGAATCGTTAGCAAAATTACGGCTCAGCGAAATGGGATTTATTTTTCAGCAGAGCAATCTTCTTAGAAATTTGAATCTTTTTGATAATATAGTTTTGCCTGCGTATTTAGCAAAAGTTGAGAGTAGGAAAATAATAAATAAACGTGCACTTGAGTTGATGAAGAAAACGGGAATTAGTCAAATTGCAACTAATAATATAACTGAAGCATCAGGAGGACAATTACAAAGGGTATCTATTTGTAGAGCGCTCATAAATAAACCTAATATTATTTTTGCTGACGAACCAACGGGTGCTTTGAATTTAAAAGCGACAGAAGAGGTAATGAATATTTTAGCAAATATAAATCGTACGAGAACTACAATTATGCTAGTTACTCATGATGTAAAGGTAGCAGCTAAAACAGAAAGAGTTCTTTTTATGGTGGACGGAGAAATTGTTAGCGAAATAAGAATGGGTAAGTATAGGAACAATGATTTGAAAGAGCGAGAAGAGAAGCTGTTAAAATGGTTGACAGAAATGGGATTTTAATAATCTTTTAGTATGAATTTAAAAGAATATGTATCATTAGCTCCTATTGTAATTAGGAGTTTTTTCTTTGTCTAAATGTCTAAAATTAGATATAATAATTTTCTGAATATTTAAAAGGAGTGGTTTTAATGAAAAATGAAACGTTACGCACACAAGAAGATATTTTAAAAATGTTGGATTCATTATTAAGACCTGCAGAACCGTTTTGGAATGAATTTTATGCGAATAGAGAAAAGGATGTTCCGTTTTTTGAGAATGTTCCAGATGAGAACCTAGTTTCGTATATACAAAAAGAATGGGTTTCCAAGGGGAAAGTGTTGGAGCTTGGATGTGGTCCAGGAAGAAATGCGATTTATTTAGCGACTGAGGGATTTGATGTAACAGCGGTGGATTTGTCTAAAGAAGGCATTAGTTAGGCGAAAGAGAGGGCATTAGAAAAAGGAATAGAAATTCACTTTATTTGTGATTCAATTTTTAATTTAGATGCTCAAAATGAATTTGATTTTGTATACGATTCGGGTTGTTTGCATCACATTCCGCCGCATAGAAGAATGAATTATGTGGATTTAATTAAGAACTCATTAAAATCGGGTGGTTATTTCGGATTAACATGTTTTGCAACAGGTGATTTAGATGAGCGAAATGGATCAGAAATAACTGATTGGGACGTATATAGAGGTTGGAGTTTACAAGGTGGACTTACATATTCAGAAGAAAAATTAAGAGAGATATTTAAAGAATTTGAAGTAATTGAAATACGAAAGATGAAACAAATTGAACAGCCGAATGAACTGTTTGGAGAATCATTTCTTTGGACAGCATTATTTAAAAAGAAATAAAAAGATAATTGACAAACTCATCGTTTTTATAGACAATACACTTATAAGAATATATGTTCGGTTTTGTTATCCGATGTATGTTTTGCATAAATACATAACAAGGGGATGTCTCTAAATGAGTAACACAAATCAAAAAATCACTACATTTTTAATGTTTGAGGGCAATGCTGAGGACGCGATGAATTTTTACACGTCGCTATTCGATCAATCAGAAATTGTAAGTATCTCTCGTTACGATGCAAATGGACCTGGTAAAGAGGGAACTGTAATTCATGCAACTTTTACGTTAAATGGACAAGAGTTCATGTGTATTGATAGTTTTGTAAAGCATGATTTTACATTCACTCCAGCTATGTCTCTTTATGTAACTTGTGAAACGGAAGAAGAAATTGAAACGGTTTTTAATAAGTTAGCACAAGATGGAGCAATTCTTATGCCTTTAGGTTCCTATCCATTTAGTAAAAAGTTTGGCTGGTTAAATGATAAATATGGTGTGTCTTGGCAGTTAACTCTTTCTGAATAAAATAGAAAAAGTGTAGCTTATTTATTTAATAGGTTCAGTTAAGAGGTTGAAAATTAAAATAACATTAAAAAAGGCGTTCCAACTGTCAACAGGTATGGAACGCTTTTTTGTTGGTATATCAATCTTTTTTTGAAATTGGCAATTAAATATCGCTAATGTGTTTCTAAAGGTCAATGACTGTTGCACAAATGCCTTTATGTAGCAAGACTGTCCATTAGGGAAAAGTTACATTTATGAAAACTTTACCCCAAGGTATGCCTATTAAACCTTGACCAACCTTCGGATATATTACAATTTTTGCATGACCTATAAAACCAAGAATGGTCAAAAATTGACTCCCGAACAACGGATTGGTTGACTGATAAGAAGTTTTCCGTGAAAGAGATCGTTTATTTTAAATGAATTGAATAGTTGTTGAATTTTGTGTCTATTTAGAATTTTTTTATAGTTACTTTCATTTATCTGTTAAAATAAATATAGACAACTATATATTTACTATCTGGTAGGTTAATAGAAAAAGGGAATGTATAAACAGTTAATAATCTTACACTTAAATTGCAACTAGATCGTTAGGAGGAATAATCATAATAGATACTACACAACAAAATAGTAACGCATGGGATAAGAAGGTTGAAGAAGGCTCTAGATACACTCAGCCTGTAAGTAGCGAGGTTATTGAAAGAAGTAAATCAGGTGAATGGGAAATCACGGTCACCACGGAAAAATCAGTTCCTAGAGATTGGTTTCCAAAGTCATTAGAGGGATTAAAGATACTTTGTTTAGCATCAAGGTGGAGGGCAACAAGCACCAGTTCTGGCTGCTGCTGGAGCAGATGTAACAGTTACTGATATATCTAAGAAGCAATTGGAGCAAGGTGAAAAGGTAGCAAAACGGGATGGTTTGACTTTAAAAACAGTACAAGGAGATATGTCAGACCTTAGTGATTTTGAAGATGAATATTTTGATATTGTCGTAAATCCTGTTTCTAATTTGTTAGTAAAAGATGTTCATCTTGTATGGAATGAAGTTTCAAGGGTTTTAAAGAATAAAGGTATTCTTATTTCTGGATTTACAAACCCTTTACTATGGATTTTTGATGACAACAAAGAACGAAAAGGTATTCTCGATGTTAAACATTCAATACCTTCATCAACATTGGATTATTTACCAGAGGGTGAGGTTCAAGATTACATCAATTCAAATCAAACAATAGAATACGCACATACTCTAGAAGACCAAATCCAAGGTCAAATTGAAGCTGGCTTTGTTATAACGGGCCTTTATGAGGATGATTTTGGTGGAACAAGGATATTAGATAAGCATATTAAAACTTTTATTGCTACAAAAGCTATAAAGTTAAAGGTTGATTAAGAATTTTGGCTTGTTACACGGGGCTTTAGCCAAAGAAGGGTCTTAAAAACAGTAAAAGTTCAATATATGTCAAAAAGGATGGCACTTGCCATCCTTTTTCGTGAGTATTTTGAGTGTCAAAACAAGTTGTATCCCTCTTAACTGAAGCCGTAATATAAATAGGCCACGCTTTTTTATATTAAGAATTTTGCTTGCCGAATCTTTTTCCAAGTTTAGCTAACAGCTCAGGTTGATCCCCTTGGCTCATTACAACTTCAATAAAGATAAGTCGATCCATATTAAAAGTTATTTTAGATAAGACTTCTACCAACTCTGTTTCATTTTTTACTTTAAATGTGAGACTTTTTTCTTCTGATCCGAATACGTTTGGAAATTTATCATAATCCCACATTTGTATATCATTATACGGTTGATTTGGGCCGTGAATCGCACGTTCAACAGTATATCCATTATTATTGATTAAAAATATAATTGGTTTTAAATTGTGATGTAGTATAGTAGATAGCTCTTGAACAGTTAACTGAAAAGAGCCATCACCAATAATTAAAATGTTCCGTCGTGATAAATCAGCGAGCTGTGTTCCAAGTAGAGCAGGTAATGTATAACCGATGGATCCCCATAATGGTTGCCCTACGTATGTAGTGTTGTTTGGTAAAGGGATAGAGGCGCTACCAAAGAAAGGTGTTCCTTGTTCTGCAATTAAGACATCGTTTTCTTTTAAAAAATGATACATTTGTTGCCAAAAACGTTTTTGCGTAACCATTTGTACTTTTGGATTGAAATCTTCAGTTATAGATGACGATTCTGAGATAAATGGCTTAATTTCAAGATTTTCTTCATTACGATGCTCGATTGAATCGCTTAAATGTTGTAAAACATCTTGCATAAGAACAGGCCCGTATTTTTTATCTATAATTTTCACAGTATAGGGATGTATTTCAATAACTTGCTCTTTCGTAAAACCCTGTGTAAATCCGCCAGTAATAGTATCAGTCAATTTCACACCGATACTAATGATACAGTCAGATTCATCAATTCTGTTTCGTAAGTAGGCTGAGCTAACATCACCACTATAAATCCCTATAAATTGAGGGTGTTTTTCAGGGAATATACCTTTTCCCATACTTAACGTTGCGATAGGAAACCCCGTTTTTTCTACGAAATGCTGTAAATCTTCTTCAGCATGAAATCGGGTCACTTCAAAATCTGCTAAAATAACAGGTTTTTTTGCACTATTTATTTTTGAAGTGGCATGTAGAAGCATTTTATCCAATGCTTCTTTATTACTTAAAATGGGTTTGTTTAAAATTGGTTCCGTAGGTTTATTAATTGGCTTATTATATACATCAATCGGTAAATTAATATGAACTGGACGTTTTTCATTCCAACATGCACGAAGTACACGGTCAATTTCCTCAGCGGCATGTTCAGGGGTTAAATTTGTTTGTGCTACTGTGATCTCACGATACATATTTGAAAAGTGATCGAACTTTCCATCACCTAAAGTATGATGCACGAGTTCTCCATTTTCCATTACCTTTGTTGTTGGCGTACCAGTTATTTTTATAACAGGAACGTTTTCTGCATATGAACCAGCAATGCCGTTAATTGCGCTTAATTCTCCAACACCAAAAGTGGTAATAAGAGCAGCTATGCCTTTTATACGAGAATATCCATCTGCTGCATATGCAGCATTTAATTCATTGCAATTTCCAATCCATTCTAAATTTTTATGTGCAATCACATCATCTAAAAAGGCAAGATTATAATCACCAGGAACACCAAATATATGCTCAATTCCTAATTCGTGTAGTCGATCTAATAAATATGTACTTACAGTGTATTGCATTTTCATGTGAATCATCTCCTAGTTATTTTAGGTTATTGTAATTAACTATTAAACACACTCAAAAAGGTTAAGTGCCTTGATTAAAATATTCATTACTGAATTGTGGTATAATTTACATGTAGGGGGAAAGTAGATGACACAACATAAAGAAGAACAGATGAATGAAGCATTAGCATTATTTTACTTTGCATATAAAACTTTCACAGAAAAACCAGATGAAATTATAAAAGAATACGGTATACAGCGTGTACATCATAGAATACTGTTTTTTATTGCTCGTTTTCCAGGGATTAGTGTAAATGAGCTGCTATCGCTGTTAGAAATAAGTAAACAAGCTCTTCACGGACCATTACGCCAACTGTTAGAAAAGGGACTGATTGAGAGTAATGAAGCTACACATGATCGTCGTGTGAAACAGCTATCTTTAACAGAAAATGGTGCAGATTTAGAGAGAAAGCTGAGCGATGTTCAAAGACAGCAAATGGGAGCTATTTTTTCAAAGTTCGGCGGAGCTTGTGAAGACAATTGGCATCAAGTTATGAATGAAATGGCGAATAGTCGTTCAGGTTTTGATGCATGGATGTCGAAAAGGGAAATACCAGGCGATCAAAAATAACGAGAAAAAATATCTGTTTTTATAGTGTGAAAAAGAACAAATTTTATCCATGCATTTGGCAAATATGGATAAATCATAGTATGTATGGATAAAAAAATTACATTGCCAAAAACTTTATATGTGTACGTATTGGAACATTAAAAATTCATATTTCCGAGAGGGGAATTATAATGATAAAACTTGTACTTATTCGTCACGGACAAAGTTTATGGAATTTAGAAAATCGATTTACAGGATGGACAGATGTAGATTTATCAGAGAATGGGTTAAGTGAAGCAAGAGAAGCAGGGGCAATATTAAAGGAAAACGGATATACTTTCGATGTTGCTTATACATCTGTGTTAAAACGAGCAATCCGGACTTTATGGATTGTTCTGCATGAAATGGATCTTACTTGGGTGCCTATACATAAATCATGGAAATTAAACGAAAGGCATTATGGAGCACTACAAGGATTAAATAAAGAAGAAACTGCAAAGAAATATGGAGAAGAACAAGTTCATATATGGAGAAGAAGTGTTGATGTGAGACCACCTGCTCTTACTGAAGATGATCCTCGATATGAGGCGGATGACCCAAGATATAAAACACTCAAAAAAGGTGAATTTCCATTAACTGAATGTTTAGAGGATACGGAAAAAAGAGTACTTGATTATTGGCATTCAGAAATTGCGCCGTCATTAAAAAATGGTGAAAAAGTAATTATTTCATCACACGGTAATACAATTCGTTCGCTAGTAAAATACTTAGATAATCTTTCAAGTAATGGAGTAGTATCATTAAATATTCCGACTAGCATTCCGCTCGTTTATGAACTAAACGAAAATTTACGTCCGATTCGTCATTATTACTTAAGTATGGACGGAGAAGTACCTGAAGGGGAAATTCCGAAACATATTTCTTTTTAACATGAAAATTTGAAACGCATGCTTGTCTACATATACAATGTAGATTCATGATAAAAGACGTGGCCTCTTTCTAATGTATATGCGATGTAGCTAATTTTAGAAGGTTGTCCACGTCTTTTGTCATAAAGAGAGCTGCTTGCGCATGTAATGATATCGTGAGTAGTTTTTGAATGGAGGGTGATGTGATTGACGATCTCTAACATTCGAATCGGCTTATTTATTCTAGCAATCGTCTTTGTCGTTCTTATTTTCTTTTATTGGAAAAATGAAGAATTGTATGAGGAGAAGAAACAACGAATTCGAAAAACTTGGTATGGATTATTCATAACATCAGTCACAGTTTATTTCATGATAAAAGGAATCGATTTAACCCTCTGGAAAAACTTATTAATGTTCACCGCGATGGTAATTTTCGTTGATATTGCATTCATTTTGACACCTAACATTTCAGAAATATGGGGTGCGAAATTTAGCGATATCGGAAAGACGGTCCAATCAATTAAACGGTCATTAATTGCTTCAAAAGCGAGGGGAGAAATATACACGACAATTATTCAAAATGTAAATCCAGCAGTATTCGGTACAATGGAATGGCATACGGAAGAGGCATATACAAAAAGTCTAAACGAATTTTTAGATTCATATGGGGAAAAAGTTGGAGCGAAAATTGTTGTATTTGAAGCAGCGAATGAATTAAATACGAATTTCCGTGGTATTCGCTCTCAATTTAGTATTACAATACCTTTAGAATATATAGAGCAATTGAATGAACAAAAAGCAGTTCAAGTAGAGAACGTTGGGATTATACCAGCAAAAATAGTTAGTGATGTTTTCATTGTTATTGATGGGAAGAAGAATAATCTACAAGATCGAGATTTTGAAAATGTATATAATTTAACAATACATCATAGTTATTTTAGTAAATAAGGACAGAATCGTTTTCTGTCCTTTTCTTCTATACATAAATTCCGAACAAAATCCGACAAAGTTGAATAAAATGGGACAATCATTCCTACACTAGCACGTAGAGGTGATTGTAGTGATAAAAGATTATGACAATGATTTTTTTAAAGAAGAAAATGAAGATACAACAGATTTTTCTTTAATAAAAGGAGATACTTTACAACAAGTAGAAGAGTTAGAAGAAGAATTAAAAAGAAAATCATAAGTGTACACTCTGTCTGCATTTGCTATATAATATAAATACAAGGTTGTATCTTTTTATAAAGGGGGAGAAGAGATGGCAGAATTAAATGTACAAAAATCTTCGTTTTTTAAAGAAAAAAAAGAAGAAGCTAATACAGATTTCTCTCTTGTGAAAGGTGCATTAACGGAAAATATAAATCGGTTAGAAAAGCTTATGAATAATAATAGTTCGAAATATATACAAGTGAAAAAAATAAAAGAAAATGCATAGAGCATTTTCTTTTATTTTTTATTCCGTTATTTGTGGATTAGTTTCAATTTAGTTAACATTAAACTTTCCTTTTACTTTTTTAGGTAAATCTGCTTCCTGAATTTCCTCATAGGATTTCACTTCAATAGATGATATTTCATTCTTATCTTTATCCTCTTGATCTACATAAAGGCGTAAAAACGCGTTTTCATTTAATTTATGGTCGTTTTCTTTTTTTGTACTTCTAAATGTAATTTGTTTTTTCACTCCGTCTTCATCATATGCGGGCAACGTGTAGTTCCGTAAGCTTCTACCTTCTACTTTTTCGATAGCGCCTTCGCCTTTTATCTGCACGTAATATACATCTTTACCAATTCTATTCAGTGATGCTCTCTCACAGCCGATAGTAAAACTAGTAAATAATAAACATAGTGTAAGAATAGCTGAAAACTTTTTCATTTTCTTTATCTCCTTCAATTTGTTTCTTTGAAAAGTATACGACTATTTTCTTATTAGAAAAATTGATTTTGATTACAACACCCTTACAATGTTGTAAGAGTATAAGGTATAGAATGAAGAAGGATTAAATTGAACCGTTCATAACAAATTTTAAAACGTTTAAAGAAAGGTAAAATAATGAATCATGGTATAATAATAAAGGACTTACATAATATTTTTTTATTTTGAGAGGAGCTTGAAAAATGTATTCTACTTTAGAACAATTAACAAAGCACCCTGTATTTTATCATTTTGCAGAAATTTCAAAGATTCCTAGAGGGTCAGGTAATGAAAAGGAAATTAGTGATTATTTAGTGAGTTTTGCGAAAGAGCGTAACTTAGAAGTGATTCAAGATGAAGCATTAAATGTCATTATTAAAAAAGAAGCAACTGCTGGCTATGAAAATGTTCCAGCTATTATCATTCAGGGGCATTCTGATATGGTATGCGAAAAAAACCAGGCAACAGTTCATGATTTTGAGAAAGATCCGATTGAACTAAGAATTATTGGAGATATGTTATATGCAAACGAAACAACTTTAGGTGCTGATAACGGTATCGCAGTTGCATATGCATTAGCTTTATTAGATTCAACAGAAATTCCGCATCCAGCTTTAGAAGTTGTCATTACAACGGAAGAAGAAACGACAATGGGTGGAGCTTTCGCTGTTGATCCAAATCATTTTGACGGAAAGATTTTTATTAATATCGATTCTGAAGAAGACCATAAATTACTTGTAAGTAGCGCAGGTGGTGCGAAAGCGGTTGAAACAATTTCGGTAATTTGGGATGAGGCACCAATGGATATGGACGCATACCGTCTATATGTCGGAGGACTTAAGGGCGGACATTCTGGTATGGAAATTGATAAACAACGCGGAAATGCGAACAAAGTACTAGGACGAGTTTTACGTGATTTATCAACTAACATTCAATTTAATATAAGTGAGGTTCACGGCGGTCTAAAAACAAACGCAATTCCGCGTGAAAGTGTAGCTACAATTGTATTACGTCCAGAAGATGTAGAGAAAGTAGAAGAAAAGCTAGAATCATGGACACGAGTGTTACAAGAAGAAATGCGTGCTGTTGATCCAGATGTTCATGTTACACTTACAAAATTGGATGAGAAAATAGAAAAAGTATTTGCTAAAGAAACACAAAAGCAGCTTATTTCATCATTATTCTTAATTCCAAATGGTATTCAAAGTATGAGCATGGATATTAAAGGTCTTGTAGAAAGTTCAACAAATTTAGGAGTAATTGAAACATTGCAAGATGAAATTAAATTACGAAACGAAGTAAGAAGTTCTGTAAGTAGTTTAAAACAACATATTGCAGATGAAATTAAATATATTGCCGAATTAGTTGGTGCAAGATTTGAAAAAGAGTCAGAGTATCCAGAATGGCCATACAATCCAAACTCGCAGATTCGCAATTTATTTGAAAAAGTGCATAAAGAGAAATACAACAAAGATGCTGAAATCTTCGCTGTACATGCAGGAATTGAATGTAGTGTATTCGTTCAAAAAATGCCTGAATTAGATGCGATTTCATTTGGACCGGATATTTTCAATGTCCATACTCCAGATGAACATATTAGTATTTCTTCTGTTGTGAATAACTGGGGATTCTTCGTTGATGTAATGAAGGGGACGAAAGAGTTAGCTAAGTAATAAACGATGAAATGAAAAGCAGACTATAAAAAATGAACTAATTCCATAACGTTAGACTGCGTATTTCATTCGCCATCCTTTAGGGCATGAGTTCGGTATTCAACCGACTCATGCCTTTTAATTTTGACTTAACCCGATTGTGATAATAATGGATACATTTTTCAAACTCTTGTTTAAAGTGTTCTATACTCTCAAACGCTGTTAAATAAACAATAATTAGATTGAATAATACCAAAGAAATATTCAAGCTTTCTCTATCTGTATTTAACCTAGAATACAAAATTCTTTCATTTTTATTACCGGCTATATTTGAAAAAATAGTATGTTTTTTATCTCAAATTAATTATATCTATAAATTTAAGAAAAATTCTGTTATAAGATGCATCAGTGCAAGTTATTAAATTCTTTATCGGATTTATGTCAGTTACAGTCATATATCTAGTAAGCAAATGACCATCTCTATAATAAGTAATCAATATCTTCTCTTCAGAAAGAAATGAACATAATAACTTGTTTTCAATAATTTCTTGTTCGTCTTGGGTTAATGTAGGGCGCTCCACTTTTGTTTGTTTTTTAACAATCTTACCAATACCGATGAATTTCTTCGGTACCGAAGCGAATGGAGTCCGCTTAACCATTTCTTTTCCTTTTGGCATATTTGTATCGTTCATGCTATATATCTCCCTAATTGCTATTAATAACTGTATCATTATATCAAATTTTGGAGATGTTGGGATTGTTTATGTAATTATAAAATAAACATTTTATATTTCGCCATTTATTTTGCAACCTTTTCGAATAAACGACTGTCTTTATTTGAAAATAAAGGTGCATCTATAAACCCATAATGATAAACTAAAATACCTAATTCCACTCTAGAATTAATATGCCATTTCTCTTTAATATGATTAATAATCGTTGAAATTCTTCTAGGGCTAACATATATTTTACTGGAAATTTCTGCATCCGTTAATCCTTGTGCTACATAAATAGCCACTTCTAACTCTCTTTCGGTTAACATTTTGTTCATAAAATAAGCTCCTCCGAAATGATTAAAATAAAAATCAAAAGAAACTATTATTTGAAATAAAGCTAAAAATCATATTCAATACCCTTTATTCCTTTTAAGTGTAATAATTTCTCTCATTGCGATACAAGTTTGTAAAAGAAACTATAAATCAATATAATTAGTAATTGCAACTATACTAATTTTACATTACATTAAAAGTTAGAAAATATTCTTATACTCATAAATTGTTAAATTTGAGGGGGAGAAATGGAATTCTACAATCTCGGTAGTGTTATTAAAGAACTTAGAAAGAAAAGAAATATATCACAATCTGAATTATGTCATGGAATATGTTCACAAAGTCAAATTAGTAAGATAGAAAAAGGTATTATTTATCCATCTAGCATATTGTTGTATCAATTATCTGAAAGACTTGGTATTGATCCGAATTATATATTTGCGCTAACTCAAAACAAAAAATTAAAATATGTAGAAAATGTAAAATGTGTAATAAGAGATTGCATAAAGCAAAAACAATATAAAGAACTTTATGAAATAGTGAAAAAAGAGAAAAACGAAAATAATTTCCAGTCAAAAGAAGATAAACAATTTCTAATATGGCATGAAGCAATTGCTATATTTAGGGTGAATAGATCAACAAAAACTGCTTTAAATCTTTTAAATAATGCATTACAACTAACTTTAACCAATGCTGATTTTTTATCAGAAAGAGAAATAGATATTATGCAGACATTGTCTATATTTCATGGGGAAAACAAAGAATACGAAAAAAGTATTAATATATCAAGAAAATGTTTAACTAATTTTAATAAGTTAGATTTTCCTAGAGATAAAGAAATTAAATTAAAAATCATTTTTAATTTAGCAAAAACTTTAGGCCAGACAAATCAACATGAAGAAGCAATAAAATACAGTGATATTGGTATCAAATTAGCTATTAATCTAAATACTTTCTACCTATTAGGTGAATTATACTATGGAAAAGCTTGGAATTTATTGCGACTTAAACAACCTAATGAAGAAGATGTTGCTAATAACATGAAAAAAGCATTATTTATATTTGAACTAACAGAAAAAGAACATTATATAAAAATGATTAGAGAAAAATATATTGAAAAACAAGAATAAAAAAGAGACAACTTTGATATGAACTATCCTTTATTGTAATTTATTTTTCGAAAAAATTGCTGTAATACGAACTATTCCGTATTGAGGTTTACTGTTAAACTAATTGCTGTAATAGTAGATAAAAATAAAGGGTGGCATTTTATGAAATCAAGAGGGATTACTCGTAAAGCAGATAGCATGGGGCGTATTGTTATTCCAATGGAAATAAGACGGAGTTTAGGAATTGTAGAAAAAGATGCTCTAGAAATGTTTGTGGAAGAGGATCAGATTATTTTGCGGAAATATCAATCTTCACAAGCTTGTGCAATCACAGGTGATATTTCAGACAGGAATATATCGTTAGCGAATGGGAAGATTGTTGTAAGTCCAGAGGGAACAGAACTGTTAATAAAGAAGTTACAGCAATATCTTTTAAAATAAAAGATAAGTAAGAACTTTAAAATAAAATATACTTGTAAAGAAAGTCCTCTATCATTCAGGGGACTTTTTTTATTATAAACACACGTTGTTTAATTGTTACAAATAGAGGGAACCAACCAAAAAATTTAAAATAAGAAAAGTCACCTTAAATAAGATACGAGGTTATTAAATCGAGAAAGAAATTAGTTTTAAAGCTTTAAAATAAAAGGAAAATGTTGAACAGTTTATTATTTTATACATAAATATTAATTTAAGGATTATGAAATTTTGTATAGGTACTCATAAATCTCCTAATCAATTGATTAGGGGATTTATGTAAAGCTTAATCGTTTTAATGCTCATATTTCGGTATAATACTATTTAGTTTGAGTACATAATTTTACAATTTGACTTATGTAATTTATCACGTTAAGATGCTTTTATTATAAAAGAAAGGCTTGAAGTTAATGATTCGTCGTTTGAGAAAGCTAAAAAATGTCGCTGTCGTATTAAGCTTCTAAGTGAATTGCAAAAATCTATAATACTTAGAAGCGAGGAATATAGTTATGAAGCATCCATTATTTAATCATTGGTCTGAAACAAAGTATTTAAAAGATATAGTAACAAATCCACTTATTGAAGTAGGAGAGTACTCCTGTTATTCAGGATATTATGGACATCAAAATTTTGAAGATGGTTGTGTAAGATATTTATGGGGCGATGCTAAGTCCCAAGCACTTTTCAATCCAATTGAACAGATGGGTTGGCATCTTGATAAACTCATAATTGGAAATTATGTTTGTATTGCAAGTGGAGTTATCATTTTAATGGGTGGGAATCATAATCATCACTCAGAATGGATTACAGTTTATCCATTCGCTGAGCAAATAGAACAATCATATGAACCAAAGGGCGACACAGTCATTAAAAGCGATGCTTGGATTGGAATGAATGCTATAATAATGCCTGGCGTTACAATCGGTGAAGGTGCAATCGTTGCAGCAGGATCTGTCGTATGTAAAGATGTTCCGCCGTATACAATAGTTGGTGGAAATCCTGCTAAGGAAATAAAGAAACGGTTCACTGATACAGAAATGAATATGCTAATGGAAATGCGTTGGTTTGATTGGGATAGAGAATTGATTGAGAATGCAATTCCTCTTTTATCTAGTCCGACCATTGAACCATTATTTGCTTTTTATAAAAATGAAGTGAAAAATAAATAAATCAGTTAGAAAAACTACATTCAATATAGGATGTAGTTTTTTTATTACAAAAAACTAATAGTCTAGAGAATGAAAGTGCATGTATTGATTCTTTCAAAGATGATTGTTTTTAAGGACACGAATAAGTGGATTTGATTTTTTAGTAATAATAAAAAAATCAGATCCACTTTTGAAATTATAACCAACATCTAATTTTACACTCTTGTTTTTCTAGGTCTAACATGTGTCTAAACGTACAATTTCCCGATGGGGACAGGTATATGACTGGTATTCTTTGCATTGGCAAATCGAAATTTTATTTAAAACGTGGAAGCCATTCTTTCAAATTTGGGTCCCCCATGCCCTTAAAGTTAAGAAAAGCAAATACCTCCAAAACGGAAATTTTGTGCATTTTGCTCTTTTTTATTATTTTGGGGTAACTAGTTCTTTTAGCTTGATGGGCAAGGGGGCACCATATCCAAAAAGAAATGTGTACGCTTAGACACAAATAAACATGTTTTCTGTACGTTAAGTATGCAACTTTTTGTTGGGAAAATACGCTTAATATCCAAGAAGTAAGGCCTACGCTTACGTTTTAACAAACCACTCTTACTAGTTTTCAAAAAATAAATTCCTCTCAAAAAAAGATTTTATATAAGCTTCGTTTGCTAAGGGTGAGGCGGGATCCCTGGTTGAAATCTATTCTTTTTTTAGGGAATAGAGACGATGTTTATTACTTAAAAAAGTTAAAGTAAGTTCATTCATCAATTATTTAGAGTAGACCTTATTAAGGTTCTATATACTTTTTAAAAATAGATGTGATTTTTTAAATAGGAAATTTCTTATATAGAAATTTCCTATATCTTTATAAAAACTTTAATTTATCTTTCTTTTAATTTAAATAATCTACTTTAAACTCAAGGAGAATTATGAAAAAAGGGCTGACAAAGAATTTATTAAAAAGATTAAGCAATGCGAACAAATCATTGCATAAACATAGATTCTTTTAGGCGTATTAAATTTACGGAGGTAATAAAATGAAACAGAAAGTATTCGTACTATATGGAGGTAAATCTGCTGAACATGAGGTCTCATTAGAATCAGCTTTAAATGTATTAAACGAATTAAATAAAAATAAATATGATGTATTTGCTGTATATATTACGCCAGAAGGAAATTGGAGCAAACCAAGGCTAACATGTAATGGGGAAATATTGAAATCTCAATTAATCGTAGATACAAAGGACAACTTGGGACAATCAATGTGCGAATTTTTACAGGAAATAGACGAAAATAGCATTGTGTTCCCAGTGTTACACGGTACCTATGGAGAAGATGGGAAGTTGCAAGGAATGTTAGAAATTTTAAACATCGCATATGTTGGAAACGATGTATTAACATCTGCTGTTGGAATGGACAAAGTTTGGTCTAAAAAAGTATTTGCTCAACATTTGATTCCACAAACACCTTACGTATATTTCAATACAGAACAATATAATCACAATAAAAAAAATTGTATAAAGGATGTTGTTACGCAGGTTGGATTGCCATGCTATGTAAAGCCTTCAAACATGGGTTCTAGTATAGGGATTAGCTATTGTAAAACTGAAGAAGAATTAGTACAAGCTATTGAAGTAGCCTTTTTATATGACAATAAAATTCTTATTGAAAAAGAAATAGTAGGTAAAGAAGTAATTGTTGGTGTAATAGGAAATGAGAAGCCACATTGCTCTTTAGCAGGAGAATGGAAAAGAGAACAAACTTTCTTTAATTTTGAGGATAAGTATGAAGATGAGCATTTAACACCACAAATTCCAGCACTTATTCCGGATACAACATATGTAGAATTGTGTAAATATGCAAAAGAAGCCTATACAGCTTTAGAAGGTTCAGGACTGATGAGAATAGATTTCTTTGTTACGGAGAGTAATACTATTTATTTAAATGAAGTTAATACACTTCCGGGATTTACAAAACATAGCATGTTCCCTCTGTTATTTGATAAAACTGATGGCATGAAATATTCCGAGTTGTTAGACCACTTAATTCAATTGGGTTTATTAAAACACAGTAATAAAAATAATATTCAATTTAGGAGAGCAGAATTATGATTACAAGAACCATATCAGAAGTTACTAATATGATCAAAGAAAGTTATTTCACGGGTAAAAATGTTGTAATTAAAGGAGTTTCAATTGATTCGCGGAATCTGGTAGAAGGTTCTTTATTTATCCCAATTATTGGTCCAAATAGTAACGGGCATCATTTTATTCAAGGAGCTATTAAAAACGGAGCTGCAGCAACATTATGGAAAAAGGGGGAACCTAATTATCCTACTAATATTCCTGTCCTTTTTGTAGATGATACAACAGTAGCGCTACAGCAATTAGCAGCTTCTTATCGTCAACAGCTAAAAGCTACTTTTATTGGTATAACGGGTAGTAATGGAAAAACATCTACAAAAGATATTCTGCATAGCATTTTATCTACTAGTTATAAAACCCAGAAAACTCAAGGGAATTACAATAATGAAATTGGTGTTCCATTAACCTTGCTGAAGTTAAAAGAAGATGTAGAAATGGCGGTAATTGAGATGGGGATGGGGCGTATAGGCGATATTACATTTCTAAGTAAAATGGTCCAACCAAATATCGGTATTATCACGAATATTGGTCATGCACATCTAAGTAATCTTGGATCACTAAAGAACATTGCATCAGAAAAAATGGAAATGATGATTGGACTAGATCCAGAAGGCATACTTTTTTTCAATGGTGATCATTCTTTACTAGTTGATGAGGCGAAAAATTATCCGCATAAAAAATGTACTTTTGGGGTAGGCGAGATCAATGACATCTATCTAACTTCATGTAGGACATTCTCATCTTCCATAGCATTTACAGCTTCACATAGTAGTGCACAGTATCGTTTACCTCTTATAGGAGAACATCAAGCAGTTAATAGTTTAGTAGCCATTAGTGTAGCGAAATATCTTAATATGCTGGATAAATGGATTCAACAGGGGTTAGATAATGTAATTTTATCTTCACAACGTAATGAAGTAATTCAAATTGGTAACATAACAATTATTAATGATACGTATAAATCCAATCCAGAAAGTGTAAGAGTAGCTATAGATACCCTTGCTTCATTAGATGTTGGCTCTAGAAAACTTTTTGTAATGGGTGATATGTTAGATATGGGAAGTCAAGACAGAATGCTACATGAACAAGTTGGTGAGTATGTAAAAAGAGCGAAGCTAGATACAATTTTTGGATATGGTGAATTAACATTTCACACGATTGTTAGGGTACAAAAGGAATTTCTACCAAACAAAGCCATACATTTTAAAGAAGAAACAGAATTAATTGAGGGTATTATTGAGTATACAAAAGAACCATGTACTATTTTATTTAAAGCTTCTAGAAATTTACGATTTGAAAAATTAATTGAACTGTTAGAGCAGCGGGTGACCCTATGAAGCCTCAATTACAAATAGATATAAATAAAGTAAAGAAAAATGTATCAGAATTGGTAAAAAAAGCACACCAGTATAATATCTCTATCGTAGGTATTACGAAAGGCGTTTGCGGTAATGAAGATTTTGCTAAAGCACTAATGGAAGCTGGAGTCGATTGGTTAGCTGATTCTCGAATTGAAAATTTGAAAAAGATTAGTCACTTGCCAATTGAAAAAATGCTATTAAGATCACCAAAATATAGTGAAATTGATGAGGTTATACAGTATGCTCATTGCAGTTTAAACTCTGAGCTGAAAATAATAGAAAAGCTTTCAGAAGTAGCAGAACAACAGAACAAAAAACACGATGTTATCCTCATGATTGATGTCGGTGACCTTAGAGAAGGGATATGGTATGAAGATGAAAAAAAGATTCATGATACCATATCAAAAGTTTTACAAATGAAAGGGATTAATCTAACTGGAATTGGGACGAATTTAACTTGTTTTGGTGGAATTATTCCGACAGAAGAAAATTATAGCTTCATAGCGGATCTAGCACAAAAAATTCGTGATAAATACAATATACCATTACCAATTGTATCAGGTGGAAATTCTAGTAGTTTACAAATGCTAAATGATGGAATGGTCCCAAAAGGTATTAATAATTTACGAATTAACCAATCTGTATTTTTAGGGAGAGAAATAGCGTACGGCCAAAAGTTAGATAATTGGGAAACAGATGTCATCCAACTTCGCGCAGAAATTATCGAACTTCAAACTAAGCCATCATTACCTCGAGGAGAACGAGCTTATATGAATGCATTTGGAAAGCCTATTTCTATAAGTGATAAAGGTCTACGTAAAAGAGCAATTGTTGCTATGGGAAAGCAAGATATAGATATCAATGGTTTAAAAGCTATTGATGAAAATATTACTGTTGAGGGTGGAAGTAGTGATCATTGCATTATAGATGTTACAAATAGCTTACAAAACTTTGTTGTTGGCGATTGGGTGGATTTTAAAATAATTACGTATAGTGGTGTTTTATCAGGAATGGCTTCTAACTATATAGAAAAGGTCTGCATAAATGAAACAGTATGTTGCCATTGATATAACACGAGTTATTGCAGCAATTTTAGTAATTACTGTTCACACAGATCCACTTTTCCACTATTCACAGGACGGTAATTATTTTTTAGTTTCAGTATTAGCGCGTATAGCTGTTCCATTTTTCTTTGTAACATCTGGATTTTTCTTTGCCTCAAAGGTCCGTATAAACTATTCATTTAAAGAAGATTTACCACAAGTAATACCAGTGATAAGTAGGCTCATAAAGCTTTATGTTATATGGACACTGATATACTTCCCATTGCAAATGTACATTTGGGTTAAAGGTGGCGAGTCATGGAGGTATTGGTTAGTATATTTACAAAAAGCATTCTTTGAAGGTAGTTACTATACACTTTGGTATCTATCTGCCCTAATTTTTGCAATGGCTTTTTCATTTGTATTGTTTAAATTATGTAAACCTAAGATAGTGTTAGGAATTACTCTTATGCTTTTTATTTGTGGTACTTTTCTGCAATCCTATTTCGATATATTCCGATCAAGAGAGCTGCTTTCTTGGTACTACACTCTATTTTTAACAACAAGAAATGGCTTGCTGTTTGGTAGCTTTTTTGTAAGCTTAGGAATGTATATTTCTTACTTTAAAAAGACCCGTTCGCAAAAATATAATATAGGATTTTTATTTCTATCATTTGTGTTACTGACATTTGAAGCATTTAATGTGCAACATTTAGCCTTTACGAAAGGAAATGGCATGTGGTTTATGCTAGTACCAACTGTTTATTTTCTATTTATGACATTATTGAATGTGAATTTAGAAAATCATTCGAGTTACCACATTTTACGACCATTGAGTTTTCTCATGTATGTGTCACACGGATTATTTTTAATCCTTTTCTCAAAATTGTATCGTATAGATTCTTTGTTGTATTTTATAGTCATATTATTGGAAACATGCATTTTTTCAGTAGTATTATTGTTTGTTAGTAAAAAAATACCGTGTTTTAAAAAATTATATTAAATAAAAATTTCTTGTTATACAACGAAAGGATATATGAAAACAGCATGCGATAGAACGAGCAGAATTTCCTTATTCACCCAACTTCAAATCTGTTCTAATTATGAAAGGAATCTACTAGAAAGGTAGGTTCCTTTTTAATAGATAAGTGATTAGAATTCTATTGCAAATCTAGTTTAAATGAATTTCATGATGAAAAACCATTCATTATTCTATCAAGGGGTCTCACTACATGCCCGTCAAGCTAATACATGGGTATTCTAAATCAATTTGTACAGTTGAATTTTAATAAAATTTCTTGTGCCATTTGTTATATAAAAGACATTAATTCAATCATATTCTAATAAAATTATCATTCTCTGTGAACCTATACCTTTTCTTTTATCAATCTTTATAAAATCTTTATTTTATCTTTCTTTCCTATTAAATATTTTATTTTAAATTAATTATATAAAGAAATGGAGGCTAGAAAATGAAATTTTTTAAAAAATTTAAGTACCTTTTTATTGCGCTTATCCCTATGTATATAGTTATTCTTTATTTTCAATCGAATAAAAGAAAGCTAGGTATTCGAGAAAAAAGTGCGCTTTTAATGGATGTATCATATGGAGAAAACTCTCCCTTACAACAGTAAATGCGCCAAAAGTGATAAAAGCGGACGTTATATAGAAAAGAACTTCGAATATTTACAATACAAACCGCTACTTAATATGATAACAATGGCATTTTTTCATTGCCACCTTTGTAAATTTTAATTTATATATATTGCATATAAAACTAATGGAGAGAGAAATAATGAAACTATTAAAAAATAATAAAAAGAGAATATTTAAGGCCGTACTATCATTAGGAATTCTTTTAACAACAGCATTTTTAGTGTACTTTACAATAGGTAAATTCAATTCTCCTTCTGCAAAAGCGGGAGTTAAAGAAAATAGTAAACGAGCTATAGAACAAGCAAAAGAAAAAATAGAGCATACAAAAAAGAAAAAATCTGATGGAAAGCCCGAAGGGAAAGTAGTGTATTTAACATTCGATGATGGGCCGAGTACATTGACTGGTCAATTTTTAGATGTATTAAAAGAGCAAGAAGTCAAAGCAACATTTTTTATGATAGGAAAAAACCTACAAAATACGGGATTCCAAGAAAATGTTAAACGAGCAATAAAAGAAGGTCATTATATCGGTGGACATAGTATGACACATGATAGTAAGAAGTTATACACTAATGGACAATTTGTACCAGAGATGAAAGAAGCATTAGCGCTTATCCGTAATATTACAGGAACAAATCCTACGCTGGTTCGCCCTCCATATGGTTCAGCACCTGGATTGAAAGGCCAACAGGTTCGGGACCAAATTGCAGAAGCTGGTATTAAAGTTTGGGATTGGACAATTGATTCTCATGATTGGGAGCTAAAAGATAATCCTAACCAAATTGTAGAAAATATTAAAAAGGGAACAACAGATGACATGGAGGTCATTCTTATGCATGAAAAGCCACAAACATTACAAGCACTTCCAGAAATCATCAAATTTTATAAAGAAAAAGGATATGAGTTTGGTGTTTATCAGGATGCTGACCATTTTCACCTGAATTTCCAAAAAGACGCACGCTTGTAAGCTAAAAATAATATAAAAAACCTTATACTAAAAAGATTCTCTTTTTCTTTGATGAAGGTGATTACAAAAAATTCAAAAGAAATAATAATGTAGAACCGGCTGAAGGGATATCAGTAATTAATGAAAAAGAGGATCATCAAATGATTAACGATTATGAGTTAATATCCCCAAAAAATATGAATATTAGTGACAATATTTGATACGAACAAGCGAGGTGATCTGGATGAGAAGAACATTAATAAAAATTGGAGTATTTATTTTGGTTTTAACAGTAGGGATATACATTTTTAAATACGCATATGAACAACATACCAATCTAGCTAAAGTAAGAACCACTATTAAACAAATATCAATGGAATATGGTATACCATCATGGATTCCCCTATCTATTGCATTTCATGAAAGTAAGTTTGATCCAAATGTAGTCGGAGATCAGGACACATCATTTGGACTATTTCAACTCCATCGAGGTGGATTAGCACCTGAAGATTTAACGGACGAAGAGTTAAAAAATGCAGAAACCAATACACGAATTGCGATATCTAATATGACAAATGCATATAACCGTGGTTTACAGCAAAAATTAAAAGGACTAGAGCTATTAAAACATGTTGCTAATACCTCAGGTTGGCCTGGGAATAAGGGTGTTCAATGGACAGAGAAACAGACAGACTATAACAAGGGATTAGAAAACAGTTTTAAAATGTTTTCTAAACGAATACACGATTTTATAGATTGAACAACCCCCACTTAACACTCGTACGAGATGTTTGAAGTGGGGGATTCCTGCGAACACGGATGTGTCCACCAAGTTATCTTAGCAGGCACTGCCCGTAGTTCCTACGGTGAGAACTGAAGTGTCTTATACATTGACTCACCACGCTCCCTACTTTTGCTTGGTTTTCTCAACCTCGGCAAGCGTGGGATGATAGAAGGATAAAATTTTTCAGTAGAAGTAACTTTAACATGATTTAGGATTATAAACTTTTAACAATTTATATTAAACAAAACTGTAGGAAGGGTGTAATTGTATGAAGACGAAAATTTTAATTGTTGATGATGAAGCTGATATTGTACAGTTAATCGATTTATACCTCCGAAATGAAGGGTATACGATTCATACGGCTTCTAATGGTATAGAAGCATTAGATATCATGAAACACGAACAAATTGATTTAATGATACTAGATATTATGATGCCACATATCGATGGCATAGAAGTATGTAAACAAATAAGAAAATTTAGTGATGTTCCTATTCTTATGTTAAGTGCAAAAGCTGAAGATATGGATAAAATAATAGGATTAATGACAGGGGCTGATGACTATATGATCAAGCCTTTTAATCCTTTAGAATTAGTTGCTCGAGTAAAAGCTTTATTAAGAAGATCTTTTTTGAAAAATACTTCCAATCAAAATGTTAAAAAAAATATTATACAAATTCGATCACTTGTAATTAATAAGGAAAATCATATTGTTACAATTGGAAATACTATCATAAAATTAACGCCTATTGAATTTGAAATTTTATATGTATTAGCATCTACGCCTGGAAAAGTCTATAGTTCCGAAGAGATTTTTGAGCGGGTTTGGAAAAATGTAGCGTGTGATTCAAATAAAACCGTTATGGTTCATATTAGTAATATCAGAGAGAAATTAGAAAATGTTTTAGAAGGGGAAAGGATAATACAAAATGTATGGGGAGTGGGATATAAAATTGAAAAATAGTTCTTTACAAATTCTTAAATCCATTCCTATATGGAAAATATGTATATATGTTTCTCTTGCAATATGTCTATCCTATGGAACCCTTTATATTATAAATGTGATTTATTGGGGCTTAGATGCTACGTCAAGTACGTTTCATACGGTGCGTAGAGAAATTTCACAGGCTTATGGACCTAGGCATTTAGAACAGCTGTATGCTAATCTTTACTATCTCTTAAATTTTGTATTTATTCTATTTTATATTTCACTATGTTATGTGTATGAAAAGAGAAAATATTTCAAAAAATATTTCAATCAAATTTTAAATGAAATCAAGCATATTGGAAACATCAATTTTGAACATGAAATTATCATTATACCTGATACTCCACTAGGGGAATTGGCAAAAGAAATTAATAACATAGTAAAGCAATTAAAAACATCTATTGAAGAAGAACGTTTAATAGAGCAGACAAAAAAAGATTTGATTACAAATGTTTCACATGATTTACGGACACCGTTGACCTCAATTGTTGGATATTTAGCTTATATTCAGCAAGATAAATATAGGGATGAAATAGAATTACGTTATTATATAGAGATTGTATATGATAAGGTTTTAAGATTAACTACTCTAATAAATGATCTATTCGAATATACACGTTTTCAAAATAAAGGGACACACTTAGAAAAAACTAAAATCGATATCACTGAAATGCTTGAACAATTAGTAGTGCAATTTCGGTTTGAAATAAAGCAGGCCAACATGAATGTTCGGCTATCTATATTATCAAAAAAATTAAGTGTGCTTGCAGATGGTGACAAATTAGTAAGGGTGTTTGAAAATCTAATTACAAATGCAATTAGATATGGAAGCGATGGGAAATATATAGATATTGTAGCACGTGAAGAGAATAAATTAGTTGTGATAGATATTATAAATTACGGTAGTTCTATACCAACTACAGAATTACCTTATATATTTGAACGTTTTTATCGAGTTGAAAAATCTCGGTCTCTTCAGACAGGTGGTTCTGGGCTGGGTTTAGCAATCGTCAAAAGTATTGTGGAATTGCATGATGGAACAATTGAAGTACACAGTGATATAGAAAAAACAACTTTCACAGTAAAGTTACATGTATTTTCAGAGGAAACTTCTTTATAAGAAGCTTCCTCTTTCTTTATTAAATCTTTATTTTTTCTTTTCTTCCAATTAAATATTTTATTCTAAACTAATTTTACACAAGAAAAAAGGAGATTAGAAAATGAAGATTTTAAAGAAACAGATTTATATTCCTATACTATGTATCTCAGCAATTATATTCCTCTATTTTTTTCAAACACATAATAATGAGCTGAATATTCAAGCAAAGGCTGCGATTCTAATGGATGCCGAATCAGGAAAAATTATCTATAAAAAAAATGAGGATATACCTTTTGCACCAGCGAGTATGTCGAAAATGATGACAGAGTATATCGTATTAGAGCAAATCGAAATTGGCAGCTTAAAATGGGATGATTCTGTTACGATTAGCTCAAATGCTGTGAATAGCGAGGGTGTAAAAATTAATGTAAAAGATGGAGATCGTTTAACTGTTAGAGAACTATTTCATGCGATGGTAATATCATCAGCAAATAATGCTGCAATTGCATTAGCTGAACATATTTCTAAGAGTGAAAAGGATTTTACACTGCTTATGAATGAAAAAGCAAAGCAATTACAATTATCAGATCAGACGCGCTTTGTTAATGCAACCGGCCTTGCTAATGAAAAAAATGAAGAATCCCAAATGACTGCATTAGATGCAGCAAAATTAGCACAACATTTGATAAAAAACTATCCGAATATATTAGAAATAGCCAAACTTACATCATTTAACTTATGTGGAACCACTGTAAATACAACCAATAAAATGCTCTATCCATCTAATAGAAGATTATATTTTCAAGGAGCGGATGGATTAAAAACTGGATTTACAGATGCAGCAGGATACTGTTTTACAGGAACAGCAAAACAAGATGGTAAAAGGATGATTTCTGTTGTAATGGGGACTAGTAATGGTTCTCAGCGTTTTATAGAAACCAAGAAACTATTCTCATATGGATTTGATAAACTTTATATACCTTTTCTTTAATAGGGTACCACCATATGCGGTGCACACTGGTTTGATTTTTTTTGTAAATGTGGAACAAATGTATTACTTAGATTGTCTATTAAGTGTAATTCTAAAAAATATGAAAGTACGGATTATATCGAAAAATACAAAGATATTAAAAATAGGGATGTGAGTGGAAATACTGAGTGTTAGTCTTACAAGTGTAAAACTTTTTACAGGTGAAAACCATTGCAGGTAAACGCAAAAAAGCTGAGAAAACTAACCTTGCAAATCATGCGATTCATCGAGAATTCGCTCAATTCAAGAAAAAGTTTGACGCTAGACTGGGTGCCTATACTATTGATACCGATACCGTACAAATCGGTAAGTGACTGTCCGATTTAATGAGCACTTTCACCTATATGGTTTTGGCTGCAGGAGTAGTACTAAAGTAAAATTCAATTGACAAACTTGATGAATCTATAACCTTCACGAAATATGACTTAGTTGAATATTCACTAACCATAAAAAGTACGTGGATATCGGTATGACTCTTGAAGAATTTGCAGGGACCGCTATTCGTTAAGGTGATAAAACTGCAGGAGACTAACTGATTCGTGTTAGCTCCTAAAAGATTGAGATGAGATGGTCTATTTAAAAACGATCCTAATGTCTTATATGTATATAGGATTTGATAACACTGTCTATTTTTTGGCGAATTATGTTAGAATAACGGTTTTTTGAGTACAAAGATATTGGAGGTAACAGAAGTGAAAGGTATGTTTTGCAAGAGATTCATTGCAATAGTAACAGTGCTTACACTATTTTGTAGCATGTTTGTTACATATGGAAGTGTATCAGCAGAAAAAGGATCTGCTTTAAATATTGAAGCAGGTGCAGCAATATTAGTAGAAGCAGATTCCGGGAAAATTTTGTATCAAAAAAATGCGGATGAACTATTAGCGATTGCTAGTATGACAAAAATGATGAGTGAGTACTTAGTTAGTGAAGCTATAGCTAAAGGGAAACTTAAGTGGGATCAGAAAATTAAAGTTTCTGAATACGCACACGAAATTTCACAAGATCGCTCATTATCAAATGTGCCTCTAGAAAACGGTGGTTATTATACGGTAAGAGAGCTATACGAGGCAATGGCAATTTGCTCTGCCAATGGTGCAACAATTGCTTTAGCTGAAGCAATTGCTGGAAAAGAAGTCGATTTTGTAAAAATGATGAACGATAAGTCGAAAGAGTTTGGATTGAAAAATTATAAATTTGTAAACTCTACAGGCTTAACAAACAATGATTTAAAAGGACAGCATCCTGAAGGGACAACTCCAGACGAGAAAAATAAAATGTCTGCAAGAGATTGTGCGATTTTAGCACAACGTCTTATTCAAGATTTCCCGAAAATATTAGATACAGCAAAAATCTCGAAAAAAACATTCCAAAAGGGCGGCAAGTATCCAATTGATATGGCGAACTCGAACTGGATGTTAAAAGGGTTAATTAAGCAATATGAAGGTGTAGATGGCTTGAAAACAGGAACAACTCCAGAAGCTGGGGATTGTTTCACTGGCACAGTAGAAAGAAACGGTATGCGTCTAATCTCTGTAGTGATTAAAGCAAACTCTCATACAGCACGTTTTGATGCAACAAAGAAATTATATGATTATGGATTTGCGAATTTTGAAGTGAAGAAGGCCTATGAAAAAGATTCAGCAGTAAAAGGGCATGAAACAGTGCGGGTAGAAAATGCAAAAGATAAAGATGTAGCAGTTCAAACGAAGCAAGCTGTTGCACTTCCAATGCCAAAGGGCAGCAAAGACGTTTATAAAAAAGAATTTAAAGTATTGAATAAAGAACAAGAAGCGCCTATTAAAAAAGGTGTAACAATTAGTCAAATGATTATATCGCCTATAGATAATAACGATCCTGGGTTCTTATCAGGTAAATCATTACAAGTAGACCTTGTAGCAAAATCTGATGTAGGACAAGCTAATTGGTTTACACGTTTTATGCGTGAAATCGGTTCTTTCTTTAGCGGCGAATAGCGCGGCTGATATAGTTAAAGGTTAGTTTTAAGAGCTCCCGAGAATTCTTTCTTACTATCTATATCCATAGGATAAAACTAAATATTTGCTTGAAACAAAAGGTTTCAAAGTATTATAGATTCTTATGTGTATGGTTTGGAATTGAAGATTGCATTAATTCTCAAATTTGGTTAACGTGTGTTTTTTCCATTTTGCGTTCTGTACCCCAGATAGCATTCCAGAAGAAGATTTACCCCATTCTTTTAGTATGTTTTATACAGATGGTAAAACAAGAAAAGAGAAATAAGCCGGTATAGGATTTGAATTATTTATTACTTAAAATATTGTTGAGCAGCATAATGGGGGGATTTCTGCTGAAAGTAATGTGATAAGAACAATATTTGAAGTAAGGTTACCAAAAGAAGAGAGTTCAAAAATTTAATGAAATTTTAAAGTTTACCCTACTTTTTATTTTAATAGTTCCTTCTATCCTATACGTATATATGTACAATTCTCCCACTACACTAGTATAGTGGCCTTTATTAACAGCAAAATCTACAATTTACAAGGAGAACATTTTATGAGTAAGAGAATAAAAGAATTAGATTCTATACGAGGGTTAGCGGCACTTACAGTGGTATTTGGACATTTTTGTTTAATGCTACCATCGTTGCCTAATTCTATTAAATTTTCCCCGCTTAGGTTTTTATGGGCGGGTGGAGAAGCTGTAATCGTTTTTTATGTACTAAGTGGTTTTGTGTTATCTATGGCACTTTATCATTCAAAAACAAATTATTGGGGATATTTAATTAAGCGATTTGTACGAATTTATATCCCTTATTATTTTTGGATAGTCATTACCTTTGCTTTATTTATTTTGTTTTCGTCGTATGAAGTGGCAGGACTACGGGATTGGTTCTATGATAGGTGGCAAGGGTCTATAACAAAAATAGATATTATAAACCACATTGTGCTTCTTAATAACTTTTTTACGGAAAATTATAATCCAGTTATTTGGTCATTGGCTCAAGAAATGCGTATATCTATTGTGTTTCCTTTGTTATTCCTTCTTTTTTATAAAATGAATTGGAAGAAAACGATACTATTTGCTTTGAGCTTTTCTTTAATTAGTGTTTTCCTTAATATGTTGCATATTGGGAAAGCAGAGGGATTTTATAATGGTTATGCCGATACACTGCATTTCACATCTATGTTTATGGTTGGAATGTTACTTTTTAAGTATCAGGAAAAACTTATTTACTTATATCAAAATATGAAAAAATTTAAAAAAGGATTTCTTATTGCATTAGGGATTATTCTATATTTATATTCCATTTTAATTTATGGTTTTTCACGTAATGATACTACTTTCTTATTAAAAGATTGGGGTGTCGTAATTGGTGTTAGCATATTTATTATCATGGCCATGAGTAACCTAAAAGTAAAAGCATTTTTAAATAAGAGTGTATTTGTATACTTAGGGGAAATTTCATACAGTATCTATTTGTGTCATTTTCCAATCATGATGGTACTATTTAAACTTTTGTATACAAAGATACCTATCTTCTTCCTTCTTACTTTATGTATGACAATGACAATACTTTTTTCTATAGTATCGTATCATTTAATTGAAAAGAAATGTATCAATTGGGCAAAACAAAGAACAACAAAGTTTCAAAAAAAGTATAATGCTTAGAGGAATCTTATTTCTTTAGTAAATATACGAATATTACCGGTTCCTAAGTATATTAGGAATCGGTCAATTTTGGATTCTATATGAACATAATGAAATTGACCGAATTATTAATTTTATACTTAACTCCAAAAATCCTCTTACTAAAGAGAATCTTCGTAACGTTTATCCAAACATAGCCGAAAATACAATTAGTAAAACGCTAGTTTCCTTGCAGCCGCGTGGTCATATAAAGTTAGTTTCAAGAGGAAGAAATGCTCAATGTATGCAGGTTAAATTCTGTATTAATAATTATTAGGGGTAACAACACATGGCTATCTATATCTAGAATGTTATATAAAACTATTGAATATTTTATTCGTAAAAACAGAGGTGTAAAATGAACTTTATTTCCGAACTACTTGTTACCGTTGCAATTCCTACGATACAACTCACATTCTTGTTACTACTCATATTTGTTTTTAGCTACTTTGTAGTATACAAAAAGGTATGTAAAGGTGGGGGGGAATTTACCGTACAACAAGTTATATTATTCATATTAATAATAGGATATTATTCTCTTGCATTATCAGCTACTTCATTTGGTCGTCCAGTTGATATAACTTTTGCAAGAACAATTGACTTTGATGTACTTAGTATTTATAAAAAAGCATGGAATACCTTTTCATTTTCTTCTTTTTTCCATATCATTGTAAATATAGGGATGCTTTTTCCGTTAGGAATTTTATTGCCTTTATTTAGTAATGTTTTTCAAAAAACAAAATGGATGTTAATCGGTTCAATTATAGCAAGTTTATTGATTGAAATCCTTGAATTTACAATGCAACGTGGAAGTATGGAACTAGCCGATTTACTTCATAATACTTTAGGAATGATGCTAGGATATTCTATGTTAAATATAGTTCTTATATTGTTGAAGAAAAAAGAAACGGATGCACAAATAATCAAATATGTATTCCTTCCTATTACAGTAAGTTTCGTTGCACTTGGAATAATTATTTCGTATCAAATGAAGGAATTTGGGAATACGCCTATTGATCCCATTACAAAAACAGATATGTCTGATGTCACTATAAAAACATCAATAGAGTTAAAAGACGAGGGTAAAAAAATGCCTGTTTACAAAGAGCAAATTACAAAAATGCCTGATGACAATGAGTTAGTTACAAAAAAATTACATATTCGAGATGTCGAAATTCTGTCTCCCAAAGAAGCATTTCAAAAACTAAAACAAGGAGACTTTGATCCTATAATATCTTTCAAAGCAGGTGATACATTAGTTATTACAGATTATAATATAGGTTATTACGCTGATACAAAAGGCTTTTCTCAACCTATATATGTTTTTCAAGTACGCTTAAATGATAATGACAAAGATAGTTGGTCTCAACCTATTTCCGCGAGAAAATAACGTGAATTTTCTTATATTACGCTGTGGGCTATTGTATAGTGTAGATATGAATAATAAAAAAGGGGGACTAGATATGTGGAAGCGATTTGTAGCGATTGGTGATAGTTTTACAGAGGGGATAGGGGATGAAGTTGAGGGAATAGCATTAAAAAGCTGGGTAGATCATTTTGTTCAACTGTGTGTAAACGATTTAAAGTATGCTAATTTTGCAAAACGTGGGTTAGTAACTAAAGAAATTCGCTCGCAGCAATTGGGAAAGGCATTAACTTTTAATCCAGATTTGGTTAGTCTAATTGCAGGTGCAAACGATGTTTTAAAAGGACGTTGGAATCATCATGCATATAAGAACGATATGGAATTTATGATAGATACATTGAGTAAAACAGGTGCTGATATTATTATAGCAAACCTTCCAGATTTTACAGTTAGGCTTCCTTTTTCTTCTGAAAAAAAACAAGTATTAAGAGAACAATTATTAGAGGCAAATGAAGTAATACTTTCACTGAGTAGAGAGTATGAGATTCATCATGTTGACTTTTGGAATCATCATTTAGTTAATGACAATACGCTTTGGTCTACGGATTTAATTCATCCAAACTCAAAAGGATATGTAAAAGTTGCTGAATTGATTTTGAGTAGTTTGCCAGTACATGACTCTTCTAAATAAGCTGTAGAATGAACTACCCCCCTGTCGCATACAGCGCAGGGGGTTTTGATGCGAAAAAGAAGGATATAGAGTGCCTATAAATTATACTTTAAGTAATTCTTTTTATTGTTTATATTTTTGTTATTTTATGTTGCAGGATCCTTAGTATTAGGATTCTTTTTTTGTATCAAATATCCACAAAAAAAAGATGAGAGCAGCGAACCCGAACTAAAGGGTATTTTAAATGAAATTGTTAAAACAACACTAATAATGATAACGTTCGCTAAATATATTCGCTTCTTTTGTTTGTAAGAATCTTAAAATCTTCCCCTTCGAATGCAACTTAACCATAAATTTAATTTTTTTGTAAATGTGGAACAATTTCATTACTTACACTGTCTATTAAGCGTTAAAACATTTTTTATTTAATAAATTAAGAAAGGAATAATCATTTATAACTAAGGGAGAAGATTGAATTGAAAAAAATATGGATGCTGCTTTTCTTTTGTTTCGGAATTATGTTGGTAGGATGTAATAAAAACGAACCGCCAAAACAAGCATTTGAAGAATATATCAATTTATGGAATGATAAAAAATTTACAAATATGTATGATCGTTTATCAGAACATGCAAAAAAAACGATTTCTAACAAGGATTTCACAGAGAAATATCAAAAAATCTATGAGGGTATTGGAGTTAAGAATTTAAAAATTAAAATGAAGGGAGAGAATGCTAAAGATAAAGAACTTTTTCTTTTTGAAGTTAATATGGATACGGATGGAGGAACGGTTTCATTCATCCATGAAGCAAAACTCGTGAAAGAAAAGGAATCTTGGAAAATAGATTGGACACCAGACTTCATTTTCCCAGGTATGAAAAAAGATTACAAAGTACGTATGCAAACAGAGCAAGGAAAACGCGGAGAAATATATGATCGAAATGGGAAAGGGCTTGCAACGAATGGTAAAGCGTCTGAGGTTGGAATTATTCCAGAGAAACTAGGTGAAACGGCAGCGCAAACGAAAGAAACAGTAGCACAATTACTTGATATGTCTACAGAAGAGGTCGATCAGAAGCTCGCAGCGAAATGGATAAAACCAGACTCCTTTGTACCAATTGGTATTTTAAAAGAGGGAACCAGACAGAATGATTATATTGAATTAGAAGGAGTTTCATCTCGCCCAGTAAATATTCGTACGTATCCATTAGGAGAAGCAGCGGCACACTTAACTGGATATATAGGAAAGGTGAATGCAGAGGAGTTAAAATCGCTTCAAAAAAAAGGTTATCAAGCAGATGATTTAGTAGGTAAGACAGGTTTAGAGAAAGTATTAGAGAATAAATTGCGTGGTGAAAAGGGTGGACGCGTATTTATGGAAGATGAGAATGGGAAAGAGATTAAAAACGTAGCAAAAAAAGAAGCAAAAGAAGGGGAAAATGTTACGTTAACAATTGATGCTGCAATTCAAGAAAAAATCTTTAATGAAATGAAAAATGAAGCAGGATCTAGTGCAGCGGTCAATCCTAAAACGGGTGAAACAATCGCACTTGTAAGTAGCCCTGCTTATAATCCAAATATAATAGTTAGAGGAGCATCAAAAGCCCAACGTGAAGCATGGAATAACGACTCGAAACTGCCAATGATGAATCGCTTCACACAAGCATTTGTACCAGGTTCCGTATTTAAAACGATTACAGGTGCAATTGGTTTGGAAACGAAAACAATAAATCCTAAGGAAGAATTTAAAATCCAAGGATTAAAGTGGACAAAAGATTCATCGTGGGGAAATTATTATGTAACACGTGTGAAGGATGCTAGTCCAATTGATTTTGATAAGGCAATGAAGTACTCTGATAATATTTATTTTGCTCAACAAGCTTTGAAAATGGGAAAAGATAAGTATGTAAGTGAATTTAAGAAGTACGGATTTCATGAAAAATTACCAATCGAATACGAATTTCCTATTTCAATAATTGCAAAAGATGGGATAAAAAATGATATTCAACTAGCAGACACGGGATATGGACAAGGACAAGTATTAATGACACCACTTCATTTAGCATTAACATATGCCCCGATTGTGAATGAAGGGAATATTCCGTCGCCTCATCTTTTAAAAGAAGCAAAAGTAGCGGGGAATTGGAAAGAAAATGTGGTTTCTAAAAAGAATCAAGAGATATTAAAGAGTGCATTAATAAAAGTCATTAATGACCCTGATGGCGCGGGGAGAATTGCTAAGGTTGATGGTGTAACTCTTGCTGGCAAAACGGGTACAGCAGAACTGAAAGAGTCGAAAGAAGCAGACGGAAAGGAACTTGGATGGTTTGCAGCTTTTGATGCAGATGCGCCAGACATGATTGTTACCATGATGATCGAAGATGTAAAAGGAAGAGGAGGGAGCAATGTTCCAGGCGAAAAAGTAAAACATGTTTTTCAGAAATAATACTTAATTAGAAGGTGAAATTTACTTCTTTAGTAAATATACAAACCTTACCGATTCAAGATTTATAAAGCAATTATAAAGTTATTGAATTTTGTTATGAAATATATATAAGCCTTGCACATTTTATTGTAGCGTTGGTTTAGATTTATGATTTTAATAATCGTATTTAATTACGTGTTTTTTACACAATTAAATACGATTATTTTTTATTTGAAAATTATAAAACAAAAAGTTTAAAATGTTAAATTAAATAATTGAAATTTAAAAAATAAGAGCTATTATGTTTAACTTTATTTTCAGAAACATTACAAAGCTGTTAGTTTGAAGTAAGGTTATTCAATATAAGTAAGAGGAAAATTTTTTTATACTAAAAGATAAAAGTATATTTTATATTCTTACAGATAATAAACATATACTTTAACTAGTCCCACTTAACGACCTTGCGGCGTGTTTGAAGAGGGCGATTCCTGCGGACACCGATGTAACCGTGGATTGATTGAACGTTGAAGCTTTTACAATTTCAACGATTTTTCTGCAACCAGCCTCATATCTTCAGTTTTCAAAGAGCAATTTGTACAAGTATATCGTAGCAAACATTTTGGCTACGCCAACCGGCATTCATCTCCCACCTATGTGCTGGTGCTATCATACCTTCACCCAAATTGAGGAGGGAGTCTTCTATCGGAAATAGATAAATAAAAGGAGCTTATTATATGTATAAAATTATGATTGTAGAAGACGACCAAAAAATTTCTAAATTACTTCAATCCCATATTAACAAGTACGGATATGAAGGGAATATTACAGAGGATTTTGAAAATGTTTTAGATAACTTTGTGAAAATTCAACCTGATTTAGTTTTATTAGATGTAAATTTGCCTAGTTTTGATGGTTTTTACTGGTGCCGACAAATTAGAACGCTCTCAACTTGTCCCATTATATTTATATCAGCGCGTAATGGAGAGATGGAGCAAGTTATGGCACTTGAACATGGTGCCGACGATTATATCACTAAACCGTTTCATTATGAAGTTGTAATGGCAAAAATCCGAAGTCATCTTCGAAGAATTTACGGAGAATATGCACCTAAAGCTGAAGAAAGAGTTGTTCAGCAATCTGGTTTAATACTTTATCCAGAAAAAATGGAATTAAAGCTAAATGATAGCATGTGTATTCTATCTAAAAAAGAAACTGTTTTACTAGAAACTCTCTTACGACAATCTCCTAGTATTGTTAGCCGAGAGAAAATCTTAGAAAAACTTTGGGATGACTATACGTATGTGGATGATAATACTTTAAGTGTAAATGTTACACGTGTCCGAAAAAAATTAGAAGAAATCGGAATAAAAAATGCATTAGAAACAGTTCGTGGTGCTGGATATCGTTTGAAAATAACTTGGAAGAATGATGAGGTATAATAATGAATTTATTTTTACGTGAACATATCCCTTTCATCTGTTTCTCAATTATTCAGCTATTTGTCGTTTTAACTGTTTATTGGCTGGATGGATATAATCACTTATCTACTGCATTATATAGTGTGTTTTTAGGAGGATGCTTTTTAATTGGGTATTTAGTTTATCGCTATTATAGCCATCGTAGATTTTATAAAAAATTATCCACTCCTTCAGAAACATTAGAGGAATCCTTAGAAGAACTGGATTCTACTCCATTATCAGTTGCACTTCAGCGAGTATTGAAAACACAATATAGTCAATATCATCAACAGTTAAAGACTTGGGAGTATAAACAAAAAGAACACCTTACATTTATTAATCAATGGGTGCATCAGATGAAAACGCCTTTATCAGTTATTGAACTGATCACACAAGAAGAGAATGGGGAGGTTTTTGAAAGTATTGTAGAAGAAGTAGATCAAATGCAGTATGGATTAGAAATGGTCTTATATATGGCGCGATTACAAACGTTTGAACAAGATTTTTATGTGGAAAGAGTTTTGTTACAGGAAATCGTTCAAGAAGTAATCCGTGAAAATAAACGACTGTTTATCCGTAGCTATGTATATCCAGAAGTAAAAGTAAAACAAACTATTATGGTAGAAACCGATAGAAAGTGGCTTCGGTTTGTTATTCATCAAGTTATATCCAATGCCATTAAGTATTCAGCAGGAAGTAGAAAAAACGTTACTATTACTACATTAGAAAAAGAGCGCTCTGTAATCCTTGAAATACAAGATCATGGTGTGGGAATTCCAAAAGAAGACCTTCCGAGAGTGTTCCGCCCATTTTATACGGGAATAAACGGTCGGAAATTTAAGGAATCTACTGGGATGGGATTATATCTTGTGAAAAATATTATAAAAAGATTGGAACATAATATTGAAATAAATTCGGAAGTAGGAAAAGGAACAACAATCCGTATCATTTTCCCTTATGCAAATCGTTAGAAAGTCATTTGTTTTGACTTTTCAGAAACCTTACAGACCTGTTAGATACATGAAAGGTTAATCGATATGAGAAGAAGGGAACCTTAGATAAACTTAGGTTATCAAAAGATAATAAGGAGCAAAATGATATGGAAATATTAAAAGTTTGTGAACTGAGTAAAATCTATACAGGAAAGGTATCTTATGAAGCACTCTCCGACATTAATTTGAGTGTAAAAAAAGGGGAGTTTGTAGGAATAATGGGACCATCAGGAAGTGGGAAAACTACTTTGTTGAACATGGTTTCTACTATTGATTCTCCCACATCAGGAGAAATATTGATTAATGGAGAAAATCCATATCAATTATCTCAAAATGAACTGGCATTATTTCGAAGACGTGCATTAGGTTTTGTGTTTCAAGCATTCAATCTTCTTACAACATTAACTGTAAAAGAAAATATTGTTCTTCCTCTGACGTTAGATGGCACAAATGTTGAGGATATGAATCAGCGTGTAGAAGGTATTGCAGAAAAATTAGGCATTCAAGATATATTAAATAAAAGAACATATGAAATATCGGGCGGACAAGCACAAAGAACAGCCATTGCACGTGCTCTGATTCATAAACCAAAATTACTACTTGCAGATGAGCCGACGGGAAACTTAGATTCAAAAGCGGCTAATGATGTAATGGAATTATTAAAACGATTAAATAAAGAACAAGATGCAACAATGATGCTTGTTACGCACGATCCAGTAGCTGCAAGTTATTGTGATCGCGTTGTATTTATTAAAGACGGAAAATTGTATAACGAAATTTATAACGGAGAAAACCAACAAATGTTTTATCAAAAAATTATAGATGTACTTGCATTACTAGGAGGTCGTAAGCATGACTTTTCAAAGATTCGCTTTTAATAATATTATTCGAAATAAGCGGACTTATGCTGCGCACTTTCTAAGTAGCTCATTTTCAGTTATGGTTTTTTTCACATATTCACTCTTACTTTTTCATGCTGATTTACAAGGAGAACTAGTCTCTACGAGTAAAACAATGAGTCTTTTAGGAACAATGGGGATGCGAATATCCCAATATCTCATTTTTGTATTTTCATTCTTCTTTCTTTTATATTCGGTAAGTTCTTTTTTAAAAACCAGAAAAAAAGAATTTGGAATTTTAATCATGCATGGTATGTCACCGTCGCAGTTAAATAAATTAATTTTTTTAGAAAATATGTTAATTGGAATCGCATCTATTACATTTGGTATCTTAATTGGTTTGATATTTGCAAAGCTCAATTTATTAGCAAGTGAAAATATATTAGCGATTGATAAGGGGCTTCCTTTTTACGTTCCTATAAAAGCTGTCTTTATGACAACTGGCGCATTTTTGATTCTGTTCCTAGTCATTTCGTTGTTTACTTCTAAGATGGTAAAAGGAAACAAGTTGATTGAACTGATGCAATCAGAAGAAAAGCCAAAACCAGAGCCAAAGGCCTCAAAAGGATTAGCATTCCTTTCCGTAATCTTCATTGGATTAGGGTATGGATGTGTATTCTATTTCGTACTAGAAAGAAACTTCATTATGCCTTACTTACTTGGAGGGGTAGTCCTTGTAGTGATAGGGACGTATTTTCTATTTTCTCAGTTGAGCGTGTATGTAATACGCGCCTTAAAGAAAAAAGACAAAGTGTTTTTTAATAAAACAAACCTTCTTACTATATCTGAATTGGCCTATCGTATGAAGGATAATGCAACTATGTTCTTTATGCTAGCGACCGTTTCCGCTGTGGCCTTCACAGGGATTGGTACATGCCTAGCAATGGGAAATAAGGGATTAACTGAAATGACCAACCCATTTGCATTTACCTATACCTCGTTAGGAGAGAATCCACAAGAAGAAGAGCACATTTTAGAAATAAAAAAACAACTCACTCGCTCAAATTTCTCTTATCAGGTAGGGGTTACGAATCCTAAATTTACGGAAAATAATTTAGTGCTAATCAAAGTATCAGAGTATAATAAGTTTGCAAAAATTTTCGGGTATGAAATGGAAAAGATTGATAATGATCAAGAAGCGATCATAGTACCATCAATCGTTTCGCAAAAAGAAAAGTATGCAAGAGGAAAAGATATTCCTGAGAAAATAGATGTAGTACAGGGAAATATGGAGATGTCCCTTCGGGTCAAAAAGGCAGTCCCTTATATAGTTCTCCCAAATACAATTGGAGCTATTATTGTTGTTTCGGATTCTTTGTACGAAAAAATCCCTAACAGAAAGACGGAAGATGATTCTTACGTAATGAAAAGTCAATATGGATTTGTGGTGGAAAATTGGGAAAAATCAAGAGCGGTTACCAAAAAATTAGAAGCAACAATGGGTAATAATAATTTGGTGGAAGCACATCATTATTTTGAAGCATTGTATTCTGAATGGATTTCTTCGAAACAAAAGAATGGTATTTTACTTATCGTCAGTGTATTAGTAGGTATCGTATTCTTTACGTTTGCAGCCAGCCTATTATATTTCCGACTATATGCAGATTTAGAAAGGGAACAACAACAATATGAAATGATTGCGAAGGTCGGTCTAAGTAGAAGAGAGCTAAAGAAAATCGTAACGCGTCAGCTTATGTTAATGTTCTTCTTGCCTTTAATTATAGCGATTATTCATAGTGGTGTCGCTTTTATAGCCTTGCAACAGCTAATTGACTTCTCTGTTTTAAAGATATCCATTTTAATTATACTAGCCTTTATATCCATTCAAAGTGTGTACTTTTTCACTGTCCGTTGGCGTTATTTACAACGGTTATATAAAAAAATCATATAGCGTATTGATAAAACAAGCAAAGAGGAGAAAAAGAAATGAAAAAAGTAATGAAAGTGTGTATGGCAGGAATTGTATCTATTTCTATGTTAGGAGCTTGTTCTTTTGGAAAGAAAGAAGAACCAAGGAATGCCGCTTTATTGATTGGGGAAGAGCAATCATTAAAAGAAATAGTAAATCAACATAAAAGTGAAATTAAGACCAACGCTTTATATAAAGTGAAAAAAGCAGAAAGTGGTGGCAGACAAGTATTAATGATGGATCAAAAAACTGCGGAGAAAATGGTTGAGATAGGTGTGTTGAGAGAATCAGATAATGATAATGAAGTATGGAGTTCAGACCCAATTAAGTCAGTACCTTCAGTTCCAAAAGGTAAAGCTGTATTACTAGCTAGTAAGAAAAATAAAAAAATTAAGGAATTAACAATTAATGAAAAGAAAATAGATGTGCAGTATGCTAGCGATACTTGGTTTGGTCACTATCGTAATTCAAATTATGAGGAACTGATTGTAATTGTAGACAAAGCTACATTCAATCAAATTCCTGTAAATGAAACATCAATGGAGATTCTTCATTTTAATAAATCGTATGGTGAAGATAGACCATACAACGAAGATGATGTTAAGGCTGTACAAGCAGAAACGGAATGGAAAAAACTCACTAAAACTATGGGGAGTCAAGTAGATGTATTAGATCCAGTCTCTATTATAAAAAAATAATGAAAACATATTTAATACAGAAAAACCAGGGTGATTTTAAGAATTTATCCTGGTTTTTTTCATTATATCTCCCATCTTTACATTTTTTAAGAAAGAGTTTTCTATCGAAAAAAGATAATTAATGGAACAAATGAAACTTGCATCATGTCTATATATTGAAACCATAATAAAAGTGAGGGCAGTTTTATGTTTATTCAAATAAGTTTGAGGTGTGGAAATGGAGCAGAAGTTTATTGAAAAATGTAATCATGATGAGCTTGACTATGTTATAAAAGACTATTGGCAAGATGTATGGAATTATTCCTTTATTATTACGAAAGATCCACACTTATCAGATGACATCACGCAAGATGTATTTATAAAGGTTTTTAAACATTGGCATTCATTTCGAAAAGAATCATCTATAAAAACGTGGATATTAAAAATTACAAGAAATACTGCAATAAACTATTTGAAATCCTCCTATTTTAAAAGGATATCTTTAATAGGATTTTTTAGTGACGATAAGCAATCTTTGTCGGCGGAACAAGAATTTTTTAAGCAAGAGGAAATGAATGATGTGTGGGAGGTTGTATTAAAACTACCTAAAAAACACCGTGAAATACTAATATTGGACGCAAGATATGAATTATCTTATGAAGAAATGGCTGAAACATTAGGAGTGTCAATTGGAACTGTAAAATCTAGATTAAGCCGAGCGAGAAGTAAGGTTTCAAAATTAATAGGGGAGGGTAGAAGTGATGAACAGTAAAAAAAATCCTGACTGGTATAGCAAATTAAAAAATGGACCAATGGAGGATCGTAAAGATGAAGAAGAATTTATTTATAAAATAAAGCAATCGATATACCAAAATAGTGAAGTAGATTCTGTAACACACAAGAGACCATTTCGTAAAAAAGCATTACCTATTGTAGTTGTTTTGGCTTGTACAATGTTATTTTTTATTATTCAACAACCTTGGCTTAATGATAATAAATCACCGGTACAAAGTAGTACTCAAATTAAGCCTAAAACAAAAGATGAGTCTGCTCAGGATCCATCATTAAAACAATTTATGAATGATATATATCGAAGTGTAAATTTAAAAAATGAAAATGACCTGTATAGAGCGTTAAATGATGAAGTTCTATTTAAAGGGAAGATTTATAAGAAGGATGAATTGAAGTTTGATGAGGATATTTTTCATGAGTTGCAAGTCGCTCTTACAATGGGGGGAGAATTTGTAAATGATACAAAGAAAGTGTACAAAGTGCCAAGTGGATTGACAGAAAGTAATCAATCAAAGCAAGAACATTTTATATATGCAACTGTTACTGGAAATAAAACAAAAATTTTAGCTGAACCAAAACGAGAATCACAAGTTTTATATGAAGTATCTAATGAAATGGTAAAAGCTTGGATTCCAGGAAAAGTGCAGAATGATGGATATATAAAAATATCGACAATTAACGGTCATACTGGATATGTACAAAAAGAATATGTTTTAACTGATATTAAATATTCTTTCATGTTCGAGAAGAGCGATGAAGGTAAATGGAAAATAACGAATATAGATTCTATATGGTAAAAGAGGAAGGTTCACTTTAATGAACCTTCCTCTTTATCTTTATCCTCTTTTTGAAGAGAATTCCAGGACTTTAAGATTTCTGATGTAACGAGAGCTGCACTATTTTTTTCTGTCTTACCACCTGGAATAACGACAGAAATTGCGATTTGAGGATCTTTTGCAGGAGCATATGCAATGAAAAGAGAATGATTAATCACTCTTTCTTGTTCATTTGGAGAACCTGTTATGCCTGTTTTACCTGCGACGTCAAAGGGCAGCCTTTTAATTTCCTCTATATTTTGACTCATCCCACTTTGCACGACACTCCAAAATTTCATCGGATATCGATTAGAACTTTCTAAGATTGGTTTAAACTTTTTTGAATCATTACCGTCATGATCAATAATAGCACTTACGATTTGAGGTTTATATTTATCACCTTTACTTGCTAAAGTTGCTGCATATTGAGCAAGTTGAAGAGGGGTGTGTATTTCATTTCCTCCCCAAGAGGCATTTAATAAAGCAGAGATTCCATTTTCAAACTTACTAGATGGATGAAGTTGATATTGTCCGTCTTCTTCAAAGGGTAAATCAATCCCAGTTTTAGAACGAAGGCCGAATTGCATTAAATAATTTGTCCATATATTTGCCACCTTTTTTATATTCCCATTATTTTGGTTGAATAAGGGTAGAGCTACTTTTGCTGTCATAAATGTATTAGATGAATTAATGATAGCCTGACTCGGTGTAATCTCACCTGTTGGCGTTCCAGGTGCATTCGTAATGTTATTTTGATTATCATACTGAAAGCTACCTTTATCTAAATAAGTATCTTCAGGTTGAAAAAGCTTTTCGTTTAATCCAATTAAAATAGTAAGTGGCTTTATAGTAGAGGCCATATTTACATAAGATTCACCATACTTTAATTTTTGAATTGCTTTATTTTGCGAAAGTGATTTGATGTTTTCTTTTTTAGATGATACATGTGTATGTAATGTATTTGGATCAAAAACTGCCGAGTTGGCCATAGTTAAAATTGCGCCAGTTTTTACATCGGTTACTACAACATAGCCAGCATTAGCATCAGGTATTTTCTTAATTTGAGATCTTAATGCTTCTTCTGTTTTTTGCTGCAACTTAGAGTCTAAAGCCAGCTGGACATCTTTTCCTTTTTGTACTTTTTGAATGTTCCATAAGAACTTTTTATTATTCATTTTAAAAATCAGAGTTTTTCCTGGTTTTCCTTTTAAATCATTTTCATATTGAAGCTCAACGCCACTTTTCCCAACAGGTCCATACTTAGAATTAAGGTCATTTTCTACATACCCAATTACCTGTGAACCAATTTCGTGTTTGGGATAATATCGAATCAATTCATCATTGATTATTACATTATTGGGTTTGTTCTTGTTTATGAATGCAAGTTCATTCTCATTTATGTCAGAGTATAACGGTATATCATTCATAGTCTGCTTTTTACAAGATTGTTGTAATTGCGATTTTATGTCCTCTGCAGAAATGTCATGTTGAAACTCGCTTGAAAATTGATTGAAAAAAGCTAATGTATTTGCTGTATCTTGATTCGATAGCTTTTCATCATTAGAAGTGCAATATAGAGATTTAACTTTCTTATTTGTAGCTAGTATTACACCATTTTGATCAAGAATTTTTCCTCTTTCAGCTGAAGAAGTAGCGATAGTAATTGAAATGAAATTGATTTTTAATAAAATTATTAAAATCAAACCTACAATAGAAAGAACCGCTAAAGATCTCCATCTTTTTATTTTTGTATGTAACATAAAACCCTCCCTTTTTTAGCTTATTTCATCTTATAGTTAATTATTTTTTTTGTAAATGTGGAACAACTTTATTATTTAGGTTGTCTATTAAGTATTACAGCATGAAGAAAGGAACAATCAGTATGAAAAGTTACTAGCAAGTCTATGTGTAAGTTTAACATGAGTCATTATACAGTTTAGCATTTCTAATGCAAGCGACAAAAAAATAGAGAGAAAAACAGGAAAGGAGATTTATCAATTACGCGGCTAAACGAAAAGGAATTGACGCTTACAAGGATTTAGAAAAAAAGATAAGACACTATTTATAACTGAATGGTGGTTTCTAATATATAGGGAACGTATTTAGTATATTTATTTACTAAGTATTAGTGAAGAGTTCCGGAAGAATTATATGGAGGATTTATGAAAAAACAAAAAGAAAAGAAGCAGAAGACATATATATCTATTCGATTAAATATAATGTTCCTTTGCATATTTGTACTCTTCTCAGCTATTATTATGCAGCTAGGAAAAGTACAAATCGTTGAGGGAGAGGCTTATAAGAACCAAGTGGAAAACAGTCAAAATGAAACAACTAGTATACCAGTTCCACGTGGACAAATTCTAGATCGAGAAGGGAAAACAGTCGTTAATAATAAATCTCTTCGCACAATTACGTATACAAGGGTGAAGGGGATTACGAGTGAAGATATTTTAAAAACAGCAAAAGACTTGGCGAAAGTACTTGAAATGCCCGAACAAGATATAAATAAATTAACCGATATCGATAAAAAAGATTTCTGGATGCAGTTGAATACGAAACGTGCGGAGACAAAGATTACTAAAAAAGATATAGAAAAGTTTAAAGAAAAGGGAATAGAGGGAAAAGAGTTAGATAAAAAAATTGAAGACTTAAGACGAAGTCGCGTTACAGAAGTAGAATTGGCAGAATTAACAGCACAAGATTTAAAGGTGTTAGCTATTAAAAGTAAAATGAGTTCGGGTTATCAACTGACACCACAAATTATTAAAAAAGATGTAACAGATGAAGAGTATGCGCGGATAAGTGAAAGGCTTGCGGAGTTCCCGGGAGTAGATGCAACGGTTGATTGGGAACGTAATTATGTAAATGGTAATTTATTTCGTTCTGTGTTAGGTAATATTACAAGCAGTGAAGAAGGATTACCGAAAGAAAACTTAGATTCTTATTTGGTACGTGGATATAACCGTAATGATCGTGTAGGAAAAAGTTATATTGAACAACGATATGAAGATGTATTACACGGTACAAAAGAAGAAGTGAAAAACATTACTGATAAATCAGGAAACATTATAAACACAGAAATAATCTCTAAAGGAAAAAGTGGTAATAGTTTAACATTAACGATTGATATGGAATTACAAAAGAAAGTGGAAGAAAGTATAGAGAAAAATTTGAGAGCTTTTAAGAGTTCAGAGCCATTGATGGACCGAGCTTTTGTCGTCATGATGAATCCAAATAATGGGCAGATTTTATCTATGGCAGGCAAAAAGATTGTAGAAAAAGAAGGGAAAGTAGAGATTGAGGATCTGGCATTAGGTAACATGACAACTTCGTATGAACTAGGATCAGCTGTAAAAGGCGCTACTTTATTAACTGGATACGAGACAGGGGCAATACAGCCAGGAGATCAATTTTATGACGCACCGATGAAATTTAAAGGTACACAAGCTAAGAAATCATGGAATGTATCCGGATTTGGTAATATTAACGATTTACGAGCTTTACAAGTATCTTCGAATGTATATATGTTCCAGACAGCATTAAAAATTGCGGGGGTTAATTACGTACCAAATGGTTCATTGGATATTAAACAAGAAGCATTTGATAAAATGCGCTATTATTTTAAACAATTCGGTTTAGGTGTCCCAACAGGTATTGATTTACCGAATGAAATAACTGGACAAACTAGAAAAGTAGATAGTCAGCCTGGGTTTTTACTAGATTTCTCTATCGGTCAGTATGATACGTATACGCCGTTGCAATTGGCACAATATATTTCAACTATTGCAAACGGTGGATATAGAATGCAACCCAAAATTGTACAAGAAATACGAGAGCAATCAATAAAAGAAGAGGAAATTGGTAAAGTTTTACGCTCTATAGAGCCTGTCGTATTAAATCGAGTTGATATGAAGAAAGAACATGTTGATCGAGTAAAAGAGGGCTTTAGATGGGTATTTCAAGAAGGTGATGGAACTGGCGTGAAATATTTCAAAAATGCTCCATACAAGCCAGCAGGAAAGACGGGGACAGCTCAAACTGTATATGGTGGAGATGATCCAATTGGCAGAAATGCAAAAGGTGAACGTATGGAATGTTATAACTTAACATTAGTTGGATATGCTCCATATGATAATCCAGAAGTAGCATTTTCTGTAGTAGTCCCATGGCTTCATAATGATAAAAGTGGAATTAATTCTGTAATTGGAAAGGAAGTTTTAGATGTATACTTTGATTTAAAAAAGCAACGTATACATGGTGAAGCTACTAGTACAGATAGCCCTAATCAAAAGCAGTAAAATTTGTGCACTTTTCTTAAGGGGAGAGCCCCTGTTTATATAAAAGTCTTTCTAAGTTAGAGAAAAAGTTAGATTTGAAATGAGAAATAGCAGCTATCATAGTTGCTATTTCTTATTGTTGTTAATACCTCTGCTACTATTTAAAAAGTTTTTTGAATGAATGGAACAAACTTGTTACTTAGGGTGTCTATTATGTGTACGTATAAAAACAGGTGTTCAAATGGGATACAGTGTATTGAATTTAATATTTGTTTTCAGTATTAAAAATTTGAAAGGAATGATATTTTTGAAAAACAAGAGGATGCTAAAAATAGGGATTTGTGCTGGCATATTAGGCTTAGGTCTTTCAAGCTTAGAAATTTTTACAGGAGGGTCATTGCAAGTTGAAGCGAAAGAAAAGCCAGGACAAGTTAAACATAAAAATCATGCGACTTATAAAGAATTCTCTCAACTTGAGAAAAAATTTGATGCTCGATTAGGCGTGTATGCTATTGATACTGGTACAAATCGAACAATTGCTTATCGACCTAATGAGCGGTTTGCCTATGCATCAACCTACAAGGCGCTAGCTGCAGGAGTATTGCTACAGCAAAACTCAATTAATAAATTAAATGAAGTCATCACCTATACGAAAGAAGACTTAGTGGAATATTCACCCATTACAGAGAAACATGTAGATACAGGCATGAAACTTGGGGAAATAGCAGAGGCTGCTGTTCGTTCCAGTGATAATACTGCAGGGAACCTTTTGTTTAATAAAATAGGTGGACCTAAAGGATATGAAAAAGCGCTTAGACAGATCGGTGATCGAGTTACAATGGCTGAACGCTTTGAGACAGAGTTAAACGAGGCTACTCCAGGAGACATTCGTGATACAAGTACAGCCAAAACACTTGCTACCAACCTTAAGGATTTTACGGTCGGAAATGCGCTTCCAGCTGACAAACGAAAAATTCTTACAGATTGGATGAAAGGAAATGCTACAGGAGACAAACTTATCCGTGCTGGTGTACCAACCGACTGGGAAGTTGGAGATAAATCTGGAGCTGGAAGTTATGGGACACGAAATGACATTGCTATCGTTTGGCCGCCGAATAGAGCACCTATTATCATCGCAATTCTATCCAGTAGAGATGAGAAAGAGGCTACCTATAATAATGAACTAATTGCGCAGGCTGCTGAAGTTGTAACCAATGCTCTTAGGTAATAAACTCTCAGTTTTTTCATTTCATTACCCAATGTAATCAAAAGCATAAAATTAGAAAACCGACTCTTTTTCGTGTGAAATGAATCGGTTTTTGTATTTAGGCAGAATCTTATGAGGGAAATAAGTGGGGAAGACTAGAGGTAAAAAAAGACATGTAATTAGGAAGGTGTAAAATTATTTAAGAATAATAAAAAATGAAACGGACAATCTCAAGTAAGTATGAATTTGTCCGTTTTATTTACTACTGATAATAAGGGATTATCTAAAGCAAATGTGAATATGGTCTACAACTATTTCAAGGTATACACAATTGTGCAATTTTATCTTAATTGTTTTCCGTTAAACTAGATAATTCAGCAGATTTTTGAGTACAACGTTTCATAGCTGAAATGATGGCTGTTCTCAAGCCTTTTTCTTCTAATGTTGCTACAGCCTCTATTGTCGTTCCACCTGGAGAACAAACCATATCTTTCAATGCACCTGGGTGTATTCCTGTCTCTAGTACCATTTTTGCAGAACCTAATACAGCCTGGGCTGCGAATTTATATGCTTGATTTCTTGGCATACCATCCAGTACAGCAGCATCTGCCATGGCTTCTATAAACATATATACATAGGCTGGCGAAGACCCACTTACAGAAGTTACAACATCCATTAATTTTTCATTTACTATCTCTGTCTGGCCAAAACTATTAAAAATGTTTAGTATATCTTCTAAATCTTTTTCTTTAACCATTTCATTAGGACATAATGCAGACATTCCTTCGCCAACAAGAGCTGGTGTATTAGGCATTACTCTTACAATCCTTAACTTTCTACCAAAAGCATTCTCAGTACTCATAATGCTTTTTCCTGCAGCGATAGTTACGACTATTACATCGTTTTTTATTTGCTCTTTTATTTCGTTAATGACTGATAAATATAGGTCTGGCTTGATTGACAAAACTAAGATGTCAGCATTTTTAGCTACCTCATTGTTGTCAGTAGTTATAGTTATGCCATATTTTTCACTAGCTTTCTTTAAATTAGTAACGTTTAAATCTGAACAAATTATTTTATCTGAAGACACTATATTTTTGTTTATCATCCCGCCAATCATAGCCATCCCCATATTTCCGCATCCGATGAATCCAATTTGTTTGTCCATAATAACTCGATCTTGCTCCTTTTATAATCAATTTTATCGGTTTGAAATTATTATTCTGAAAAAATTAAATAATATCCCATACAATATAAAGAAACATTTTAAGAGAGTATATTCCTTTTTGCAATACCAAAAATAAAGAAATTAATTTTATTTGAAACTATATAAGTATATGCAGTATAATTTAATATTTTGTATTATCTACCACCGGATAACATTAAAAATCATGTTGGATAATAGCAATATATTCTACTATTTACATAAAGAATTAAGAGAAGTTGTAGGATTTGTGACATGACTTGCTCTATTTGTTGCATGCTAAGAGATGTTTAGAAGGCTTTATGTTGATGAATAATCAATAAGGTATAGTTATATCAACGTTCTCTAGATATGATGATGTTCATACAGTCTGTACATAATTTCATACTAAAATCTTGTCGCTCTATTAATTTTTCGAAATATCTCTTGACACAAAAACAAACTATATCGCATAATATATAAAAATTAAATTGAAAATCGTTGAAGGGAACTAGTACATATGTCTTCTTGCGAAAGAGAGTGGAATTCACCGGCTGAAAGATTCCTCGTATAGAAAGTATCGAACCTATCCCTGAGTCTTAAATGAAAGTTTAGGCGTACGCCTGCGTTATAGGCGCCAAGTGGATATCTATGTATATCAATTAAGGTGGTACCGCGGAACAATGACCGTTTCGTCCTTTTTATTAAGGGCGAAGCGGTCATTTTTATTTTGCTCTTAATTTCTATAGGCGTAGCATTGATAAGAGGAAATATTGCTGCAAACTGTATGTATATAAGTACAATTTATAAAAACTTTGATTTTAGACTAGGGGGTACAAAAGTGAAAAAACAACGAATTGTTGTAAAGATTGGGAGCAGTTCCTTGGCGACTAATCATGGAGGCATCTCTGCGGAACAACTTTCAGATCACGTTGCAGCTTTGGCGAGATTGAAACAGGAAGGACATGAAGTTTTGCTAATTACATCTGGGGCCGTCGCTGCAGGTTTTTCTGCTCTAGGGTACCCTAACCGACCTGTAACAATTAAAGGTAAACAGGCTGCCGCTGCTGTCGGACAAAGTTTGTTAATGCAGGCATACACGGAGGAATTCCGTAAATATGATATCGTTACCGCGCAACTTTTACTAACGAGAAGTGATTTTTCTAGAAAAGAACAATACAGTAATGCTTATGCTACTTTAGGGGAGCTACTAAACCGTTCCGCTCTTCCTATAATCAATGAAAATGATTCTATTTCTTTAGAGGAGTTGACTTTTGGTGATAACGATATGCTGTCAGCTTTAGTAAGTGGGCTTGCTTCGGCGGATATGCTCATGATTTTTACGGATGTGAACGGTTTATATGACCAGAATCCCCAGAAAAATGCGGATGCGAAAAAATATTATTTCCTCCCTGAGGTTACGAAAGAAATCGCTTCTCTTGCTGGTGATGCTGGCTCAAAACTGGGAACTGGCGGTATGAAATCGAAAATCGATGCTGCAAAGACGGCAATTTCTCTTGGGGTGAGTGTATTTATCGGGACAGGTCGTGGACATGAGAAGTTTTTAGATGTTTTGAAGGGGAAAGGTGATGGAACGTATATCGGTAATGCTCCTCAAAAAGTGATTAAGATGAATAAGCAGTGGATCGCGTTACATTCGCTTGTCGGCGGACAAATCGAAGTGGATGCTGGAGCAGCCGCTGCCATCATTCAGCATGGAAAGAGTCTTCTTCCTGCTGGTGTTACTAGTGTGTCTGGGTTCTTCCAAGCAGGCGAAGTTGTGGAGGTCGTAACGCAACAAGGGCGCGTAATAGGGAAAGGGCAATGCAGATATAGTGCAGAGGAACTAAGGGATATAAAAGGTATGCAGAGCCAAGACATTAAAGCGCGATGTGAAAGGCATAGCTATGAAGTCATCCATAGAGATAATTGGATTTCATTTTAAGAATAGAGTGGACTCATCCAAGTGTAGAGCGTAGAGTTGACCGTTATAAATCTGACTCTAAATCTTCAATAAATTCAACGCATATCTAGGCAGGAAAGGCTTAGATGATAGTGCTTTGCTGGAGTTAAATGGGTCTCAAATGTTACCTATTAATCTTTAAAAAGGAGGAAATGAAAATGAATGAAGTGTTGGCAAAAGGACAAAAAGCAAAGAAGATTGCTAGAGAACTTGTGCTCAAATCTACAAATCAAAAAAACGAAGCACTTGCCGCGATTGCTGATCAATTGATAATAGAAACAGCTTATATTTTAGAGGAGAACAAACGGGATATTGAAGGAGGTAAGACAAAAGGATTTTCTGCTTCTCTCCTTGATCGCCTTATGCTGAATGAACAGCGTATTATTGATATGACAGAGGGTATCAAGCAACTAATTGATTTGCGTGATCCTGTTGGAGAATGTGTAAGTGCATGGGAAAGGGACAATGGATTATCTATTCAGGAGGTGCGCGTGCCACTAGGTGTTGTCGGGATGATATACGAGGCACGGCCAAATGTTACGGTAGATGCGGCCACAATTTGCTTGAAAACAGGAAATGCAGTGATCTTGCGTGGTAGTTCTTCCGCTACGTATTCTAACAAAGCCATCGTGGCTGTTATTCACCGAGCGCTCAAAAAAACGAGCTTACCTCCAGAAAGTGTACAGCTCATAGAAGATACGTCACGAGATAGCGCAAAGCAGCTGTTTACATTAAACGAGTACTTGGATGTTCTAATCCCAAGAGGTGGCAAACAGTTAATAGATACTGTAGTGAGAGAAGCGTCTGTTCCAGTACTAGAAACAGGTGCGGGAAATTGTCACGTTTTCATTGATGGAACAGCAGATAAACAAATGGCATTTGATATTATCATAAACGCCAAAACGCAGCGTCCATCTGTATGTAATGCAATTGAAACGATTATACTTCATGAAAATTGGGCGCAGCGATTTGGTAGCGAACTGTTTTCTTCCTTGAGGGAAAGAGGAGTAGAACTACGTGGAGATAATAAAGTATTGACAATTGATTCTTCTATTATACCGGCTTCAGAAGAAGACTGGGGAACAGAATTTTTATCTCTCACGCTGGCAGTCAAAGTGGTTTCCTCTACCGAAGAAGCAATTAATCACATAAATACTTATGGATCCATGCATTCTGAAGCGATTATTACAGAGGATGAGGAAAACGTCAGCAAATTTTTTACATCCGTCGATGCCGCGGCACTCTACCATAATGCTTCGACCCGTTTTACTGATGGTTTTGAATTTGGTTTCGGCGCAGAAATCGGCATCAGTACGCAAAAGCTACACGTAAGGGGACCAATGGGGCTTCCTGCATTGACTTCCACAAAATATGTGATTCGTGGAAATGGACAGATCCGGAGATAATAAATATAGGGGAAGAAAAAAGCTACATGCCTACTAAACTAACAAGATAGGTTGAGTCTAAAGCAAAATGCGTATGCTGAAGGTTTTTAAATTGATAATCTATAAATAGAAAGAGGACTGGAATACGGTCCTTTTTTGTTTCTTATCGAAGCATTATGCTCGTGAAAATCTTTTAATAAAAGGGCATGTTAATTATTAAGTAAAGATACTTTTACTTTAGTACAAGTTTCTATTACAAATTTGTTAAAATTTTTCCACGCTACATAAAGTAACAAAATTTGACCTAATGAGTTTGTTATAGTGTAAATAATCAAAAAACTCAAAAATTAGTCGAGTTAAAATGGTTATTATTAAACGATATTAAAAATATAAAGGGGTGTACACATGCATAAAGAATTTGAAATTGAAGAATATACGGCAATTGAGGAACAAATTCATTATTATTGTAAATGTTTATTGGTAAGTCATCCTGAACAAATTGTAAAATATTTAGAAAAAAGATTAGAAAAGTATACGGAAACATTACAATATGCACATTTATATCCTGAAACGGTTATTTTACCAATACAGCAATTAATTATCGAATATTCTTTAGATGTAGCTAGAATTAGAAAATATATGAATTTAAAAACATAGATAAAAAATTTATGGTTCAAAATGAAACAGAGTCGGCTTTAAGAAAAAATATTCTAATGTCGACTCTGTTTCATTGTATAGTTGTTGGCCCAAAATAAATAGTAATGAATTAAGTTTGACATATAACAACTCGAGAGTAAAATAAAAGTGAGTACTCACTCATTTTATGGAAAAGGGGGATTTTGAGTGCAGCAACCTTCAATTATTTTACGAGATGTATCAAAGAAATTTGGAAAAAAAGAAGTTTTGCACAATCTTTCGTTGCAAGTAGAAAAAGCGGAAATTTTTGGCTTGGTTGGACCTTCCGGATCAGGGAAAACGACGCTTATTAAAATGATTGCAGGTATTAATGAGTCAACTACAGGGGATGTAATTGTTTTCAATACAAACATGCCTAATTTAAATGAAATGAAAAGAATTGGTTATATGGCTCAGGCTGATGCTTTATACGAAGAACTATCAGCATATGAAAATGCAGATTTTATTGCAACGATGTATGGATTGAAAGGTAAGCGTAAAAAAGAGAGAATTGAAGAAGTTTTTGAACTTGTACAATTGTCACAGCATCTGAAAAAGCAAGTGCAGCATTTTTCAGGTGGAATGAAAAAGCGTTTATCATTGGCGATAGCACTCCTTCATGAACCAGAAATATTAATTTTAGATGAGCCAACAGTTGGAATAGATCCGCTTCTTCGAAAATCGATTTGGGAGAAGTTTTATGATCTTAAAAAGAAAGGTACAACTATTATTGTAACAACACACATTATGGATGAAGCTGAGTTTTGCGAACGACTAGGGTTAATTAGAGAAGGGAATTTAGTTGCGATTGGCACACCCGAGGAATTGAAAAAACAAACATCATCTGGACGAATTGAGGATGTCTTTTTGTTAGAAGGAGTGATTGAATCATGAGAGTTAATGGTGTAATTATCCGTATCATTCGTCAATTTTTTCGAGATAAGCGTTCTTTAGCGATGATGTTTGGGGCACCTATGTTATTGCTTTGGTTATTGTCTCTAGTATTTACACAAAAAGATTATATACCGCATATTGCTGTAGTAGATGTGCCTGCTCCTATAGTAAAAGCGATGAAAAATCAAGAAGCATCAATTTATGAATATAGCAAAGAAAAAGCAATTTCGGAGTTAGAAAAGCAAAAGGTAGATGCAGTAATTCATTTAGAAAATGGAAAAATGAATCTTCTATTAGAAGGCAGTGATTCATCAAAAAATCGTGCTGTACTTCAAGTATTGCAAAAAAGCACAGAGAAAAATGATGTATCAATTATGAAGCCTGAAGTTAATTATTTACATGGATCTAAAGACTTTACGATGTTTGATGGGCTTGGTCCCATATTAATCGGTTTCTTTACATTTTTCTTTGTATTCATATTGTCAGGAGTATCTTTTGTAAGAGAACGTTTAAGTGGTACATTAGAGAGATTATTGTCCACACCTGTGAGAAGATGGGAAATAGTTGTAGGATATATTATTGGTTTTGGAATCTTTGCATTTATACAATCTATCATTATCGTAAGTTTTTCGGTTTATATTTTAGACTTGTATGTAGCAGGCTCCATCTGGTTGACTTTACTTATTACATGTATGCTTTCTTTAACTGCCCTAACATTAGGTACATTTCTATCGGCATACGCAAATAATGAATTTCAAATGATCCAGTTTATACCGCTTGTTATCGTACCGCAAGTTTTCTTTTCTGGGTTGTTTCCAATTGAATCCATGAATAAGTGGTTACAAATGTTAGGGAAATTATTTCCCCTCACATATGGTGCTGACGCAATGAGACAAGTGATGATTCGAAATCAAGGATTTAAAGAGATTGCAGTAGATCTTACTGTTTTACTTCTTTTTTCACTATTATTTGCAGTAGGAAATGTATTTGCTTTAAAGAAACATCGTAAAATATAATGATGACAAAAAGGAGCTTTATAAATGAGGAAGGATTGGCTTGAAGAACTAGTTGCTGCAACAAATACTGATAAACGAAATGAACGTCAAATGCGTATATTAGAGGCAGCTGTTGATATGTTTGGGGAAAAAGGGTACGCTGCAACTTCAACAAATGAAATTGCAAAGCGAGCGGGTGTAGCGGAAGGAACGATCTTCCGCTACTATAAAACGAAAAAAGATTTATTGTTAGCGGTCGTAATGCCAACTTTAACAAAGTTCGCTGCACCATTTTTCGTACAAGCTTTTGCAAAAGAAATATTTAAAACTAATTATGAATCATATGAAGGATTTTTAAGAGTAGTAATTAATAATAGATTTGAATTTGCCAAAAAGCACTTTCCAATGATAAAAATATTAATTCAAGAAGTACCATTTCAACCAGAACTAAAAAGTGAAATACAGCAATTAGTGGAAACAGAACTACTTTCACATTTTAAAAAGTTAATTGTGAAGTTTCAAGAAGATGGGAAAATTATTGAAATACCACCATCTTCCGTATTACGTCTTACTTTATCAGCTGTACTAGGATTACTCTTAACTCGATTTTTATTATTGCCTGAAGAGAAATGGGACGATGAAGTGGAAATTGAAAATACGATTCAATTTATATTATACGGATTAATACCGCGGAGTTAATAAAATAAATCATGCAAAATCCTCCGATTGTTCAAGTTGCTCAAAGGAATGAATTACTATCAGGGCCGGTTAATACACACCTACCTTTAATTCTTCTAGGAAATTTAAAATCAAGCAATAGTAGAACGTTAACGGCTCTATGGCTATCTGATTACACTGGAGTAGTCTAATAAGGACTTTCAATTGAACATTATAATATGGTATAAGAACTACAAAAGAAACACAAAATTTAAGGCGATCGATTTAAAATCGATTGCCTTTTTTTTATTTCAGAATAGAGGCGTAACGTAATATTGGCTAAGCTAAACAAGTTAAAACAATAAATCACAACAATAGACTACAGGATGAATTAACATAAGAACTCAGTGTTAATCGGAGAACGTTCTATGGGTGCTGTAAAAAATAGCGGGCTTTATCGCTTTCAAAAGCGAAAGCATTGATAGTTTTCTAGCAGAAGAGCAGAAGTAAGTATGCGCACAGTTTATGAATTTAAGTGGATTAACTTTAAGGTAATATACGGAGTAATAAAGGTTCTTTTACACGACATGAAATGAAATCGAAAAAAATCGATTAAATTAAAAGTTAAAATAGGTGATTAAGAAAATAGATTGTCGAATTTTATTACTCGTGAACATTTGTATAAATGTCTATTAACAATCGCGCATTTTAAAACGTTAAAAATTAATTGAAATATGAATGTCATTTTAATTTTAAACCTGATTAAAGATTTATATTTATGACATATAACAAAGTGAAGGATTAAGAATTAGGATGTAATGTTGCTAATGCAGAAGGTAGTGTTTAAAAATTATAGGAAGAATTTTCATTAGTTATTAATGCATACGCCGCGCCATTTATCAAATTGAAATGTATGCGAGCTTATTTTTAGGTATGATAAAACACAGCTTTAAAATGTATGAGCATATGCTAGAAGAACTTTATAAATATGCAGAGAAGCGAAAAACAGTTAGCAGTTTGATTACCATATTAAAATCGTAGGCAATACGGTTTGATGAAAAGTATTTATTAAAATAAACATATTTCGAATCACATCCTGAGGTGTTAGTGAAAATCTTTGATTCGGAAAAAAATAGAGATTATTAAACATAAAAATACATAATTCGACATGAAACTACCTATGTTGTTGTAGAACAATGTAGGAATTTTTTTGTGCATTAGTACAGAATCTGTTTTAAAATTGATTTATGACAGAATTGTAGCAATTGTCTAACTAATTTTTTTGTCTTTTAAGTAGTAATGTTTGTAGTACAAACTCGCACGCTGTCGAAACTCAATATTCGATAAGGGGTGTGTAGCGGAATGGAATTTACTCTAACTCGCGAAAAACAAATGATTAAAGAAATGGTACGTGACTTTGCTGAAAAGGAAATCGCACCGAAGGCTGTATATTATGACAAAACTGCGGAATTTCCATATGAAACATTTCAAAAAATGGGCGAACTAGGATTATTAGGCATCCCATTCCCAGAAGAGTATGGAGGTTCAGGTGGCGATACAGTATCGTACGCGTTAGCAGTTGAAGAAATTGGTCGTGCTTGTGGTGGGACAGGTTTAAGCTACGCTGCAACAATTTCATTAGGAGCTTCTCCAATTTATTATTTCGGTACAGAAGAACAAAAGCAAAAGTATTTAGTTCCAATGGCATCAGGTAAAACATTAGGTGCTTTCGGATTAACGGAGCCAAACGCTGGATCTGATGCAGGAGGCACACAGACGAAAGCAATTTTAGATGGCGATGAATATGTAATTAGTGGCGAAAAGTGTTGGATTACAAATGCAGAGTATGCAAATACAATCATTGTAACCGCTATCAATGGTGTTGAAGAGAATGGTAAAAAACGTATTTCTGCATTCATTGTACCGACTACTAGTGAAGGATTAACGATTTCAAGTCCTTACGATAAGATGGGCGTTCGCGCTTCTAATACTTGTGAAATCGTACTTGATGGTGTGCGTGTACCGAAAGAAAATATACTTGGTGATGTAAACAAAGGATTTAAACAATTCTTATATACACTTGATGGAGGGCGTATTTCAATTGCAGCATTAGCAGTAGGTATTGCACAATCAGCATTTGAACGTGCACTGCAATATGCGAAAGAACGTCAACAATTTGGAAAAACAATTTCTAATTTCCAAGCGATTCAATTTAAATTGGCTGATATGGCGACTGAAGTGGAATTAGCGCGTAATTTAGTACATAAAGCAGCTTGGTTAAAAGATAATGATAAACCTTTCGGTAAAGAAGCGGCTATGGCAAAACTGTTTGCCTCTGAAGCAGCAAGTCGTATAGCGAATCAAGCAGTACAGATTCATGGTGGATATGGTTATATGCGTGAATATGAAGTTGAACGTCATATTCGTGATGCAAAACTATTAGAAATTGGTGAAGGAACTTCTGAAATTCAACGTCTCGTAATCGCTAGACATTTAGGATGTAGATAAAAAGGAGGGATCACTATGTTTCAAAAAATATTAATTGCTAATCGCGGGGAAATCGCAGTTCGTATTATGAAAACTTGTCAAAAACTTGGGATTCGTACCGTTGCTATTTATTCTGAGGCAGATGAAAATGCCCTTCATGTGAAAATGGCAAATGAGGCTTACTTAGTAGGTGGGCCACGTGTCCAAGAAAGCTATTTAAATCTTGAAAAAATTATTGAAATAGCTAAGAAGACAAATGCTGAAGCAATCCATCCAGGATACGGATTATTATCAGAGAATCCATCTTTTCCGATTCGCTGTAAAGAAGAAGGAATCGTATTTATCGGTCCTTCAGAAGAAATCATTACGAAGATGGGAAGTAAAATTGAATCACGTATAGCAATGCAAGCAGCAGATGTACCAGTAGTTCCAGGTATTACTACAAATATTGAAACTGCTGAAGAAGCAATTGAAATTGCAAAACAAATTGGTTATCCATTAATGCTTAAGGCATCCGCGGGCGGCGGAGGCATTGGAATGCAGTTGATGGAAACTGAGCAAACGCTCACCAAAGCATTTGAAAGTAATAAAACAAGAGCACAAAACTTCTTTGGTAACGGAGAAATGTATTTAGAGCGCTATATAGCAGATGCACACCATATTGAAATTCAGCTTTTAGCGGATACTCATGGTAATACAGTGTATTTATGGGAACGCGAATGTTCAGTACAGCGCCGAAATCAAAAAGTAATTGAAGAAGCACCTTCACCATTTTTAGATGAAGGTACACGAAAAGCTATGGGAGAAGTTGCTGTACAAGCTGCTAAAGCACTTGGTTATACAAATGCAGGTACAGTTGAGTTTCTTGTAGATGATCAGAAAAACTTCTATTTCTTAGAGATGAATACGAGATTACAAGTAGAACATCCAGTTACGGAAGAAATTACTGGTTTAGACCTTGTTGAACAACAACTCCTTATTGCATGTGGTGAAAAGCTATCATTTACACAAGCTGATGTAAAACGTAGTGGTCATGCCATTGAGGCCCGTATTTATGCAGAAGATCCGAAAACATTCTTCCCATCACCAGGAAAAATTACAGATTTAACGCTACCGACAAGTGTACGTATTGATCACTTTTTAGAGAATAATGTAACAATTACACCTTTCTATGATCCAATGATTGCAAAAGTCATTGCTCATGGTGAAACTCGTGAAGAGGCAATTTCAAAATTAGAAAATGCTCTAGAAGAGTTAAAAGTAGAAGGTATTAAAACAAATACACCAATGCTACTGCAAGTATTGGAAGACGATGTGTTCAAAAGTGGTATTTATACAACGGGTTTTGTAACGAAACAACTTGTTAAAAAATAAGGTTTATGAATATTAAGGGGGAAAAAATGATGACGAAAGTATATGCATCGATGGCAGGAAATGTTTGGAAGATAGTTGTAGGAGTAGGAGATACAGTAGAGGAAGAGCAGGATGTCGTCATTTTGGAATCTATGAAAATGGAAATTCCAATCATTTCAGAAGACGCTGGAACGGTTATGAAAATAAACGTGCAAGAAGGCGATTTTGTAAATGAAGGAGATGTATTACTAGAAATTGAATAGGGAGATATGGGGGGAAGCGAATTGAAACTACCTAATTTTGCTGTCATTAAAGAAGTAGGGCCACGTGATGGCTTACAGAATGAAAAAAAAATTGTTGGCACAAAAGATAAAGTAAAATGGATTCAACTACTTACAGAAGCGGGATTGTCGTACGTTGAAGTTTCCTCATTCGTTCACCCTAAATGGATTCCTGCATTAGCAGATGCAAGTGATGTATTTTCTGAGCTAAAAAGGGATCCAAATGTTACATATGCAGCGCTTGTTCCAAATCAAAATGGTTTGGAACGAGCTTTTTTGCAAAATGTAGATGAGGTGAATGTTTTTTTATCAGCAAGTGAATCTCATAATAAAAGTAATATTAATAAATCAATCAAGGAAGCATTAGCTGTGATCGAAGATTTAACAAAACAAGCAATGTTTGAAGGGAAAAAAGTAAGAGGATATGTTTCTACTGTGTTTGGCTGTCCTTATGAAGGGGATATAAGTGTAGAAGCTGTTGATGAATTATGTAATCAACTATTTTCATATGGCATTTATGAAATCTCTCTTGGTGACACGATTGGTGTAGCAAATCCGTTACAAGTAGAGCAAGTATTAGATCATTTATTAAAGAAGTATGATGCTGCACAGTTTGCAATGCATTTTCATAATACGTATGGAATGGCACTTGCAAATGTAGTTAAGTCTTTAGAATATGGTATTACAACGTTTGATAGTTCTTGTGGTGGACTTGGAGGCTGTCCTTATGCACCAGGAGCGTCGGGTAATGTTGCAACTGATGACTTAGTACATATGCTTCATAAGTTAGGGGTCCAAACAAATATAGATGAAGAAAAGTTATTGAGGGCTAGTCAATTTATTCAAAGTAAATTAAACATCCAATTACCGAGTCATGTGTATAGAGCGCTTCAACATAAAACGATAAGTAGGTGATAAGATGCTACAATTACAAAACATATCAGTTGACTATGTTACACCGCACGTTGTAAAGATTTCGTTAAATCGTGAAAGACAAGCAAACTCATTATCTTTAGCATTATTAGACGAATTACAAACTATATTAACTCAAATAAACGAAGAAGCGGATACACGCGTAGTTATTTTAACAGGGGCTGGTGAAAAAGCGTTTTGTGCTGGTGCTGATTTAAAAGAACGCGCTGGCATGAATGAAGAACAAGTTCGCCATGCTGTTGGTATGATTCGTTCTACTATGGAGATGGTTGAACAATTACCACAGCCTGTAATTGCCGCTATAAATGGAATCGCTCTTGGTGGTGGTACTGAATTAAGCTTAGCTTGTGATTTTAGAATGGCTTCTGACTCCGCAAGCCTTGGTCTTACTGAAACTTCACTTGCAATTATACCAGGAGCAGGTGGTACGCAGCGCTTGCCAAGATTAATAGGGGTAGGTAGAGCGAAAGAGTTAATTTATACAGGAAGACGTATTTCGGCGCAAGAAGCGAAAGAATATGGTTTAGTAGAATTCGTCGTACCAGCTGATTTACTAGAGGAGAAAGCAATTGAAATTGCAGAGCGAATTGCTAGTAATGGTCCAATTGCTGTTCGATTAGCAAAAGAGGCAATTTCAAATGGTATTCAAGTAGATTTACATACCGGATTACAAATGGAAAAACAAGCGTATGAGGGTGTAATCCATTCGAAAGATAGATTAGAAGGATTACAGGCATTTAAGGAAAAACGCAAGCCTATGTATAAGGGGGAGTAAATATGTTAGACCAAAAACAACAATCTAATTCATTTGAGGAACGAGTTGAAACAATTAAGCAAGGCGGAGCACCGAAATATCATGAACAAAACAAAGCAAAGGGAAAACTTTTTGTTCGCGATCGTTTAGCTCTTTTATTTGATAATGGCGAATATGTGGAAGATGCATTATTTGCAAATTGTGAACAAACAGGACTACCAGCTGATGGTGTTGTAACTGCGACTGGTAAAATACATGGTCGTACTGCGTGTGTAATGGCAAATGATTCAACAGTTAAGGCCGGATCATGGGGATCACGTACAGTTGAAAAGATTTTACGTATTCAAGAAACGGCTGAGAAGTTACGCGTGCCGTTATTTTATTTAGTTGACTCTGCTGGGGCACGTATTACAGATCAAGTTGAAATGTTCCCTGGACGCCGCGGTGCAGGAAGAATCTTTTATAATCAAGTGAAATTATCAGGTAAAGTTCCACAAATTTGCTTACTATTTGGACCTTCAGCAGCTGGTGGTGCGTATATTCCAGCATTTTGTGATGTTGTTATGATGGTTGAAGGAAATGCATCTATGTATTTAGGGTCTCCTCGTATGGCTGAAATGGTTATCGGTGAGAAGGTAACTTTAGAAGAAATGGGCGGAGCACGTATGCATTGCTCAGTATCAGGATGCGGAGATGTTTTATGTAAAACAGAAGAAGATGCAATTACTCAAGCAAGACAATATATTTCATATTTTCCAAGTAACTATTTAGAAAAGACTCCTTTGATTACACCTCAAGAACCGAAACAGTTTGATAAAACGTTAGAAGAAATCATTCCAGAAAATCAAAATGCTCCTTTCAATATGAAAGATCTTATTAATAGAATTATTGATGAAGGCTCTTTCTTTGAAGTGAAAAAATTATTCGCTCAAGAACTAATTACAGGTTTAGCACGCATCGATGGTAAGCCTATCGGCATTATTGCAAATCAACCGCGTATGAAGGGCGGCGTTTTATTCCACGATTCCGCTGATAAAGCAGCGAAGTTTATTAATTTATGTGATGCATATCATATTCCATTATTATTCCTTGCAGATGTACCTGGATTTATGATTGGTACAAAAGTAGAACGTGCTGGTATTATTCGTCACGGTGCAAAAATGATTTCTGCAATGAGTGAAGCAACTGTACCGAAAATTTCTATCGTTGTTCGTAAAGCATATGGCGCTGGTTTATATGCAATGGCAGGTCCAGCCTTTGAACCAGATTGCTGCTTAGCATTACCGACAGCTTCTATTGCAGTAATGGGCCCAGAAGCAGCGGTCAATGCTGTATATGCAAATAAAATTGCAGCTTTACCAGAAGAAGAACGTGCAAGCTTCATTGCTGAAAAACGTGAAGAGTATAAGAAAGATATTGATATTTATCATTTAGCATCAGAGATGGTGATTGATGGTATTGTTCATCCAAACAATTTACGTGAAGAGTTAAAAGGACGATTCGAAATGTATATGAGTAAATATCAAGTGTTCACGGATCGCAAACATCCTGTATATCCAGTTTAAAAGCCCTATTTAGGGCTTTCTTGCTCAAAAAGTCAAGGAGGGGAAAACATTGAAACAAGCAGTTTGGTTTCCAACAGAAGAATATAAAGAAAAAACGCGTCTATTTAGTTGGATGAAATCATTAGGCTATGAAGATTACGAAGCTTTTTATAATAAGTCGATTGAAGAAACAGCGTGGTTTTGGGGAGAAGCTGAGAAAGCGGTTGGCTATCAGTGGATGAAACAATATACAGAAGTATTAGATTTAGAAAATGGTACACCTTTTGCACAGTGGTATAATGGGGGAACTTGTAATGTAGTAGAATCTGCTTTATCTCGCTGGCTTGCTGACGATGAAACGAAAACACAGCCAGCACTTATGTATGAAGGAGAAAATGGAACAACGAAGTCATTTACGTATGAAGAGCTTGATAGCTGGGTAAGCCGTGTTGCAAATGGCTTAAAACATGCAGGTATTGAGAAAGGCGATCGTGTAACAATTTATATGCCGATGATTCCTGAAACAGTTGTTGCTATGCTAGCTGTAATGAAAATTGGAGCGATTATTTCGCCAATATTTTCAGGATTTGCTGCTGATGCAGTTATGACTCGCGTACAAGCAGCTGGTTCAAAAATGATTATTACTGCAGATGGATTTTCACGTCGTGGGAAAATTGTTTCTTTAAAAGAAGAAGTAGATAAAGCTTGTGAACATTGCCCAACAGTTGAAAAGGTTGTAATTGTTCGTCATGCAGGAAATGATTTTACACCGCATAACTATGATTTTTCATGGAGTACGTTAGAAAAAGAAAAACCATTCACGCATGCTGAAGAAATGCATAGTGATGATCCGTTAATGCTCATTTATACATCAGGAACGACTGGAAAACCGAAAGGAACGGTACACACGCATGCTGGTTTCCCACTAAAATCTGCATTTGATGCGGGATTTGGTATGAATATAAAACAAGGCGACCGGGTATTATGGGTAACCGATATGGGCTGGATGATGGGGCCATTTTTATTATTCGGTTCTCTTATTAATGGAGCAACGATGGTTATGTACGAAGGCGTTCCAGATTTCCCAGAAGCAGACCGCTTATGGGAGACAGTCGATAAATATAAAATTACTCATCTCGGTATTTCACCAACATTAATCCGTGCGTTAATGTCAAAAGGTGATGAGTATGTAAATAAACACTCGTTAAAGAGTTTAGAAGTATTCGCATCAACAGGAGAGCCTTGGAATCCAGATCCATGGATGTGGCTATTTGAAACGGTTGGAAAAGGGAAAGTACCAATTTGTAACTATTCAGGAGGAACAGAAATTTCTGGTGGGATTTTCGGGAATGTCCTTATTAAGCCGATTGCACCAATTAGTTTTAACGCATCTTTACCAGGAATGGCAGCGGTTGTACTCGATGACCAAGGTAAACCGATTCGTGATGAAGTTGGAGAATTATGTTTAGAAAAACCTTGGGTGGGTATGACGAAAAGTTTCTGGGAAGATGATGAGCGTTATGTAAACACATATTGGTCACGTTTTGAAAATAAATGGGTGCATGGTGACTGGGTCATTTATGACGGTGAACAATATATCATAACAGGACGTTCAGATGATACGCTAAATATTGCTGGAAAACGTATTGGACCTGCTGAATATGAATCTATTCTTGTGAAACATAATGATGTAATAGAAGCAGCAGCAATTGGTGTCCCTGACGAAGTAAAAGGTGAGGTCTGTCATTGTTTCGTAGTATTGCGAGACGGTGTAATCTTCTCGGGAGAATTAAAGAAAGAATTAATGAGCTTAGTAAACTCTCATATTGGAAAAGCATTATGCCCTAAAGATATTCACGTTGTAGAAGATTTACCAAAAACTCGTAATTCCAAAGTTATGAGACGTGTCATTAAAGCTGCATACTTAGGAAAAGAATTAGGAGACTTATCGTCACTTGTAAATCCTGAAGTGGTTCAGCTTATTCAGGGGTTACAGTCTAGTAAATTATAAAATTAGAATACCTAGGATGTAAACTGACCTCCAATTGTTAGAGGTCAGTTTTTATATTTTTCTCGCTTTGCAATTAATACAGAAGGACGTACTTATGTAGGTACTGTTTCTTCGGTAACTTGTGATGTCGTGAAGCTTGCTGCTATTCCTGGTTCAGTTGCAGCAATTATATCTGTATGTAAAATTGAAGCAATTATACCACCTGTTACAACTGTTACTGCTGAGTTTGATTTAAATGGTGTTGACGTAGCAAATAAAGCATAATTATGCTTTATTTGTGTAAAGCCATTCTTGTGAATGGCTTTTTATTTTGTGCAAAAGGGAATATATTTTTCATATAGAAATAAGTTTGAGGGTATATAAAAGAGTGTACGAAAGGAGAATAGGAATGATTAAACTAGAAAACTTTACAAGAAATGATTTTAAGCAATTAATAAATTGGATCGATTCCAAAGAATTTTTAATACAATGGTCAGGAAATGCATTTACATATCCATTAAATGAACAGCAATTAGAAAGATATATCGAAAGTGCTAATTGTGAGAATTCAAATACGTTCGTTTTTAAAGTAATAGATGAAGAAACTAAAAACGTTATTGGGCACATTTCGCTTGGACAAATAGACAATGTAAATAAGTCTGCCAGAATTGGAAAAGTATTGGTTGGTGATACAAATATGAGAGGACGTTCTATAGGGAAGCAAATGATGAGAGCTGTACTATATATTGCATTTAATGAATTAAAACTGCATCGAGTTACACTTGGTGTTTTTGATTTTAATACTTCAGCCATTACATGTTATGAAAAAATAGGGTTTGTAAAAGAAGGATTATTAAGAGATGCGAGAAAAGTAGGAGATACGTATTGGAATTTATGGGAAATGAGTATGTTAGAATATGAATGGAACAATAATCAATAATAGTATTTTATAATTATATTATGTTAACAACAATGAAAAGGATATGGTGTGAAAATTATGAATGAGAAAACAAAGGTAATTACAATTGCAGCTGTTTCAGGGGGTGGGAAAACAACAATTACAGAAAGATTAACTCAGGAGTTAAAAAATTCAAAAGCTCTATATTTTGATAGTTATAAGTTTAATAACTGCCCGGCTGACATTTGTAAATGGATAGATGATGGGGCCGATTATGATGAATGGGTACTAACACCATTGATTACTGATATTCAGCAACTCCTAGAAAATAGTAATATAGACTATCTTATTGTAGATTATCCGTTTGCCTACTTAAATAGTAGCATGCGGGATTTAATTGATGTAACTATTTATGTTGACACTCCTTTAGATATTGCGATGGCTAGACGGATTATAAGGGACTTTAAAGATGAACCAATTATTGAACTGCATAAAGATTTGAAGCATTATATAACGCATGCGAGAAAAGCTTATTTAGAGGCAAGTAATACTGTTAAGCCAAATTCGGATATCGTTTTAGATGGTTCATTATCTGTAAGTGAAATAATTGATCGAATAGTAGAGGAACTTAATCGAAGAGAAGTGATTGTGAATGGTTAAATGTATAGAGGAATATGTAAAAGTTGATGACTTTAAAATATATACGAAAATATTCCAAGGAGAGAAGCTGCAGCCTGTTATTATAATGGAAGCAGGTTATGGTGATTATTCAAAGGCATGGGATCATATTGCGGAAGGGCTGACTGAATATGGGACGGTACTTACATATGATCGAGCTGGATTAGGGAAAAGTGGGAAGAGTTCCAAGCAACGTATTAGTTCTGAAATGGTAAAAGAATTAAGAGATTACTTAAAGCAATCACAACTTAAGCCACCCTATATTTTTGTAGGACATTCCTTTGGGGGGATAAATGTACGTTTATTTACGGCTTTTTATCCTGAAGATACGATGGGAGTAGTTTTAGTTGATTCGACACCAGAAAATTATAAAGAGGATTTTTTGCCAATAATGTCTTCTGAATTTCAAGAAGCTTACTATAAGCAATTTATATATGAAAGCCCATACGAAGAGTTCATGTATAGTTTAGGTGAAGCAGGTAAACATTGTAAGTCAATGAGAGATATTCCACTTGTCGTGTTAGCTGCTGGTAAAAAAGCTTTTTATTCGCAAGATGCACAAATGAAATGGTTACAATTGCAAGAAGAATTATTACAATTATCAACCAATAATAAATTTATAATTGCAGAAAATAGTGGTCACCATATTCAAAAAGATGAGCCACATTATGTAATAGATGCTGTAAAGTGGATAATAGATATGGAGAGTGATAAATGTGCTAGTTTTATTTCGGTATAACTGGCAAGTAAGAGAGGATTGGTTTAAGTGGTGTGAGCAACTTACTGAGGAAGAATTGCTTCGCAAACGTGTTGGTGGTGTAGGGAGTATTTTAGAAACAATATTTCATATTGTAGATGTAGAGTATAGCTGGATTAGTGCTCTTCAAGGAAATGAAGATAGAGCATCACAGTTTAAAGATTATCAATCAATCCAAAAAGTGAAAGCGTTATCTGATTTATATCGACGAGAATTAGAAGAGTTTTGGCAAGTATGGTCTGTTGATTTAGAAAGTAAAACATTAAAAGCTTCATGGACGGACAAAACATATACATACGGAGAAGTTTTACGACATGTAATTGTACATGAGATTCATCATATAGGGCAAATATCTGTATGGGCAAGAGAGTTAAACATTCAGCCCGTTTCAGCGAATTTAATTGGAAGGGGATTATAGATTTAGAAACCGACTTGCTAAATGCAAGTCGGCTTTTTATATAAAAGAGAACTTTTAGTTAAAATCCTCTGATTTTTTTTGACGTATATGTAAAAACATTAAAATTGTAATGATGAAAAAGATCATAATCGTTTGTATAATTAAATTTTTAAACTGAAGCAATATTGTCCAAGATGTAACAGCGTCTTTGAAAGCTTGTAGTGCAGAATAGGAGGAAGGTTCAAAACCGTATTGAAGTAGTTTTTTTGTTTCAACAAAAGCCGTGTTTTCTTGATTAGCGTCTAAAACTACAGAAATAAACCTTGTATCTCCTTGTTTTGCTGTGCCGACAAAACTATAATTACCGTTAGTTGAAAAACTTGTTTGTAAGCCATCAACACCTTTGAATTTAATGTTTTCATCAAGGGAATAAATCATTTTATTTGTGTTGAAAACTTGGAAATCTTTGAAGGTAAATTGGTAAGAGGTTAGTTTAGTAATATTTAATACATCAGGATAATCTTTTATTAATTGCGCTGTTATTTCAGCTGCGTCTATTGCTGTTGTAATCGATTGTTTATTATTCTCGTTATTTATTCCAGTAGAATTTAAAAATGGAGATTGTTGTGATAACTTTAGCTGTTTTGCTTTTTCATTCATTAACGTTGTAAAATTATCCTCATTTCCAGCAATGTGTTCTGCTAGTGCAAGTGCAGAACGATTATTTCCTGTTAAAAGCAATGCATGAAGTAAGTCACGAACAGTTGTGTTATCCTCCGATGTTATTTGTAGTGGACTCGTTTCTGTGTGAAAAACTTCGTTACTTATTTTCACAGATTCATCTAATTGTATTTTGCCATCATGAAGTTGTTCCAATACGATATACTCTGTCATTAATTTAGTTAAAGTGGGTGATTGAATAGGAGTTCTTTCATTTTTTTTATAAACAACTTCACCTGAATTAGCATCTATTAAAATGGCTGATTTAGCCTGGATAATTGGACCATTAACATATAAATAAAAATATAAAACAATAATTACTGTGATAAGAAAAGATAAAAATAATATTGCTATTTTCTTAAAGAATTGCATACGCGATCCTCCTTCAATTACATTAGTAACATTATTGTAAAAAGGAATGCTTAAATAGGAAGAAAGAAAAGGTAAAGAATTTCTAAAGAATTTTAAGGAATTATTAAATTTTGGATATTGATGGAAAATAAAAGGTTCAATTTCTTATCATATAAGAAATTGAACCTTAAAAGATGTAATATTAATTTTTATATGGAAGTAATTTTACAGTGAAAGTTGTCTTTTTATCATCACTATATACTTCAATTGTTCCTTTATGCAGTTCGACAATACTTTTCGCAATTGCTAAGCCGAGCCCAGATCCGCCTGTGTTTGTTGAGCGTGATTTCTCTACGCGATAAAAACGTTCAAAAATATGAGGTAAATCAGTACTTGGAATAGGTTGCCCGTAATTTGTAATATCAATTGCAATCATATTATTGCTTTCATAAGTTGTAATGTCTATGTGATCTCCATCATTTCCATAAGTTATAGCGTTTATGATTAGATTTTCAAACACACGCACTAATTTATCGCCATCAGCTTGTACCATTAGCTTTTGCGATGGGAAAGATGGGCGACATTCAATATTTGCTTCTTGGAGCTGTATCCGGAATTGGACAGTTAATTGCCCAAGCAGTTCTACAATATCAATGGGAACAGAATTTAAACTTAACTCTTTATTTTGAACACGTGTATATTCAAACAAATCATTCATTAATGTGTTTAGACGAGTAACTTTATCGTAAATGACTTGTATATAATGACGCAATTCCACTTCGTCTCTATAATTATCATGATGGATTAAATTCACATATCCAACTATAGATGTAAGGGGAGTCCGTAAGTCATGTGATACATTTGTAATAAGTTCGCTTTTTGCTTGTTCCGCCTGTCTTTCTTCATCAATTGACACTTTTAACTGTTCAACAATGTGATTGACTCCAGTAGCTAACTCTTCTAAATAATTATGATGTACAATCGATACTTTATGATTAAAGTGTCCGCTCGCAATATAACGAATTTCCTCAATCATTTTTTTTATACAAGCTTCATAGTAAAGCTTCTTTTCGTGGCGATAAAAAATGTAAAGGTAGGATGAGAAAATGGAAAATAAAAACAAATAAGAAACGGTCATCATCCATAAAGATTCCTTTAATCCTTTATATTTTTCATACCCAAAGATTCTAATAAATTCTTTGCCAAGTTCACTTAGAGTAAGTGAACTTTCAATTACACTTGTAACGAGACGATATATAATTAATTCGGTAATAGGTGTTAGTGTAATAGCCAATGAGAGCCAAAAAATTATTTTCCATTTTGGAATATCTTTCAGAATATCAAATGCTTCATTTCTCAATTTTATAGCCTACTCCCCAAACAGTATGAATAAATTTATCTCCATTCATTACAGTTTCAAGTTTATCTCGTAAATTACTAATGTGTACCATTACTGTTTTATTAGAACCATAACCATCTTCATTCCAAACGCGTTCAAATATTTCTTCAGAACTAAATACTCTTCCTGTATTACTTGCAAGTAAATATAAAATATCAAATTCAATAGATGTGAGCTTAATATATTCACCATTTACCTTAACAGTATGATTATGTTTATGTATTTCAACTGTGCGAATACGAATGTTGCCGTCTTCTTTCCTTTGTGTAGAAGCGTTTTGGAAAGAGGATCTTCGTAACAAGGCTTTCACTCTAGCGACTAATTCTAGTGGATTAAACGGTTTGATCATATAGTCATCTGCACCGGTCATTAGGCCTAATATTTTATCCATATCTTCAGCTTTGGCACTAAGCATAAGAATAGGTACAGTATTATTTTCTCTTACCTCCTGGCAAACTTCTAATCCGTTTCGTTTTGGCATCATAATATCCAAAATCATAAGGTCAACTTCATATGTAGAGACCATTTGTAATGCTTCATCACCATCATAAGCTTTATAGATGTTGTAACCTTCATTTCGCAAATAAACTGCAAGCAATTCTACAATTTCTTTATCGTCATCAATTATTAATATGTTCTTATTCATTATATGGTTAATTCCTTTCCTTACAATTAATCAACATTACTATAATATCAAACATTCATGTATTTTGTAGTAAAGATTACATATAAAATTTCATGTAACGTATTAAAAAGGTATAAAAACATTTATAACGAATATAAAATAGAAGGATTATTTAAATTTCACATTATATTGAAAAATAGTAATCAGGAGGATATTAACGTGCTATATAATGAAATATATACATTTACTCCAACTGGAAAAATAGAAAATGATATAAATTCATTTCTATTAAAATACAATAAAGAAATTACATATAAACACTCTATTCGTGTAGCAAATGAAGCACGAAAAATCGCAAAATTGTTTCATGAAAACGAAGAAAAAGTAGCTATAGCAGCATATTTACATGACATTAGCGCAATCTTTCCGAATGAGGAGCGGATAGCAGTTGCTGAATAATTTGGAATAGAAATTTTACAAGAAGAACGAAAATTCCCGATGATCATTCATCAAAAACTATCGAGAGTAATTGCGAAAGAGGTATTTAAAGTGGAAGACGAAGAAGTATTGAATGCAATTAGTTGTCACACTACTTTACGTAAAAATGCAACGAAGATGGATTTAGTACTGTTTATTGCGGATAAAATTGAATGGGTTCAAAAAGGAACGCCACCATACATATTAAAAGCGAAAAATGGACTGGAAAAATCATTGGAACATGCTGCTTTCGCATATATCTCATATTTATGGGAAAGAAAAGATACACTGAAAGTTATACACCCATGGCTAGAAGAAGCATATTGGCATTTAAAAGAAATTGTAGTTTAGAAAGGATATGAAAATGCAATTAAAAGAATATATGAGTCACACATTTCCAGGAGTAACATTAGTACCATATATATACTCTCAATGGGAAAACCATCTTCATTTTGATTTTGGGAAAGACATATATCAAAACATTGAAGGCTCCGATGATTTAAATATGGAATACTTCTCTCAACTATATACATATAATAAATATTTATTTGAAGATATATTTTCAAAAGGAGACACAGTTTTTATAGTTACAAATGTTTATAGATATAAAAAGGAAAATATAAAAAATCCGCAGAAAATAAATGTATACAACCGATTTATTAAGAATATGGATTTGAAGTTTCATATAAGACAAGAAACATTACCTTTTCTATTTGAAGATGAAGAAGCTGACTTGTATTGTACATATCAATTTTCTTTAAAATGCCTTGCGGAGGATATAAAACCTGTACCACTAATTAAAGCTGCTAATCATGAAGATTTTCCAGGGCTTTATCCGCGTTTTGGACGTAAGAAAGAAATTTCTTATCCGGATGTATTTCTCATAAACAAAACGAAAGATATTGTCATGTTTATTTATGATGATAGAGGATGTGAAGTAATCGCGAAGAATAAAGAAATGATACGGGATTTATATAAAAAATATAAAGAGTGGATTCCAGATTATGAACGAGAAAGTATAGATGACTTATTTAGACGAAAATAGGAGGAAGTGAAGTATGTAATGAAACGTATTGCAATTGTATCTGCATGGGAACCAGAACTTACGTATTTGCATCAACATTATCCAAGTGAGCGTGTAGAAAAGAGAGCGGCTTGGGAATTTCATTTTCATTTTATTAATGAATTAGAAGTGATTTCAGTCGTAACTGGCGTCGGTAAAGTAAGTTGTGCTAGTTGTGTGCAACTATTAATAAGTGAATTCCAACCAGATCAGTTATTTATGACAGGAATTTGCGGGAGCTTATCAGATAAAGTGAAAAATGGGCACATCGTTGTAGCTCTTAATACTTTACAGCACGATGTTACTGCGGCTGGGTCAGGAGAAGATATTTTTAATCTATATAATGGTAGAACAGCACCGATTGAAACAACTAAATCACTCGTAAAACGAATGAAAAAATTGCGTTCGTATGACCCAGTTCATTTTGGTACCTTTTTGTCAGGGGATCAGCGTATTCGTAGTTCAGAAATGAGATATTTACTGCATACTGTATACGGAGCTTTAGCCGTTGATCAAGAAGTGGCGGCATTCGCTTATGTGTGTCATGTAAATAATAAACCATTTTTATGTTTAAAGGCTGCTTCAGATCAAGCGAATGATAAAACGAAAGAAGAACAAAAGATTTTTAAAATGTTAGCCTGTGAACGAGCATGTGAGCATTTAATTGCTTTTTTACGTGTTTATGAAATTACTGTAGTAAACAATGGATAATAAGAGGAGTATAGTGATGGAAGCTACAAATAAGATAGCGATTCTTGGTGCGAATGGAAAAGTCGGAAAATTCCTCATAAATCAAGCGTTAGAAAAGGGCTATCAAGTACGAATATTAACGAGAAATTCTAAAAATATGAGGATAACTAATGAAAATATAGAGACTATCAGTGGAGATGCCCGTGATTTCTCAGTTATACAGGAATTACTTCAAGGGTGTAAAGCAGTGATTAATGCGGTAGGTCAGCCTAAAAATGAATCTTATATTTTTAGTACAGTTACGAAGCATATTTTAAAAGTAATGAAGGAATATGAAATGAAGCGCTATATTCTTATTTCTGGAGGCTCCTTAAATGTAAAGGGAGATAAGAAGAGAATTGTAAATAAGATAGGGGCTAATTTGTTTCAATTATTTCTTCCAAAGATGATGCAGGATAAATATAAAGAATTGCAAATTATACAAAGAAGTGATGTAGATTGGACAATTGTTAGATTACCATTTGTCATAGAGGGAAATGGTATTGGAAATATAAAAGAAAGTTTAGTAGATATGCCAGGAATTAAAATTAAGAATGGAGATATTGCACCGTTTGTTATAAAACAAATAAATAGTGAGACATATGTAGGGAAATGTCCACTTATTTCAAATTAAGAGGTGAATTACAAGTGCTTACGTATTATGGTGAACTTTGTACAAAGATTTATGAAAGTGACAAATCAATTGCGAGTGGAAAAGAATTGGATTTTTATCTTTCTTTTGCAAAAGACAAAAACATGACAGTGTTAGAACCGATGTGCGGAAATGGTAGAATGTTAATTCCTTTTATGCAAAATGGTGTGAATATAGAAGGATTTGATATTTCGAAAGATATGCTTAAGGTGTGCAAAGATAAAGCAGAAAAACTAAACTTAAAACCAGTTGTGTCACAAGGAAGAATAGAAAAATTCCATAGTGACAACAAATTCGATCTTATTATGATTCCTATTGGATCATTCTCCCTTTTACCAGATAATTTAGTAGATATTAGTCTTCAAAATATGAAAAATAACTTGAAAGAAAATGGAAAATTACTTCTTACTGTTGTACAAGGTGGAAGTGAAACAGAACAAATTCTAGATTGGATAGAGACAAATAGAAAAGAAATTAACAATGAATTAATTGTTGAGTATAGAAAAGTATCATATGATGAGACGAAAAAGCTCTTAAATATTATACTGAAATATGAAGTTAATCATGATGAGAAAATAGTAGAAACTGAGATCATGGATTTTCCTATAAGACTATATGATTTAAAAGAATTTGAAAACATACTTATTACTAATGGATTTAGTCAAATTGTTATTCATGAAATAAAGGATGGATATGGTGAAGGGAATTCATTTCATGTGTTTGAATGTAGTATATAACAAGTCATAGCGGAGGATTATACTTATATGATTCAATACAAAAGATGTAGTGAAGTAAGTATAGATTTAGTATATGAAGCTTTTAAGGACGGATTTTCAGATTATATTATTAAAATGGATGTTTCAAAAGAAGATTTTATAAAAAGGTTTTTTGGACCAGAAGGGAATTCACTGGAGCACTCCTTTCTTGCATTAGATGATGATAAATCTGTTGGTGTAATACTTGGTGGTATAAAGATTTACGAAAGTATAAAAACAATGCGCTGCGGAACGTTAGCTGTGCATCCAAATTATCGCCGCGTTGGTATTAGTCAAAAGTTATTTGAACTTCATAAAGAAGAGGCGATTCAAAATGAATGTAAGCAACTTTTTCTTGAAGTCATTGTAGGTAACGATCGAGCAATTAATTTTTATAATAAATTAGGTTATGAAAAAGTGTATGACCTTTCTTATTATAGTTTAAATGATTTTACTATAATAACTAATAAAGACTTTAAAAATATTGAAATAAAACAATTAAAATTTCAAAAATTTAAAGTTGAAATTCAGAAATGGCTTAACTTCCATATAAATTGGCAAAATGATATTGATTATATCGAAAAAACAAATAATACATATTACAGTGCATATGTTGATAATGATTTAAAAGGTACTGTATGTATAAATGAACAAGGTAAAATTAGCTTTATATTCGTAGCCAAGGAATATAGAAATATTGGTATAGCGACGAGATTATTACAAGTCGTACGTGAAGAATTGAAATTATCAAGTTTATCAATTGGGTTTCCTAATAATAGCTCACTTCAGGGGTATTTGAAGAAATGTGGATTTGAAAAAAACTCTTTAGCACAATATGAAATGTACCATTTATTATAAAAGCAGAAGAATAATTCTTACTGCTTTTTATTTTGTCAGGAGGAGAATATATTATGGAATCTGTAAAACAAGTAGCATTAACATGTATTACCCATGATCCATCAGGGGGCTTGTTACCTACTATAAAAGAACTAAAAGAGGAATTGCTAAATTTAAATTATGACCAAAAATATATAACAATCAGTAATGTAACTCCAAGGGAGATTGTAAAAGAACTAGAGGAATGTAATTTTCATATAAATATAGTCGAAAAATCAGGAGTAGGGAATGCCCGAAGAGATTCTCTAGGATTTGTTGGTAACTATGATCATGATTACTATCACTATTGTGATTTTGATCGTTTACTAACTTGGATTACAGAATATCCAGAGGAGCATAATGCTTTCATCCAGAATATAGTGGATGTAGATTATTTAATCATCGGAAGAACGGAGGCAGCTTTTCATACCCACCCTGAGGAATGGCAAGTTACAGAAACAGTATCAAATAAAATTATGTCATTACAATTAGGTAAAGAAGTAGATATTACGGCTGGTTCATGTGTGCTATCAAAACGAGCAATAGATTACATAATAAAACATTCTAAATGCAGAATGACTGATGGAGAATGGCCGATGATTATAAACACTTTTACAGATTTTAATATTGATTACGTAGCAGTGGACGGTTTAAAATATGTGAACAAACTTAATCAAGACAATATTATTGATCCAATAAAATCATGGTCAATTAGATTAGAGCTCTCGTATATAATAAGTCAATCAATTTTGGAGCTAACAAAAACTTCTTAAATTAATTGAAGTGTAATAGAGATTTCTTTTTCAAATGAAATCATGTAAAATAAACACAGAACGTACATTCGTTTTGGTGAAAAGGAGGTTAATTAATAATGTTAGCTGTAATAAATAAACAAAGTAATGAATACGTAGTACAATTTGATCGTCATTTTCCATATACGATAGAAGAAGTTTGGTCTGTATTAACAGATAATAATAAGTTAAAAAAGTGGATGTCTAATTTGCAAATAGAAGACCTTTGTACAGGTGGAATTATAAAGTTTGATATGATGGATGGCACATTTATAAACATTGATATTTTAGAATGTCAAATAAATTTAGTACTAGAATTCACATGGGGTAAAGATCGTGTCCGATTTGAAATACATAAAAAAGAAAATGGATGCCTTTTACTACTTAAAGAATTTATTCATGAATTAACAGATCATACACCGAAAGATATAGCAGGATGGCATATTTGTTTAGACCTTTTTTCTTCTGTTTTAGAAGGGGAAGAAAAAGAGTTTTCAAAAGATGAGTGGGAATATTGGTTTAACAAATATAAGGTGAAGATCGATGAATTGAAAGGGTATTGATTATGCAACTCGAATTTATTGTGTAATTATTATCTTATAAAAGCGGTTTTTAAAAACGATAGGAATAGAGGTTAATATGAAAATAAATCAATTAATTGCGAACAATATAAACAAATTAGACGCAGAAATACCAGTAAATAAATCGTTTGGAATTGCTGGTTTATCTGGATCTGGTAAAACAACTTTTTGTCAAACAATTGGTGAAGAATCCAAGAAGCGTCTTGTTTCGTTATTGCCAAAAGCTGAATATCAGTATTTATTTCCTAATATTATGGAAACAAATTTTAGTGCTATTAAAATGGAAGAAATGCCTTTAGTACTTTTTCTAGGTAAATCATCGATTTCTTCCAATCCACGTTCTACAATTGGTACCCATACGGGCGTATTTAAAGAGATTCGTGAGAGGCTTGCTGGAAAATTTGATCTTTCTCCAGAGGTCTTTTCATTTAATAATCCGTTAGGTTGGTGTCCTGGTTGTAAAGGACGCGGTACTACTAAAAATATTGAGTGTAAAAAATGTGAGGGCAAACGATATAGTCAAGAGGTTGAACAATATACAATTGAATTGTTTGATAATCCACATACTATTTCCGATATTAATGATCTAAGTATTGAATCTATTCTTTCGTTAGCAGAGGTTTTAAATATTAGTGAAGCGAAACAACATATTCTTCAAAACATTATCAATATGAATATTGGCTACTTAACATTAAATCGAATAATGGGCACACTGTCAGGTGGAGAATTAACACGACTTTACTTGGCTGAATTTATGGCAGTAAGTGAAAATACAGTAATAATTATTGATGAAATCTCAGTAGGGCTTGATCATCAAACACTATTGAAGATATTAGAAGAGATTAAACAATTAGGATGTAAGAATCAAATTTGGCTCATTGATCATTCAGATACAGTGCTTGATACAACTGATGAACAATTGTTCTTTGGACCAGGTAGCGGGAAATATGGCGGGAAAATTGTTGAAGAATCACCAAGGTCAGAGCCAATACATTGGGAACGTAATCAGGAAATGCCAACAGAATATTATACATTCCATGATTTATATTGCCGTAATATTCAAATGGCTGAGTTTCGGATTCCTAAAAATAGGCTTGTAACTGTTTCGGGAGAATCAGGATGTGGTAAATCTACACTTGTCAATGAATGTATAGCTAAAGATTTCTTGAAACGATATCCAAAAGATAAATTAGTTATGGTAGGTCAAGATCGAAACCAATCAATTACAAGTCGATCAACTGTTGCAACTTTTCTTGATATTAAAAAGAAACTTACAAAATATAGTGACGATATAGATGATATTTTTGAGCGGTCGATTGAAGAGATCATTGATGACCTTCCAAATGAAGATATCGCTTATAAACGCTTGAGCCTATTAATCAAACTTGGACTTGGTTATTTGACATTAGAGAGAAAAACACAAACATTATCAACTGGTGAGTTTCAATGTGTTCATTTAGTTTCGGAGTTATTTGCAAACTCAAGAAACCCACATACACTATTTATTTTTGACGAGCCTTCAAAAGGTTTATCACAAAATATTTTAAATCAATTTATTGATAGTGTCAGGGGTATTTTGCAAGATGATTCAGTTTCAATCGTAATGATTGAACATAATGCTTATATGCTAAAAAGCTCTGACTTTATCGTTGATTTTGGTAAAAGACAGCTTGAATCTGTAGAATACCTTGATGTTGTGAGCCATGATGAGTATTATTGTCAAAAAAATGTTGTAGATAAAGTTGCTCCATTGCAAATTTCTTCTACTCTTAATCAACAAAATGGAATTAATTATTTAGAAAAAAATCATATTGCTTATTTTAAAAATGCAGAAAAAATCTATAAGGGTGGCATTTTAAAAAGCTTATCTTCAATGGCACGATTAATTTACGGTGAATACGAATCTGATACAATTGCCCCTGTAGTCGCTATTGATCTGGAAAGACATTTGTATAGTCAGTATAGCTTCCTGTATGAAATTGGTGGATTAATTAATCATATTGTGGCCGCACATCCGACTAATAAAGATACGAGAAGCTTCGATTTCTATTCCCAAGATAATCATTGTCCATCATGCTCCGGACGACTTGAAATTGAGATCTTTGATAAAGAGATTGTAATCCAAGATAAAAACGTTCCATTTTGGGATGGTTTATTCTATCCAGAAATAATGAAAGTATTAAAATTTTATCAATATGAAAAAATAGAATTTCTATTTGAAGAAATTAAAAATGAGCTTGGTCATGATTTGACGAAAAGTTATAATGATATGTCTGATGAAGAAAAACATACATTTTGGTATGGTTATTTTGAAAAATCATTTTATGATAAGAAAGGAAAAACACGAAGAACATGGGTAGGATTTAATACGATTATTGGTGGATATATTGTTATTTCAAAAGCACCTATTAAAGAAGATATTAAGGCTTCTAAAGAAATGATCATATGTCCAATTTGTGATGGGACGGTTTTAAACCACCATAAACAGCTTAAATTTGAAAATGTAGATATCCGTGAAATTATCAATCAGCCACTTAACAAAGTATTAAAAATAGTAGGCGATTTACCTGCACTCGTTAAATTGAAATCCATTGTAGGTGACGATATGGTTCTAACCGAAGATATTTCGTTACTATCTAGAAAAACGCAAGTTGCACTGAAAATGTTTGAACTAGAACAAGCAAGTTTCTCAAACTATGAAATGGTGTTACAAAATGTCTTACCATTCTGGGGCGAAATTAAATATAATATCGAATCAATCAGCGATAAAAATAGAGTAACTATATGTGATTTCCAAAATATCAATGAAACAAAAGAAGATATTATAGAAAAATATTTCACAAATGGGAAATATAAAAAGCTAACATATGTCTATGAAGCTTTTGGATACAAAAAATTAATTACGCAAATTAATAAAATAAAAAAAAGCAACCCATGTCCATTTTGTAAAGGTAAGAAAGTAATAACAGAAGATAATCTACATGACGGTGTGTTTAAATTAACAATTCCATGTGTAACTTGTTATGAAAGTGGTATCAATGATGAAGGGCTTAAAGAAATTGTTGATGGCATAGACGTGCAAACATGGTTAACTGGTAAAGTAAGTGATGTTGTGGATGAAAGCTTACGAACGGAGGATGTTGCAGGTATTCTAATATTTAATCGAATTCGTGAGTTGAATAAACGAGAAATGATGGCGGTTTATGAATGTCTTGAACAAAATAATTAGTTTGAAATTATTAAATCAAGTTCTAATAAAAAGCTAGCTGTCAGTTAAGGATAGAAAACTCATTTGCAATAATCTGCAAATGAGTTTTTATTTTGAATAAGAGCTTGTTGGTTTAAAAATGTTTATCCAGATAGATAAAAGATTAGGGAAAATATACTTGTATCACTTAAATAAATTATTCGCAAATTAACAAATTATAAGCTGAAGGAAACAACAAATTGGCATATATGATTAGATCTGTTCTTTCTAAGTTTTATTAAATCCTATATCGGTGAGATGAAGTGTTAATCTTTTAATAATAATTATTTATTATATAATTATTATTGTATAATAATGATTTTTTCGTGATGTTAAATTATAATTTAGGATAAATGGATGGGTAAAAAGAATATGATTTTTTGGAGTAAAGCAACATTATTAAATGTGCTATTTTCTTAGTAATCGCTTCTATTTTTCTGAATTTTAAAATTTAACAGAAATATATACTTGAATGAAGTATATATTTCTGTTAAATTTATCCTATGGATAGAACAAGTTTAATTAAAGGTCATTTGGAAATGTGTGTATTGTCTATTTTGTCTAAAAAGAAAAGTTATGGTTATGAAATTATGAAAGAGCTTGAAGTACACAATTTAAAATTGAAAGGAGTAGGAAGTATTTATCCAATTTTAACTAAGCTGAAAAATCAAAAGTGGGTTAATACTTTTCAAGAAATAACAGACAGCGGCAAAGTTAGGATTTATTACGAAATTAATGAAAATGGAAAAATACATCTTGAGAAGAAAATTAATGAGTGGTTAGAGTTGCAATCTGATATTAAAACTTTATTAAAAAGTGGTTTGAAAGGAGACCTTTTGAAATGAGGAATGAAATAACCGCTAAGGAAAAGCAATTTTTAACTGAAGTACTTGAGGAATTGAAGCGATACGATATAAGTTTAGAAGAAAGGAAAAATATTAAACAACAAATATTAGAGCATATTCAAGAATGTCGTGAACATGGTGAGGAAAGTATAGATGATCTAGGAACGCCTCAATTATTTGTTCAAGATTATTTTGAAATAAATAAAATCGATTTGCGTGTAAAAATGGAACAACTTCAAAATGTAAATAAAAAATCTATTACATTGATTTTAAGTGGTATATTCATCGCAGTTATTACTTACTTCATCTCACAAACTACACTTTCAATATTTTTAACTGAATCATTTTATACAACTCATAGTGAAAATTCATTTAATTTTAATCTTTTATATCGAATAGCAGAGAATCAATGGTGGAATTCTATACTAATAATGATTAGTTTATCGCTTTCTTTATTAATATCTATAATCTTAGTAGTTTATAAAAAAAGAAAGTTATCTGAAGTAAGTTAAAATGAAGATGTTGAAACATAAATTGTATTTAATTTGTATAGTTTGTAATATATTAATGTTATGTATTGCGCATCCGAAAGCTTACGCTCAGCAAAATATTAAAGTTGCTTTAGATAATTATATTGAAAAGTTTTTAAAGGAACAGAACATTCCAGGGGCTTCCGTTGCAATTGTACATAAGAACGATGTATTTTATACAAAATCATGGGGGAATACTGGAGAATCTGAAAAAAAAGTAACTAGTAAAACACCATTCTCAATCGGATCGATAAGCAAATCTATAACAGGTTTAGCAATAGTGAAATTAATAGAAGATAAAAAGATAAAATTAGAGGATTCAGTTCAGCAACATCTTCCTTGGTTTAAGGTAAAAGATACTCAATTTTCCTCATATATAACAATCCAACACTTACTAACTCATACAAGTGGAATAAGCACATATGAAGGCTTTGCATTATCAGATAAGCAATCAAAGAGTTCTACAGCATTAAAAGAGAATGTAATGAAACTTTCAAATGTAAAATTAACTGCTCAGCCAGGGGAAAAGTATCAATATAGTAATGCGAATTATATGGTTCTTGGTGCACTTATTGAGGAAGTCACAAAAGAAAAATATTCCTCATATATGGAAAAACATGTTTTTCAACCTTTAAAGATGAATGGTGCAGCGGCAAATAATGATAGCGCATATGAAAAAGGATATTTAAAAGGTTACCAATCATGGTTTGGCATACCAAGAAAAAGTGCAGTGTCCTATGATAACTCTGGTGCACCATATGGCTACATTACTGCGAATTTAGAGGATATGATTCAATTTATTATGCTTTTGAATCGTCAAGAGCACACCCAATTTTTAAAGAAAGAAAACTTCGATCTTTATCTATCACCACTTTATAAGATAGATAAAGAAAAAAATTATGGATTTGGATTAAGAAGAACAAATTTATATGGAAATGAAACGATGGTTTGGCATTCAGGATCAACGCCCGATGCGCATGCAGAGATGTTTATTTTAAATAAAAGCGGTTGGGGCGGTGTGATTTTAACGAATAAAAATCACGTATTAGAAGAATCAGCACTACCGGTATTAAAAAGAGGGATTATTAGTATTTTGAAAGGGGAAAAACCTGTTGATACCCCGAAAAATATACCATTTACACAATATGTTATGACAATTATCATACTTGCACTTTTCATTACTTCAATATGGTTAATGAAAACGTATAAACGTAAGAAAAGTTGTAACAAACAGACTTGGATATTTGTTGGGGTATTGTTTTTAATATTATCTACTATTATAATTCCATTACTTATTTATAGTACAAGTTCACCATGGAAAACAATTAAAATGTTTGCAGCAGATATAGCTTTACTCATTAGAATCATAGTTACTTTACTAGCCTTTAACGGGCTGATATCAATGTTTATTGCGTTAAGGAGTAAGAAAGTATAAGTGTAGATAATTAAAATAATATAATTTAAGCTGTTATAAGTAGTTGACTCTCACACTATGTCATTGTTTAAACTATAGTTGAGCTTCGAAGTTGATGTAATTTATCTCGCATTAACTGCCGTAAACATCCGATTGGTTCAACTAATAATCAGTGAGGGATGAAGAAAACCCCCACTGATTATAGTTTCACTTTATAGGAGGATATTATGTTTAAAATAGGGGATTTTTCGAAACTTTCTTCCATTAGTATACGTATGTTGAGACATTACGATAAAGTGGAATTATTACAACCTGAAAAAGTAGATGAACAAAGTGGCTATCGCTATTATTCCGCTGCACAATTAAAGAAAGTGAATCAAATTCAAACATTAAAAGATATGGGATTTAATATTGCCACTATAAAAGAAATAGTAGAGAGTGAAAATATCGAATTAATAAAATCGCAACTTGTAAATCGTAGTGCGCAAATAAAGGGAGATATGAACAATCTCGAAAAACAATTACGTCTCCTCGAAGATTCAATGAAAACGATGAGAGAGGGTGTTATAGAGATGAATTATCATGTTTCATTAAAAGAAATTCCAGAAAGAAAAGTAGCAAGTGTTCGAAAAATTATTCCGTCTTATAATTGTGAAGGAGATTTATGGAGTATTTTAATGCATGAAATCAACGCAGAAAATATTAGTATAGCCAATCAAAGTTATAGCATTGCTATCTTCCATGATCATGAATACAAAGAAAATGATGTAGATATAGAAATACAGCTAAATATTTTAGGGAATCACGAAAATACAAAAAATGTTAAGTTTAAAAATGTGGAGTCAACCAATGTAGCTTCTATAACAGTTAATGGAAGTTACGAGCAAATGACAGCTGTAAATGAAGCAGCAGCAAAATGGATTGAAACGGAAGGTTATGAATTAGCGGGACCAATGTTTAATATTTATCACGTTAGTCCAGCGATGGAATCAGATCCTTCTAAGTGGGTTACTGAGGTTTGTTATCCAATTAAAAAATGATAAAGAAAAAAGGCATAATTTATATGCCTTTTTTTATCTAAACTTAACCGTAAATATCAAAATTGGCTCTTCTATTTCAATTAACCTATCATACATAAGTATAACTTCCTTCCATCATAGTTTTCGTATCGGACTACATAATGCAATAAAAACTTCAAGTAGCTTGGTGAAAGCGGCTAAAGCAAATACAAATACTGGATTATAAGCTGAAATAATGCCTCCTACTAATGCTCCGAGTGGCATAGCTAATCGTGTAAGTACACGTGAAAATCCTAATACTCTTCCTTGCATATTTGATGGGACAGTTTCCTGACGAATCGATGCAATAATTGTATTCCATGCAATATTGCAAGTCATTGCAATACCGAAAGCGATGCCAGGTGCTATCCAATATGTACTCCATAGTGCAATAGTTAAGCCAAGTGCCCCAAAAAATAGGAGTAAAGGAATAAGAACGCCGCGCCGGAACCTCTTTTCTAAAGGAACTGCAATCAAGCTTCCTAAAAGACCACCTATTCCAATTAAAGTATAATTAAATCCACTTTGCTCGGAAGAAAGGTGCAATGTGGATAATAAATAATAAATGAGTACACCTAAAACCGCACTTGCTCCAAAGTTTCCTACCATAGCTTGAAGAGATAAAGCTATATTTAAGCGATCATTTTTGAGCCATTTAAACCCATCAAACAAATCAGCTAGTACATTTTGAAGTGTGTTCTTATCATTATTTTTACTGTTTAAAGTTTTAATTGATGGTAATAACATCACAGCAACTAATGTTGCGATAAATGAAAGAACATTAATCCAAAGCACTTGAAAACCGCCAATAAAAGAAATGAAAAGCCCGGCTAACATAGGTCCAAAAAGACTAGATAGTTGATTTACCATTTGATATAAAGAATTGGCCTTTGTTAATGATGCTCCAGCAATGTGCGGAATAACTGTAACCGTTGTTACATCAAAAAGCATAGACATAACAGCTAAAATAAAAGTAATTACGTATAAGTGCCATATTTCTAATAGATGTAATGAATGTAGAATTGGTACGAGACTTACTAAAATAATACTGATTGCATCTGCAATCCATAGTAATCTTCTCTGATCGTATCGATCTACAATAACGCCAACTATAGGACCAAATAAAACGATTGGTAATACGTTAATAGCAAATAAAGAACTCATGATAACTGCCGAACCAGTTAATTGATAGGCAATCCAAGGCAATGCGAAGGTATATAGCGAATCCCCAATCCTTGAAATAAGTAAACCGAAAATAAAAATCTTGTACTCTTTAGAAAAAGTTGTGCTTACAGTCATACTTCTTTCTTGTTTCAATTTCACAATTGTATGTACCACCTTTTTATAGAGGAATTTGAAAATACTTCGTTTAATACTTATAAAATATAGAATTCTGTAAGGATTTGTTGAATCCTACTTTTATAAGCTTAATTTTGTATATAATAGGAGGGGATAGAAATGAGGGCAGTTTTTATTGACTGAGATGGAACGAAACGGTTTGGGGAATTAAAGCGACTAATACCAGGCATATCTCAAGGGACATTAGCGAAACAACTTCGAGAATTAGAACAAGATCAATTAATAAAACGTGAAATTTATCAAGAAATTCCACCTAAAGTGGAATACAGCTTATCAGAACATGGAAAAACAGTAAGCGTTGTTTTGGATAGTATGTGTGGTTGGGGAAGAGGGCATTTAAAATATATCGATAATAATAAACTATAAAATTATTATGTAAACAAAGTGAGGTGTGTGGAATTTATTGTTTTGAAAATGTATATTTTATAATATACATTTAAGCAGTGTTATAGATTAATAAATATATAATCTTCCCAATGAGGTGAAATTGATGAAATGCCGTATTGTTCGAAGTAACTAGTTATTCTGGGCTGAAAAATGCGTACCAAATATCAAAAGGAACGTAAGCCCCTTTATGAAAATATCACCGTTGAGTCTATTTCGGGAATTATCAAAATTAGATATTTAATGCTTTTCTGCAAAGGGGAAATAATAAAATGAATGAATTAGAGTATAAGAATTTTTATAATAAAGTGGGACGAGCAAACGGGTGGGACTTCAGTAAGCTGAAATGTGAAACTGTAGGTGACACTTGGGATTTTTATGGCGAAGTGAAAGAAAGATGCAAACAATCAGATATTCTACTTGATGTTGGTACAGGTGGAGGAGAAAATGTACTGAAAATGGCATCTTCAGCTGCATTACTAATTGGAATAGATAATTCTAACGGAATGATTGAAACAGCACATTCCAACTTAAAAAAAGTAGGTGTACAAAACGTTGAGTTTCTCCAAATGGATTCTGAAGCTTTAACGTTTCCAAATTCTTATTTTGATATTGCTTCAAGTTGTCATGCACCGTTTGAAGCATCTGAATTGGCAAAAGTAATGAAAAGAGGTGCTTTTTTCTTATCACAACAAGTTAGCGAACATGATAAATTAAATCTTAAAGAAGCATTTGGAAGAGGACAATGCTTAGGTGAAAGAGATGGAACTTTAAAAGAAAAATATATGAGTGAACTTATTAGTGCAGGATTTGAGCTCGTGCAAGTACGGGAATATGATGTTACCGATTATTACAGTACACCTGAAGACCTTATTTTCTTATTAAAACATACGCCTATTATTCCTAGATTTGGAGAAGAGGAAGAGGATTTCGATATTTTACAAAAGTTCATTGATACTAATCGTACTGAAAAAGGTATTCGTACGAATTCAAAAAGATTTATGATTTTTGCGGTTAAATCTTAATTTATTTAGTGTAAAAGCTTATTTTCTGTAAACGAAAATAAGCTTTTTGTGTGAAAAAGAATGCAGGGAAAACTTGAAAATAATAGAAATAAGTAGAGTGTTAATCTGAAAATCGAAATATGGAGGATAATTGTTGTGGAACGTTACTTTATTAATAACGAAGGGATAAACGTACATATTACCGAATGGGGAAATCAGAACAAGCGCTCCTCATGAAGAAAAAACGAGAGCTTAGTGAGTATAAAGCCATATATATGATTAAAGACTATTTTCTTCTTCTGTTCCAAACTATACAAAAAAAACACCCAAGAGCTATCAAAGGTTTTACTTCGTCTGTTCAATCTCCTACAGCAAAACGGGCGGAAATCTCATTGATATGAGGAAAAATGGTCTTTGATATATTAGGTGTCGTTTACAATTGTACCCTGTCTTATAATCAAGCCGCTTAATTCAAAAAGTGAAACCCGCTAGGGTTTATTTCATATGCAAATCTTTCAATCAACTACACTTGCCCTTTAGAAAAAAGAAACAATCTCGTTTAAAATTGACTTTGCATAAGCTTAGCTTGATAGCGATGTGGCGGGACCCCACATCCATCAACTTAAGGATTCAGACTATTCTTGAAGTTGAAAGTACGTTACTATTCTCTTATGTTAATGAGAAAGGGTGACGTGC
>NZ_JAKUHD010000006.1:0-292153 GCF_022664325.1 Bacillus cereus group sp. BfR-BA-01310 | reverse complement strand
GCCTACTTTTATAACATCTATAAACGATAATAAAATACTACGTGAAAAGACCGCATTTTGTATAAATATATCCCTTAAGTTGATGGGTGTGTGGCGGGACCCCTATATACAAAAATCACAGTTAAATAAGCTTAGAAAAGTTAATTTTATTTTGAAATAACTTATCTAATTTTTAGGAATGTCCTTAAAATATCATTTGTAAATTCAAACTCATTAAAGTTAAGAGCCACTTTATGCTTAACAAAGCCTGGGGTAGGCTTACTCCTAAAATCACCTAAACTTTGCCCGAAAGCCTCTCCACGATCAACTACAATTTTAATAGGCAATTCCCTTATAGTTACCTTGTTTCTATTTAATAAATACCAAATTGGAAATACATCATGTAAGGGGCTTCCTAGAATTCCAGGTACGCTTTGTGAATAAAATTGATAATAAAAATTTAATAATGGTTTAATAATTAAACCTATTGGATCTTTTGTTTTCTGATGAAAATGATCAATCTGTTCGACTTGTTGAGGTGTAATAAGAGCTCTTTGTGTGACATTCAAAGGGATAATTGTTAAATTTTTGGCATAAGTAATGATAATGTTGGCTGCATACGGATCACTATGGAAATTAGCTTCTGCAGATGCTGTAACATTCCCTGGGTAAAAAATAGCCCCTCCCATTAATAAATATTCTTTAGCTTCTTGCATAAGTTTTAGCCCTAAAACAAACGTTGTAGCTAAGGAGGTAAGTCTTCCAACATTAACAATTGTTAAATCGTTTATGTGTTGCTCTACCAAATCTAAAACCATATGTAGAGGATAAATTTGATAATTTATTGAAGGGGTAATAATTGGCCCTAAACCTTCTGGACCATGAACATCTGGATAATATTCTGCTGTAATACCTGTCAGGGTACAGGATGCTCCTTCATAAACAGGTATATCTTTGTTTCCTGATAAATACTTTAAGTAATTTATATTTTTAAGCACCTTTTCTCTCGGGACATTTCCATAATCCGCTACAATACCGACTATTTCAATTTCTTTAGTGAAAAAAGAATATATAAGTGCTATTGCATCATCAATTCCAAAATCACCAAAAAGTAAAATTTTTTGTTTCATCATTTTCCCTCTTTCATAATATTATATTTGATATTACGATCCTCTTCTAAGCGATATATATTTCGTTATAAATAAGTTATTCTTTACAACCAATAAATATTAATGACACATAGTAATATGTAATGCTTTTATCTTTTCTAATAGGCAAATACTATTAACCTAATATACATTGTGTAAGTATAGAAAAAATTTTGAAATCTTTATATAATACAAGGGTAGTTATATAAGGATTGCCCTTGTTTTATAGTTTTTATTTTTAATGATGATAGGTGATTGGAAAAGAAGGTATACAGAAGGTGAAATTAGATTACTTAAATTCATGAAAATGTTAAAGCAAACAGGGATGTCTTCTAGCAAATAACTTATTAGACGATTAAAAACGTATAATACGAAAGGGGGATAGATTTAGTAAGGGTTTTGTCCATTTGAGACACCCCCTCACTAAAGATAAATTGTGATTACACATATAGCAGATATAAAACTACAAACGGTTTCTATAGAAGGGGTAAAACAAGTTTATAAAGACATATTATCTTTTCCGATAAAAACAGAAACAGCAACATTTATTCAATTTGAAGTCACACCTTACACAACAATTAGTTTCCAGGAAGTATATGAACCGATTGCACCTGCGCATTTCGCTTTTGAGATTCCTTATTCAAAATTTCATGAAACGGCAAAATGGCTAGAAGGATCTGGGTTACTCATTGCGAAATGGAAAGATGGTCATACAATTGATGAGGAGAACGGTCTTTTCAATTTATACTTTAGAGATGGCGATGGAAACCTTCTTGAAATTATCGCACATAGCTATGTTGAGGAAAATATATTAGTTCCGCATTCACCTTTAAACATTTTATATGTAAGGGAAATTGGTCTTCCGGTTAAAAGTGTGCCCGTATTTACAGAATGGTTGAAATCAAATCTAGACATGAAAACGAAGGAAGATGGGGATATTTTCAACTTTGTTATTGGTGGAACTGCATATATTGTTGCAACTTGGTGGCAGCGACCTTGGATTCCAATTGCGATGAAAGCTTTACCACCGAAAGTACACGTATCTTTCGGAACATCTGATCACGCATTTTTAAAACGAATTCAAAATAATTTTAAGAAAAATAGTGTTCCATTTGAAAGCAAACATAATGAAGTATTATTTATTCAACAGGGGTATACATTTTCTGTTTTGCATACACCAGATTTTCATTCCGATATTCCTAGAAAATTAAACTTACCACTTTCTATATAATTATAGGAAGTGGTAAGTTTTTTGCATTTTCATGAAGAAGGGATTCAGCATAATTACACTGAATTTATAAAGGAGTGTAGGGTGTAATACTAATTTACTGTAAGGAGAGAAATGAATTGAATTTAGGAAATCCGATAGCAAAAGGAAATACGGCTGAAATTTATCTTTGTGATAATAAAGTTGTGAAACTATTTAAAGAATACCTCCCTAATACAGAATCTCTATATGAAGCACAAAAACAGAAGTATGCATATTCACGTGGTTTACACGTTCCTAAAGTATTCGAAGTTACAGAGATACAAGGTAGACAAGCTATTATTATGGAATATGTAAAAGGGAAAAGTGTTGGTGAGCTTCTGCTAAATAATTCAAGTGAAGCGGAGTATTACATAAGTATGTGTGTTAATGAACAACAAAAGATTCATGCTATTTCTGTAAGCTCGGATGAAATAAAACAGATGGAAGAGAGACTTTATCGTCAAATTCAATCTGTTCAAAATCTAGATGAGAAACAAAAGAAGAATATATTGAGCAAAATGGATTCAATCGTGTTTGAACCTAGATTATGTCATGGTGATTTTCATCCGTTTAATTTAATTATGAGTAATGATAATGTGAAAACTATAGATTGGGTTGATGCTAGTTTAGGTGATATTCGTGCAGATGTGTTTCGAACATATTTGTTGTACTCACAATCTTCGGTAGAATTAGCTGAAATGTATTTACATATATATTGCAGGAATACCGGAATATCAAGAAATGAGATTTTTCAATGGGCACCTATTATTATTGCGGCTAGAATATCTGAAAATGTATCTGCTACAAACATTGAATATTTGAATGATCTGGTAGCACAGTATTGTAATTAAAGAAAAACTTTCGATATTTTAATTTTTAAATTAAATACGTTCTAACAATACAAACAGATGAGTAAAGGTATTGAGATTTACAATCAGATATTAAATTTGCAAAGAAGGAGTCCATTTTATGAAATCTTTTGAATCGATTTCAGGGGAACCTGAATGGGAGGAATCTGCTCCCGCGCTACAAATTTCGAAGCTGTATAAACAATTCGGCGAGTTTATTGCAGTCAATCATATTGATTTAACTGTTCCGAGGGGATCTTTTTATGGAGTTGTTGGCCCTAATGGGGCAGGAAAAACTACTTCGTTGTCGATGGCTGTTGGTTTATTACGACCAGATGGCGGGAACGCTAAAGTTTTTGGGGTTGATGTTTGGGGAAATCCTGCACAAGCAAAGACATTGATCGGGGTATTACCAGATGGATTGGCCTTGCCGGAAAGACTTACTGGTCGCGAATTATTAACATATATGGGCCTGTTAAGGGGAATGAGTGCCAAAGAAGTTAATCGACGAACAGAAGAATTACTTACAATACTAGAATTGAATAATGCTGAAGGAACGCTAGTTATCAATTATTCTACTGGCATGCGTAAAAAAATTGGTCTTGCACTTGCACTCCTCCATGCACCGAAATTACTCATTCTCGATGAACCATTTGAGGCAGTAGATCCTATTTCTGCAACTACTATTAAAAAGATTTTACAGAAATTTGTTAGTTCTGGTGGTTCAGTAGTATTTTCAAGTCACGTCATGGCGTTAGTTGAACAACTTTGTGATCACGTTGCAATTATTTCCAAAGGAAAAGTGGTATCTTCAGGAACAATGGTAGATGTTTGCGGTGAAGAAACGCTCGAAGACATTTTCGTTCAGTTAGTAGGCGTCCCTGCTGTTAAAGGAGGAGAACTGTCTTGGCTAGTGTTTTGATTCGAATGAAGTTATCAATCCTAAAAAATTCAATGAATAGTGGTAAAGCAGTTCTTTTAATTATTACAGGAATAGTTGGTTTATTGATTGCAATTGGAACCATCTTGCTCTTTTCTTTCTATCCTACGGAACATAACGTTTCAAAAAGTATTCTATATGTGATATTCGCTCTGTGGACAGTAGGGTGGATTTTGGGCCCACTTCTTACTGGGGGAGATGGAATGTTACGTCCTGAATATTTCGCGCTGCTTCCACTCACTTCATTTAAACTTGCTAGGGCGTTACTCGCTGTAGCTTTTATAGGATTAGGCCCACTTGCTAGTCTTATAGCATTCATAGGATTATTAATTTACGCAGCTAGGGCTAGTTTAACTGCAACTATAGTTGCAGTTCCAGCAATTATTTTACAGTTAATATTTGTCGTGCTGTTATCAAAAGTAGTAGTTAGTATAATTGGTGAGACGATGAAATCAAGGATCGGTATGGAATTTGGAGCAATGCTCTTTGGTTTCATCATTGCGTTTTTAAACGTAGGCTGGTATGCACTTCCTGCTATTAATGGGATAACACTTAACGAACCTACATTTCTTTACATGTTTCCGTCTAGTTGGGCGATACTTGCTGTAGAGTTTGCTATTCAATCTAATTGGTTATTAGCTTTTGTTTTATTAATTGTTCTAACAATATTATGCGGACTGCTTTTATTTATATGGACGACATTACTGATGAAAAGTACAGTGAAGGATACTAAGAAAATCCAAAATACGATTACTATTAATAAACATAGAAAAGCTCTACGAATCTTTTCAGAAAAGAAAATTGGAGCAATAATAACTAAAGAATTAAAAAGTTGGGGAAGAGATCCACAACGAGGTCGTTTCCTCCGGATGGGTATTTGGATAGGAGTGTTTTATGGTATTTTAATTACAAGTGCTCATATATCGTATTTAATGCCTTGGGCAGGGGTAATTATGATTGTTTTCACAAGTATGTTTGCCTGCAATATATATGGGTTTGATGGGAGTGCATTATGGTTAACATTAACGACACCTGGCGCAGAACAGATTGATGTGCGTGGTCGTCAATTGGCTTGGTTGATAGCTATTGGCCCGATTGCAATTTTAACAACAATTATTTTCACTATCTATAGCGGACTTACTTTCGTTTATCCTTGGGTATTTGCGATAATTCCGGCATTACTCGGTGGAGCTGCAGGTCTTATTATGTTGTTTTCTGTATTTAACTTAATCCCAATAACTGATCCTCATCGCCGCGGAAGAGGAACCGTTATCTCAGGTGATGATATGAGTGCCAGTAAAATGTTTATAACAACGTGGTTAATGATGGTGATGGTATTAGCAACAGCTATACCCGCTTTGTTAGTTGTATGGATTGGGACATTACTACATATAGAGCTCTTACAATGGCTAGGTGTACTGACTGGCATTTGTACAGGAGTGTTTTTAGCTTGGTGGCTTGGTCGAATTGCTTACTTAAAACTTGAAAAAAGTGGCCCTGAGTTGCTATTTGCAATGAAAAGTGGCATGAAAATATTGCGCGATGATAACAAAGAGAAAAATAACAGAATGGCGGCTGAATTACCTAAGAAAAAACTTGCTGTTGTTGTTCTATTAGTATTTATGGGTATCTTTTTTTTGATTCATCAAAGTATAATACCGTTAATTTTTGAGATATTTAGTGTAGATGAAAAAGTTCGTCTTTTCTTTCTCCCACGCTACTTTTCGCATATTGTTCGTATTCCTATAATCATCGTATTTGCTGTATTAGGTATAGCATCTTTGTATAAAGCTATTTTAATTAAGAAAAGACATGGGAAGGAACATCAATTTATAAAAGATGAAATGTAGAATATACCTAAAAATAAACTAGTAATTACATGATGTTGTTCAACTATGATAACCGTGTAGTTGAACAACATCTGTGTTATATGTTACTGAAAGAATGATTATTTTCGATCTTCATTCTATAAAGATTCATTATCCGTACTTGTTCCTCAGTTAATTCTTCTTTATCCCAATACATATGCATTAAGCTATATTCGAATATCTCCTTTAATTTAATAAACAATGGTAGCTGGTATAGCATCTCTTTAGGTAAATCATGTTCCTCTTTGTATCCTTCAACTATTGCTTTTGTAATAGAGTTCTCATAGTCAACTATGTTACCATTCCCAACGAATGAATATTCTATCGCACTATAGATTGGAACTGCCAAATCGAATATATAAAAATGTTTTTCACAGTCTTGAAAGTCAATCATTGTTAAATTCAAATCATTTTCCACTAATATATTTTCTAGCCATAAATCTCCGTGTATTAACCCGTAATTTGAAGGGGATTTTGAAAGTTCCTGTATAGAAGTTAAAACATCAGATGCAATTTCTCTTATAGTAGTTTCTTCTATAGGGATATAGTGAAGAAAATTATATTCTTCATTTTCATACCAATCGTTTATATGTATTACCGGTTCAATACTTTCAAAGTTTTTAGATATACGATGTAATTTGCCGATTTGTTGTCCTAATTTTTTAAATACATTGGAATTCCATTCGCTTTTTGGCAAATGAATACCGGGAGCAGCTTTATATAATACAGTAAAGAGTTCTTTGTCTAGTGTTATTTTTTCTACTAAATTCCCCGTTAAAGAAGGTATTATTGGAGGTACTCCTAATCCTTCTTTATATAAAAAGTCCGTATATTTTACTTCTTCCAACTGCTCTTCATAAGTTTTATAGTTAGTTATTCTAACGAAATAATTTCCTTGTTTCGCGAGACATTGATACATTTCATTTGTTACTGGTGTAATTTTAATAAAATCCAATGGATATAGCTCGTTAATTCGTTTAAGTATTTCTTTTTCTATATTCTTCATATTAACTTCCTTTCCAAACATGGTTTTTCCATTTACAAAGCTACTAGTTTCTTAACTTACAAAATTCGTGTTTTATTTTACAGAATCCTTTAAAAAGTATTTCTCAGACTGATTAAGTTGGAACTTTATTGGAAATTTAAGTAAATGTATGCCAAAATAAGATAGCTGAAAAAATGTGAAAATAAAAGTTACATATAGTATTTAAAGATTTTAGAGGATGTTTAACGCTATAAATCACAAGAAATATCAAAAGAAAGAAATGGATAGCTCGTATAATTTTATTCAGGGGTGAGGTTAATGAATGAACATATACAACTTATGATCGATTGGATTGAAACAAATTTAAATAGTGAATTTTCATTAGATGCATTATCTAATTATATGGGTTTTTCTCCTTATTACTGTTCTTTTAAATTTCACCAAGTAACAGGTATAAGTATTAGACGCTATACTCTTCTTAGGAGATTGTATTTATCTACGGAAGATTTGATGAATGATAGAAAGATAATTGATATTGCATTTGAATATGACTACTCTTCTCAAGAAGCTTATAGTAGAGCCTTCAAAACTGTTTTTGGTATAACCCCAAGAGAATTCCAGCTTAAGAAAATGCCTGTCCAATCATTTAGTAAACTCTCAATCAATAATGGTAAGGAGTGGTGTAGAATGAATATTTCTAGAAAAATTGAGGTAGAACAGCTAAGACATAAAAAGAGTGAGTTGTTTGATAGAGATGTACTTAACATATTAAATGGTCAAGTTATGTATGAAGAATTTAAAAATGAAAAACTAATGGGAGAGTCTGATTATGCTCCATTTAATGAAGCAATGTGTGTTAACGCAGCTACTACACAAGTTTTTGATGATGAGTTTATTAAAATGAGGGCGGAGGGGCATAATAGCTCAGTAGAAGATTATATAAAAAAGGTTATTGATCCATTAGAGAATCTTTTTAAAAGAGAGTATAAATGTATCGTTTTATGGTTCGGTGAAGATATGTTTTGCCAAATAAATCTACTTACATTACTTTCATACCTTGAACAGTCTGGTTATGACGGGAAGGTATACTTCAATAGCTTCAGAGAGGATGAATTTAAAGTAAGTCAGATGGAACTTGAGTTAGGAAACTATGATGCTATTTACAATGAAGTAGTAATAAATCATAAAAAGCCATCTCATGAGGTATTACCCGTAATGTATCAGGCAATAGATTTGTATTTAGATATGCTGAAAGAAAATAATGCAGTAGTAAAGTATATCTCCAAAAATAAAGATTTACCAACACAAGAACTATTAAAAAGGTTATTTAATCTTTTTCCAACAATAGGATATGGGGATCTACAATATATAAAGCTTATTAATAAAGTGAGATAAAAATTGAAACAAATTAGGAGAGAATACGGAAAAAAGATGCACCTAAAAGGATAAGTGCATCTTTTTTTCTTATATTTGTTTAAGTAAATTTAATTCTGCTTCTACAAATGCCATTAATTCTTTTATTGTTTCACTAGAAAAATCAAAACGAATTCCAGCTGCTTCATATACTTCTGTTAAAGATTTAGAGCTACCTAATGATAAAGCTTTTTTATAATTTTCTAGTGCTTGTTTTGGATTTGCTTTATATTGTTTATACATTTGAAGCGCACCAAGTTGTGCGATTGCATATTCGATATAATAGAATGGCACTTCAAAAATATGTAGTACAGGTAACCAGCCAGTTGCTATCCAATTCTCATAACCTTCAATATTTACCACATTCGATTGGTAAGTGTTATGTAATTCTAAATATTTTTCATTTCTTTCTTTAGCAGTATGATTAGGGTTTTCATACATCCAATGTTGGAATTGATCAACGATAAGCATTTGTGGTAAATACTTAATAATATCTTTAAAGAAATCTAATTTTGCTTTTATAAATTCTTCTGTATTCTCATAAAACGCATCCCAATACTCCATCGAAAACAATTCCATTGTCATGCTAGCTAGTTCGGCTGATTCTGAAGGGATTTCTAAATATTTTTGTAGCTCTAGCTGCTTCATACATTCATTATGAATACTATGGCCCATTTCATGGAGGAAAGTAGTAACATCATCATGTGTATGATTGAGATTCATAAAAATAAAAGATAATTGAGAAGCAGGTAAGTGTTCGCAAAATCCTCCGGGTCCTTTTCCTTTACGACTTTCTAAATCTAAGCAATCATTTTTATGCATACGGCTCAATAATGCAGAAAATTCAGGGTCTAATTTGTGTAAAATGTGAGAACTTTTTTCGATTAAATCCTTCTCGTCTTCAATAGGTCTTAATACTTTTTGATTTGGTGCGGCTGCTTTTAGATCCCACGGACGAAGTGTATCTACTTGAAGCTCAGCTTTTTTCTCATTAAATATATTATCAATAAGTGGTACAACGTATTTACGAACAGATTCTGCAAGTTCGTAGCAATCTTCCGCTGTATAATCAAAACGTTCATATTTTTTGAACATATAATCACGATAATTATCTAATTGAATGTTTTTTGCCTTTTGATGGCGAATTTCAACCAACTTATTTAAGATGTTTTGGAGTTCTTTCTCAACAGTTAAATACTGTTCTGAGATAAGTGTTCTTGCTTTTTTACGTATATCTCGATTTGGATCTTGTAAATATGATTGTAATTCAGTTAGTGTTTTCTCTTCGCCATTCCATATTGCACTTAAACTTCCTGTGATTTCAAAGTACTCTGTTACGAATTTATCTTCCCTTATTTCTAGTTCAATATTTTTCTCGCAAAATAATGTTTGAGCATTTTGTATTTTTTTATCCAACAAACCATAGTCTTTAGAATCTAATTCCATTCGAAAAGGTGATTCTAAATATTTATTATCAAATGAATTTTGATAACGTTTGATAAGTGGTCTTACGTGCTGCTGATCGTATTCAAATGTATCTTTAATATCCTGATTATCTGTATTACATTGAAAAGCGATATAATGAGATCTTAGCTGTTCTTCGATTTCCCAAATTAATTTAGATTGCTCTTTTAGCCAGTTTTCAAGGTCTAGTTTTGAAGAAATGTGTATATCTAATAAAGACGAAAGAGCTTTTTCTAATTCTAGTACATTACTAATATCAATCGTGTTTAAGCGCTGCATTTTACATCCCTCACTTTTTATTTATTCATGGAAATATTCTTCTTTCGCGCTAAAATTCCTTTTTTACCCAAAAAATTTGTACCTATTACACCAATAATAATCATAATTGTACCGATGATATGATAGTAGGCAATTTGCTCGTGTAAGAATACAACGCCTGCGATAATGGTAATAAGTGTAGATAAGTTGCTAAAGACACTTATTTTAGCTGCTTCAATATAAGATAATGAATAGTTTAATAATAAGGCCGTTAGTAAGGATGATAGTAATCCTAAATATAAAATGGAGATAAGAAATGTTCCGTTTGTAAAGGGTTTAAAATATATAGTTATTGTACCTTTATTTAAATGATCGACGATTGCGATGGAATTAAAACTAATAAAACCGAGCGCTGTCATTGTGTAGGTTAAATCCATTAGCTTGAATTTCTTTGTCATTTTTCGAGCTAACACATTATAGCAAGCAGATGATAATGCTGATAACAGGATGAGAATAACACCGATGAAGCTAGTTTTATGAGCAACGATACCATTCATGATAAATATATAAATGACACCGATGACAGAAATGAGTACAGATGTTTTTTGCCATATATTCGTATACTCTTTTAAAAAATAGGAAGCGAGTATCATTGTAAATATAGGGATAGCAGCCTGTATAATTCCAGCTTCAGATGAACTTGTATATACTAAGCCAAATGCTTGGAAAGCAAAGAACAATGCTGGATAAAATATTGCAAGTGGCAAAAGTGCAAGTATGTTTTTGAATGAAATATTCAACTTTACAAAACCAAAAATAACTGGAATACTTGCTGCTATGAAAGCAACTGTAAAACGATGAGCAAGAGTATCAAGAGGGTTCGTAATGGTTAATGCTAGTTTCACAAACATAAATGAAAATCCAATAATAAATGAATAGAGTAACGCTGATATATATGCTTTTGTTGTATTTTTCATAATTTCACCTCATAGTAGTTGATTTCTTACTGGCCAGTATACGTACATAGTAATCTTTCTGATCTAGTGCTACAATGTGAACAAATACAAACTGTACCGGTACAAATTAAATGTTGGGGTGGTAATGATGTATAAATATTTACATGTTTTAAACGACTTAGAAAGTATGATTCAAAATGGAGAGATAAAAGAAGGAAAGAAATTACCGTCAATACGATTACTTGTTACGCAATATGAATGTAATAAGGCTACAATTATACGTGCGCTTCATGAACTAGAAAAGCGTCATATTATTTATTCTGTACATCAAAGTGGATACTACGTTGTTAAGAAATCTGAGAGTTACATAGAAAATAACGAGATGATTGATTTTGCTTCCTCAGCACCTGATCCAGATGTTTTTCCGTACTTAGATTTTCAACATTGTATTAATAAGGCAATTGATACATATAAAAATGATTTGTTTGTATACGGAACACCGAAAGGCTTACCGTCTTTAATTCCAGTTATTCAAAAACAGCTGGCAAACTATCAAGTCTTCACAAAAGAAGAAAATATCTTTATAACGTCAGGTGTGCAGCAAGCACTTGCAATATTAACTTCTATACCATTCCCGAATGCACATAGCACAATTCTAATTGAACAGCCAAGTTACCATTTATATATTGAATATATAGAAACAAATAACGTCCCTGTAATCGGAATAAAGCGTACGCATAAAGGGATAGATTTAGATGAACTAGAGAGGGTATTCCGAACAGAAAAAATTAAATTCTTTTATACAATACCAAGATTTCATCATCCGCTTGGAACTTCTTATTCTAAAAAAGAGAAAGAGAAGATTATTCAACTTGCGAAGAAATATAATGTGTTTATAGTGGAAGATGACTACTTAGCGGATTTAGAAACTGATTCAAAAGTAGATCCGTTTTACAGCCAAGATAATTGTAATCATGTTATATATTTAAAAAGTTATTCGAAGATTATCTTCCCAGGCTTACGAGTCGGTGTTGCAGTCATTCCGCAATCTATTGGAGAGGCATTTTATAAATATAAAAAAATATTAGATATAGATAGTCCTATGATTTCACAAGCTGCTTTAGAAATTTACATAAAGAGCGGGATGTTTGAACGGCATAAACATAAAATTAAAGCATCTTACTACAATAGGTCAAAAAAACTTGCGGAAGTAGTAGAAGGTGTTCAAAATGAAAATCCACATTTGTTTACTTATAGAGCAGTAGATCCAATTGGAATACACACGTGTTTACAGCTGAAAAGAAACATAGTTACCGACACATTTATTGAAAATGTAAGCAAGAGTCAAATAAGCATAGATTCTATTGATAAAAATTATTTAAGTAACTTTCATAAAGAAAGATTGTTAAAGTTAAATGCATCAAATGTAAAAGAAACCAATATTGAAGAAGGTATTTGTAAGATAATTGAGGAAATAAAACGAATGAACCGTGTGGATTTTCAGTTCAAAAAAGAATAATGTTTTTTAGGAGGCTTATTATGAAAAGAAAAATAATAGCCTTGTTTGTATGTATTGCTGTAGTAATTGGAGTGATTACATTTACTATATAATAAAGAAAGTGATAAATGTATAGCGATTGCTATTCACTCAAAGTCAGTTGTTGTTGGCCGAAACGACAATCCTATATCATTTGTGAAGATTTACGCAGGCTCAATTAAAAATAAGGAAGTCGCTATATCAAATATGCAAGGCGAATTTCAATTTTATAATGGAGTTTGCGGTGTAATTACGCTAAAATTTATTACTCCAGATGGAGAAATCTATACGAAAAAATATGATAGTAAGAGTGTACTCAAAATAATAAAACTTGATAATGAAAATTAAGGAGAATGATATGAAACCATTACAAGGTAAAGTAGCAGTTGTAGCCGGGGCAACAAGAGGTGCGGGTAGAGGTATTGCGATGATGCTCGGCGAAGCAGGCGCAACTGTCTATGTAACAGGAAGAAGTACAAAAGGTAATCTATCCTCTATGGGAAGAACTGAAACGATTGAAGAAACGGCAGAACTTGTAACAAAACAGGGTGGGACAGGAATTGCTGTCCGTGTTGACCATACGGTTGAAGAGGATGTGAAAGCGCTATTTGCAAAAATTCAAGACGAGCAAAATGGACAGCTTGATATTTTAGTTAATGATGTTTGGGGCGGTGACCCTTTAACAGAATGGGGCAAAATGTTTTGGGAACATGATTTACATAACGGATTATTGATGCAGCAAAGGGCAGTCCATTCTCATATGTTGACGAGTTATTACGGCGTGCCATTAATGGTGAAAAATAAAAAAGGACTCGTTATTGAAATTACAGATGGCGTCGATTATCAATACCGTGGTAATTTGTACTATAGTTTAGCCAAAGTCTCCACAATTCATTTAGCAGAAGCGATGGCGAAAGATTTAGGGAAGGATAATATTACAGCAGTTGCAGTTAGCCCAGGATTTCTTCGTTCCGAAGCGATGTTAGATATATTTGGTGTAACAGAGGAGAACTGGCAAGAAGGAGCAAAAACGGATCCTCATTTTATCGCATCAGAAACTCCTTTCTTCATTGGAAGAGCTATTGCAGCTTTAGCAAGTGATCCAAATGTTCATGAAAAAACAGGCCGTGCGCTTAGTTCATGGGAATTGGGAAGAGAATACGGATTTACAGATGTAGATGGAAGAAGACCAGATTGGGGAAAATACTTCGAAGAGAATGTTTTAAATCAAAATTAATATTTTTTTAGAGCACTCATTTGTAGGAGTGCTCTTTTTAAAATTTAATTATTATAGATTTTCTGTTAAAACAATGGTAAATAATTCCTGTTTGATGATATCCTATAAAGTATAGTTTATTTATTTTATATGGGGGTAAAGTATATGGCAGTTCTTTTAGTGGAAAATTTATATCAAATGTCTATAGTTTTACTGCTCTTATGCTCATTTTGTTTTTATAGATATTTAAAGAAGATGAAAAGAGAAAGAAAGCTTACAGGTTTTGAACTTACGATGTATATCGTAACACAACTTGCGTATTTCATTTGGGCATTCACTTCTTTTATTAAATTATTGTCTAAATCATAATTTGTATTAAAATTATCTATTTTAAGTGGTTCCTGTTACCTTCTAGGAAAATATATATAGTCTGTGTCTAAATCAATTACAATATCACTTAAAAAACCTTTTAAATAAACCTTTGAAATACGTTGGTAATTATTTTTAACGCAAAATAAAGTAACAATTTCGTTATAAGATAGATCATCTTGTTTTATGCTTTGATACTTTTTCTTCAAATCAGCAATAGAACAGTTACTTCCAATAATATATTCATTTATTTCAAATCCTTCAAATTCAACAATCACTTTATCACTGTTGGTTGCTAGCCAACTCTATAGCTTTAATTTTGGATGAGACATCCATATTAGTTATTATATATAGTTCAAAAGTTAGTTTGAATACATTTCCATAAAAAGAGAGGATAACAATGAAACAATATAAGTTAGTGTTAGAAGGACCCAAACAACTTAAATGGGAAACGGATGAAGTCAGGTTATTACAGGACGATGAAATAATAGTTAAAACAATAGCTGGTGCAATTAGCCTTTTAAAAGTGTACGTTTCATATGAATAATGAAAAACTAACCAAATATTTGTCACATACCTTACATATGTTTCGTCTCAATTATGATATTCAAAATGAGGAGGAACACATATGAAGATTTTTGTAGCAGGTGCAACAGGTGTAATAGGACGTAATTTATTACCGATGTTAATAAATGAAGGGCATACGGTATATGCAATGATTCGGAGTGATTCACAAAAAGAGTCATTGAAAAATCTGGGGGTATTACCGGTAATAGCTGATGTATTTAATCGTAAAGAAGTATTCTCTGTTTTAAAAGAAACATTGCCAGATGTAGTCATCCATCAATTGACGGCGCTATCAACTTGGAATTTAGAGGACAATGCAAGGATTAGAATTGAAGGTACTCGTAATCTTGTCGATGCTGCTAAAAATGTAGGTGTAAAGAAAATAATTGCCCAAAGTATTTCGTGGGCGTATGAATCGGGGGATAAACTTGCGACAGAAACAGACCCGCTAGATTTTTACGCTCCTATGCCTCGTCAAGTTACGATAAATGGTATTGCTAAATTAGAAGAAACAGTTTCTGAATTACCTGAAGCAGTTATACTTAGATACGGTACGCTATATGGACCAGGAACATGGTATGCGGAAAACGGAGTGTTTGCGAATCAAGTTCGTAATAACGAAATTATTGCAACAGATGGTATGAGCTCTTTTATACATGTGGAAGATGCCGCTAGAGCAGCTGTGTTAGCTCTTGATTGGCCTTCCGGAATCGTAAATATTGTAGATGACTCTCCTGTAACTAGTAAAGAATGGTTACCGATATATGCAGCTGCAATAGAGGCACCTGAATCTAAAGTTCAAGTTTGGAAAAATAGTTGGGAAAGAGGAGCTTCAAATAATAAAGCCCGTAAAGAATATGGATGGAAGCCTTTATTTCCATCATGGTCCGAATGGTTTAAAAACTTGAAAAGTATGTAAAATATAATAAAAATGATCCTTTAATGGGAATGCTAGTAACATTCACTATTAAAGGATTGGGCTATTATGAATATTCTTTTGGAAAGCATTATTTTAATCCTCACTGGAATTATTGTTTTAAAAATGACAGGTAGTAAATCTGTTAGCCAAATGACGAGAGCTGAAATAATTATAGTTGTATCAATTGGACGTATTATTGTAGAACCAGTATTGAGTAGGAAAGTGATTCCATCTATTTTTGCAGCTATAACATTTTCGAGCATACTATTTATTATTCATTTCTTAGAATTGAAATCACGGAAGGTAGAACAATTTCTAAATGGAAGTAGTATTGTAATTGTTGAAAACGGAGAGATTGTAAAAGGGAATTTGATGCGGGCAAAAATGTCAGAACAACAATTATATATGCAGTTAAGAGAAAAAGGGATTCATGATTTAAAGAGTTTACAGAAAGTTACAGCGGAACCGAACGGGCGTATTGGGTATCAACTTAATGCATTAGCGCAACCAGTTACTTTGGAAATGCTAGAAAAAATATTAGATCAGCACATTATGAAAAAGTGATTTGTCATGAGAAAAGCCAATACTACATTACAAGTATTGGTTTTTCTCATGTTTATAAATGACTTGATTTTAAAAAAATACAAATGGTTTTCATGAGAATGTATCGAAAAATTAGGAGGAGAAAGGTTTTGTACTATGACAATTCCAAGAAGTAATACAACAAAAAAATAATCCTTTTATTAATCAAGTGAAAATATTTATAAATAAACATTTTCAGGAATTGCTATATTTTGTGGTGGAATTAGTTTTGTTCTTATAATAATAACGTTAATGGATTGTTCTTTAATCAACGTCGGAAATAGAACTCGATTAAAGTGACATGACATTAATAGATACCATAGTGACATCTCTGGAAAAACCTGTATTAAAAAAGTTGATAATTTTAAAAAAAGTTTGATAAACCCCTGTATAATAGGATTTTTCTTTTGACCCTTTAACTTCATCTGGAATGTTCAATTAAAGGGCCAGTTTGTAGAGGGTTTTAATAGGTTCTTAGAGTTATTATATAAATAGGGATTTTGAAGTCTTTTGGTGAATATTAAATGTTAATCTAAAAGATGGAGGTTGCTGTGATGTTGAAACTGTTTCAATATAACTGGCAAGTTCGTGATGATTGGTTTACATTGTGCGAAGATATACCGGATGAAGAACTATTAAAAAAACGGGTCGGTGGGTTCGGCAGTATCCTACATACCCTATTTCATATTGTGGATGTGGAATGTATGTGGATCTTAGGTTTACGAGGTGAACCAGTGCCTGAGGAACTATTGTTTGAAGATTATGCTAATTTACAAAAAGTGAAAAATCTTTCAGCTCAATACCACGAGAAAGTGAAGGCATTTGTGACATCTTGGACAAATGAAATGGATTCTCGGAAACTTTCAGAAACTGATTTCAATGAAGAACCGATTAGCTCTAGAGACGCACCAATCAGGCGCCGAGTCATTGAATGTACACATGGAGAGATTATACGTCATGTCATTGCCCATGAAATCCACCATATCGGCCAGTTATCTATATGGGCACGTGAAATAGGAAAGGAGCCTGTTTCCGCAAATCTGAGAGGAAGAGGGCTATTCGATAATTAGACTGCCTTTGCCAATTTCGCAATTGGACGCTTTAATAGCACGAGGATCAAGAAATGATCAAACTTATTTCTACGATTTTTATGCATTAACGTGAGAGTCTTTTGAAGTGTACCTAAAGATGCGTCAGGATATCGAGCTATCGAAACAAAATTCCCCTGAAATTAAAAAGTACGCTATCCTATCTGTAGAATCATAAGAAATGATGGTGTTTTGATGCTGGTGAAAGAACACTAAAGCTTTCGCACGTGAACCTAATATTATTAATTTCTATACCAGCATCTTCTTTTATGAAAATAAGATAACAATTTTATTTAATCTTATTTGTTTTATAGGAATTATAAGCTATGCTGAATGTAGGTGCAAAAATGTACCATTTGAAAAAGAGTGTGAGGCAAAAAGGAACCTATAAAAGGTTCCTTTTTTGTGTTTAAAAAATGAAGACACATTATAAATCTGGAATGAAAAGGGGTTTTATAAACAACCGTATATTAAGTTGTGTTAATATATTGTTACAAATATATTGTTATTCAGTGAATTATCCTAATTTTACGGAAACATTTGATATAATAAACTGCAAAAAATAAATATAATGGAGGCTATTATGAAAAAAATAATTGGTGCAGCAACAGCAACAGTTTTTGGGTTGGGGGCTTTTACAACATCCGTTACCGCAGAAACTATTGTAACAGCTGATGTACTAAACGTACGCGAAAACCCAACTACAGAATCAAAGGTTGTCGGTAATGTATTAGATGGGCATAAGTTAAATGTCATACATACTGAAAAAGGGTGGTCGAAAATTGAGCTAAACGGTAAAGAGGCATTTGTAAGTTCCGAGTTTACAAAAAATATTTATCATGTAACAGCAAACTTGTTAAATGTACGTTCTGAAGCGAACACAGAATCAGAAATTCTTGGCAGACTGAAAAAAGATGATGTAATTGAAACAACGCAGCAAGTGAAAGATGGATGGCTGCAATTTGAGTATAAAGGAAAAACAGCGTATGCAAATGTTTCTTTCTTATCAAGTACAGCAACAGTTGAAAAGAAAGGTGAAGAGAAAACGCAAGAAGTAGTAAAAGCGAAAAAAGCAATGCAAGTGAAAGAAGTAGCAAAAGCACAGGAAGTAGCAAAAGCGCAGGAAATAGCAAAGGCAAAAGACGTATCTAAAAATTACACACAGTCTGCTAAACGTGAATTAACGGTTATAGCAACAGCGTATACTGCTGATCCAAGTGAAAATGGTACATATGGTGGACGCGTATTAAGTGCGATGGGGCATGATTTAACGGAAAATCCGAATATGGGAATTATCGCATTTGATCCGAAAGTAATTCCATTAGGATCAAAAGTATGGGTAGAAAATTATGGTGAAGCGATCGCTGCTGATACCGGTAGCGCAATTAAAGGTAATCGTATTGATGTTTTAGTAGGTTCAAAAAACAAAGCTATTAATTGGGGAAGACAAACTGTTAAAGTAAAAGTTCTATGATAATTATGGTTACACAAATAGAAGTCAGTTCTCTTTATTGAGACTGGCTTTTATTTTTTGAGTTAGTGCAACTCATTGCCGACCTAGGCATTTCAAAATCTGCACCTAAATATTAATATATTGGTTCAAAACCTAATTAACATTTAAACGATTTAAAATAAAAATTCGAAATTATTAACGCTGATAAACTGTCAAATAAACAAAGACCCTGTAAAAAATACAGGGCCGGATACAGGGTTAAGGGAACACATAGTTTCTTAGCAACATAATAGCATATGTTTTTTGGGGAATTACATATGAAATTTGACAACTTTAAGAACAAGATAGAAGGTTTTTAAGAGAACAAATATAGTACTGGAATTCGATTAGATTAAAAAAGAAAAGACACCTTTTTGGTGTCTTTTCTTTTTTAGTATACAGCTCACACGTTGCTGAATTAGATATGAAACCATAATTCGATTATGAAATAAACAACACAAGAAATTCTAACATAATTTGGACTATAAAGAATATGTAATACTGCATTCTATAAGTTTTTATTTACTTTATTGGATATAGCAGCAATGTAAGTAAAAAGGGCATGCAGTTATATCTGCCGCCCTTTTTAGGAGGAATTTATTCTGGATAAAAACTACGAATAACCAGAAAATGTGCTTATGATCTGTAAAATCCAAATATTAAAGAAGCTAAGGAGGAATTCAAGACACCAATAGGACACGTATTGGTAAATAGGTTCAAAAATAGTATATGTGAAAAGGAAAAGTCTTATACAAAAAGTAGATAGAACCTTACCCTTTCTGCTTTTTCAAAAATCAATTTCCTTCCTGTTTAAAATCAGTACAGCACGCTATTTCTATATGGTTTGAAATGAAATCAGAAAAAGTATACATGAAAATGGCAGGCAACAATTTTTGTTGCCTGCCGGTACCAGTGGATCGAATGAGTTAGTCAATTACAATAAATTGCTTTCCCATTACCAGAAGAGTGAAGCCGCTAGTTCAAACGGCTTAGGCATAGTTTGCCTAATAAATAAAAAATTATGAGTAAAAATTCTGTTTGCTCTATATGAAAAGATAAATAGATATTCATCAGACAAGGATAAAACAGCATATCTTGAATAGGGTGTAGGAACTAAATAAGGAAAAGGGTATTCATGAAGGAAGGGACTGAATCAGGAGTGGGGTTTTCAGACAGGATTTGGAGAGCGGTAGTTGCTTGTATATAGCCATTAAAGTCTACTGAAGAATAATAAATTTCTTTTGGTATACTTTCTTTAGACTGGAAATGTGCTTTTGAGTACTTTACATAGTGGCATTTAATAATTTTTGATTCAGGAACAAAAGTATTTTTGTGTAACAGTAGAAGATGGTATGAACTTAATAGAGTCTTGATAATGATGATTTTAATATACTATTAAACCTGCTTAATGAGTTCATGGTTAATATTTTATAGTTTTAAAAATTTAGCGCATAAATTGTAAGGTTTGTTGTATAAATATAAATTATTATACAGATGTTTATATCTATGATTTGGGAATGTTTTGATATTAAAAGGTGGAAAAATAAGTTTTATTATAACTTGACAAGTTCAAATATAGTGGATATGCTTTAACATGAAACAAGCAAAAAATTTTAAATATTTATAACCTGTTAGGTGAGGCTCCTATACAAACACAGGCTATTGCCCAAAAATATCGAAAGATGCCAATGGGTAGAACAGGAATTGTCGGATTAAGGCTCTTCTTAAGATAGCTAAGTGATGAATGATTCATCCTTTACGTTGTATAGTGCCAAAACTCAACTAGGGGGAATGAGCTTTATTTAGCTATGTCTTTTTTAAAATCAGCCTCCTTTAGTTGAATCACTAGGGGAGGTTTTTTATATGCAAAATTTTATTTGTAATAAATCTCTTATAAAAGGGGGGGAAACTAATGATTGATGATATTGATCCCATATGTATTAAGAAATTTGTTTTCCCAAAAGTGGGAAAATGAAAACAAGTACCACTGTCCTTAAGGAGGAATTACGATGAAACAATGTTTACAACAATTATTAACGACAAAAGACATACACTTAGTGCGAGAGCTTATAAAAACTCAATCCTATGATATTGCAATGGAAATGAAAGATTTTCATTATAAAGATCAGATATCTTTAATGAAATGTTTTCCTACTGAAAAAGGTGCGAAAATTCTTAGTTACCTTACTCCAGAGGAGCAATATAATATTTGCACCAACTTGTCTGTGGATAAAGGGGAAGAGCTATTAGCTAGGCAATCTATTGATGACCTTGTTGATGTAATTCTTTCAATTCATCCACTTCAGGCTGAAAAGTTGATACAACTTTTGTCTGAAGAATCTCAACAAAGAATTAGAAGTCTGCTGGTTTTTCAATCTGGAACAGCTGGCAGTCTGATGACAATTGACTATATTGCTGCCAGAGAAAATTGGAAAGTGAAAGATACGCTGTCGCATATTAGAAAAATTGGGGCAGGGGTAGAATCAATTTCGTATATTTATGTTCTTGATACGCGTGGTCAGCTTAATGGAATTGTTTCTATTCGTGAATTATTGCTAGCTTCAGATGATAAGACTTTATCATCAATAATGGCATCAGATGTTATTTCAGTTTCAGTGGACCTAGACCAACAGGAAGCTGTACAAAAGCTAATGGATTATGATTTATCCGCTATACCTGTAACAACGATGGATAATCGGATGATAGGTATCATAACCTTTGATGATGCAATGGATGTTTTCGAAGAAGAAGCAACTGAAGATATTCAAAAATTAGGAGGGAGCACCCCATTAGATAAGCCATATTTCGAAACCTCTATTTGGCAAATATACCGTAAACGTATAGGTTGGTTATTACTTCTGTTTGTAGCAGAAGCATATACTGGTTCTGTACTTCGACATTATGAAGAAACCTTGACTCATGTAGTTGCACTGGCTTTCTTTATTCCATTGTTAATTGGAACTGGTGGAAATACAGGTACACAGGTCGTAACTACATTGGTTCGTGCTGTAGCTCTAAATGAAGTGAAATTTAAAGATATATTTCGTGTTATGAAAAAAGAAGCATTAGTAGGTATTTTACTCGGGCTTACATTAGCCGTGGCGGCATTAATTCGTGCGTACACTTTAGGCGTAGGTACAGAAGTCGCACAAGTTGTAGCTATTACTGGATTATTCATTGTTATTTGGTCGTCTATTGTTTCATCTGTATTACCCTTGATTCTAAATAAGTTAAAGCTGGATCCAGCTGTTATCTCAGGTCCGTTCATTACGACATTAGTCGATGGGACTGGGTTAATTCTGTACTTTACCATTGCAAAAATGTTACTAGGTTTATAAAAAATTTATATTAAGTTTTTATACCTAAGTTCGTTCCCGCAAAGTTTGTAGACAAATTTGTTGGAAGTATGGGGAAAGAGAGAATAGAAATGAAAAAAAGTATTAAAGTTAATAGATTATCCGTTGGTGTTTTCGCTTATCATTACAATTCAAAAGGAAGGTTTTTTACCTAAGCCTCATACTGATTTTACTATGTCAATTGTATCTGAGAAGCTTGGTATTATAGGGGTACTGATCATATTAACTGGTTTATTAACTATAGTACTTCGCTCTTTTAAAATTGCTCAAGAGTGTAAAAATCAATTTGGAAGGTGTCACGGGAATTTTTCCCCCTTCCGTTTATAAAAATGAGCCCATAGTAAAAATAACCTAAAAATAGGCATATGAACAAGCTGCATCATCTAGTGATAGGTCATATTTTGTTGGTGTACGTATTGAACTTAGTTTATAGCGCTATTTCTACTTAGATTTAGCGAACGGAAATATAGGAAAACATCGATGGGGTTTTAGTTTATAAACGGGGGGCATGAAAATGAGTAATTTTCAACAAGAACTACAATTGTTAAGCCTTAATGATTATCAGTCTGGAAATGTTGTGTATTGGGACCAGCAAAACCAATATCCATATTACTATATTGAAGATGATGCTCGTCGCTGTGGCGGTTGTGGTCGTTGTGGCGGTGGTCGTTGTGGTGGATTTCGTTGTGGTGGATTCCGTTGTTTTGGTTGCTTCGGTTGCTTTAGTTGTTTTGGTTGTGGTGGTTGTGGCGGTTGTGGTGGCGGTGGTTGCTCTAATTGTTTTGATGGTTTTGCCGGTACTACTGATACTATTGTAACATATGAATATTGATAAGAGACAAAAGGAATCCGTTTTGAAAAAAGATTGATCAAAATGGATTCCTACTTTTTTAATAATTATACGAATTTTGTAAAATGTTTAATCAAAACTCACTTAGAATTTTTAATTTGAAGGAATAAAGCATCGTTTCTTTTTTATAAATATCGTAACTTTATTTCAAAGCTACAACGACCACTTAATAAATTTCGGGGAATTCCGCACAAAACAGAAGAAAAGTTAAACCGAAAGGGAATACATTCTATCGGAGATTTAGCCATTTACTCTCTTAAACACTTAAAACAAAGCTTCGGTAAGAACGGAGAGGAATTGCACTTACATAGCAACGGAATTGACTTCAGCCATAATTCGGAGAAATATATTCCTGCTACAACTTCTGTCGGGAAAAGCCAAATTCTAATGCGTGACTATACAAAAGAAGGGCATGCAAAGTTTGGTGATGATGGGAAGGTTGTATCAAGAGGAAAGCTTGCGCATGCATTACTAAGGAACGAATCATGGTTACGTTTATTCTGTCCAGATGATTGGCAAGTAGAAACAGAAATACGCTTCAGGAAGAATGGAGAGAAAAAGAAAATTATTCCGTATGTGAAATGTCGAGATGAAGAAGGCGTGCTCCATGCAATTAAAGTAAATCGCTCACAGAAAATGAAAATGAATGAAGAGAAATTAAAAAAGTACGAAGAGTTCACATGAATTTATAAACAGAAATATAACGGGAAAATGCCGATTATTCATTTTTTTACGATTACAAAATACAGAGAAAAGAAATTGGAAGAGTTAGCAGCTAAGTATGATGTTTTTGTGAAGGTGTATGTATTAGAGGGAATATAAAAAAGTGCTAACAAGTTTGCAAACGAACTTCAAAAATAATAAATGAAGAATCTACACTACTATACTAGCGACAGACCACATTATATTCAAAAGTTTTGCTGCTAATAAGAGGAAACTTATAAATAAAAATTACTTTTTACGGTGAGAATAATACTATTTAAGTGCAATAGCACTTCTAAATTTAATTGAAAATTCAGGGTGATTTTAAAAATGTAGTTTTAAAATTATATTTTGAAAAAACAGGGGGATTTTATTTAATGGATAGGAGGTTAAGTTGTTGCGATCTAATAAAAAAAAATCTTTTTATAATCAGGAAGTACTAAGCAAAAATTATAAAATGCTAAGTGAAATTGCAAAAAGTGATGTTGAGTCGACGTTAGCTTTTTTTAAAACAACGTCTCGTGGACTTTCTCAGGAGGAAGCTACTAAGCGGCTTGAAGTATATGGGGAAAATAAAGTAGTTTATCAAAAAAGAATAAAATGGTATATAACATTATTTAATTCTTTTAGAAGTCCGTTTATTTCTCTTCTAATAATATTAGGCATGTTATCTTTTCTTACTAATGATATAAAGGGTACTATTATTGTAGGGATTATGGTGGCTGTAAGTGCGTTAATTCGGTTCATACAAGAAATTCGTTCTCAGAAGTCTATAGAAAAATTACAAAATCTTGTATATGAAAAGGTAACCGTTCTCAGGGCGGGGAATGTTTTACATAAAGAAAATAAGAGGGCGGTATTAGAAGAAAGTGAAAAGGTACAAGTTGCTCTTGAGAATCTTGTACCAGGGGATATTATAGAATTATCTGCTGGGAATATTGTACCTGCAGATGTACGAATTATCTCATCGGAAAATTTACTTGTAAATCAATCATCACTAACAGGGGAAGCATTACCTATTGAAAAATCAAATCAATATTTCCTTATGTACAAAAAACGTAAAATTAGAAAAATCCAAAATTTAATTGAATTAGAAAATCTCTGTTTTATGGGAACCCATATTATAAGTGGTACCGCAAAAGCAATAGTTGTAGGTACTGGAACAGATACTTACTTTGGTTCAATAGCAAAGAATCAGTTCAAACTGAACAAGAAATCTGATTCTAGATTCGATAAAGGGGTAAGCAAAGTTAGCTGGCTATTAATTAAATTTATGATCATCATGACACCTATTGTCATGATGATACATGGGGTTATAAATGGGAATTGGTATGAGGCATTTTTATTTGCTATAGCTGTAGCGATTGGACTTACTCCAGAGATGCTTCCAATGATTGTAACCGCTAATTTAGCTAAAGGTTCTATTAATATGAGTAAAAAGAAGGTACTTGTAAAACAACTATCTTCTATCCATAATCTCGGAGCTATGGATATTCTCTGTACCGATAAAACAGGAACGTTGACAGAAGATAAAATGGACCTGGTACGCCATACAGATACAAATGGGGAGAAGTCGGATGAGGTTTTGAAATTAGCGTATTTAAATGGTTACTTTCATACAGCATATAAAAATGAAATTGATCTATCGGTTATGCGTTATGTAAGAGATAGTAGTAAATATGATATATCTCAATACACAAAAATAGATGAATACCCATTTGATTTTGATCGAAGACGAGTTTCAGTTGTTGTAGAAAAAAATGCTAACGAACGAATAATGATATGTAAAGGTGCTGTTAGAGAAGTTGAATCAATTTGTAGTTATATAAAAGAAAATAATAAGATTATTCCTATTACAGATGAAATCCAACGTAAAAATAAACACTTAATTGAACTCTGGCAGGAAAAAGGGATGCGAGTTATTGCAGTTGCATATAAGCAGTTAAAGAGTGATAAAGTGGGGAGTTACTCAATTGATGATGAATCAGATATGATACTTGTTGGATATGTAGGCTTTTTAAATCCACCCAAACAATCGGCTATCGCTGCACTTCATACTCTACAAAAGAAAGGAGTACAAGTGAAAATTTTAACTGGTGATAATGAGTCCGTGACAAGAAATATATGTAGGAAAATGGGCTTGTATATAGGAGAACCAGTACTGGGTTATGAAATTGATAGTCTTCCTGATAAAGTATTAGTAAAACTTGCAAGTAAAACAAGTGTGTTCGCAAAATTAAATCCTAGTCAAAAATTCCGTATTATTAAGGCACTTCAAATGAATGGTCATACAGTTGGGTTTATGGGGGATGGAATTAACGATGTGTTTGCTTTAAAACAGTCTGACGTTGGTGTATCTATCCATACAGCAGATGATATTGTTAAAGAGTGTTCAGATATTATACTTATAGAAAAGAATTTACATGTTTTAGAAGATGCTATAGTGGAAGGTCGGACAACGTTTGGAAATATACTGAAGTATATTAAGATGACAGCAAGTTCAAATTTTGGAAATGTATTAAGTTTATTAATTGCTAGTGCATTTCTTCCTTTTCTTCCAATGCTACCAATTCAAATATTATGTCAAAACTTACTATATAATCTATCCCAGCTTTCAATTCCATGGGATAAAGTAGACAATGAATTTTTAGTAAAACCAAGAAATTGGGATACAAAAGATTTATTTCGCTTTATCATTTTTATTGGGCCGGTAAGTAGTGTTTTTGATATAATCATTTTTATTGTAATGTGGAATATATTTGGTGCAAATATTCCTGAAATGCAATCCTTATTTCAAACGGGTTGGTTCGTAGTAGGGTTATTAACACAATTATTAATTGTACATATGATTCGTACTCAACATATTCCTTTCTTACAAAGTACGGCTGCTGGGCCAGTTTTGGTACTTACAGGCTTAGTTATGATTATAGGGATTTCCCTTCCATTTACCAGTTTAAGTGCTCAAATTGGCTTAACTCCACTTCCGTTTTATTATTTTCTGTGGTTATTGGGAATTTTAACAATGTATGCACTAGTTACTCAGATTATAAAGAGGATATACATCAGGAAGTTTAATCGATGGCTTTAAAACTAAAAAAATTGGTCAAATTAGGACTTTATAATGCCTCAAAACAAAGGAATTGTACATCTTCTTTGTTTTGAGGCATTTGCTTTTCTTAGTATATTGGAGATGAAAAGACTATTTAAAATTGCTTATTGTATCATGTAATTTCTCTAAACCAATCAACATATCTTTTTCATTTAACATTGAATAACTAATTCGCAAGTGATTACATTGAGTTTCATGATTTAATAGACAAGCTGTGCCGGGTAAAAAAGAAACATCTACTTCATTAGCTTTTTGTAGTAATGTAAAGGGATCGATTGAGTCAGGAAGTGTAACCCATAAATTAAATCCGCCATTAGGTATTTCAAACTGTATTTCTTTTAATGGCAATAATATATCAATTGTTATATCACGTCTTATTTGTAAAGCTGTACGTAATTTTTCTAAATGATTTTTCATACGTTCTGCACGTAAAAAGGGAAGGAGTGCTTTTTGTGTTAATAAAGGACTGCCAATATCCATTGAACCCTTTACTGCATAAAGCCATTCAAAAATAGGTCCTTCGGCTACAAGTGCTGCAATGCGAAGTCCTGGTGCTAACGTCTTACTAAATCCTTTTACATATATAACATGACCATTCGTATCAAAGCTTTTCATTGGAGGTGGTACTATAGCATCCTCAAAATATATTTCTCCGAAAGAATCATCTTCAAGTATAAAAAATTGGTATAACTCTGCTAGCCCTACAATCTCCATGCGTCTTTCTTTACTCATCACAGTACCTGTCGGGTTCTGAAAAGTAGGATTCACATACAACAAAACAGGATTCTTTCTTTGACAAATATCATCGATCAAATCAGAGCGAATTCCGTTTTCATCAAGACTGATAGGTATAATTTGAGCTCCTTTATTAACAAACACATCAAGTGCAGCGCTATAACACGGACTTTCTACTAACACTATGTCTCCAGGCTTTAATAATGTTTGGGCGATTAAATTGATTCCTTGCTGGGCTCCGCTTGTAATTAATAATTGAGATGGATCTGTAACTAATTGTTGGTGTTCTTTTAAGTAATTGGCTATTTCACCTCGGAGCTCACTATCGCCTTGAACAGGTCCGTAAGTAGCTAGTATCATCTGGTCTTTATTAAGTAATTTGTGCATTTCATCAGATAGAAATGGATTTGGTAATAAACGTGGATACAAGATCGCTTGTGAAAAATCATAATATTTACGATGTTGATTCATTACATATTGAGAACGCATAACATTGATGGATTTCGTTTGTTGCCATTGATATGGAATTGGTTTGAAATCTTTCTTTACACGTTTATATATATAAGCACCTTTTCCTTGCTCAATCCGTAAATAACCTTTCGTTTCTAACTGTTTATATGCCTTACGAACAGTTAATAAGCTAATTTGCAAATCCACGGCCATAGAGCGTAAAGAAGGGAGGGAATCACCATGTAAAAGCATTCCGTTTTGCACTCTCTCAACAATTTGCATATATATTTGTTGATAATAGGGTATGTTGGATTCTTTACGTAGTACAATCTTCATGACATCACCTATTTTTCTTTTTAATTTTATTAAAGCGAAAAATATGCTAGTAATCAACTATAACTGTGGGCAACTGTTATATGCGCTAATACACTGTTATACACCGTATCCTCTATACTCATTTCAAGAGTAAAAAGGAGGAAGCTTAATGGTCATTTTCAATTACATTTTAGTATGTATCATTTTTGGAACAACATTTTTAACGATAAAGCTCGGAATAGAAGCAGGTGCACCACCTTTGTTTTCGGCAGGAATTCGTTTCTTTTTGGCGGGGATTATTCTTATGGTTATATTTAAGTTAAAACGAAAAGAAATTATGCCGTATTTATTTTCAAAGCGTATTATGTACGCTGGTTTTTGTTTAACATTTATGACATTTGCAACATTGTACTGGGCTGAACAACATATTTCTTCTGGCTTAGCTGCTGTCCTTTCTGCGACGGGACCAATGATGATTTTGTTATGGCAGTCAAGGCGAAATAAAACGAAATTACAAAAAGAACAACTCGTTGCTTTAGTTATAGCACTTGTAGGTGTTTTTTGTATTTCTTTACCTGGACTGCATCAAGAACTAACATTTATATGGAGCATCGCTTGCCTCGTTATATTAGTGGGAGAGTTATTTTACGGAATAGGTTCTATTCATTCAAAAGAAATACTTTCAGATTTATCGGGCGTATCACCATTTCTAATTAACGGTATTCAAATGTTTTATGGTGGGATTTTGTTATTAATTGTATCTATTGCATTTGAACAGCCAAATCTAGCAATCTTAATATCTTGGAATGTACAATGGCCGATTTTATATCTCATATTTGTAGGGTCGATTGGTGGACACGGCTTATACTACTGGCTCTTATCAAAAACAAATCCAGTATTTCCATCAACGTGGTTATATGTATCACCATTAATCGCTGTTATTGTGGGATATATCATTTTAGGAGAGCCTTTAAATCCTGCAATGGGTATTGGAGCTTGTTTAATCTTGATTGGTGTATTTTTAGCGAATCGTACTACACTTGGAGTTTATTTTAAGCAAGGGAAGTTATTGAAGAAGGAAATGTAGTTTTGAAAAATAAGTTTTTATAATAAAAAACACACTAGATAACAAGTGTGATATCTAGTGTGTTTTCGTAATTAATTCACTTTTTTTATAAATCCTTTATAATGACGTTTCACAAGTTGGCTTTCTAACGTCTTCATCGTTTCTAATGCTACACCTACGATGATAAGTAAGCTTGTACCACCGATTTGAGCAGATGGCGGTAATGTAGCGATTTTCGTAAATACAAGTGGCAATATTGAAATTGCTCCTAAGAAAATTGCGCCAATAAATGTTAAGCGATATAAAATTTTTGTTACATATTGTTCTGTAGATTTACCTGGACGAATGCCAGGTACGTATCCATTTTGCTTTTTCAAATTCTCAGCCATTTGTTCAGGGTTCACTTGAATGAATGCATAGAAATATGTGAAAGCAACGATAAGACCTACATAAAGTGTCATTCCAATTGGATGTGCGAAATCGAAGTTCGCAATTATCCATTTAGATACGCTTGAATCAGGGAAGAGCTGCGCTATTGTACGCGGCGTCATTAAAAAGGCAGAAGCAAAGATGACAGGGATAACACCTGCACTATTTACTTTAAGAGGTAAATGAGTATTTTTTGCTCCTTGATATTGATTGTTTCCTGAAACAGCTTTTGCATATTGAATAGGTATTTTTCGAACAGCTTGTTGGATGTAAATAACACCTACAACAATTGCTAAAATAACAAGTCCAATTAAGACAATTTTTATGATATGCATAAATAACTGATCGCCTGCGTTTTGAAATTGTTGTAAATAAATTTGATTTGCAACGTTTGGAATCGCTGCAACAAGACCTGCGAAGATAATCATTGAGATTCCATTACCGACGCCGTTAGCGGTGATTTGTTCACCTAACCAAAGTAAAAATGCAGTACCAGCAGTTAAAACTGTCGCAATAAATAAGTATGTAGTCCAGCTTGGATCTGTTATTAATTGTCCGCCTGCTATATTATTAAAGCCAATAGACATTCCAATGGCTTGTATGAATGCGAGAATGATTGTAAAGTATCGAGTGAATTGAGCTGATTTCTTGCGGCCCATTTCTCCTTGTTTTGCCCATTCTGTAAATTTAGGTACAACGTCCATTTGTAGTAATTGTACAATAATAGAAGCTGTAATATATGGTGTGATACCTACAGCAAAGATTGAGAAGTGTTGCAGTGCTCCTCCGCCAAATACGTTCAGCATGCCTAAAACGTTGGCTTGATCTTGTACTTTTAATACCTCTGCGTTAGTATGAGGAACTGGAATAAACGTGCCAATTCGAAAAACAATTAACATCGCTAGTGTAAAAAGAATTTTGTTTCTTATCTCAGCCACTCTCATAAAGTTTGAAATCGTACGAAACATCATGTCGCCTCCTGTATTTTTATCAGTTCAATAAAACCGATTATTATATCCCGATGAAATAACCACAAACCTCCTTCCGCATTAAATTCATTTGACAAATGGAATTTCATACATTTTGTAGTTTTCACGGATATAAAAATATAAGGTGTTATATAAGCGACCTATAAATTTTTCGTAATCATTCAATACCCATAATATATCGAATAAATTAACAAATGTACATACATACGCATTAAAAATGAATGAATAGGGTGATTTTTTACATTTATTTAATGTTTGATTGATAGAACATGTTCTTAATTGTTATAATTTTCTTAACGAATAAAAGGAGGTGAGTAGATCGGATGAAGTCTTTAAAAGAGAAACATGTGGAAATACATCTAGATCTTTCTCACATAATTGATGGTGTATACATTAATAAGTAATAAGCAGTATTTTATACATCATACATAAAGTACATTTCCACATTGTTTAAAAACGTGATGAGGTGGATTGTATGATGAAATTAAGTACGATGTTAAAAGTGGTCGTAACTGTTGATGAAGAATGGCGAAGTTCTTTTGCTGAAAATATTTTAACAAACTGGGAATACGATGAAGGTACTCTTTATTACATGCGTGCTAGCTCAAATTTTGTATTTATTTTTCAAAATAATGGTGAGCATTTTTTCCTTAGATTTGTAGAAAAAGAAGAAAAAAGTACAGAAGCTATTCAAGCTGAAATTCATATTTTGCAATATTTATCAAGTTGTTCATTGCAAGTGAATGTACCAGTTTTATCGAAAAATCAGTGCTTTATTTGTACCGATTAAAAAAATACAAAATAACAAATAACTTCATATCCGAAATATAAGTTTAAATAAGTTGTATAATTAAGTAAGTTAGAAGTATAGTTCTTATTCATATATTAATACATTAAAAAAACAGCTAATATCTTGATATGATATTAGCTGTTTTTTTGTAATGTAGCAAGGCATTAGCGGAAATAAACTTATTTTGTCTAGAAGATAAGTTTATTTTCAAATTTAAATACTATTCACTCTGTCTAACTTTAATAAGTTGTGACTTTAACCATAAATGAAATTAGTAAAAACAGAAAATTAATAATATATTGACCTCTTAGTAGTAAGTGCTATAGAATGAAAGCGATAACAAACGATTGCTTTAAAATGATTTCCCTGATCTTTTAGTATTTACAAATATAATAAGGTATAAACAAATCTATTTTTTTAATCTTTAATGCAAACGCTTTCGTATTAAAAGATCATTGAAATACGTATGTGAAAATAGCAAATATGGAGGTGAAGTAAAAGAGATTTCTAGATTAATTTAAGCAGTGTTATTTAGTATGAGTATAATAAATCGCTCGTAATATTTAAAGAAAGGGTGTATGTGGTGCGAATTACAAAAAGATTAATTAACAAATCGTTTTTATTACTTACCATTATCGTTATGTTATCATCTGTTTTCTCTTTTCAGAGTGTGAAGGCAGTTTCAAATTCGAAAACTACTGAAATTATCATTCATTACAAAGAGAAGTCTGGAAATACAAAAGACTGGAATCTTTGGATATGGGGAGAAAATGCAAATGGTAAATCTTATGAATTTACTGGTGAAGATGAATTTGGAAAGTACGCTAAGATAAAAATAGATGGTGACTATAATCGTGTAGGATTTATAATTCGCACGAATGAATGGGAAAAAGATGGTGGTGATCGCTGGATTGAAAATATAAAGGACGGTCGTGCTGAAGTATGGGTCCTTTCAGGCGATGAAAAAGTATATGATTCTAAGCCTTCTTCTGAACTCTCTATTCAAAAAGCTACTATTGACAGTTTCAATGAAATCACTGTAACTACTAATGTTCCGTTTAATATTAAGGAACAGAAAATTGAAATTGAGGGCGTTAAAATTAAGGGAATTAGTCCTTTTGATACAAATGGTGGGGATATTACTAATAAAGTTAAAATAATTACGGAACAGAAAATTGATTTAAAACAAACATACAAAGTTAAAATAGAAAACTTCGCTGATGCGAATACTGAAATCGGTAAAGTCATTCGTAGCGAGGAATTTGATAATTTATTTTATTATGGTGGTAATGATCTAGGGAATATATATACTCCACAACATACAAAGTTCCGTTTATGGGCTCCTACTGCGAGTGAAGCGAAGTTAGTTACATATAAAAAATGGAGCGATAAAATAGGTACTGAAATAAACATGCAACAAGGTGAAAAAGGAACTTGGATAGCAGAACTTAAAGGGAACCAAAAAGGTCTCTTTTATACGTATAAGGTGAAAATTGGTGATAAGTGGACTGAAGCGGTTGATCCGTATGTGCGTGCTGCTTCTGTAAATGGAGATAAAGGTGTAGTCGTTGATTTAAAAGAAACAAATCCGAAAAACTGGAAAGCGAATAAAAAGCCAAAATTTAAAAATCCGGAAGATGCTATTATTTATGAATTGCATGTACGCGATCTTTCCATCCAACCTGAAAGTGGTATTAAGCATAAAGGAAAATATTTAGGTGTAACAGAAAAAGGAACAAAAGGGCCTGAAGGTGTAAAAACAGGGCTTGATCATATTAAAGATCTTGGTGTTACTCACGTTCAGTTTTTACCTATATTTGATTATGCTTCAGTAAATGAAGAAACTTTAAACGAACCACAATATAACTGGGGGTATGACCCGAAAAATTTCAACGTCCCAGAGGGCTCCTATTCTACAAATCCTTATGAGCCGACTGTTCGAATAACGGAATTAAAGCAAATGATTCAAACACTGCATGATAATAATCTTCGTGTTGTGATGGACGTAGTATATAACCATATGTATAATGCCGCTGAATCTAATTTTCATAAGTTAGTTCCAGGTTATTATTATCGTTACAATGAAGATGGAACATTTGCAAATGGAACTGGAGTAGGAAATGATACCGGTTCAGAACGAAAAATGATGAGGAAATTTATGGTGGATTCTGTCACATACTGGGCAAAAGAATACAATTTAGATGGGTTCCGTTTTGATTTAATGGGTATTCATGATTTTGAAACGATGAATGAGATACGTAAAAGTGTTAATCAAATTGATCCTTCTATTATTCTGCATGGAGAAGGCTGGGATTTAAATACACCTCTTGCCGCTGAGTTGAAAGCAAATCAAAAAAATGCAGAGAAAATGAAAGGGATTGCTCATTTTAACGATAATATACGTGATGGATTGAAAGGCAGTGTATTTGAGGATACAGATAATGGTTTTGTAAATGGAAAGCAAAATATGGAAGATCGTATTAAAAAAGGCATTACAGCAGGTATTGACTATGATACAAATTCGTCTACCTATCAAGATCCAGAGCAGGTGCTAACTTATGTGGAAGCACATGACAATCATACATTATGGGATAAACTTGAGTTGACTAATTCAGGTGAAAGCGAAGAAGTGCGAAAACAAATGCATAAATTGTCTTCTTCTATTTTATTAACATCGCAAGGTATTCCATTTTTACATGCAGGACAAGAGTTTATGCGCACAAAGTATGGTGATCATAACAGTTACAAATCTACTGATTCAATTAACCAAATGGATTGGTTGCGCCGTGCAGCGTATAATAATGAAGTAGAGTATATGAAGGGCTTAATAGATTTACGCAAAAAATACCCAGCTTTTCGAATGACATCTGCAGAGCAAATTAAAAAGGATATATCTTTTATTGATGCTCCAAAAAATGTTGTAGCTTATACAATAGATGGAAAGGGTAATGGGAATAAAACTGAATACTTTATGGTGGCTCACAATGCAAATAGAGAAGCGGTTGACATAACGCTCCCATCGAAAGGTCAATGGAAAGTACTAGTAGACGGTAAGCAGGCGGGAAGTAAAACACTTTATGTTGTCCATGACAATAAAATTAAAGTTCCTGCATTAAGTTCATTTGTTTTAAAATCAGAAAAGCCGATTAAATAAAAGCAAATAATGTGAAAGTGTATACTGAATTGAGCAAATTAAATAAGGATTATAAATGCAAAAAGCGAAGTGACGGTTGTTTTCACTTCGCTTTTAAAGTTAAATTAGTATAATTTCACATACTGTAATTATATTACAATTTAATAAGAAAAATAAACAAGAGATTGTTGCTATTGTAACAGTAGGGGGAGATATTTTTGTATTTATTTATAAAATTATCTAAAATACATTTTTCTTTTTCTAGACTCATGAAGAGGTATGAAAATCAGAATTTACAATTCAAAAGCCAGCTTAAAGTAATTGCAATAATCACTTTAGATATTAATCTTAAAAAAATAAACAAAAAGAGAAGAACTCACCAATGTTCTTCTCTTTTTTATGTGTAATTAGGGTTTCCATAACTGTAGATATGGATGGTGTAAATTAATGGATGAATAATTTACTCTTAAAATTATAACAGAACAAATAAAGATTTTTATATGTAATATTGCATATAAAGGGTAAACAACAATAATTTCTTTTGATAAAAAGGAGCCACTGGTGAAAATGATGAGTAGCGCTTTTCCATATGGAGAGTTTGTTTCTTAGTTATTTCCTATATTTTATTTCATTTTCCAATCGTGTAAGGTTAAGGGAGATACCAGTAGAAAGGAAGATTTAAAAATGAGCTTGGTATAAAATGAAACATTGCAAGTATAAGATTCTGTACTTAGTAATCTCCCGTCTTACTGCATGTCATTGGGTAAGTGTGGGGGGTTCAATCGATTCCGAATAAAATCGATAGTATCAATTGCAATTTTTTTACGTTTAAGAACAATCCCGGCATGTCCACATGTATAAATATATCGTGTAGGTCTTTCCCAGGATTCCCACAAGTAGTCCGTATCCTCAGAGTGCACATATAGATCGTGCTTGCCTGAAATTAATAAAATATTTTCTTTTTTTACTTTTGGTAATGCTTGACTCGGTTCAGTGATTTTCCAATAATCTATTAAATCATCATACGTTATACCATGATGTTCCAAGTCTTCTCTAATAAATTTACCTGGATTTGTCTTCCAAATTGAATAAGATAGTCGATTCGCGTAGAAAATGGATGCTAAAACATTAATCTCTGGTTCAACAAGAGCTGTTAGGTTAGTAATAACCCCACCTAAACTGATTCCTATTAGAATCAGGGGACCATTTTTATTTGCTTTAACCCATTTGATCAAAGTTCGTAAATCAGCTACCGCTTGTCTAGTTGCTTCTACAGTTCGTTCAATATTGGCACTTACCATGTACTCTCCACTGAAAAGGGATTGTTTGGGTTTTCTTTCAAAGTGATATGGTAGAGTGAAATAATACATATTCCACCTCAAGTTGGTCATATGGTCGTGAAATATTTTTTTTACACGTTCGTTAGAATCCATTCTCCAACCATGAACAAAGATGACATGAGGTGCATCTTCATTTTTATGTAAGAATATTTCTCCAGTTACAGAGTCGTTGCGTGAATCACCAGATTGAACCGAGCTTTTATACTTGAATTGTCCAACCATGTATTCCTTTTCCTGTTTTGAATGCTTAATGTTAAAATGAATATCAGATGGTTTTACTTTATAAAATAAATCTATGTCCTTTATATCTAGTGAAGTGTTAGAAAGAGAAGCATACTGAAACTCTACACTTCTTTTTTTGTGCAAATCATACAAGGCGTATCGATCAATGAGTTTTGAAAAAATCAAATTAACCTCCTCCAAAATACATATTGTTTAAAACATGGGCAAAATTTTTGTTTTATTTATGCTGTAAATTAATTATAAAATATTAAAAGGATTATACATCATGAATAATCTAAATGTATTTCTAGAAGAATATCAATTTATCAAATGTTCTCTTTTCCTAATATTAGGTGCTTGAATTATAAAAATAGGTGATAAATTTGTATATTATATTATAAAACTAGCAATAAAATAAAACCATAAATAATTTATACTAAAATCTAAAAAGAAAGTTAATATTCTCATTATTATAAGAGAATATTAACTTTCTTTTTTTCGTATTAAAAGGTACACCTTTTGAAGTGACGTGCTTTCTATGAAATACATTAATAAATACCCATATAACTATCCAAATAGGATGCTTTTTCTTTATTGTGTAAAAACTGCACAATAAAGAAAAATTCGTATGTTATATACATTAAATAAAGCTTAACTCTTTTTTCTATAAGTGCCTTAAATGGAGTGATTCCTTACCAATATTCAAAAACGATTACGTCTTTTGAATATGTGTTCCGGTTTTTTTTGACCAGGTCAATGAACAACTACACATAAACTCCTTATATCTCTAGATAAACTACCGATTAGCTCCATATAGACTCTAGATAACCTATATAGAATATAAGTTATCAAGGAGGTAAGAAAAAATGAACTTTATGAAACGAGCAATTCTCAGTATGAAAAAAAGAGTAGGAACATCATTAATTTTGATGGCAGTCTTCCTAATTGTTACAAATTTAGTGTTGGCAGGATTTGCAATCCAAAATGCATCCAAAAAAGCTGCGGATGCAGCAAGAAAAAAACTAGGTGCAGATGTTACTTTAAGTCTTGATTTTGACAAATTAGGTCAACAAGCGCGGGAAACTGGAGAGATGCCTAATCCGCCGAAGCTCAACACGAAAGAAGCAGATCAATTAGCGAAGTCAAAATATGTAAAAGACTATAATTACATAAGCAATACTTTCGGAATTTCGGATGGACTTAAACTAGTAGGAGCTTCAGAAGGAGAAGAAGAAGGAAAGGGTAAAACGGGAATGGCGGCTGTACGAGGCGGTTCAAGCTCCGGTACAGAAATAGATATGAATGCTTCCTTTATGATTGAGGGAGTTCGCAAGACTGCATTACAAGAAAGCTTTAAGAACGGAAAAAGTAAAATCATTGATGGGAAACCAATTACAGAACAGATGAAAGATCAGAATGTAGCTTTAATGGAAAAACGATTAGCGGAATTAAACAATTTGAAAGTAGGAGACAAAGTTAAAATGCAATCAGGGGATAAGAAGGAAACCCTTGAAGTTGAAATTATCGGCATTTACGAAACGAATGAGCAAGCAATGGGTCAACAGGCCCCTCCTATAATGGATCCAGCTAATAAACTATATATGCCGCATTCAACTATAAAAAAATTAGAAGTAGACCAAGGTATAAGTAGCGTTCAAGTCGTGTATTTCTTGAAAGACCCACAAAACATTGAAGCATTTAAAAAAGAAGCAAAAAAATCTAATATTAATTTTAATTATTATAAATTAGATGCACATGATTCATTGTACAAACAAATGATTGGGCCTATCGAAAATATCTCATCTACTTCTCAAATGATTATTTATATTGTATCAATTGCAGGTGCGATTATATTAGGGTTAATCATTATGTTATCGATTAAAGGGCGTCGTAAAGAAATGGGGATTCTATTGTCCATTGGAGAAAAAAAGTGGAAGCTGATGGCGCAGTTTGTAGTAGAAGTAGTATGTATCGCTATTTTAGCATTTGGATTATCCATAACAACAGGAGCTAAAGTTTCTCAATATATAGGGGATAATTTACTTTCAAGTGAAGTTGCTACAGCAAGCGAAGAAACAAACACCCCGCAAAATGGGACTGTAATGATGTCTGGACCTGGTGGAACTGTACAAAATCAAAAAGAGGATCCGATTGATAAAATTGATGTAAGTGTAACAGGAGAAGATGTAGGCAAAATGGGAGGGATAGGACTAGCTATTGCTATATTAGCAACGCTTCTTCCAGCATTATCTATTCTACGTTTAAACCCAAAACAAATTCTTTTAAAAGATGAATAAGGAGGCTCGATATGGAAACGATTTTACAATTTAAAAATTTGGACTATTACTATGAAAGTAATGGCAAAAATGTAGCGATATTAGATAATGTTAATTTTTCTTTTCAAAAAGGGCATTTCTACACGATTTTAGGACCATCTGGATCTGGTAAAACCACAACTCTGAGCTTAGGTTGTGGACTGGATGTCCCTAAAAATGGTTACGTACTGTATAACGGAAAAGATATTCGGAAAATTGGTTTGGATCGATACCGTAATCAAAATGTATCTGTAATTTTCCAGTCTTATAATTTGATTACCTATATGACTGCTCTTCAAAATGTCCTAACAGCAATGGAAATTACAGGTGTTAAAGTGCAAAATAAAACTGCAAGGGCATTAGAATTATTAGAGAAGGTAGGACTCACAGAAGTAGAAGCGAAACGTAACGTTCTGCAACTAAGTGGCGGGCAACAACAGCGTGTAGCAATTGCTCGAGCGTTATCTTGTAATGTTGATTTACTGATTGCGGATGAGCCGACAGGAAACCTTGACGAAGAAACGGCAATGGATATAATAGAACTGTTTCAAGAACTTGCACATAAAGAAAATAAATGCATTATTGTTGTGACGCACTCACAGGAAGTTGCTAAAAAATCAGATCGTGCAGTTTATTTAAGTAAGAAGAAGTTGGTAGTAAACGAAATCTAATATAAATACTCTAATTTTTTATTCACATAATTTTCGAAAGTCGGTTTCTTCAAATATTTATATTTGATATACAATAAAACCAAGCCATAATCAAAATGGTCTCCCTGTATTGAATGTTAAGATAGTTTGTTGTTCCCTTTTTAACAATATTTGAAAAAGAACTTGTAGGATATTCTACAGGTTCTTTTTGTTATAATCGGTTAACTATATCATTGAGGAATTACATATAAAAAAAGGGACATTACCTAGATGTATAATCTAAATACTGTCCCGTTTAACTGTTTATCTGTATAGTTATTGAAGAATTAAACCTACAATCATAATTAAACTAAATACTATCATCCAACCAAACGCACAATAGCCGAAAATTCTAATCCATTTTGGTAATTGATTCATGTTAACTTTATTTGTGGGAACTCCTTGCATAGAAAGCATCATTTTTTGATCTCTATCCCTATTATTTTGTTGTTCATACATAATATCATCACCCTTCTAGAACGATTGTGTTTATAGTATATCAGCCTGGAGATAACTAAGCACAGAATATTCGACAACTATAGTGAATTAACCTGTTTTCCAGTGCTGCATACTAAATTTCAAAAAACTAAAATTGGATTACTCAAAAGCTATATACTAAAGTATTTGCTCATTTAAAACATAGTAAACCTATTAACAAGAGATGCTTATTATTTGGTATTGAATAATTTAAATACATTCAATGATACTGCTCATTTAAAACATAGTAAACCTATTAACAAGAGATGCTTATTATTTGGTATTGAATAATTTAAATACATTCAATGATACTTCTTAGCGTTTAGATACGTAAATGTCTTTCAAACTATATGTACCGTAAAGTAGGAGCAGCTTACATTCATGACTATTATTATTTATTCGTTACTTTTAAAGCATCTAACACTATTTTCGTTGCATCTGTAATAAGTTTATCATCGTACTTCGCATCCTCTTTCGCATGATTAGAAAGTATCGCAAGAATAATTGGCTTCTTATTTGGTGGCCAAATGATTGCGATATCATTCCTTGTTCCATAAGATCCAGAGCCAGTCTTATCGGCTACTTCCCATTCTCCTGGAACTCCAGCACGAATTAAGTTGTCCCCCGTAGTATTTCTTTTCATCAAATCTATTAAAAGGTTCCGTTTCTCAATTGAAAGTATATCACCTAGCGCGTAAGCTTGAAGACTAGTAGCTAATGCCTTTGGGGTACTAGTATCACGAGTGTCTCCTGGCTGTACTTCGTTTAATTCTGGTTCAAAACGTTCAGGATTTGTAACAGTATCTCCTATTTCTCTCAGTGATTTTTTGAATTCACTTGGCCCACCTAATTGCTTAAGAATAAGGTTTTGTGCAGTATTATCGCTATATCGAATGGAAGCATCCACAAGCTCTTTCAAAGTCATACCTGTATCTATATATTTTTCAGTAATTGGATTGTAATTCACAAGATCTTTGCTAGTATACTTAATTTTTTGTTCTAAATCTTCTATTGATTTCTTTTGTAACAGTGCTCCAACAGCAAGGGCTTTGTGGGTAGATGCGTATGCAAACCGTTCATCTGAACGATAAGTAACAGTTTGATTCGTACTTGTGTCCAATGCATAAATACCAAGTTTAGCATCATATTCTTTTTCAAGTTTAACAAAAGATGGATTACTTATATGTTCTTGTTTGGTTTGTTTGGGGGATTCAGATTGAGTATTACTATTGGAACAGCCTATAATCGTTGCACATGAAAGTAATACTACAGGTAGCATCTTTTTATAATGTGAAATATGAAAAAACTTCTTTGAAACTATCATACATTTTCAACCTCTTTCAAGAATATATGGATTTTGTTTAGGTATTTTACATACCGATACAATTAACAAATGTACAGGATAGCACTCCTCTTGTATTTCTTACGTTACAAAATGAGAGAACTACCAAGAACACCTTTTTTATACGTAATAGACAATCTAGGTAACACATTTGTTCCATTTATGATTAAGGTTTTGAATATATCCATTAATTTTATTTATAAGAATCACAAAATCCACCTTTTTTGAACTCCACTTAATTTAATATGGATTTAGATTGAGTTTCCCTCGTAATGGGAATTTCAATTGGATAGCGCATATATAACAACCTCGTTTCGGATAGAATAAGTAATAACAACTACTGATTTCATTTTAAGTGAGGTGTTATACGATACATACGACAAAACAAAAAAGACTTGTGGTGCAAAGTATAACTACATTTAGTCTACTAATAACGACTATCTTCACACCCATGCTTATTTACATTGTTTATGGATTACAGATTTCGAAAGGCTTTGAGGGATACTGGCCATCAATCTTGTTTTATACAACCTATATGACGGGTGTGTTTATCTGGATACCTATTGTGAATAAAGCTGGGATTCAACGCTCCTTATATTGGGCTGTTTCTATTCTGATAGTATCATTACTTAGTGTTACTTTCTTTGGATGGAGTTCAAAATGGCTAGAAATAAGTGCGTTAGTTTCTGGTTTTGCAGTTAGTACAATTTCTACCATGACGAGTACTTTATTGTTTCTACATGTTGAAGGTGGGGGAAAGATTTATAATAAAAATCAACAAGCGATTATTATTGGCATCGTTTTTCTTTTACTAATCATCGTATTGTTAGCGATTAGTTTTCTATCGCCGCCGCTGATAACATGCATATATGGGATTTGTTTAATCAGTATCCTTTTTGCTATAAAAATGATGCCGAGAACAGAGTTAGCCAAAGGGTTTTTACCTATCTCCATCGTATCGGTAGTAGGAAAGTTTCTTTTTGTCTCAATGCTTATTCTTATGATACGAACAAGTCGTAACATAAATAATGAACAATATATTTTCTATTTTTTTCTACTCTCTATAGCGCTTATTTGTTTCATGTTTTTGAGTTTGTTGAAAGGAAAGTTCTTTCATAAACTTTCATCTTCTTTACCAATTCGATTAAAGGCAGAATCATTTTTACTTGGATTAGGAAATGGATATTTATTTTTGATGGGTATTTTTTATAGTTTTACTTTCTATAACATGTTAACCTGTATTTTCATTGTAGTTGGTCCATACCTATTAGGGGTTTTGATGTCCATATTTTTAGATATCAAAGCTGCTAAGAAACTTAATCCAATCCATTTATTTTTAGTAAGTACCTTAATCATGATATTCGGGTTTTATTCTCCAATATTTATAGTCCTTAGCGTTACATTTGGGAGCTATGCCATTAATAGTATTTCTTCTCAAAATAATATGAAAGTATATATGGTGAATGCTGCTACACATAGAGAGCTTTCTTTACTCATTTACACAACATGGAGAAATATGGGGAATATATTTTTACAATTTTTTATATTGATTGTGATTGTGGGAGTAGGGGTGTTTTATGATGTCGAATGGTCGCAACTTTTCCAAACAATTGTTGGGAAGAGTCAAATGCAGATTGAAGGTTTATCCGTAAAACGATTGATGTTTATGTTAGCAATTTGCTGTTGGCTTGGCATGGTGGGCTTAGGTATGTGGATTGGTAAAAAAGCTAATCCCAATATTGCTTAAAAAGTATCTAGAAAAATACCGGTACTAAAAAATGAAGTACCATCTGATTGTAGCTTTTAGTTTGTCCACAATCTAAGTAACATAAGGTGGATGGTAAAAATAAAGGGCGTAAAAAAACGAGATGTAATCACATCTCGTTTTTTTATGGTCAGATCAATTTAAAAAACTAAAGGGGTACCATTCGTAGTATGGTCACGAGTATGCCAGTACCCATATTTTTAAGTGTATTACCAAAATTAATAAAGCTTAGGGCTAGTTATTTTCTCGAAAAGATAAATACGAATCTGCTAATAAACTCGTCCTACTAAGTGAGGAGTTTGTTTGTTTTTTGTTTAGATAATGGAATGTTCATACAAAATTGCACACTATGTTGCATATTTTTTATAGAATACTTTATACCTAGCGTTTCAAGAATTTGTTTAACAATATATAGCCCCAAACCACTTCCTCCAGTATTTCGATTCCTTGATTTTTCAATTCGATAAAATGGTTTGAAAATTTGTTGTATATCTTCTTCTTTAATATTGACACCTGTATTCATAATTTTCATTTTAATTTGACCTTGTTTAGAATCCTCACTTAACTTTATATAGACTTTTTCATTATGTGGTGAATACATAACCGCATTATGGATAATATTTTTACATGCTTTTTCAAAAAGAACACGATCTGTATAAACAGAAAGGTCAGAATCAATTTCTTTTATTATTTGGATGCTTTTTTGAGAAGCGAAAAATTCGAGATCTTTTGTGATTGTACCTATTAACCTTGAAAGATTAACTTCTTCTATTTTTAGTTTAAAGGTATGTTGTTCTAACTTCGACATGCTTAAAATTTCACGAACTAATTGTTCCATACTTTCAATAATTTGATGATTTTTCTTTAAATATTGATCACGATTTTGATAAGGGCCAATATTGTATATCATCCCTTCTAAGTATCCTTTCATTACAGTAAGAGGGGACTTTAATTCATGTGCTACAATCGCAAAAAACTCTCTGCGTTTTGTTTCTATTTCTCTTTCTTTTTCAATATCATTTTTTAATTGTTGATTTGCTTTTTTTAAATCAAACATAGCTTGTTGTAAGTTAATAGACATGTCATTCAAACTATTAGATAATTCTCCTAACTCATCTGTAGAGCGAACCTCAATTTTTTCGGAGAAATCTAAATTTGCCATCTTTTGTGCACCTTCATTAATATAAATAAGTGGCTTTGTAATAAACCTGGAATAGAAATAAGCACTCCCTACACCAATTACGAGTACAATGATACTAATATAGGGAAGAAAGCGTACTAAAACCTGTGAAGCTTCATCAATCGGTTGAAATGTTGCGAACACTACAAGCGTTAAACTACCATCTTGGAATTGAATTGGTTTCGTAACGTTATATGAATTGCTAAGGGTACCTGCATTCTCAAACCGTGTCGCTCTAGTAACTACTGTTGTTTGCGAACCACTTTGAGTAAAAGAAAATGAAGGAGAGTATTTAACTATTCCCTCATTATTTTGAAGATAAAGCATCGCATTATTTTTTTTTGCATATTCATCAAAAAGTGGTATCGCATCTTGAAACGTAAGATCTTTAGACTTATCAATGATTTCTTTTATCCCTGTTTGAAGTTGATCTGTTTTGTATTGCTCATAAAACGTAGGGAGAAAGAAGTATAAAGTTAAATAAATCAATACTGCAAAGGATAACAAAATGAGAGATGTAGTCATAAAGAGTTTATAAGTAATTTGCTTCATCTTCATGATTTTTACAATTCTATTCATCAATTTTATAACCAATACCCTTTATTGTTTTAATGTAAGGGATAGCTAATTTTTTGCGTAGGTTTTTAATATGTGTATCAATTATTCGTGTTTCTCCAAAATAATCGTATCCCCAAACTTTTTCTACGATATTTTCTCTTGTAAGTACTTTTCTCTCATTTAGAAATAGTAGTTGTAGAATTTCAAACTCTTTTGTCGTTAATAAAATTTCAACGTCATTTACATATACTTTATATGCATCAACATCGACACGCACTTCCTTAAACACCAAATGATTATTTACATTGTTATCATAACTTCTTCTCAGTACAGCTTCGACTCGTCTAATCAAAACATGAAACGAAAAGGGTTTTGTTATATAATCATCGATTCCAAGATCAAACCCTTTCATTTGATCTTCTTCTTCCTCTAATGCAGTTAGCATAATAATTGGTATATTTGACTGGCTTCGAATCATCTTGGAAACTTCAAATCCATTAAGATTGGGCATCATTACATCTAGAAGAATTAAATCAAAGGATTGCTTATTAAATTGTGTCATACCCTCTAATCCATCTGATGCAACTACAACTGTATACTGTTGTGTCATTAAAAATTGTTTAATTAATTCTTGAATTTCTTGATCGTCTTCTACCACGAGAATATGATAGTTCCTCATAATATCACCTCTGGTAGTCATTATAGCCTTACTATGTGGAGTTTATGTGGAGCTTCATAAGTCGTTTATCGTGTTAGCTCCACGTTCAAGATTGCGTGTTATCAACTAATAAGTATTAATAGCCACATTACTTCTATATGGATAAATAATTGTATGCTTGAAAAATACTCATCGTATAAAAAAATGAACGATTAATATTTAGGGGAAACCACTGTATAATAATGTAAAATGCATGTTACTTCTTAAAGTGTATGAAAATATATTTTTGCTTCTTTACCAGAAGGGGAAAGGAAATAAATTTCAAAAGAAAAGAAGTTACCGAAATACTAGAGCGCGTGGCACAAACTTTGAAGTCTTTTATCAAGTCTCTGTTTAATCGTTAATTACCTAAATAACAATTCTCCGGGTAAACCAAAAGTTTAAAGGTACAAACTAGGAATTATTTATAGAATGCAAGAAAGGTTGTGAAATGATTTGAGGGGCTATAAAGCTATGCTATTTGATTTAGATGATACGTTACTTGATAGGGATATGGCAGTAGAAAAATTGTTTTCTATTATTTTAGAGAAGTTTTATGGGGATATTAAACAACATGCAGTAAAAAACGCTATGTTACAGAAATTCAAAGAATATGATAAAAAAAGCTATGGCCACAATGACAAAGTAAAAGTTCTGGAATTATTTTTTGATGAATTTCCACCAAAATATAGATTACCACGCAATTACGTTCAAGATTTTTGGAATAATAATTTCCCTTATTGTTTTTCTATAAACCAAAATACTATTAATATTATAAATACTATAAAGTTGCATGTTAAAATTGGAATTATAACAAACGGCTCAACTCAGAGGCAAAAAGCTAAAATAATTAGCACGGATTTAAATAGTTATTTTGATACAATCATTATTTCTGAAGAATCGGGATTTAGTAAACCTGATAAACACATTTTTGAATTAGCATTAAATAAGCTAAATGTGCAACCAGAAGATGTACTATTTGTTGGAGATGACTTAGAAAAGGATATTGCTGGTTGTCAAAATGCAAATATAAAGGGCATATGGTTTAACCCTCATATGATCGAGAATACTACCGAAATAAAACCATATGCCGAGATTACTTCTTTTGATAGTTTGTTAAGTTATTGTGGAGAGATACATTTTCAAAAACAGTGATAGATTACCCTTAATTTCATTGACCGTATGAAAAATTTAAAAATAATATTTATTTACAACGGCATAAGGAAAATATTGAGCCAGGGCAAATCATTTATGTGTGTTAATGAAGAACTGCAAAGTATGTTTTCTACATGATGTGAAAATTATAGAGGAGTGAAACTATGGAAATAAAGAAAATAGTAACCAGCGGAATAAATATTGCTGTCGTAAGAAACGATACAGTAGTAATATCTGACGTTCAATCTGCATTGGATCTTATGGCAACAGTTCAATATGAGGTAGATGCGAAACGTATTATTATCCATAAATCATTAATAAGTGAAGATTTCTTTAACCTAAAAACACGTCTTGCGGGTGAAATTCTTCAAAAGTTTATAAATTACAAGGTAAAGATTGCTATCGTTGGGGATTTTTCTATGTACGCTAGTGAAAGCTTAAAGGACTTCATTTATGAGTGTAATAAAGGTAAAGATATTTTTTACTTAGCAACTGAGCAACAAGCAATTGAAAAATTAAGTACAGTAAAGTAATTTGGTCGATTTGTTTTTGTTCCATAGGATTTTTTTGAAAAAATACAATCATACTTCTCTTTTTCTAATGCTGCTATTTGTATTTTTAAAACTTGATTCAAAGTTGATACTCTTGCATAATCATATTCCACTAAAATACCCCTCTTTTTCACGTCGCTAATGACCATATGTTATTTATCCAATATATAAGAACTAACGTTTGTGATAAACTTAGTGATGGATAAAGGGGGCGTTTACTTGAACAATTTTAATGATATAATCCAAAATTTAAATAATATAGTATATAAACCAAATAACTTAATGATAACTAATTTAAAAGAAGAAAAACAAAACTCAGAGTATGCAGGGGCGTTATTTCACTTAAATAACAAAACGATACGTTTTAGAGTATCAAAAATTACTCCTAATAAAATTGGTCAATTTGTTTCTTTTTGGGAGAAAAATGAAAACATGCAAAATCAAGCATTTTCTTATGACTCTGTTCCTGACTTATTAGTTATCACTTGTATAGACGATAATAAACTAGGACAATTTATTTTCCCAAAAGATATTCTTCTTAAAGAGAAAATATTGAAAACTCAAAGTCAAAAAGGAAAGATGGCTATGAGAATTTATCCGATTTGGGATATCCCTGTTAGCAATCAAGCTAAAAAGAGCCAAATGTGGCAACTTCAATATTTTGTTGATTTAAGTGATACTAATAATTTATCCATAGACAAACTATTACATTTATATTCGTAGCTTCTTGTTTTAGTTTTGTATGTGGCTCCAAAAGAAGTAATCGTTGCTGTATCCCAGAGTAAAGAAGAGGCATTTGTAAGGATGCCTCTTCTTTTAATTCTCATATTAAGTTATCTTGTGAATTAGAATTTTTTGTACCGGTACAGTTAAACGAAATGTACATTGTTACAGTACCCCATCAAATTTACAATCAGCATATACTATTTTAACTTATAACTATTAAGGGGTGCTGGATATGAAAAGTTTACAAGATCAACTCTTTACAAGATTAAACCTTGAAAAACGTACTGAAATAAAATTTGAAGAATTAAGTACAATACTCTTTGCATTTGCACACACTATACCGTTTGAGAATTTAGATGTAATAGCAGGTAATACGAATAAAATCTCTATGGAAAACTTACAAGAGAAAATTTTAACTAGTTCCCGCGGTGGACTTTGTTATGAATTAAATACTCTTTTTTATTATTTTTTAAAGGATAGTGGTTATGATGTACAACTCGCACTAGGTACCGTATATAAAAATGATATAAACGCTTGGGCACTTGAGGACGGACATATAACAATTATTTTAAATAATGATAACGTACGGTATTTAATTGATGTAGGTATAGCTTCGTTAGTACCTCTCGTTCCTGTACCTTTTACTGGTGAGTCTGTTTCTTCAAAAAATGGTTCGTACCGGGCGAGACGAAAAGATACGAGTAAAGGAAATTATGTTCTAGAAAGAATAGATGTTGATGGAGAATGGAAAGTTTGTCATGCTTTTTATATTCATATTATTGATGAGGCAGTAGTAAATGAGGTTCAAAGACGCGTAATAGAAGATGAGAAGTCTATTTTCAACAAGGGACCAATTGTAGTAAAGTTGACGAACGCTGGCCATGTCTCTTTAACGAATACTAGTTTGACTGAAATTATTTATGGAGAAAAAACGAAGCGTGAAGTTACAGACGAACAATATAGAGAACTTTTATATACTTTATTTGCTATTAAGTTATGAATATACAAATAGCCGGTTCTTATTCAGAATCGGCTATTTGTATAATTTTCGGTTTAAAAGGTTTTCTTCTAATATGTTTTGGAAACTGCGGTATAGTTAGTGTTTTTAACGTTTCTGCAGCCACTTCATACGTATGAAAAACGGGTTCTTTTCCATTGTCTCCTTGCAAAACTAGTCCTTCATCACGGATTACATACGGCATAAAACCACTCCTTCTAGTAAAAGAATTATGTCCTTTTGAAATAGAATGATACGATTTAAAGTTTGATTTTCTTAATAGATATAATACACTAGAACAGTATAAAAAAATATGTACAATGAATTTTGAATGTAAAGGAAGATTATTATGTCAGTTATCGATAAATTGAAACTTAATAAGTATACAAATATGGTCGTTATTAACGAACCAAGTGATTATAACATTTTTACAGGTAAAGAAACTGCATTTTCAAAAGAACACGATGCTATTTTTATTTTTGTTGAAACGCTTGATGACATGGTGAAACAAACGAATTTTATTATTAGTAATGAAGAATTACTAATTGAAAAAGGTTATGTGTTTTTCGCATATCCGAAAAAAGGCAATTCTCGTTACAGTACGTTTATTCATCGTGATGAGATGTTTCCAGCATTACAGGTTGGGGACGACGGGTATGTAGGAAAAAGCGATATTAAATTTGCGCGAATGGTAAGTATGGATGATGTCTTTACTGTTGTAGGTTTAAAACGTGAAAAGAAAAAAGCGACGAAAACGCCTGCTGCGAGTCAATGTGTAGCTGATTATGCAGATCGAATACAAGATGTGGAAGGCTTATTAACTAATCATCCGAATGAACTTAAGTTTTATCAAAGTTTAACACCTGGATACCAAAAAGATTGGGCACGTAATCTTTTTTCTGTAAAACAAGAAAAAACACGTGAAAAACGTCTTGAGAAAATGATTGAAATCCTTTCACAAGGCTATAAAACAATTGAATTATTCCGTAAGAAGAAAAAATAGCGATTAGGAAAGTCACAATGATGCAACAATTAATTGCGATGAGTACATTGAAAAAAGTATTCCTTCCATTATACTAAGGAATGTTCTTATATTTATATAATTAGCCAAAGAGAAAAGGTGTTTGAAATGAAATCTTATATTGTAGTTGGAGCTGGAATTTTAGGAGCGTCTACTGCTTATCATCTTGCTAAGGCTGGTGCGAATGTTACTATCGTAGATCGCCAACAATTAGGTCAAGCAACTGATGCAGCAGCAGGTATAGTATGTCCATGGCTTTCACAACGTCGTAATAAAGCGTGGTATAAAATCGCTAAGGGCGGTGCACGTTACTATTCTTCGTTAATTCAGCAATTAGAAGAAGACGGTGAAACGGATACAGGATACAACCGTGTAGGTGCAATTAGTTTACATACTGACGAGAAAAAACTAGATCAAATGGAAGAGCGAGCTTATAAACGACGTGAAGATGCGCCAGAGATTGGTGAAATCACTCGCTTATCAGCTGAAGAAACGAAAAAATTATTCCCAGCATTATCGGAAGAATATAGTTCTGTTCATATTAGTGGAGCTGCACGAGTAAATGGAAGATCATTACGCAACGCATTAATAAGCGCTGCGAAAAAACATGGTGCAACCTTTATAAAAGGCGATGCAGTATTAGTCCGTGAAGGGAATCACATTACTGGAGTTAAAGTAAACGACGAGACAATTTTAGCAGAAAAGGTAATTATAACTGCAGGCGCTTGGGCGAACGAAATATTAAACCCATTAGGTATTAATTTCTTAGTTACATTCCAAAAAGCACAAATTGTTCATTTGCATATGGAAAATACTAATACAGAAAATTGGCCAGTTGTTATGCCGCCAAACGATCAATACATTTTAACATTTGACAATGGTCATGTTGTAATTGGTGCAACACATGAAAATGACACTGGTTTCGATCATCGTGTAACAGCGGGTGGTTTACATGAGGTATTCCATAAAGCATTGACGGTTGCACCTGGTTTAGGAGATGGTACAATGCTTGAAACGAGAGTTGGATTCAGACCATTTACACCAGGATTCTTACCTGTTATCGGACCACTACCTAACTTTGAAGGTATTCTCGTTGCGAACGGATTAGGAGCTTCAGGTTTAACGGCTGGTCCATACTTAGGAGCAGAACTGGCTAAACTAGCGCTCGGACACCCTATTGAATTAGATATAAATGATTATGATGTTGCTGGTGCAATTGAATAATAAAAAAGATTAGGATTTTATCCTAATCTTTTTTATTTATACTTAATTACTATATGGAGTGGGGGTTCTTTTGAATAAAAACACTACTGACAGAATAATAATTACAGCCTTCAAACTGCCCCAATATGGATAAACAGCATGGTCAGTTAAACTAGCATATTGAAAAATATTCTCTAAACCGAAAATCCCTATCATGACTGCTAAAAGGAATGAAACTGTTCCAAACCTCCCATTACGATAGAGGCTAAATAAATACACCGCGAAAATTAGTGGTAAGATGATTTGTAGTACGATTGTCATAGTTCGTCCCCCAGATTATTTATAATTATATTATATGCAAAATTGTAATAAAAAGGAATGTTGCTTGTTTGATACTAATAGAACTACTCTAATCATATTCTTCTATAAAAAAGAATAAAAAGGGGTGTACAGTTAATTGACAAAAGTTAAAGTTAGTTTACGACCCATTGTTCATAATATAAATTTACCGACTGTAATGAAAACAACTATACTTCCGGGCGATTCAACTGAAAGACTATTTATTGCAACACAACTGGGAGAGATTTTTTACATAGGAGACGGAGTTATAAAAACATTTTTAAATATCCGTCCGCAAGTTATCAAGTTAGGTACATCTGAAGAAGGCGTTTCTAGTAGTGGCTATGATGAACGTGGATTGCTAGGTCTAGCGTTTCATCCACAATTTTATCAAAACGGTTTATTTTATCTTCATTATTCAGTAGCTGGAACTCAAGGACCGGGTGCGCTTACTGAACAATTTAAACCGAATCCTTGTGACCCTAAAGCTTTAAACTTAAAGTGGGTAAATAGAGATACTCAGTATGATCATATCGATACAGTTGAGGAATGGATTTTACAATCACATGGTCAACCTCAAAAAAGACGAACATTACTTAATATAAGAAGGCCATTTTTTAATCATAACGGAGTCAATAGTTTAAACTTTTCACCGGAGACTGGAAAACTTATTTATACAAATGGAGATGGTGGATCGGGTTATGATCCATTTAATTTAAGCCAGGATGATTTAGAAATAGCGGGTAAAATAATTGAAATCGATGTAAGTAAAAATACATTCATACATAATCCGCCAGTTGTTACACGTTTCAATGAACTTCCTTTATCTATACAAGAAACACTTACAGTAATTGCGAAAGGAGTTCGTAATATAACAGGTATTTCATTTCAAAGATTTTATAATCAATTTGTAAAATATGCTGGAAATGTCGGACAGGATATTGTAGAGTCTATTTTTTCGTTTGTTCATTATAAACCAATCCCGGTTACCGAACTTGTTCAAACGTATTTAATGAGATCTACTCCTAATCAAGAAGGATTTATTAACTTTGGTTGGCGAGGATGGGAAGGAGACTTGCCCACCTCTTTTATAAGACACTGTTCTGAGAATCCTACTTTGGATGAGAGAACAATGGCTTATTATGATGAAACAATACAAACATCAGTGAAGCGTATTCAACCTCTTATTAGTTATTTTCATAAAGATTCTAGACCGGATAAGTTTGGAGGAACTGCACTTACAGGAGTTCAGCCATATATGGGAACTGCAATCCCGAATTTAAATGGTAGCGTTGTGTTTACTGATCTCGCCAAGAAAGAAGAATCTCAATCTCCAGTTAAAGGCGTTTTAGCTTATACTAGAGCAGGTACAGACGGTAAACATAATGACTTTCATGCTATTGAAACCAATTATGATTTTGGTGCTCAAGCAGCTTATTATGTTAGTTTGGCAACAAATTTGGATCAAACTAGATTATATTTAGGAGTGTATGGTTCTATGAAAGTATCTGATTTTAATAAAGGGACTATTTTTGAAATTATTCCTTGATACGATATAAACTCTCAGTCTAAATTCTTCAAAATACACGATCTGTTGTCCCCCTAAAAATACTTCTATGTATAAATGACTATTGTATAGTGATCGATAACCAGCAGAAAGTAACGCATAAACAAAAAGTGTATGAATAATATAGGAAGTGATGAATTAGGTATATTTGGGGGGGATTTTGATGAATCGGTTTGTACGTTATTGGTATCAACTGATGATAGAGCCGGATGCGAACTTTGTTCATAAAAGAAAGTTGTCCCTTGTAAATAAGTTAGTAATTACAGCTTTAATGAGTGCATTGGCCACCATGTTTCAAGCAGCGGGGAACTTAATTCCTGGTATAGGATTACTCATTAGTCCATTTGCAACGTTACCGATTTTTTTTGCTATTTGTTATTCTATTCGTGAGGGAATACTCTCTTATGTCCTTACTATTTTCCTACTATTTATTATTCAACCAAGCGAACTATTTGTTTTCCCTTTTACTACAGGTTTATTAGGTATAGCGTTAGGAGTATCCTTTCTACAATTAAAGAGGAGAATATGGGTTGTTTCCTTTTCCGCGACATGCCTACTTATAGGTATTATGATCGTTCTCGATATTTTCCATTTTCCAGTACTCGGTCCTGCTGTTCATACAACTATGGATATAAAAATTATTTCATTAATATTTATACTGAGCTTTCTATACTGCTGGATCTATGCAGGTCTTTGTAGAATAATGATGAATAGATTATATAAAGTATTGTATTAATAATGTCATAAAATATTTTTGAACGAATATACGTGTGATGCCATAAAAGTTTAAAAAGAATCAATACACATAAAAAGGCTACTGTTTAGTGCCAAAATAATTTACAATATAAACTTTTCTCGGATATTTTCATAGATTGGAGAATTAATTCATGACTTACGTTGCGATTAGAAGACCGAATTCGAATGATTTAGATGAACTGTACTTGTTTTTCCGCATGGTTATTACGAATACATATAAAGATGAAGGATTATCACAATTATTGGATGACAAAGAAAATGAAATTAATACGAAAAAGCAATATTTGAAAAATGATTTTGATAGTAATGGAGAAAATCGTTACTTTTTATTAGCAATAGATACAAGTAACGAAAAAATCATTGGAACAATTGAAGTCGGTCCAGCAAGTTCATTGATTAATAGTTGTACTGGCGATGTACTTAAAAATTTATATGAAATAGGAACTGTATTTGTCCTTCCTGAATACCAAAGAAAGGGTATAGGGAGTTTACTACTAAATGCAATGTATCTTACATTACTTAGCAGAGGGATAACCGAATACTGTTTAGATAGTGGATACAAAAAAGCACAAAGTATATGGACAAAAAAGTTTGGAAAACCTAGTTATGTACTGAAGAATTATTGGGGAGAATCAAGCGATCATATGATTTGGAAAAAGAGTTTGCATGATATACCTATAATATTTGAATTATAAAATGAAATATACCTCTGAACGTAGCTTTTCTTACATATGTATGCTATTATTTATCTTTATAATAAAAGAGGACGTGAATGAACTTGATTAAAATTAATATTCCTGAGGCTGATGTTTCAATTACTGAACGTAAACAAGTTATTAAAGGAGACGAGCCGATAATTACTCCTATTAACGGTTTTATCGATTTCCACTTGTTCCCTAGAGATAAAGGCGGCATTTTTATGTTTTACAATATTAATGACGAACTTCTTTTCGTAGGTAAAGCTCGTAAGATTAGACAACGTATTAAGAAACATTTTGAAGACAATGTTTCACCAATTAAAAATCACCGTGATGAAGTATACCGCATTGATGCATGTATCGTAGAAGATCCAACAGAAAGAGAAATTTACGAAACATATATCATTAACGAATATAAAGCAAAATATAACGTTGATAAAGTATTCTATAAATAAGCAACATAAACGAAAAACAATCCTAGCATATATACTGGGATTGTTTTTTATTTAGCTTCATTCTTCATTTCTTTCTCCTTTTTTAAAGTGATTAGCAACAATTAAACAGAAAAGCCCTATAAATAAAATTATTACTCCAAGCGTTTTATGTTTTCCTTCAAAGAAAGGAATGTCTGAAATAACATTAGTCATACATAACCCTAAAAACACAAGGATAGGTCCCACCCAAAGTAATACATTGCCGAATTTTGTATGCTTCCACATATTAACCCTCCTCGATTCTCTTTACATATATATCCATAATTTAAAAGTAAATTCATAGAGAAATATAGTTTTTTTCATATCGAAAATTTAACCTTCATATATTGGTACAAGCAAACGAGAAAGGAGACCATCATGAATTGGTTAGAAGCTTTTATTTTAGGCATAATTCAAGGTTTAACAGAGTTTTTACCAATAAGTAGTACAGGGCATCTTTATTTAGGAAGGCATTTGTTTCAATTAGATGAAGCAGGATTATTTTTAGATACGATGCTGCATATTGGGACTTTGCTTGCAGTGTTTATTTATTACAAAAAAGAATTTATATATTTAATTAAAAATCCATTTTCAAAGCTAATGTTATTACTTATTGTCGGGACGATACCTGCGGTCGTAATCGGATTATTATTTAAAGATTTCTTTGAAGATATTTCAAAAACAGGTATCACCATTGGTTGGGAATTTTTAGTGACAGGTTTATTCCTGTATATGGCCGATAAACAAAAGAATGGTCGTAAAAAAATGGACGACATTACATATAAAGATGCATTTATCATCGGTTCATTTCAAGCGGCTGCTATTTTTCCGGCAATTTCTCGTTCTGGAATGACAATTGTCGCTGCATTATGGAGAAGGTTAGACCGCGAAACAGCTGCTTACTTTTCTTTTTTATTATCAACACCAGCCATTGTCGGAGCTATCATCTTGCAATTTGTTGATGTTTTTCAAGGGAAAGCAGAATCTATTTCTAGTACATCCTTAATTGTCGGAACGTTATCAGCAGCTTTCTTTGGTTACATAGCAGTTTCATGGATGATTCAATATTTAAAACGTCATTCATTAAAAGTATTCGCGTATTACGTATGGGGGCTAGGTATTTTAATTTTAACGTTGCAATTTACTCATGTATTTTAAATATAATGATAAAGAAGCTATTAGTTTAAGATCCTGTTTCATTCATACACGACAGGATCTCTTTTCATTAAGGGGGAAAATATGTTTAATAAAGCTATTGTTATTGGCGGAAGTATTGCGGGAAAACTCGCAGCAAAAGCATTATCAACTACTTTTAAAGAAGTAATCATTTTAGAGGCTGGGGAAAGATGGAACGGAATAGACCCTCGTAAAAGAGTTCCACAAAGCAATCACCCTCATGTGTTATTAAAAGGCGGAGAAAAAGCAATTGAGGAATTGTTCCCTAATATTACTAATGAATTAATAGAAGCAGGCAGCATCGTAAATAACTTTACTCGGGATTTAAAATGGCATCAATTTGGCTTATGGAAACAGCCATTTATAGGAGAAGTGCATATGATCCAACAAAGTCGTCCTATGCTAGAATCACATATTCAAAACCGAATTAAACAAGTTTCAAATATTACTACGAAGTATGAAATATTGGTTGAAGCATTACAAGTAGATGAAAAACGTAACAAAGTATATGGAGTAAAGGCTAAATGTTTAGAGAAAGGCACGCAAGAAGAAATTCACGCAGATATTGTTGTTGATGCGAGTGGATTTGGTTCAAAAAGCATAGGGTGGTTACGAGCATACGATATTGAAGTGAAAGAAGAGAAAGTACGCATTGATTTATTTTACGCAACTAGAATGTTTAGGCTAAAAGAAGATGAGACGTTAGACTATTGCAATATGCTAATGTCTCCAAGTTTTCCGGAAAACCCTTATGGTGTACTTATACAAACGATTGAAGATAATCGTTATTTTGTTACTTTTAGTGGATATGCAAATGAGAAAGCACCACGAACTGATGATGAGTTTTACAATTTTGCTGAAAATCTTTCAATCCCTAATGTAACAGATTTTCTAAACAAAGCTGAGGCGATTACCGATATAAAAACGTACAAAATTCCTTATCAAGTACGTCGGAGATTTGATCTAGTTAATAATTTACCAGAAGGATTGTTAGTAGTTGGAGATGCACAATGTCGTTTTGATCCCGTTTTCGGTCAAGGTGTTTCAGTTGCAGCTATGGAAGCTCACCAATTGCAAGTACTTCTGCAAGGGAGAAAACAGCTCGATAAAACATTTACACAACAATTTTATAAAAAAGCCGCTAACATAATAGAAACCCCTTGGGATATGACAACAACGGAAATATCACGTCACCCGCAGCTAAAGAGAGAATTAACTATGAAGCAAAAGTTTCAGCTTTGGTACACGAAACAAATATATCGACTATCCGCAAGTGATTCTGACGTTTATATTCGATTAGTACGAGTGATGAATTTAATTCGTAGTCCATTTCATCTTTTTCATCCGAAAGTGTTACTAGCTGTATTACTTAATCGAAAGAAATAGCAGGAATATAATCGATTAAAAAAGAATGTATAGCAGTTAGTAAATTAAGAAGGAGTATACGGGATGGAAATATACATAGAGCAACTAAAGAAACAAGATGCTGAGGATTTATTTACGTTTGAACTTACGAATAAATCTTTTTTTGAAACAATGGTACCAAATCGCGGTTCAAAATATTACGATTTTGAATATTTTCAAAAACTACTAGACGATTTATTAATAGAACAGGCAGATGGAAATTCTTATTTTTATTTAATTCGTAATGATGAAAAAGAAATTGTAGGACGAATAAATTTAGTAGATATAGATACGGAAACTCGAATCAGTTCGTTAGGTTATCGAGTTGGAGAAAAGTTCACTAAAAAAGGAGTTGCAACAGCAGCTGTAAAATTAATTTTAGACGTAGCGAAAAATAATGAAATTAATGAGGTTCATGCTAAAACAACGACTAATAATCTCGCATCACAAATTGTACTAGAAAAAAGCGGATTTTCTTATAAAAACGAAGCAGATACAACTTCTGTAGAATTAAACGGAGAACATGTAAATTTTGTACATTATATTTGGAGAAATACTTCGTGTTCAAAATAATAGGGGGGACTTATTCATGAAGGATTTACGTTATCCAATTGGCCAATTTACTTATGAAGGTACAATTACAGAAGAAATGATTGATAAATGGATTCAAGAAATTGAGGATTTACCAAATGAATTAACAAAAGCGATAAAAGACTTAGATCAGAAACAGCTAGATACACCGTATCGTGTTGGTGGATGGACAGTTCGTCAAGTCGTTCATCATGTTGTAGATAGCCATATGAATAGCTACATACGCTTTAAATTAGCACTAACAGAAAAGAATCCGACTATTAAGCCATATAAAGAAGAAAAGTGGGCAGAGCTACCTGATTCAAAGCTACCAGTAGATGTTTCACTTGTTATGCTAGATTCATTACATAAAAGATGGGTAAACTTATTATATTCTTTAGAAACTACGGATTTAGAAAAGACATTTAATCATCCTGAATCTGGGGAAACAAAACTTGCTGCTGCAATCGGTTTATATGCATGGCACGGTCGTCATCATACAGCTCATATTACGTCGCTCCGAAAGCGTCTAAATTGGTAAAATGGAAATTACATTAGAGAAGGCGACAGAAATTGATGCAGAAATTATTTTTCATATGCAAGTAGAATCATTTAGCTCATTATTAGAAAAGTATAAGGATTATGAAACAAGTCCAGCAAGTGAATCCATTGATAGAACAATTTCAAGAATAAATCATCCGGACGGTGGTTTCTATAAAATTATAGTAAATACGAATCTTGTTGGCGCGATATGTATATCACGAAAAGAAGATCCCTCAAGATTTTGGATTAGCCCAATGTTTATTCATCCAAACTATCAAGGGAACGGAATTGCTCAAAAAGTATTAATTTTAATCGAAGAGATGTTTCCGGAAGCAACTACTTGGGAGCTTGCTACAATTTTAGAGGAAGAACGAAATTGTTTTCTATACGAAAAGATAGGGTATAAAAGAACAGAATTAAAAAATAAATTAAATGATAAAGCAACTTTAATTTATTATAAAAAAGAAAGGTAAAGCACATTTTAAACGCTTTACCTTTTTGTGGTGTTTTAGATTAAATATACAAATTTAATGTATATTCTTCCAAAATATTCGGGTTAGTATTTTTGAAAAAGAATAAATATACAAAAACAAACTATTTTGTCGTGTATGTTACTAACGCTTTTTGAATACTTAATATGCTATCGTCACCTTTAAATTCTTTCGTAATTGGCGTGCTCAAACTAGAAATCCAAATTTTAAGTTCTGCATCTAAATCAAAATGCCCAGCTGTTTCAATACTAAATTGTGTAATACTTTTATAAGGGATAGAATGGTATTCTGTTTTTTTACCAGTTACTCCTTGTTTATCTACTAAAATAAGACGGCGATTTGTAAATACGATTAAATCGCGAATTAATTTATAAGCATGCTCAACTTTTTCATCATCTAGCATAATCTTTTCTAAATCACGTTCTACACTTTCTGTACTCGCATTTGATGCATTTCCTAAAATACCACTAAATAAACCCATATGAAATTCCTCCTTTATAATATGTGGAATGAGTTTCTTATATTGTACCATGCTATTGAATAAGAAATTATGACATACGTTCAATAGTTTTTCGCCAAAGTTGCAATTAATTTATATAACCTCATCCTAAAATCTTGTGCTAACATGTAATTAAGAAAACAGAAGCAGAGGGATTAAGCATGAATAATATCGGTTTAGTTTTAGAAGGTGGCGGAATGAAAGGGTTATATACTGCAGGAGTACTCGAGTATTTTATGGAAAGGGACTTATTCTTTCCATATGTAGTCGGTGTATCCGCTGGAGCATGTATGGGAGCAACATATTTGTCACGTCAAAAAGGAAGGAATAAGAAAGTAAATACAGAGCTAGTAGCAGATCACAGATATATATCTTATCGAAACTTAATTCAAAAACGTGAATTATTTGGAATGGATTTTTTATTTGATGAAGTACCAAACAAAATTGTACCGTTTGATTTTCAAACTTTCCTAAATTCAAATGAACAGTTTGTAATCGGAACAACCGATTGCGAATCAGGACAGGCAGTTTATTATAATAAAACAGAACATGGAAATGATATTTTGAAAGTTATTCGTGCATCAAGCTCTGTACCATTTATTGCACCTGCTGTAGAATATGATAATCGAAAATTGTTAGATGGAGGGATTATAGATCCTATTCCAGTTTTCAAAGCACAGAATGATGGTTATAAAAAGAACGTTGTTATTATGACAAAGCCAGAAGGATATGAGAAGCAGCGGAATAAATTTTCTGGACTGTCCAAAATTTTATATAGAAGATATCCGAAAATCGCAGAACTTTTAGTAGAACATTATCGTTTTTATAATGAAACCGTATCTTATATGAATCACAACGAACAAAAAGATAATTTTTATGTAATTCAGCCAAGCGCACAGCTTCCTATAAGCGGAATAGAAAGAAATAAAGAAAAGCTCGTTAATTTATATAATCTTGGATATAACGATGCTCATAATCATTATGAAAACTTATTGAATTGGATGAAGAAATAAAGGGGTGGAGAGCTGATATTAGGAAAAAAGGTTATTTTTAATGAATTGCTGAAAATGCATAGTCTTCTGAATAAGCCATTTCCTTATCGTGACACACGAAAATTGCGGCAAGACTATAAAAATACATTGTCAGAGGATGACTGTATAAATGCCGATTTAAATTATTATTGGATACATACAGCAGGAACTTTGAGTAGGGTACTTAATAAAAACGAACATAAAATTTCGTTTCAACAAATACTAAGGCTACGAAAATCGTTTTTTGAATACTTTCCACAATATCGTATTCTTGAAACAGAAATTGTGAAATATCCCATTTTATATAGAGATTTCATGAATTTTGAAAAGGCTAGAAAACTGTTACTTTACTACCTTACTGAATAAAAACGAACAGGCTAAATGGCTTGTTCGTTTTTTAGTTCATAGAATAAACAATATTACTACATTGTTTATATAGGGATTTCTCTCATGAGAAAGAAGTACATATAGAATGCTGTAAAGGAGGGAGGAGGAGTGCAATTATAGTTCACTTTTAAATAACACACGTAAGAATCATATTTATACGCCTCATGATTATTCTCACACTTCACACCTCCAAGAACTACTCATTTTATTTGATGGGAATTCGTTTATTGAAAATCTTTCAATCACAAGAACACTTAATTATTTAATTTATGAAAAAGAAATTCCATCTTGTATTACTGTTGCTATAGATCATGTAGATCGATTAGATGATCTCACTTATAACGATAAAATGAATAAATTTTTAACAGATGAATTACTTCCGTGAATTCAAGCTAGATATCATGTGCTTAAAGAACCAAAGCATACAAAAATTGCTGGTTTAAGTCTTGGTGGTTTAGCAGCTTTTTATGCAGCACTTCAAAATCCTCATATTTTCGGGAATGTGCTGTCATTGTCAGGATCTATACATTGGAAAAAGGAAGGATTCGAAAATAATATTCCTTGGATGGAGAATCAAATTGTATCTGTAAATTTAAATGCAAATCATGTTCAATTTTATATGACAGCAGGACAACTTGAAAACGAACCTCTTTTAAAGGCGAATAGACAGCTGTATGGAGCTTTAAAAGAAAAAGGATATCAAACCACTTATGAAGAGTTTTAAGGCGGTCATGATAGCGTTTGGTGGCGTGAAAAGTTATTTGATGGATTAAGAGCATTAAAATATACAAAAACAACACTATAAAATGAAAGGGAGAATGAATTTATGAATCAAGATGAATTAGATAAGAAACTAAAAAAACAAGAAATTTTAGTGAAAGATGAGAAAGTTTGGTCTTATACGTATGAGGATCATATTAGTTCTATCGTTAAACGGGCAGAAAAGACAGGAGCGTTTAATGATTTACCTGGTAAAGGGAAACCTCTTAATCTTGATAAAGACCTTTCGTACAATCCTGAAAAACAACTTTATAGAACTTTGAAGAATAATCATGTTTTACCTAGGTGGATTGAACTTTCGAAGGAAATTGATAATCTAAAAGAAAAGCAAAAAGAGGCAAAAGATGCAGAAGAAGCAGCTAAACTAATTCAAACTATCAATAAAAAGGTCTCAGAACATAATTTACTTTGTCCGCCAAGTGCGCAAAAAATGAGGGTGAAAACGGATTTTTAGCTTTTTTTAATGAAACCACTTTTCGCTATACAATAGAGGTAGGTATTTATAATTTACCTTTAAAGAGAGGCAAAAGAAATGAAGAATACGTATCGGCTTAAAATACCGAAAGAACTCGAGCAGTATCGAAGTGGTTTTGAAGACAGTGTGAAATCTTATATTAAAGTGTTTGGAACTCAAGCAGAAACAACGCTTTTTGAGAGCAATTTTGGTGGATACCCGTATTTACCTTTAAATCATGATCACCCTAAAGATTCAAATGGACAAGCTATGATGTTACTTACGCAGTTAAACTTTGAAGATATTCCTCATATTGAATTTATGCCAACTAAGGGATTGTTACAATTTTTCATTAGTGCAGAAGATAAACTTTTTGGAGCAGACTTTGAGCAACCAACTACACAAAAAGACTTTCGTATTATTTATCATCCTGAAATAATGCAAGATTCAACTAAGATTATCACTGATTTTAGTTATTTAAACCCTTTAAATTTAGAGGAGTTTATCATACCTGAAGCAGCAAAACTAACATTTGAATTAGACTATCAACCTGTATCCGCTAGAGACTATCGATTCGAAAAGATTTTTCAAGATAACATTGATTTAGAAAAAATTATTAATGATAAAAATGAAATACTAGAACTAAGCGACCTATACGATGAACATTATGATGGTGAAGGTCATAAAATTGGTGGATATCCATTCTTTACACAAACTGATCCGAGAGATTGGGGAGAAGAATTATTAGAACATAATGTGTTATTATTACAAATCGATACTGATGATGCTTTAAACATCATGTGGGGAGATGCTGGTGTAGCTAATTTCTTTATACGTGAAAAAGATTTAATAAACTTAGATTTTTCTAATGTAGTTTATAATTGAGAGTGCTATTAAAATAACAATTTAGAGCATTGCTTATTTTGAAGTAGGGAATAGGAGCCTATTTCTTAACGTATATATGTATAAGTGTTATAAAATAAAAATCTTCCTAACTGTTAGGAAGATTTTTATATAAGAATAATTAATTATGTTAACCAAATTAAAAATAGAAATTGTAATAAAAGTCAAGTGATGATTTTAAAAAAATAATATAACATGTAGCAAATCGTATATGTAGCTAAAAATGATAAATCAATCTCAGTGGAAAATTTATTAGTCATAAAAATATTTTAATCGAATTTAAATTTTTGTTATAAATGTATCGTTACATAAATTTTTTTGTGCTTATAAACAGAACGATTCATGAATTTTAAGTTCGAATTTGCTATGAACTGATTGAATACAAATTTAGTGATAAAAACGTAAAAAATCATTTACATTTGATTTAGTATAAATCTCATTACAAATATCTCTCTCATCTCATTAAGTATAGTTTACTTGGTTTTTGATACAGATAAATGTCTATTTTATATAACTTTGTATAATATATATTATGTAAACTAGAAAAAGTTAAAAAAACTTATTGTATATTAGTTCAGGTTGTTGCGCTTCCCTTTTCTTTGTTTATTCATGATTAGTTGTTTGTTTTACGGTTTGATAAAGTTTGATAGCCTGTTATAAGTTGCTCTAATTAATTTTCGGTGTTTACTGTCGAATTATTACCGCGAACAAATTGTTTTTAAGACAATAAAAAGCAATTTGTTTAATAATTAGCTTTAAACAAATTGCTTTGATATTAATTTAATTAATAATACGTTTTTAAATTAGTTTGCTACAGCAATTGCTTCAATTTCAATTAATAGTTCGTCGTGAATTAGTTTGTTAACTTCTAAAGCTGAACTAGCTGGTGGATTATTTGTGTTGATGTATTGATCTCGAATATCTCTAACAATGGCCATTTGCGAAATGTCCGTTAAGAAAAATGTTAATTTTACTACATCGTTAAAATTTAATTCTGAAGTTTTTAATGCAATTTTAATATTTTCAAATACTTGTCGCGTTTGTGTTGCTAAATCTCCAATTCCAACTATATGGCCATCGGTATTAATAGCCACTTGTCCAGATATGTAAATTGTGCGTTTAGCATTATTGACCTCGACTATATGCGAATATCCGAAAGTTGCTGGCATATTTTCTGGATTGATAAATTTCTTTTGCAAGGTGCCTCTCCCCTTTTTATATCGTATTTTCTTCATGTTCAATTTCAATTTTGGATGACTATCTATTTTACAAATGATCTTTCACATATCCTTCTGCTACATATGCGAAGTAATAATATGCTGCTTATATTTATAAAATTAGGTATTTAACGTATTTAATTGATTATATATGTTTGATTTTCTTGAATGCTGATTCTAATTATGTCTTGTTTTATTAATTCTTCAGTTACTTTTGTATAGAAAAAGTGATACCACCAAATAAAAAATTCTTCGTAAGTTATTTCTTTTGAGTATCTGCTGCTTGCAAAGTATTCTTTTAAAGGTTTCTCATTTTCTTTAAATAATAAGATCAAATCTTCACTGATCGTGTTCGCGATTTCGCTAAGTATAGATAAGTCAGCTTTTTTAAACACTGGGATAACAGGTTGTGAATTTTGATATAAGCCTAATTTTTCGTATAATGCAATTAAATTTAAGTCTACTGGTTTATCTACTGCTACAAAATTTTTAACTAATTGCTTTTTCGTATAATTAATATCAGTAATAACATCGTGAAAATGTTCTTTAAAAGCTTCTTTATTCGCATTTATTAAATTTAAAGTCGTATATCGAGTGTTTCCATAAAGTCCAATTTGATATTCTCCTAAATCCAAATACGTATTACCATATATTCCAAAGGCCTCTTTGTCTGTTTGTTCTTGTTCTAGAATCGCATAATAATATCTTTTATTGTTTCTCAAAGGCCGTTCTGTTTCTAAATAGTTTTCTTCAATGTTAATTATTTGTCCAAAATCTAATAACACACCGCTATAAAGCAAAAGACTATACGATTCTTTAGCTAAATGATTAAATGTCTCGATTCTTTTAGAAATAGCATCAATTTGATTATAATACTTCTCAATTATGTTAAGTGTAGGTTTAATTAGAGGCTCACATAGGTTATACAGATTTTCTCCTTCATTAGCTGTTATAACCATACACGTTGGATAGTAACTCCCTTCTGTCTTTTTCAATAAACCTTCTAGTTCTAGTGCACGCATTTGTTTTTCGAATTTCTCGTTAGTCCAATTTAGCTTTGTTTTTATAGCATTCGATTCTATGCCCAGATGGAGCATTACTAGTAAATATCGTAGATTTGTTCCACTTATTTCTATTGATGGATAATTATCTCCAGATGAAATCATTTTAGCCTCATAAGCTGTTTGCAGTATATTCTCTGGGATATTATTAACAACTAACATTAAATCCCTCCTTTTTTAATAAAAAAATTGTAAAATCTATGTATTTATTATGTTCTATAAATAAAAATAAGTATCCTCTAATAAACTGAAATTAAAATCCTCAGTATACTCCTTTTGGATAATTAGATGAATTCCTGCTTCTTAAACCTATAGAAAAACTTATATTCTGCGTTGTTTATGATAAGGAATTTACTTAATTAAAACAATTTACAATTACATAATATTAGTTTTAGCTGCTGCTAAATGAACTTCATTTTATATTTACAAATAATAAATTTGACGAATTTATGAAATGTACTGCATTTAAGATGAAAGGTAAAGTCTTCTTTAGTGGTGATAGTGGCTATGCTCCCCACTTTAAAGAAATTGGTGATAAATACGGCCCGTTCGACCTTACTTTAATGGAATGCGGGCAATATGATACGAGATGGTCTGCTATTCATATGTTACCTGAAGAAACTGTTAAAGCTCATATAGACGTTAAAGGATGATTACTTGGTCCTATACATTGGGGTGCTTTTACATTAGCATTACATGAATGGAGCGATCCAAACGAACGAGTTACGAAAGAAGCAAATCGTTTAGAGGTTAATATTGCAACGCCACAAATTGGTGAATCTATTACTTTAAAATCTACAGATTATCCTACGTCAGCTTGGTGGCGAGAAATTTAATCATTATAAAAAGCGAACTATATTAAGGCAGTTCGCTTTTTGTTAATTCACTTATTATGGACTTCTCTTATGTGTACTGGAACTGCATTTTTCATCTTTTCTTTTGTCCAATATCCTGAAGGGTCCTCTGTATTGTTTGAGTCTTGAATTGTAGATGGGATATTTGGAGCTTTTTTTAATTGAGTAAGAGCATCTTTTTTGATAGATGCTGCAAAAGCTAAATAAATAATTGAGGATAATATAGTAATCATACTAGTGATATTAATCCAAAATAAAAGCTTTTCTTTTTTCATGAACTCCTCCTTTCTTTACATGTTCCCTCCAATTAAGCTATTAAGCTCTAAAACATATATTTACTATAAAGTATCCTTTACAAACTTCTCAAACTTATCCATTTCCTCGACAAATGGATTGTGATTACTTTCTTCAAATGTTGTTAGCGTTGCGTTCGGGATTAGATTTGCTATTTCTTGTGAAAATATGTATGGGCATTGCGCATCATGCTTGCCACAATATATAAAACTTGGTATTTCTACATGTTTAAGTTTCTGACGGACATCATAGTCTTTATATTCAACTTGTCTAAAATAATTTAACCGATCTCCAACTACTTTCCCGCTATTTGGCAGTTTTAATGATTCTTCAAGCTTTTCTTCAGAATAAAAAGACATAAGTGCCCACTCTTTACCTAATGTTTTTCTTTCTTCTTGTCGTGTATTAGGGTCATTTAAAGAATTCATAATTGAAACGATTCTATTGAAATTTTTATTTTCACTGCAGTATATACTATCTTTATGAGATGCATATTCTTTACTTGCCGATGCGCCACCAGCAATAATTTTTGTTAAACTTTCTTGTGCTTCAGTTGCATAAACAAGAGCGAGCATACCTCCTGTAGAATGACCCGCAAAAGCCCACTTATTTATATGTAAAGCTTCTCTAATCGCTTCTAAATCTTTTACGGCTTCTGCCATACTATATTCCGTATCGTCATTTGCTGGATCTGAATTACCGCAGCTTTTTAAATTAATTAAATACACGCTGTAACAGTCAGTGAACGGGTTTGCGAAAGTATTTCCATTATCGTTATATTCACTATACAAATGTGTGACACATAAAGGAGGGCCTTCTCCCTTTTGAAAATATTCAAACTTTCCTCTTGGCGTTGTGATAATGTTTGTTTTCCACATATTGAACCTCCACCTAGAATTTCTTTTTCTCTCCATTTGTTTTTTTAAAAGTTAAACTATTTCACTATATTTGCTTTCCCGCTATCTAAAACTCTACTTGTCGGTACAGAGGTAATATTAATAACTGTATCCATGCTCTTATCAGTCAGTTCGATGAGTTCGTTTTCGTGATTTATTTTATTTAAATCCCATACCATTCCATTAAACTCGTTATGCTGTCCGCTTACTCTTACAATACTTTTTGTTTTATTTGAAGGCTGTATTTGAAGGTTTGTAAATTGATTCCCACTTATCTCATTTGGTGTAGTTACATGACTATCCATATAAATCATATTTACACAATCCTCTAGAGAAAAGTTCATAAAACGATTGGCATTTATCCAAGCATGTCCAGAATTCGGTTTTTTTGCTACTAATTTTATCCCAATTTCCATTCCTACAACTTTAATGTTTTCGAAGTTAATAAACGAAATTTCATTTTCTTTTCCACCGGAATATAAAGAAATTCCTGTACCTTTATTTGTTTCAGTCCAATTTATAATATTTATATCTTTTATTTGTGTTTTGTGCCAAGTGTTATAATACTTATTCTTTCCGTCTAAATATATAACTTCAGAATTAAATTTAGGATCATCGATAGCTATATAAGCTCCTTCAATAGAAGCATTTTTTTCTAGTTCTAGAACCCTAAAGTTTCCCTCAACAACAAATTGTGTTCCATAACCGAATAATAATTTCACCCCTTTTTTAACAATAATTGGTGACGTGATTTTATACTTTTTATCATCGAGCAATACTGTTTTAATTTTACTAGACTCTGCTTTATTAATAGCAGATTGTATTTTGTTTGAATCATTGTTTCCTTTAAAGTCTTCTACATACAACTTATCATTTTTAGCCAAACTTTCTTTATTGTAGTAATGATAAAAAGCAAAAATAATTAGAACTATACCTATGAGTAAAACAATTAATTTCTTCATCACATTCATCCTTATATAAAATTTCTCCTTAGTAACTCTTTAAATGCACTATGTTTTTTATATTTAGGTAGTAATTATTTTGCTATATATTACAGATTACAATTGATACTTTGTTTATGATTGAATTGTATTTAGAAGTTATTTATTCCTCCCTTTTTTCCTAATAAGCTCTAACTGGTGATATAAGATGTACAGCTGCAGATTGTTCTCCTGCTTCAATTAATATCGGTCTCATAGAACCACCAAAGCTTAAAGTAACTATATCTTCTTTCATTGCTTTTAAAGCATCAACCATAAAGCGTCCATCGAAAGATATATTTAATTGCTTTTGTCCGTGAATGGTATCAATTTGTTGTGTTTCTGATATTTTACCGACCTGAGAAGCGTTAGAAGAGATTTTTATTGTGGATTCATCGATGATTTCTAAATTTACGTTGTTATTCGCCCATTCACTTGCTAATAAACTAGATCGATCTACACCTTGTAAAATCTTTTTTCTGTCTATGTTAATTACTGTTTGAAATTCATGTGGTATTAGGCTAGATATATTAGGGTATTTTCCTTCAATTAGTCTTGAATACAACGTAATTGTACCGAATTTAAAAATAATGTGACTCTCTGAAAGATATATGTATACAAAATTTGAATTGTTGTTCATTAATTTTAGAAGTTCACTAATAGTTGAACTTGGTATAATGCAATTTGCTTTCGCATGAGATGAAATTAGTATTTCACGTAAAGCCAGTCTATGTGAATCAGTCGCAGCGCAAACTAATTTATTGTGATCAAATACGATATGTACGCCAGTAAGAACTGGTCTGGATTCATTTTTAGCAGCTGCAAAGGAAGTTTGTTTAAATACTTCGATTAATTTTTCTGTCTCTACTTGTATTTTTGCATGTTCGTCTATATATGGTACATTAGGAAACTCATTCGCTAAGAATCCATTTAAGTTTAATGTAATTTCATCAGATTGAATGGTAATTATTTGCTCATTCATGCTTTTTATTAAAATATCACTTGGCATTTTCTTTATAATTTCAATGAAATATTTAGCCGGTACAACAATACTTCCTGCTTTAAAGATAGTTGCAATTTGTTCGTCTTCAATTGAACTAGGTATAAATTTTTCAATGAAAATATTCGAATTGCTTGCGATTAAAGTTATTCCAGATTGATTTGCTGTTATTTTAATTCCTGATAATATAGGAATTAAAGTTTTTGTCGAGATAGCTTTACTCACTTCTGAAAGAGCTTGTGTAAATTGTTTGTGTTTAACAATAAACTCCATTTTTCCCCCGCCTTAAATGAAATAATATCTTTATGAAGATTGATGAATTATAGTTCCATTAAAAATATAAGGTACTGTTTCTTTCCCTTGCAAAATTCCTTTTAATTGTTCTGGTATACGTAAATAAGGTTCTGCTGTATGTAATTCCATCCATATAATCTCTTCAATTTCTTTTGGCCGCGATATACATATTTCTCCTCCGATTATTTCCCCTAAAAAATTAAAGAAGATTGCATGATGTCCTCTCTCCTCAAAAAGGGCTTCGCTAATGAAACAAATCCCTTTTATGGATATGTCTAATCCTGTTTCTTCTTTCACTTCACGAATAGCAGCCTCTTCTAACGTTTCCCAGGATTTAACTGCGCCACCTGGTAATGTGTAATAAGAACCATTTTTCCCTTTGTTTTTAACCATTAAAAGTTTTTCATGAGTTTCATCATATAAAAGTGCGTATGTTACATTTACTTTTTTCATATGTAGTCCCCTTCAACAATAAGAATTTTCTGTCTTTATTACATTCTACCATTAATTTGTTTTGATTCATAAAAAGTAATATGAGTAAATAATGAATATGAAACGATATCCCGTTCATAAACACAGAAAAAAAGAGCATATTTTGAAAAAGATTCATCAAAATACACTCTTAAATGATTCATTTATAACCTTTTTTCTAAATAGTAATGATTATGCCCTTTAGGGTGATCTTCACTCATTCCAATCACTGTATAACCATGCTTTTTATAAAAATTGGGGGCTTGGAAACTAAAAGTATCTAAGTTTATCAGCCGACATTCTTTTTCAATTGCAACTTCTTCAATAAGATTCATTAATTTGCTCCCGTAACCTTCGTGTCTATATTCTTCAGAAACCCATAGGAAGTCAACATGTACATGGTGCCAAAATATGATTGCCGTTATCCCTCCTACTATTTCTTCTTTTTCATTTTTCACTATAAAACTAATCTTTTCAGAGGGTGTTTTTTCTTCATTTGAAAGATGTTTTTGGTTATATTCAATTACTTTTTCTCTTATGTAATCACTATCTTCTTGTATCCATTGCTTTACTATTTTCATTTTAACTATCACGCTCCTTTATGTTATTTATTCAATTTAATAATCGGATTGTCCTGTCTTCTTTAATATTAGGTTATGTAGTAAGTAAAGAGACAAAATTAGATTTTTTGAATGACATCCATTGTTTATACATTATTTTGTAATGAAAAAAAGCCCTAGTATAAGGACTTTTTTTAGTATTAAGCTATTTTCCGATTTAACTGTTTTATTTCCTTCTTCTTTTCTGTATTTGGTGGACGGATTAAAATAGAAATAACGAAAGATATAATACTTAAAACACCGATTGTAATAAAGGTTGGCTGAAATCCTCCAAGTAATGCGCCGATAAATGATCCTGCAAGTGCACCAAATCCGAACCCTTGGTAAACAACCCCATAATTAGTACTATGGTTTTTTAATCCGAAGAAATCCCCGACAATGGCTGGGAATATAGTGATGTTACCACCAAAGCAAAAAGCAACACTTGCTACACATGCAAAATAAATACCGTAATTCAATGGAATAAAACTTAAAGTAAAGACGGACAATCCAATAATCACAAATGTCGCAGAAACGATTTTTAATCGGCCTATTTTATCCGATAACGTTCCGAGAATAATTCTCCCCACTGTATTAAAGATGGCAATCATTGCGACCGCATTAGCAGCGGTTGCTGCACTAAGACCAACGAGTTGTACTCCAATGTCTTTTACCATACCAATTAAATATAAACCACCCATACATGATGTGAACAACATAATAAATAAGAGATATACTTGCTTAGTTCGCATCATTTCACGTGTAGTATAATCGTTCTGTAATGATTCAGTTACAGTATTACTAATATTTGCCTCACGTAAGAAGAACGATCCAATTAACACTAAAAGTAAAACGATAATGCCCCAATATAAAAATGCTTGTGATACACCAAGGCTATCGATTAGCTTTCCGTTTACATATTTAAAGATTAAGCTCCCCATTCCGTATGCTGAAACAGATATACCAGATATAAGCCCTTTACGGTTTGGAAACCATTTAATTAAATTAGATAGTGATGTAATATATGCGGTTCCATCAGCATATCCAACGACAACACCGGCTAGTAAATAAAGTAAAGGTAATGAAGAAACTTGTGAACTAAGTATTAAACCGATTCCTAAAAAAATTCCTGCAGTAGCGATAAGTTTACGGAGTCCGAACTTCTTCTGTAGCTTACCTGCAAATAAAGTTGAAAAAGATAAAGAAAAACTCGTAATAGAAAAAGTTATTGCGACGGCATTAAGATTCCATCCAAACTTACTTACAAGGGGTTGATTAAATAAACTCCATGTATAAATCGTTCCGAGGCCAATTTGTACAATGATTGTACCTAGAACAATTAGCAACGGATTTATAGATGTTTGTTTCATACTAACTGTCCCCTTCTTTTTTTCATGACATGAATTTTCACAGTTAGTATATCCATGATAAATTGCAAGATACTGTACGGAAAATGGAAATTAAGTTAGTATACACAAAAAGACACTTCATATAAGAAGTGCCTTTTTGCAGGTTATATACAGAAATATTTAAAGAAAGCTTTGTTAAGATAAGACATTTTCAAATGCTTATGTACATATGTTATCAAATAATTGTCTAAATGTGATGAGACTTAAGACGTATTTTTCTTTCATAAAAAAGTCGGAGAGAAAATTAATATTCAATTTCCTCGAAGTCTTTCGGTTGCGGTACAGTTTGCATATTAGCTGCATCTTTCGGATCACTATAAATCGCGTTTTGTTCCGTATTTACATCTTTTATATTTTGCTTCTTATTTTTACGCACTTCTTTCTTCATTAAACCTCACTCCTTTACTTTATAGGAGTAGTTATGCCCTCATCGTATTATTTTTATTGCTGCTAAATGTATCAGCGACTAAATTACTAAATTCACGTAAATAATATAAATAATTATCCCCGCCGTAGTTATATCTTTTGTTGTACATTTTTGCGACGACAACATTATATTCTGGAATCACTAAAATTGTTGGTCCTGTAATTCCTAATATTTGATAAGTCCCTTTAGGAACTCGTTCACCAAGTTCGCTATGCAATGCAGGCTCATTTTGAACGAACCAAAATAGCCCGTTTTGTGGCAGTTCTTTATTTATATAGGCTGGACTCTGTAAACTCGTAGCAATTTTTATAACTTCTTCTGGCACAATTTGTTTACCAGTTATGACACCTTGATTTAAATGAAGATTTCCCCAATAAGCAAATTCTCTAGCAGAGACAAAAAGATTTTTTTCCGTACCATCATCTACTGTGCCAATAGTACATATCGCGTCATCGTTTGGATTTACAACAACATTAACTAAATTATCATCTTGCTGTCTTCTCCATCCTGTTTCTTTGAAGTTAGCTGGTTTAAATACACGCTCCTTTAACAGTTCAGGAAAACTTTTATTATAAAGCTGATAAATAAGACGTGTAATCATTCTTACATTAATATCTCTATACGCCCAAGCTTGTCCAGGTTCAAATTCACGATAAATTGTCCCATCATCAGTTTCATTTAATCCGTGCGAATGGGTTACTAAATGTCTTATTGTTGTTTTACCGAGTAACGAAGGATCATAGTCTTTAAAATAAATTACTGCTTCGTCATCTAGAGATTTTATTTTCCCCTCATAAAGCGCATATGCTACCATTAGTCCTAAATAACTTTTTCTAGCGGAAGCAACATTGAACTGTGAAGTTGCTGTTATCTTTTTACTATTTGGTGTGTTTGAATGATTTCCGCTATAATGCTCTAGTACAATTTTATTATTTTTTATAATACAAAGTGCTGCCGCAGAACTTTGGTTTGTCTCTTTAATGTTTTCTACCCATGAAATTAACTTCTCAAATGTGTACAAATGAACATCTCCCTACAACGTATAAAAATGACAGTATGAAAGAAAAGCGTCAATACTATATAATCGGGTATCTACACTTTTCTTTCATGAAATTTACTATTAATTTATGTTACTTAAATAATCCACCAGCTCCAGCAATTAGAGCAGCCGAAACAACCAACACAACCAACACAGCCTACACAACGTCCACCACAACCACCACAGCGTCCACCACAACCACCACAACGCCCGCCGCATCCGCCACAACGCCGTGCATCATCTTGAATGTAGTAGTAAGGATACTGACTTTGTTGTTGATCCCAGTACACTACATTACCAGGTTGATACTCATTTAGGTTTAATGATTGTAGTTCTTGTTGAAACTCATTCATTACGAAAACCTCCATTTATAAATATAAATTCCGTCCAAATTTTTAAGTATATTTACTTTTTAAAATAAAGTAGAAATAAGGCTATAGACTAAATGCGTACATCAACAAAATATGACTTTACATTAGGTGATGTACCTTGTTTTTGAGCCTATTTTCTTTATATCTTTTCGGTGGACGTATTTACTATAAATAGAGCGACTTAAAGGTTACTAATCCAACAATTTAGTAGTTCATCACTTAATCTTCTTTCAAGTAATTCTTTAACTAAAGGCGACGGCATTATTTTATAAGAATTAATACTCTCATTATTAAAATCAATCCAATGAAATGCTAGATGTGATTCTTTAGATATTGGTGCTAAATTACAATGTAACTCTTGTGAATCTATTTCAAAAACGTGGTTAATTTCATGATGAAGTGTTTCTCTGTCTTGCCATTGGTTTTCAATGACTCCTAAAAATTGTTTTATACTGCAACTTACTCCAAGTTCTTCTCGTAACTCTCTTATTAGTGCGTTCTCTGCTGATTCACCAACTTCAACATGACCGCCAGGTAAAAAATAGTGATGTCCTATGTATTCAGCAACTAGAAATTTTTCATCTTTAATCATAACAGCTCGTACAATGTGATGGAATTTACTGTTCAATTGATATTCCTCCTAGTTATTTACTTTATACCTGATTAAAATAGGCATTTAAAATTGGGATAATGTAAATCATAGGCGTCTCATAAGGATGAATTTCATTTATAACTTCGAGAGCATCTTTTACAAGTTCTCGTTTACACTTTATTTCAACTTTACATTCTTGACCTTCACATATTTGATCAATTTCGCCATTAAAAGGTGTTGCCTCTGCCAATGGTCTCCAGTATCCTTTAACTGAACTATAAGAAAGACAATTGTCATAATGTCCAGTTCTACAAGCACCAACTTTATTTAATTCATCTCGTAATAATACAACGTATTCTTCAGGAATAAACACTTCGATTTTAACCTCAGTAAATTGCATGTATCAGTTCACACCTTTACCTTATTAAAGTTATACAAATAAACGATATACTTGCTCACCATCATAAATCTTTCCTAATGGTTGAAAACCGTAACGTTCATATAGTTTTTTTGCAGAAATATTATCCTTATGTACAGTTAATCTAATTTCTTTACACTCTTTAAATCTATTTTTTATTAAATTAATAATTTCCTTTAACGCTGCTTTACCATATCCATTTCCTTGCTGCTTTTTATCAATGATAAATCCGTTTATCCAATACATGTCTGTTGTCTCCCGTACAAAAGCGTGCATAATAAAACCAACTATAAGATCACGATCATATATAGCGAAAGGAATATATTCAACGTTTTCACCATCTGGCTTTATGTATACTTTAGCAAGTGATACTGCAACTGCCGGTACAAATTTTGTTTGATTTTCTTTAACTTGTAAGTTTAATGCCTCTTCCCAATTTTCTCTCGTAACAACTTTTAATTGGACGTTCAATATTTTAAGCTCCTTTGTATAGAGAATGTATCTTTTATATTCAACGGAGTGAAATAAATCCCTTTTTCGACATCGCCTTATAACATGATTTTCATAAAATCCTGAATGAATTTTTCCTCATCTAATTGTAACGCTATACGAGCCCCTTCAGATTTAGAATGTGGGCGAAAATCAGCAAATGTTTGTCCCTTCGTTTCGCCGCATATATCCACAGTTACTTTTCGGGATGTATATTTTAAAAACGTAGGATTCACCAAACCGCTTATAGCAAGTACATCATGTAATAATGGCCCTTCAATAGATGGATTGAGCTTTTGGTATGCTGATAAATAATAATCGTACATGGGTTTCATGATCGATTTAAATGGATTTTTTGTATTAGCTAAAATATAAGTAAATACATTTGGAGTTAAAACTGTTTTATTTGTTACATTTAAAGGGAATAACGTTAAATTTTTCGCTTGCTGAAGTACAATTTTACTTGCTACAGGATCTCCGTACACATTTGCCTCTGCTAATGGAGTAACATTTCCTGCTTCTAAAAAGACACCACCCATAAAATAAATTCCGTTTACATTTAACATCATGTCGTGCCATAAATTAAAAGCAATCGCTAATGAGGTAGATCTTCCTACATCGACAATCGTTAAATCTTTGCCATACTTTACGAGAATTGCTGCAATACTACCAAAATTGTATATCGGAATAGATAACACGCTTGCCGGTACATGAATGGGACCTAATCCTTCTGGTCCATGAATTTCAGGATAATACGTTGTAATTCCATTTGTAAGTGGACTAGTTGCACCGCTAATGACAGGAATATCTTGTCTGTTTGCTAACTGTAAAATATACGCGGCATTATGAGCGGCATGTATATGTTCAACATTTCCATATCCAGTTACGATACCGACAATTTCAATTTCAGGATGTAGCAAACCATACATAATTGCAAAAGAATCATCAATACCTGGGTCTCCGAAAAATAAAACTTTCTTCAAGAAACGTTCTCCTTTCATAGGTAAGATAATTATGTATATGTAGAAATAATTTAAATCTATACAGTTCTAAGCAAATATTAATGGTAAGTAGTGTATTGATAAAAAAGAACTAGCATTATGCTAGTTCTTACTCTGGTAATAATCTAACAGTATAATTAAATTTCGTACAATTGCTAGACTAGCGCATTTTAATATAGATATTTTCCGCTATATCTATATTAAAAGCCCCATTTTAATTCAATATTGTTGGTTTCAAATTGCAAATACTCACTGAACTGTATTACTATAATTTTTCACTCTCAATTTGCATATAATTCTCTTTTTTAAATGTTAAATGAGCAATCACAACTCCAAGTATAGTAATTATCCCTCCGATTATCGAAACAAAGGTTGGCAACTCTCCTAACCATATCCAAGCAATAAAACATGCAGTTACTGGTGTTAAATATAGAGAACTTGTTGCCTCAGAAGCGCCCGCATGGGATGTAATATATGCTAATGCAATATACGGTAGCACTGTCGGGAACACACCTAAATATATAACACTCAAAGTAGTTTCTATAGGAGCTGCTACGATTTCTTGATAAATCCCTGGTAAAAAAATAAGCATACATACAGTACCAGACCAAATTGTATATATCGTAAATGGTAAGAAACCGTACTTTTTTAAATACGACTTTTGGAAAACGAAAAATAGACTTTCTGAAAATGCCGCTAATAATATAAGTAATACCCCGCTATTCAATTGAATGGAATCTCCTTGACTTAATGATAAAAAAGCAATTCCTACTAGACTAATTACACCACCAATCCAACCATTTAATTTCATTTTTTCATTCATAAAAACAGAAGCAAGAATTGCCGTTAATATAGGTGTTACTGATACAATTAAACTAGCAGGTCCAGCATTCACATTCTGTTCACCGTAGTTCAGTGCAATATGATAAATAGTGAATCCTAGAGCGCCAAATATAAAAATTACTGGAATATCTTTTAAGTCAGGTAAACGTAATTTGTATATAAACGAAAACAGTAGAAGAATCAAAGAAGCGATTAATAATCTTAGCAAAGTGAGGTGCTCAGGCGTGTAAGCTTCAAGCCCCATTCGAATCCCTGGAAAAGCAGTTCCCCATATAAGAATCGTAAAAGCGTGAGCACATACAATACGAAAATCCCATTTTTTATTATGCATATTTTCTCTCCCTCTCCAATAAACCAGCCATTTTCTAATTACCAATTATTTCTTTTCATCATATTTAATAGTTGATACAATGTCTTCAACCAGTTATTCCTCGAAAAAACCAACCACTTTGCATTTTTAAAATGAATGAGGGAGTTTTTTAATATGTCTACCGATAAAAAATTGCCAAAATATCGACAAATAATAGACTATATGACAGAAAAAATTGAAAACGGAGAATGGCCAATTGGAAGTAAGATTCCTAGTCAGCGGCAGTTAGCAAAATTATTTCATGTAAATCGTAGTACTATAATAACTGCACTAGAAGAACTTATGGCAGATGGTTTAATTCAAGGGAAAATTGGAGCGGGAACAATTGTAATGAATAATACATGGTCATTATTGGCGACTAATCCCCCGCCTGATTGGAGTGAATACGTGAAAGCCGGTATTCATAAACCAAGTAAGTTAATGGTTCGAGAAATTAATGAAGCAGAAGCAAATAAAAAATTCATTCATCTTAGTAAAGGAGAACTTGCACCTCATCTTTTCCCGTTAGAAACTATGCAATGCATTATGCGAAACGTATGTGAGGAGCTAGATTATTTCGGATACGAGGAACAAAAAGGATATTTCCCTTTACGTGAAGCGATAAGTAATTATGTAAAATCATTTGGAATAAATACATCTCCAAATTCTATATTAATAGTCTCTGGTGCATTACAGGCATTACAATTAATATCAATCGGTCTCTTGCATAGAGAATCAACTGTGTTACTTGAACAACCTTCTTACTTATATTCGCTTCATGTATTTCAATCGGCTAATATTCACCTTTCTGGAATACAGATGGATCATCGTGGAATTATCCCTAATGATTTGTTAAGAAGAATTAATTATAGTCAAAAGAAAAATATTTTATATTCGATTCCTTGTTTTCAAAATCCGACGGGTGTATTAATGTCCGAAGAGCGACGAAAAGAAATACTAAAAATTTGCGAAAAAGAACAATTGCCTATCATTGAAGATGATATTTATCGTGAGTTATGGATTGATGAACTACCTCCGCCTCCTTTGAAGTCAATGGATAAACATGGACATGTATTATATATCGGTAGTCTATCTAAAACACTTAGCCCGGGACTTAGAATTGGTTGGATTATTGGACCAGAGCCTGTTATTGATAGATTGTCAGATATAAAAATGCAAACTGACTATGGATCAAGTTCTTTATCTCAAAGAGTTGCTGCGGAATGGTTAAGTAAAGGTTTTTATTCGGAGCATGTAGCGAACGTAAGAATTCACCTAAAAGAGCGAAGACAAATAATGATACAAGCTTTAAATAAGTATTGTGCAGATATTGCCACGTGGGATATTCCTAATGGTGGATTATTTATATGGCTAAAGATTGTTCCTAACATTTCGATGAAAAAACTATTTTCAGAGGCTCAATCAAAGGGTGTTCTTTTTAACCCTGGACGTATTTATGAGGAAGAATCAGATCAGTTTATACGTTTGTCTTATGGATATGCTTCTCCTGAACAAATTACTCAAGGTATTATTATATTAAGTAATTTGATTCGTAAGTTAATGGCATAATAAAAAATCCTCTTTTATATAAAGAGGATTTTTTGTGTACCTTTTTTACCACAATCTCATTTCCTGTCCTAATAAAATAAGTTCTTTATAGGGATCACCATCAATTTTTAATACTTGCGCAAAAGCCGGTTCTGTTTTTACGCCTTGTTCTTTTAATTCAATTACTTCTTCTCTAATGTTTGGGTGCTGCATTAATAGCATGTGCTCCACTATCATATGTTTATATGCATTTTGGTTACGAACTGGCTGCGGTTGAGCAAATAATTCAAATTCAAAACCTTCAAATTGAAAATTCACCTTTATTGTTAAGATATTTTTAATATTTTTCTTTTTCATTTCAAATCCTTCGTATGAGCCATACAATGATCTGATTTCCTGTTCAAAAAAATCATAATTATGTACTTCCATTACAATGTCTAAGTCAGAATGAAGGGTATCAATTCTAATAGGGATTGTCCCGCAAAGTACAGGGCTATATAAAGCTAAATCCTCCATTATGTTTAGTTTATTAATAACTTCGTAAACTTTTTGTTGCTTATCATTCCCAGATTGTAAATATGTGATAGATGTAAACATAGAAGTCTCTCCTTCATTTAACGTAATACTCGTCTCACTAAATTTGAGAAAAAATTTAATCGTTTTATTTTGTTCTAGGAGTACCTATATTTCAATATATTAAGCCGAACTAACAATATTTTTCAACTTTTCTCCTATACTGCAATACTATAAAAATAAAAAAGGAGAAATTTTTATGAGCATTTTCAACATGATTTTGATCATACACATATTATTTGGAGCAATATGCTTAATCACTGGTATCGTAGCGATGCTTGCTCAAAAAAAGAAAGGAAAACATACAGAATGGGGCGAAATATATCATGCATCCTATGTTGTTATAACCATTACTGCAATTATATTGTCCATATTAAATTGGGATAAAATCGCATATTTATTTTATGTAGCAATTATCTCCTATGCATTTGCGATTTACGGATATCTTGCAAGAAAAAAGAGATGGAAAAATTGGCTAGGGCATCATATTAGAGGTATGCTAGGCTCTTATATCGGTGCAGTTACCGCACTTTTAGTAAACATAGGGATGTATATTCCTGTTATAAATTTACTTCCACCAATATGGTTTTGGTTCTTACCTACACTAATTGGCATTCCTCTTGTATCTAGTGTATCAAAAAGGTATAAAAAACAAAGGTAAAATTAATTACAGTTTAATTACTTTCTAATTTATTTTTATAGGGATGACCAGGAAGAGAAAATAAAAAGAATCCAATAATACTTGGATTCTTTTTATTTATGATTTTTTTTAGACGAAATTGAATGCAAACGATCCGGATAATTAGTAAATATCCCGTCTACACCCCATTTTAGTAACTTTTCCATATCTTTTTCATTATCTACTGTAAATGGATGAACTTCTAATCCATGTTTCTTTATTTTTTTTACATAAACTGCATCAATATATTTGTAGTTCATGCCTAGGCCAATGCAGTATGTTTTATAGTTTTTTATTTCTAAATCTGTTAATTGAACTGCTTTTTTAAATGATAATAATTGTACTAATGGTATATTGGCATTTAAACTATGAATCTTTCGTAGACTTTCTTCACTAAATGATTGAATAATAACTTTATCACTTATTTGATATTGATTTATAATTTCTAATAACTTTTCTTCCATTCCCGGATATTCATCTGGTGATTTTGTTTCGATATAATAATTAGCATTATGTCCAAACGTTTCAATAATTTCTTCTAGTGTTAGAACTTTAGCATTTTCAAATTCTTTCTTTGCTAACTTTGGATACTTTTTATTGAAAAAAGAACCTGCATTCAGTTGTTTTATTTCATCTAATGTATGATCTTTTACAAAACCAGTACCGTTTGTTGTGCGGTTTAATGTTTTATCATGCATAGCTACTAAATGTCCGTCTTTTGTCATTTGGAGATCTATTTCTATATAGTCACCTTTTAATTGCTGTCCTAATTGATACGCTTCTAATGTATGTTCCGGTGCATATGCAGAAGCCCCTCTATGCGCGATGTTTTTAATATGGTTTGATTGATTAATAGCTTTTGTATATTTATGTTCATTTTCTTGTTGAAAAACAAAAATGCTTATTACTATAAAGAAACAGATGATTGTAATTATAGATATTTTCTTCATAACGGTATGTTTACTCCTATATTTAAAGCGATTTGACTCGAGTGAATTAATCAATTAAATGCCGATTTTCAAAAACAGTCATTTGTCCTACAGCTTGAAATCCAGATTTTTTATAAATATTTATTCCATCAGGTGAAGCTTGTAATACGCAGTAAGTATCTTTTAGTTGTTTTGCTTCTTGAAGCAGGAAATTGAACATAGTAGAGCCAAATCCTTTTCCTCTCATATCTTCTTTAGTCGCTATATCATAAATACCGACGCTATCTTCCGTACATACTAAAGAGCCAACAGATACTACCTTGCCTTTATAAAGACCTAAGTATAGTTTCATGGCATCACTATTCCATAAATCTAAAGAGGCAATTTGATTATAGTATGCTTGAACGTGAGTACCTTCTGCTGATGTACCGAATAAAGCTGCTAACGTTTCACCAAATTGTTGTATTTGTTCTGGTGTAGACGCTTTTTGAATTATAAAATCTGCTGGTACGTCTATTATTGGATGTATTATTTTTAAATCTGCAACCATTGCAATATTATTTTCTGCTTCTTTTAAGCCGAGCTTTATTAATTCGCTTTTAACGTTTTGCTCTTGCTCTTCATTCCAGAACCAAACACTCATTGGAAAGCTCTTTTGATTAAAGTGTTCTAACGCAGTATATAATTGATTGACTTCTTCCGATAAGTTGTTGTTTAGTAAAGTGATAATATTGAATGTATCTGCAGGTAAACAGCAGTCAACGGCAATATAATTCTTTGTTTCTTTTACATTCATCCCTTGCACATGATGGGCAACATATGTAATTTTGTATATAAAATTTTCTATGAGTAAATTTTGATAATTCATCAATTATTCTCCTTTAGAAAATAGTAATTAAATAATATCTATATTAAATATAACATATAAAAAATTTCACTTAATCTATACTCCTCCCTTTCTAACCGCTTAATATCACACGATGTAGCATGAGAAGAATTAAAAATGATATAACATTGTCGGAATGAAAAAAGTGGTATATAATAAATATTAACATTACTAGTAATTATTTTAGGTATTCCTAGAATAAAGGAGCGATACATATGAAAATTACTATTTATTTCGGAAGTCATGAAGATCAAGATGTTCGTACTATGGACTGTCATTTAGATGTAGAAGATACAGAAGAGATTGTTTCTGTATCATAATATAAATAGTTGGGATAAACCCTCTTCCCTACAGCGTTTAAGACACCTTTTATAGGTGTCTTTTTTGTTGTTTTTTCCATCAAAAAACCTTTACTTTAGAGCGTTTTAATAGTAAAATATAAATATACGAACAAACGTTCTTTTTTATTTTAATTGTACATGAAGGGATGATTTTTACAATGGCTCAAGCAAAGCGCAGAGGAAGAAAAAAGCAAACACCTATTATTTCAAATACAGGCTTTATCGGCTCTGTCTTTATTGATACATTGGAGTTACAAAAGAAATCCTATTATTTCGCTCGTAAAAAACTTCAAATTGTTCATCACGTATTAGATGGTCTATCTGGAGCAATGAGTGCTTTATTTAAAGAACATAATATTTCAGCACATATGTCATGTGTATATTTACATAAACAAAAGAAAATCGGATTTGTTCTTTCAACAAAACCGTTTGAACAAAATGATGGCGTTGCTTACTTTATAAATTATTTGATTGAAAAGAATTTTTACGGTGACGAAGATATTGAATATCAAGAAGTATTTAATACAGGCTTTATCGGTGTAGTATTCGCCGATTTATCTAGTATAGATCGTTTTAATTTTGATTTTGAAATGAGCATGTTATCAAAATTAATGAAAGATATGATTATTCCTGTTAAGGAACTCTTTTTACGCCACAATGTACCAGCATACATCTCTACCTCTCATTTAGAAGAACAAAATAAATTAGGTTTCGTTCTATCTGTAAAACCATACGATGAACGCGCTGAAGCCGATTTATACTTTGAAACGTATTTAAAAGAACGCGGATTATTTATTGGTGATGAAGAGGATGATATTGATAAGATTGTTATTAGAAAAACAGCTGAATTACGATAGAAAAGCGCAGGATGATACGCCTGCGCTTTTGGTAATTTATGAACAACGGGTATATCCAAAAATCTTATCCACGAAATTACCCTCTCAAGTAATGATTATCCTCTAAAACGTACATTTTTGGGATATGAACTTAATTGTTTTTCTTATTTATCAAACATATAACCCCGTTCAAAAGAGAACTGGTTAGAAATTTTAAATATTCATGTATTCTTCTTTGAGGATACCGAATATTTCTAAATCGACAACTCCCTTACCAGACCATAATGTGGCTTGTCTTAACAATCCTTCCTTTATAAAACCGTTTTTTAAGAGAACCTTAGTTGAAGCTTCGTTTGCGGGCATGACTTCTGCTTGAATTCTATTTACATTCACTTCATCAAATAAAAAATTTAATAGCATACGAACGGATTCAGTTGCAATGCCCTTTCCCCAATTGTCCTCTGCTAAAAAGTAACCAATAGATACCATGTTCACTTTTTGATTAAAATCCATAGCTTCTATAATTCCCAACAATGTATTACTTTGCTTTTTCTGAAAGATTCCCCACTTAACTCTACTTTTTTTATGGTAATCCCTATCAAAATGACCAATCATCTTCTTTACCGTTTGTATATTATGTTTAGGAATGATCCCGCAATATTCAAATACATTTTCGTTGTCATAGATCATATATACTTCTTGTAAGTGTTCCTCTTCAATTTTTCTTAATACTAGATTAGCAGACTCCAATATTGGGAAATCTCCAAAAATCATTTCTAAATTCATGTTATTCTCTCCTTAAAATTATTCCTCAATGGGTATGTAAATCTTCATTTTCATTTGGAGATATTGAATTTAAGACATCGGTAATATCAGTAAGTTCTTTTCAATGAATTCAATTGATTTTTGTATACTTTCAAAGTAATCCATTCCTCAACACCTCTGTATAGTTCATATTTTATAATTTAAACAAAAGATTTTTTTGAAAATTTGTACATTTATATTGTAACCTACACATTATTCTTTTTTATGGGATTTTGAGTTCAATTTAAAAAACAGCTTTCCTTTAACGTAAGGAAGGCTGTTTTTTAAATTCTATAAAATGTATTAGTGTGGGTTTTATATCAAAATGTTGGTGGTACCCCTTTTTGTACTAATGAAATCTTCTCCATTTTTCAAAATGAATTTAAAGGTTAACTTTACACTTCTTTTATAGTTTTCTTGTGTAAACTCATTACCAAAAACTCACCTTCAAGAATTGCTGCATTCGTTTCTTCCCATACTAAAATATACTCCTCTAGTAAATAAACAATTTAAGAAGCTACTAAACACTATAATCTTTCGAATGAACTTCTAATATTAAACGATTTGAAGAAACCTTATTCAATATTAGATAAAAGATTCCTCCTATAATTGGAATAGTATAGGCTGGAATATAGTTTAATAATATACCTGATAGTGCCATTGCTATAGGGAGCATCATTTTACCTATACTTAATCCAATGCTGAGTACTCTCCCTCTATATTCATTTGGAATCTCTTTTTGCATGAAACAAGCTAATGGTATATCAATTAGAACTATAATTATCCCTAAAAAGAACATAACAACACAATACGTAATAACGTATGCAAAACCATTTACTTCAAAACTTTTGAATAAAACTGGAATTCCTGAAATAATCATAAAAACTGCCAACATAAAACTTAACTTTTTTAAAAGATAGGAGTAAGAAAAACGATTAGTTATCTTTTTTACTAGTATTGCACCAACTATCATCCCTACTGGAAAAGTCCCTTGAATCATCCCAAATTGTTTAGAACTTAGATTGAGAACCGTGTTAATAATGTATGGCAATGGTACAGTTACTGCAAAGCCTAAGAAGAAATTAAGTGATATTAAAATACTAAACGTATTCTTTAAGCTTTCATTTTCAATTAAGTAAGAAAATCCCTCTTTTATATCTTTGATAAAATTAATGCCTGTTTGTGAACATTCCTCATTTATGTTGCACTCGAACAATTTAAAGTGAATAAACAACATGGATATGCCCGAAAGAATAAATGAAATACCATTTATAATAATAAAAGTTTTTATATCTAAGAAAACAAAAACGATGCCACCTAGCATAGGACCGAGAATTAAAGATACAGAATCGATAATTTTACTTATAGAGTTAATACTCATAAGCCTCTCTTTAGAGACGATATTTGGTTTTGCGGCTTCTAATCCTATTCCAAAAAATGTTGTAAATACCGTCATAAGAAAGGTAGTAGTATAAATGATGAATAAGTTTAATCCATAATTGCTGCTGAATATATAAACTGCGATTAATACCCCTCCATTAAGTAGATCCATACAAACAACCAGCTTCTTTTTATCAACCTTATCTGCGATTACGCCGGCAAATGGATTTATAATAATCATTGGAATAGTTCCTAATATGAGCGTAAGTGCAAAATTGAATGCTGACCCAGTTATTTGTAAAACATATAACCCTAATGCGAAACTATAAATAGAGCTACCAAATATAGATACTGTTTTCGCAATTGAATAGAGACAAATATTTCTTAGTTCTTGATTGCTTTTTTTATTTTCTAAACGTAATCGTAAACTCCCCATAACTTTTCCCTCCCGCTGAACTTTGTATTACGTACAGTATAAGTTCTCGGGTCAACCCAATATCAATATGCTATTATTAAAAACTTCTAAAAGAAAAATTTAAAAAGATGGGTTAACCCCATGACCATCAGCTTAAGGTTTTGGTATACTCCCACAACGATAAAATCAACAAAGGTAGTTAATCCAAACCGCCCCAGACACATCAGATATACAGCAAAGCTTTAATAATTCCGTACTACAAATCGGAATTTCACTCGGGTCTGCAGTCGGAGGTATAGCTTTAAAGCAAGTAAATAAAGTCGCCAACATGACCTGGGTTGGCGGATTTCTAGTTCTTCTATCTTTAGGTTTGGCTATCTTTTCTATCACTAGACATACGCTGACAAGAGAATGCCATGTGAGTGCTAAACGTATAGATTAACACTCTCTTTTACTTTTATTTACAAAAAATATAGATATGGTATGCACACTTCTATTTAATTTAACTTTGGTGTTACTATATAATTCGTCTAATAAGTAAAAGAGGAAGTGAATCGCTTGTTTTAATAAAAAGTCCGGTTATAAAACCGGACTTTTTTTATTTAGCCATAGACTATTAATCTTTTGATTATCTATTCAACACTCTTATAAACACTTTCTAATTAAGATGCTGAATTCATTTTAATACATGAGTTCACCAAAACACCTTAAAATAATTAACACTTTCAACACTTTTGTTGAATATCCAACAAATCCAGCTAATTTAACCATTGTATGTAGTTTCCTATTAATTATAATTATAAACAGTTGTTGATTAACAAGATCTCATTTGCTTTAACTGATATTACAAACAAGTTTTATAATGAATATTTAGGAGGTACATGTATGAAAGTACTTATTATTGGTGCAACTGGATACCTAGGTTCAACGATTGTAGAAAATTTCAAAAAACAAAATGTTGAACTTTATGGATTGGCTAGATCTATAGAATCATATAAAAAAATAAAAAGAATGGGCATTTCCCCAATAAAGGGAGATATTTTTAAACCAGAAACATTAAAAGTAGCTACAGAACAAGTAGATGCAGTGATTCATGTAGCTGCACCAGGTAATGCATTTAATGATGGAGCTCCTGCGTTTAATGAGGATCACGAAGCTATCAAAACAGTTCTAGATACAATGAAAGGAACAAATAAAACCTTTATATATTCAAGTGGTGCAATGGTTATTGCGGACTTACAAAAAATCGGAGAAGCAGCTCCACATATGTCTGAAAAAATACCTGCGATTAATCCACCTTCTTTTGTTGCCAAGAGGGTAGAAACAGAAAATATGGTTTTACAGGCAGCAGACTTTGGAATTAGATCGATTGTTATTAGAATTCCTCACATTTATGGTAAGGGAAAAAACTTTATGTTCCCATTTTTAATTGATACGGCCATGAAAGAAAAAGCTAGCTTTTATATTAATGAGGGGGAAAATCTTATCTCCTTTGTTCATGTAGAAGATTTAGCAGAGCTCTATTGGTTAGCATTGAAGAATTCTCCTGCTGGTGAACTGTATCATCCAGCAAGTTTCGACATGAATATGAAAAGCATTGCCCTGTCAATCAGTGACAAACTAGGTTTTGTTGTACAAACAAACAGTATTTCGTTCGAAGAAGCTAAAGTACTTTGGGGAGAGGCTCCCTCCCTTGTGTTCGGAATAAATGCAAATTTAAACAGTACCAAAGCAACTAATGTATTACATTGGATTCCCAAATATTCCTCAATTGACGAGGAAATTGAGGAGATTTTCAAACTGAAGTATGGTAACTAATAACACTTAAGAGGATTTTTCAATTTACGATCCTATTAAAATTCGGATTTCTTTCCTCTAAATAGTTTTTTTGTTATTTTGAACCTACTATATTCTTAATTTTTCTCTTATCATCCAAGAAATACCCTATAGAATGGACTTTTTTCTATGTCTATTCTATAGGGTACATTTTTATCATTTACGTATACCTTTTATAGTTTTCAAAATGATAAGTAGGGTTAAAACTGTAATAGGAACACCTATATATTTCTTTCAATCAATATCTCAAGTTGTTGCTCCATTACATGTGGTGGATAAGGCATTTTGTTCATAAACCACCACTCCACTACTTGTACGCAAGCAGCCCCCAAAAATTGAAGAATAACTTCTTCTTTTACCCCTTTATTTTTCCCCTCATTTGTATTTATCCTCCTAGCATCCTTGATACTTTCAATGAAAAACTCCAGGAACCGTTTTCGGAAGAATGGGGCTCCTTTGCTGCATAACATCGCTGAAAAAAATATATAATTGCTTTCAAAATATTCGAATGAGCTAGTGATCCCATCTGTAGAAGCACTTTGAGATGGCATCTCACAGATTCCACGCAATTCGTTAATATGTTCCTCAATAAGTTTATCCAACAAATCATATTTATCAATATAATGAAGATAAATGGTTCCTCGGTTAACATCTGCGCTATTAGCAATATCCTGTATAGTAATGTCATCAAATGATTTTGTACACATCAGTTCAGTAATAGCTTTTTTAATAGCTTTTTGACTTTTTGTTATTCTCCTATCCACTTTAGACATAACTCGTTCACCAAACTTTCCTAAACGTAATTAGTAATTCCCATTAACGTGCTGAATATTAAGTAGATAACGCTCACTTAAAATATTATAATATTTTCAATAAAGATTATAGACAAATGTTGATTAATCACTCAATGTTTATTTTCCAAAAGCTTTAATTATCATAACTATTATAAGTCCAAAAGAAATAGCAATAATAAATTAAAACGTAATGAGTATATAAAACTGCTGTTTAATCTCTTACAGAAATACGGACGAAAATCCCATAGGTATGAGATGAAAACCTTATTTGATATCTTAGGTGTCATATACAACTTTTCTATGTCGCACAATCATGTAGAGATGGGATTACCCCCATCTTTTTCCGAAAAATGAATATGTATAAATTTCTTCTCCTTGAACAAAGAAATCCTCGTATTTTCCGCCTCGTTCCAAATAACTTGAAGTTCTTTCATCAATGGATTGAAACTGTAGATTTTGGATTTCTTTCGTTACTTTTGAAAGTGTAAAATTTTCTCGAAACCTAGTTGCAATTTGGCTGTTTATGCTAAAATTTTTAAATAAAATAAATAAACTTAATAAAAAACAATCAGGTTTTAAAAGAGAATTTAATTTGTGAAGTAAAAAATCTTCATGCTCAAAACTGTAATTACTAGTACCAGACTGATCAATTACAATATCAACAGATTGATTCTGAATAGGTATATTTAAAAAATCAGCACAGATAAAGAGGATGTTTCTTTTCGGATTGCTTCTCTCTAATACATCTTTTAAAAATAGCAGTTTATTCAAATCTCGATCAACTGCAATATATAAGCAATCTTCGGGTAGTTCTTCATAAATGTTTCGCAAAAAGAACCCAAGACCCGATCCTATATCAAGTAGTATTTTGTTATTTAAATCTAATTGTATTAGTTTCTTTTTCGCCCATTCTCCTTCTCTATGCATATTTTCCAAATATGCAGTATCAGTTTCATGAATATAATCCGAAATAGAATCTTCAAGTGAAGTTCGCTCATATGCTTTAAATAAATTACCAGCTGTTATAATCCCTGAAGTAATAATGTATTCTTCACCACAATTACAAATTAACTTCCCCTCTGTAATTTGATTGCTTTTAATAATTCCATTTTGAAGAATTAAGTTTTTGCTACACTTAGAACATATAAGTAAATGAAGTACGCTTAAATCTATCCCTAAAATAGAATTCGAAGTTTCATTTGTTAGAGATAAATCATTTAACACTTCTTTTAATTTATCTCTTCTCTCCTCTAAAATTTGTATTTCTTGTTCAATCTTTTCGTATTTCAATTTAAATAAAGATTGGTAAAAAGTATCTTTTTCGTAATTCATAGATTTCGCTAAATTTTTATAAAGAAAAAGTTCTTTAATTTCATTCAAGCTAAATCCTAGCCATTTGTACTCTAATATAAGCTCTACATCTTTTTGACAATACGCATCAAAAAAATAGTGGCCACCCTTCTTTTCAGGAATAATTAGTCCGAGATCCATATAATGTCTGATTGTATCTATACTTAGATTATTTATCTTTCCGAATTTACCGATTTTCATAATATCACTACCATTATAGTATTTTTTTATAAATACTTCTTTTTTTATAGTAGAAAATCCTTTTATCTATACATTATTATTTATGATACGGGGGATGATGTAATGAAGGTTTTATATAAAAAAAAAACCCGCGAATCATTCACGGGTTTTCTTTTTAATAACTAATTGCTATTGTACCTTCACCGGCATGAACAGCAAATGAAATTGGTAATGGATACAGTTTGAAATCCATTTCAGGGAATGCTTGTCTTATATCTGAAATCCATTCCTCAGCACCATCTTTATCATTAGCATGGAACATATGGAGTACTTTTGGTAGCTCTTTCTCAAGTTCATTTTTAATGTATTCTCTACACTTTTGGATTTTGCGCACTTTCTTTTCAAGTAAAAGTTCCCCACCTTTTACTTCCAATATTAAGTTGACACTTAATAAACTTCCAAGTAAAAATTGTACTCCTTTTACACGACCACTTGCATATAGACCTTTTAAACTCTTTGGAAATACATGAAAAGGCCTTCTTTTTTCATCTACTAATGTTTTGTGTATATCTTGTAAAGTCATACCATCATTGTATAACGATTTCGCTTTTCTAATTAGTTCATCCATTGGATAACTTGTTGTTTCACTATCTAAAACAGTTAAAGGGAAACCTGCCATTTCTGCAGCTAGCTTCATATTTTGATAGGTTCCACTTACTTTTCCGCTAATAGCGACTGCGAATCCTTCTTCGTATTCTTCTTTGCATTTCGTAAATAACTCTACCATTTCCCCAATGTTTGGCTGTGATGTAGTGACAGTTTTACCTTCGCTTAACGCATTATAGACGCGCTCACGCACACCTTCTTCACAATCTTTGTACGACACTCCATCAATAATAACTTCAATTGGGATAACAAAGTTATCTCCTTCTGTTGTAAAACTCGCAGTTGTACTATCAGTAATCCAAGCAACATGCTTCATGTTGTTCCTCCCTTAATTCAATTCCTCTTTTCTGACTTTTCTATATATTTATATTATAAAAAGAGAATATCCCTGTAATAGTAACAGGACTTTATTGTTTTGGCTATAGTAGATGAATATTAATTGTGAATATTTTTTGTCTATTTCACAAATAAAAAAGAAAATCAGGATATTTTCCCGATTTTTCTCTAATAATACATTATTTAAAGGTTTCATTATCTAAAATTACAACATAATCATTGGTCATTCGCCCAGCTTCTTTCGTATAACTGACAAGTCGTTGTATGTTATCACAGCAAATTTTCGCTCCCCATACGAGTAACGGTACACCGATAAAGTCGATGTGTAACCTTCTAGAAAACAGACCACCTAAAGTCATTGGTAAAGGAACTGTTGGTGATGTATTAGAAAAAATAATCTTTTCATGGCTTTGATAATGTTTTTGCAGAATCTCTCCTAAATGCTTCATCGCAGGTACAACGACTTTTGATGCCCCGCATCCAATTGTATATACAGGATTCCCATATTCATCTTGTCCATGAAAAATAATTTTCCCCATATCTTCTGTTTTCAATTTATTAAAGTAATCCACATTTAAAATTTCTTCTTTCGTTAACTTCCGATCAGTTGGTAATTTATTTAGATGATAAGCTGCAGCGAGTGAAGTTGTATGTGTTCCACCGAAGTCTGTATAGATAAAAATCATAATATCATCCCTTATTATAAAAAGTTCAATGTTAATTAGTATCACCATTCAAAAGATTGTTAAACAAGGGATGAATTTTTTATACTTTTTGTGTTAATTCATTATATTTCTTCCAAATATAATATCGTCTACTAATAACAGTACCTAATGTGATACATAAAAAGGCATTCGTTACAATCATTAATGTATAGGGCGTACTGCCAGAAAACATGCTTTGCTTAATTACGATTTTCGCACCTAAAATAACAAGGAGAATAACTGTACTTAACAAATTTCCTTTTCGTAATACATGACCCGTTTCACTATCTAATCGAAATGTTAAAGCTTTGCCTCTTATAATTCCAAGGACCAATCCAATTCCAAGCATTGCAACGAAAAGAAGTCCTTGCAATAAAGTTACTTGCTCCATGTGAACAATGGATTGAGTTGTTACATAACACAATAAAGCTGGAACGAGCCAAATACGATTAATTTTTATTTTACGTTCTTTCCCTTGCATTAAAACGATAATAAGAATAACAACGATAATATCCAATTAAATCCCCCCCCTATTTACTCACTTCCCTTTAAAAATTATATTTCCCTTTCTTTATTCCATACTTGAAATACAATAGCTACTTTGAATTGTAAAATATAGAATGTGATTTTTCATCAGTCCTAAGCATTATTTATAAAAGCAAAAAGACGCACTTTTTACTCGTACGTCTTTTAGTACCTTTATTCAAAACAAGTACATTTTTTATGAACTCGTTTAAACTTTTAGTTCTCCATAGATTCTACACCTTTAGAATTAGTTTTATCTAATACTTGAATGTTAAATTTAGCAGCTAGTTTTAAAGTGATTTTATAAATGAAATATCCAAGAATAGAACCTAGAACGTTACAGATTACATCATCAATATCGGTAATGCGTCCCCATCCACTAATTATCGACTCAATTAATTGTAACAATTCAATACAAACTGATATAACAAACCCTAATAATTAAGTGTATATATAACATAATTTTTATGTATCTATAATTGAAATCCATTAAAGAAAACCTTCATTTTGTATATAAAATGAAGGTTTTCGATTTATCGCTTATCGCATTAACTAAAATACTTTTCAAAGCAGACACAATCATGAACCCGTTTAAATTGTTTTCTTATTTCTTCTTTATTTTCACCTGTATAATGAGCAAATGTTTGAACCGGATATAACTGTTTTATATTACTATTTATCACATCTTTTATTTCATCTGTATGATCAGAATATACATGTAAATAGGAATCTACGTTTACAAAATCATTATTTCCATACCATTGTTGAACCCATAAATCATCTCTAGTCCATGCTTCCAGTCGATTTAGCTTAAGTTCTTTCGCTAACTTTTCTGCTTCATTTAATAGCTGATTACCAATTCTCATTCTGCGAAAATCGGGATGAACTGCAATATGCCAAATCATACCGCCAAGACCAGTTCCTCTTGAACAAACAGTACGTTCTTCTAATTCGTATTCAATATCTATTAAACCCACTATTTGATCTTCGTGTACAGCTACTAATTCAATAGCAGGATTTTCATATTTTTCTTTCTCTCTAAATACATTATCATAATATGCAGTATCTAAAAAAGATAACGCACGACAACGTACCCAGCCTATTTCATCGTCTTTTTTATATGCCCTAATCTTAATATCCATGTAATCAAAAAACTCCTTCTATTTCTGCCATTAATTTTTCAGGTCCTGCCCCTTTATTTGATGGAATAACTAATGTAATTCCTAAGTCTGGGTATACGGCCGAGCGAAAACTCACACCTGGATCATAACCCATTACATGATATTTAATAATGTTGTTTTGTTTTTTCTCAATCCATATTCCATAGCCGTAAGACTGACTATCGTTTACCAAAATGTGAGGAGTTAAAAGTAACTTCGTATATTCGCGGTTTAATATTTCATTGTTAAATAGAGCCTCCCAAAATTTCAACATGTCCGGCGCGGTAATGTAAGCCCCACCATCAGCACCGCCCTTTATAGGTATAGAGTATGTATTTGTTCTCCACTTTTCGTTATTTCCATCTTTTATATATCCAAGGGCTGTATGCGTTGGTAATCTATCTAAAGAAAAATAGCCGGAATCATTCATTCCAATTGGCATGAATATATTCTTTTTTATATATTCCGTAAATTCGAGTCCCGTCTGTTGTTCTATAATTAATCCAAGTATGATAAAACCGGCATTGTTGTAGTGAAACTTACTTCCTGGTGCAAACATCATAGTACTGTTTTGGAATAATGGTAAAAAGTCGCTTAAACCTTTTAAAAGATACATAGGCGTTTGTTTCCAAAGGTCCTCAAAGTTATCCATAATACTTTCATCAAAATAATCAGGAATACCAGAGCTATGTGTTAAAAGTTGATGTATTGTAATATCTTTATCGAAGTTTGGAAATTCAATATGTAAACAATCTTTTAATTTTGTATGAAAAGTAATTACACATTTTTCAACAAGTTGACAGATGCCAATTGCAGTGAATAATTTACAACCTGAAGCAATGCCAAATCGTGTTTGTAGTGTATTATTTATTCGTTCACTTCGGTTAGAATATCCAAACGAGCTTTCGTAGATAATGTCATTTTCTCTTTTAATTAAGACTACTCCAGAAAACTCTAATTCTTGGTACAGTTCTTTTACAATTCTCTCAACCGCATCCTTTGTATTGATCATAACAACCACCCTCATATGCCAATAATGTTCTTCCACCTAATTATTGTTCAATATATAGATGGAAGAACCCTCTAATTACGTACCACTAATTGTAAAAAGGAAGAAAAAATTATTTCGAATCTATTGATTCAGCTGAACATACCTTGGACCTTGAAGGTAATAAGGTAAACACACACAATATGATAGTAATAAGTAGCATTACCGATACTCCTACAATGACTACAAATTGTATAGAAGTGGATTGAGTTGCAATACCGAACAGTATCGTAATAAAAATTGTTAAAACGGCAATAACGAGCCCATATATACTTCCGATCCGTCCCATCATATGAACAGGGATGTTATTTTGATAAAATGTATAAAATCCTGTATTTGCATATGCCATAGAGAAAGATAAAATAAAGAATCCGATAGCAGCTATTAAAAACTCATTTGAAAAAGCATAGACTAAATAACCGATTGCGATAAATAACGAACCCACTCCTATAAGAAATGAAGGTGCTAATTTTCCTGACAAAATTGTATTAGTTATTGCGCCTAAAATAAAGCCTGCCCCAGCAATACTAACTAGGAAACCATACTCACTATCTGTTAACAGTAAAACTTCTTTCGCAAACGATAGTTCAAGTGAATCCATAGCGGTAGCTAATACCATCATCCCCTGGAATAAGAAGTAAACACATACTATATACACAGATTTTTTACTAAAATTTAAAACTACGTTCCAATCTTTCTTTAATAAAATTAGAGACAATTTATCACGGGATGTATTAGGATCGTCTTTTTTATCAAGATTAGGTAAAAGTAATGTAATGAACCCCGATAACAGAAATGCTATAGCATTCATATATATAGCAAACTCTGGTGTACTAGTTATTAATAATACTCCCGCCACTGCTGGACCAATTAGAAATGCACCAGATCCTATTAAACTACGTAATGAATTGAAACGCTGTCTTTGCTCTACTGGAATTAATTTCGTCATATACGTCATGGCAGTCGGTTCATAAATCGCACTGGCCATGCTTATAAAGAATACTAAGAGATAGACAATCCAAAGGGATGGAACCAAGGGTAAAATAGCGATAAATACTGCACGATATATATCGAGATAAACCATTAACTTCCGCTTATTTAAACGATCTATCATACTTCCTGACCAAGCGTTTGTAAATAAAGCGGCTAATGGTTTTATCACATATAAAGTAGCAACAGCTAAGGCTGAGCCTCCCATATTATAGACAAGTATATTCAGTGCTATTAAGTAAATCCATGCACCTAAATTCGCAATACCAACTCCAGACAGTAGTAATAAAGGGTATTTCCAATCTTTAAGCAATTTTTTCACTTTAGGTCCCCACTTTCTAAATTGTTTTAAAACAATAAAAAAATCCCACCCCCAAGACTTAAAGTCTTAGGGACGAGATTTATCATCGCGGTGCCACCCTAGTTTATTAATATGTCGCCATATCAACCTTATCAGGTACTGCATTGTTTTCATGCTTATACCTTAGCTCTATAACGGGAGCTCCCGTCACACCACCCCCTCATAAAAGGTTCCGATGTGCTGCTCAGAGGCTTGGTTCAATAAAGAATTTTTACTCCTTTTCAGCTAAATGGAGCTCTCTGTGAAAAATTCATTTTATTTACTCTTCTCTTCACTGCATTTAATTTTTTCCATATTATCAAAAGTTCATTTAACTGTAAATAAAAAATAATCAGATATTTAAAGTTGTGTCATTTTTGCTTTTCGTCCAATTCGGCATACGAAACGCATTAGTTTTTTATGAAAATAAGGAAATATAGTAAAAAATACGTCCATTGTTTTTTTTAATGGCATTGGACATATTACTAATTTATTTTTATGAATAGATTTCAGTGCAATTTCAGCAAACTTGTCAGCTGAAATTGGCTTATTTGTTTTTAGTTGTTTCATAATGTGATCCTTATTCATATTAATTGCAATTGATTTTTCAAAGATAGGTGTATCTACAAAAGTTGGACAAAGCACACTTACATTTACACCGTATTCTTCTGCCTCATAATGTAATGAAGTTGTTAACCCTACAATAGCATGCTTTGTTGTAGCGTAGGCAGCACAAAGTGGAGCTGGCCCTAGTCCTGTAGCAGATGCTGTATTAATGATATGTCCAAATCCTTGTGTTTTCATGTGCTTATAAACTGCTTGCGTACCATAAATTACTCCTAATAAATTTATTTCAATTATTCGTTTCCAATCATTTAATGACATATCTAGTACTTCTCCGTACATAGCAATTCCTGCGTTATTAAACATATAATCAATTCTTCCAAATTCATTATATATATTATTTATCAGTTTTTCGACAGATTCAGCATTTGTAACATTTAAATTTTCAAACCTAGCATGCTGATTGTTATTTCTAATATAATTCACAACTTCTTGGCCAGCAGTTTCATTAATATCTGCAATAATTACAAATAGCCCCTTATTGGCTAATTGAATAGATAAAGATTTCCCAATTCCAGAAGCTCCGCCAGTGATAATCGCGACTCTTTGCTCATCCATATAAACATCTCCTGTTATCAATATATAAAGCATACGGACGAAAGTAAGAAATTGAACAATTGTTCTAATTAACGTATCACAATACACTTATTTCTTTATTAAATGAATTGTTTTAGCATATTGATTAGCAACCAATGCGGCGCCTTTACTATTTAAATGCACTCCATCTAAAGTCAAATATAGATCTCTTTTTTGTGATACAAGATCTATTTTTTCTTGCTTTTTTAAGAATAAAGCTTCCCACATTATCTTTATGGGGTTAGTTGCTATATATTCAGAGGGATTATTATTTTCGAGTAATGATGCAAATTCTATATATAAATCAAGGTACAATACATTTTCATATTGTTTCGATAGTGTAAATATAGTGTTTCCTAATACCCTTATTTGTTTATTCCATTCACTATTTATATTTTCTCCAACAATCGTAGGCGATACTGCAACGACTATGTTGGAGTGACTCATAATTTTCTCGAGCAATAGCTTATAGTGTTCTTGGAATTCCACTTCATTTGATGTTATTGGATTTGCTTTTACCTTTAATAGTTTTGTATAAATATCATTTACACCAATCCATAAGAAAGAAATATCAAAATGATTTTTGGGTATTTGGGAGCTTACTCGATTTGTTAAACTTATAACCGTTTCGCCTGGTTTACCAAGATTGTATAACGTATCATTCGGAAATTCTTCATTTAATATGTTATAAAATGAAATACCTGGCCTTCCTTCTGTTAAGCTATCTCCATATAATCCTATTTTCATTTCACAGAACTCCCCTTCCATAAATAAATGGAATAAAAGATGTAAGAGTGTTAAACAGGTTTGTTTGAAATAGAAAGCAAAAAAATTGTAATCGCTTCTTCAAATAAGAGCTCTAATTCTTCAGTTTCAATTGAATAGATAAACTGGCATAATCCACCTAGCCATGCCCCTAATAAAAGACTTGAGTTTTCAATATTGTTTATGAAGAATTCGCCACTTTTTATACCTTCATCTAAAATTTGTTGATATGCAGTTAAGGGGACAACAGCTAAACCATAAAGTTGCTGAACTGTAGAAGAGTTTGTGCTTGGATCCGAAGCAAGTTCTTGACCTGCTTTCAATAAAGGGGTTGTATAATTATATAGTACATAGTTAGCCATTCCATATAATTTTTCAGTAGCGTTCTTGTAATCTTTTTCTGCTGTTATCCACTTTTCGTGCCAGTTTCGCATACTGTTTTTAGCTAAATAAACAAATAAGTTTTCTTTATTTTTATAATGATAATATATATGCCCTTTGCTGTAGCCAGATGCTTTTGCGATGTCTTCAATCGAGGTCCTTGTATATCCTTTTAAAGAAAATAACTCTGTGGCTTTTTCAGCTATAATTTGTTTGGCTAATTCGCCATCATATCGTCTTTTAGTCACAGGTGGCTCCTTTCACCGTGTAATCCTTAAAATTGAACGACTGTTCTAATTTATATATATGAAAGGGTTTTTGTTTTAGCAACTGATAAATGTTTTATTTAATATTTTTTATAAAAAATACGGTGCGTGAAATTGCTTGTCACCTTATCAAAAATAGCCTATAGATAATAGGCTATTTCAAAATCCTTATTAATTTGTATCCGCTTCTGCTAATGGTTGTAACGGGGGCTCTAAATCTAGCTTTAAAGTAGCCCCTTCTTGTAAATCTTGTCCTTTTTCAATACTTTGACTCGTCACATAGCCCGTACCTGTCGTTTTTAAATCTAATTTAAATAATTTTGATAAATACATAACATCACGCATTGACCAACCTTTTAAGTTAGGTATTTTCACATTATTTCCTACTAGAAATATACGATCTCCTTCACTTATCACCTCATCAGCCTGTGGATATTGTTTTATTATCTGTCCTTCTCCTAATAATACTGGCTGAAGTTTCTCTTTTTCTGCAATATTTTTTACTTTATCCATCGATTGGTTCACATAATTTTGTGCTTTTATTTGAGATTGCTTCGTTGCATCTGCCATTTGTTTTTCTGTATATGGTTTCACCTTTAAATATTCTAAACTGTTTTTCATAACTGGTTTAAAAATTTCAGCAAGAGGTTGAGCGCCGTACTCATCCCCCTTTAAATTCGGTTGCTTAATGGCTAAATATACGACTAATTGTGGATCATCAATCGGAGCCATTCCTAGAAATGAAAAAATGTAATTTTCCTTTCCTTCCATATATCGTCCATTTTCAGGATTTGGAATTTGTGCTGTTCCTGTTTTACCACCAATCGGATAACCATCAACTTTATACATCGTTCCCGTTCCTTTTGATGAAGTTATTACACGCTCCATTAAGTTCCTTACCTTATCTGCAGTTTCTTTTTTAATCGGATTCCCTATTTCTTTAGGTTGATTTTCCATAATAACTTGATTGTTTGTTGGATTTACAACTTTATCAACAATAAATGGCTTCATCATTTTCCCGTCATTCGCTATTGCTGTAGCAGCTTGTACTAATTGAATAGGAGTTACAGTTGAACCTTGACCGAAAGAAGTAGTAACTTGTTGAATCTGTGTGTTTAACAATAATGTATTTTTACTTTCTCCAGGTAGATCTATGCCTGTTTTTTGATTGAATCCAAATTTATTCATATACTTTTTAAAGTTGTTTGGCTTCAATAACTGATCTTCTAAAATAGAAAAGCCGACATTTGATGATCGTTCAAACCCTTCATCAAATGTAATAGAACCCCATCCATAACCACCATTATGGTCTTTAATTTCTGCTGAACCAACTGCGTATTTTCCTGATTGGAAATATTCTCTCCCGTTATATACACCTTCATTAATTGCTGCAGCTAATGTAAAAACTTTCATTGTAGACCCTGGCTCGTATGCGTTTGCAATTGGATCATTTAAAAAATATTCAATGTCTCCTTTGTTAGGATTATAACTAGGCTTACTAGACATGGCTAAAATCTTACCTGTTTTTGGATCCGCAATAATACCTACTAACATAGAAGGATCATAGTGTTGCTGTGCTTTATTCATCGCTTCTTCTAAAAAACTAGCAATTTGTTTATCTAATGTGAGATATACGTTATGCCCATTTTTAGCAGGTTCTATTTTTTCTATATCATTTGTAAGCGGAATTCCTTTTCGAGTGCCTAAATATGAAATATTTCCATTTGTAGAGCGCAAATATTTATCTAAACTTTTTTCAAGACCAAATTTCCCTTCTGCATTGCCTTTATCATCTGGTCTTGCAAAACCTAGTATATAAGAAGCGAAATCTTCATTTGGATATACTCTGGCTTTTTCAGTTTTAAAAGATACACCTGGTATTTTTAAATCTTTAATTGTTTCCTTCACATTTCTAGATAAATTCCGACCAATTTTACCAATTTCCACTTGTGTACGTCCTTCATGGAAATTTTTCATGATTTCCTCTTTATCAACTTCAAGCGCATCTGCTAAACGTTGAGCAGTGTCTTCTTTATCTTTTAATTTATCTTTTCCCTTTAAATTTACAACGATGCGATATGTTGTTGAATCTTGAACTAATACTTTCCCATTTTGGTCATAAATTGTACCACGATTTGCTTCCAGAACTCCATTTTTGTTATGTTGTTCATTTGCAAGATCCTTTACATTAACATTATGCACGACTCCTACAGCTTGAATATAAAATATACGTAAAAGCATAGTAAGAAACAAAACAATAAAAGCAATCATCATATATCGAGCGCCTTTATTCGTTTGAAGTTTATGCATACTTATCTCCTTTCCTTTACAATTTATTAATGCAAATATGCGCTTTTTTATTTTAGATACTATATTTTTCGAAGTTTTTTTAGTGAATTCCTCTAAAACGATAAGAAAACAATCTATGTTGCCAATTGTTTCTTATCATTTTATGTTTTTAAATATTAAATACGGTAAGTGAAATTTTAGAATCTTCAAATAAAAAGAACCTACTTTTTGTAGGTTCTTAAGTTTACGATGTGTGGTTATATTTCGCTAAAAAAGGAACTCGTTTTGCTACTAGTGCATACATTTTGAAAATAAAGTTTGCTAACGGTTCAAATATACGTGTACTTTGCATTACTAATCCGCTTGTAATAAATGTTAAGAACGCAGCACCAAGTATATCTAGAGGATAATGAACACCTACGTACATGCGTGATACACCGACTAATATTGCCCATATAAGCGCGATATATTTAAGTTTTTCTCCTCTAAGAATAAATGCGAAAGCAATCGAAAATACAAGTACGGAATGATCACTTACAAATGATGAATCTGCTGCATGCGGTACTAATTGATTTACATGATGTGTAATAAAAGGACGCGGATGATAATATACCGCATGTATAAGAACATTTACTAATAATGCAATACTAACTGAAAGTGTCGTATATAACACTGTATATTGTTTTCTAATTGCATTCTCTTTCTTTCCATTATTGAACCATAGGATAAGCATAAATAAAATAGCTACATATGGAACACTATTTGTAATAGCGATCATTAGCGTATCTAATAGCTTGGATGATCCAGCAAAATTATTAATCCATTGAAATACTGTGTAATTCATATTACTCTCTCCTTATTCTTTCTCATTGTACTTTAAATAAAGATACAAGTGTTCTTGACTTACACAGTATACAACATTAATATGAAAATGGGCTTAAACTTTTCTCATCTAATTCTCATTTTGCTACTATTAATTTGACAATCGTGTAACTATTTACACGTGCTAAATATGTATAAAAATTATAAAACATTTAAAATAGTATGGTAAACACTCTATGTATGAATATAATACTTAACATGTTCATTTAAATATACTAGCTACGAAATCATATTTTCATTTCATACGAAGGGCTATATTACCGAATTGTTCTCCTTGCTGCATTCGATTTAAAGCTTGAATTGCTTCTTCTAATGGATATACTTTATCAATGATTGGTTTAATATTATGTTCCTCTATAAAATGAATCATCTCATTAAATTCCTCACTACTTCCCATTGATGTTCCCATAATATCGATTTGATTATAAAATAATGCTCGTAAAGGTAATTCAATTTTATCTCCTGAACTTGCACCAAAATTAACGATTTTTCCATTTGGTTTTAATATATCAAAATATTTTAAGAAAGTTGCTGGCCCTATACTATCTATAATTAAATCTACTTTTTCGCCATGTAAGCACTCTTCCCAATTACCAGAACTATTAAAAGAAAAGTCTGCTCCATATTTTTCTGCAGCCTTTCTTTTGCTCTCTATCCTTGAAGTAACACTCACCTTTGCTCCGATTGCTTTAGCAAATAACATAGCATAAGTAGCTACACCACCGCCAATTCCCGGAATTAGAACATGTTCTTCGGATTTCAATCTACCTTTTGTGAAAAGCGCTCTATATGCAGTTAATGCCGATAAAGATAACACACTCGATTCTTCCCACGAAAGATAGGATGGCTTTTTCACTACATTTTCAGCTGGCAGAATAACATATTCGGCAAACGTTCCATCTGTTGGTCCACCTAATACTTCAGGTAACTCTGGTATTTCATGAGTATTATTCCATCCAATACTAGGATTTATAATAACCTCTGTATGTAGTGTGATATTTGAAACACCTTCTCCTAATTCCGTAACAATACCTGCACCATCTGATCCTAAAATTAAAGGTGATTTCATTTCTCTTCTATTATTTATTATAAATAAATCACGATGATTTAAACCTGCTGCTTTTAATTTCACTTTAACTTCCCCAACATTAGGAGTTATCTCCGATGATAATTTATATTCTAAACCTTTTAATCCTTTTTTATGTTGATGTACAATAGCTTTCATTAATTATTCCCCCTTAATACTTTAAATGTACTAGAAATATCGAAATAAATAAAATAATTTGATTAGTAAGCATCAAAAAAGGAGGAAATACAAAATGTATTCCTCCTTTTAAAGAGTTTTTTCAAAAAGAACTTTCTACCTTTAACTATTAATGAGTAGCATAAGGAAATGTAATCGTTACAATTGTTCCTTCATTTTCTTTACTCTCTAATTGAATAGCTCCGTTATATTTTTCTACAAGCCTTTTTGCTATAGATAGACCCAGACCATTTCCACCCTGTTTTCGACTTCTCGCTTTATCGACTCTATAAAAACGATTAAGAACAAATGGTAAATCCCCTTCAGGTATTCCCGCTCCATGATCTATTATGCGAATTTTAACTTTTCCCGATTGTATACTTGATTCAATGCAAATATACTTATTAACTTCTTTTGCATATTTCACTGCATTATCCATTACAATAATAATAACTTGCTCTAAGTAAGATGATGGCATTGAAATATATGCTTCCTCTGCATCCAATTTCATATCAAATTGAAAGTCAGTTTGAAGTACTGCAAAGTTTTGTGTAACTTGTTTTAATACGCTATTAACATGGACTTGTTCGACTGCTATTGGATGCATCTGTTCTGATTCAGCTCTTGATAGCTCTAGCAATTCTGAAACTAATTTATTTAATCGATCTACTTCTTTTAGACTGGATTGAAGAGATTTATCCAATACTGCTGGATCATTTTTCCCCCATCGATTCAGCATTGATAAGTGCCCTTGAATAATTGTTAATGGTGTTCGTAATTCATGCGATGCGTCTTCTACAAACTGTTTTTGCTGTGTAAAAGAAGTTTCTACCTCATCCATCATTTCATTAAAAAGAATCGATAATTTTGCGAGTTCATCATTATTTTCTCGTACTGGAACTCTTTCATTTAGTCCGTTTTTCTTAATGCGCTTCATCGTATCCGTTATGTTTTGGACACTTGATAAAAGCTTTTTCGTTATAAGTATCCCGCCTAAAAAACTAAGCACTAATCCACATATCCCGGCGATAACCATTACCACTAAAATTATTTTTAATAAATGATCAAATGTCTCTAAGTTTTTCGCAAGTTCAATAGTTCCTGTAAATTTTTTTGTTTGAATTGGTATTCGTTCAATTAATATTCGATCTTCTATCTGTCTTTTTATAAATGATTCATCTTGTAAAACCATTTTTGGTTCTACCCACGCTTCATTAAAATCTCGCGAAACAGTAACAATGGATTTTCCATCATTTCCTATAATACGAATCATTTGATGTTTATCAATCATATTGTTAAGAAATTCTTTACTGTTTTCAAATGTTTTGCTCGAAAGTGTATCATTTTTATCTTGAAAATATGCTGCTATTTCTGTCACTTGTCTGTTTATTTGTTTCTGTTCATAATCTATAGTCCACTTATTAATTACAATGAATTGTAACGCGCTATACAAAATAAACAATATGAATACAAGTGTAGTGGACCAAAGTGTTAACTTCCACTTTATAGGTAAATTTCGAATTCGGTACATAATGTTTTTTATCATTTCATTATATATCCAGCACCGCGAACTGTTTGGATATATTCCTCCTTATCTACACTATGTAACTTATTCCGTAAATAACGAACATATACATCAACGATATTTGTCTCAACCATTGCATCATATCCCCATACTTGGTCAAGTAAAATATCACGGGTAAGAACTCGATTAATATTTTTCATAAACATAAGCAGTAGCTCGAATTCTTTATTTGTAAGTTCGATTTCTTCATTTCCTTTAGTTATAGTTCGAGATTCAATTTGAAGCTGTAAGTCTTTAAACGTAAGAGAAGATGTGTGCTTATGCTCTATATTTTCTTCTCTTCTAAATATAACTCTCATACGTGCTAAAAGTTCTTCAATCGCAAACGGTTTTGGAAGATAATCATCAGCTCCACTATCTAACCCTGTCACACGGTCCATAATACTATCACGAGCAGTCAACATAATAATAGGTGTACTTTTAGTTGCTCTTAGTCGACGACATACTTCCAGTCCATTTAATCCTGGTAACATTAAATCAAGTAAAATGAGATCATAACTATTTTCAAGTGCTGCTTCTAATCCCTTTCTTCCGTCAAGTTGTATATCTACTTTATATCCTTCATACTTTAATTCTAATTCTAAAAAATCTGCTAAGCTTTCCTCATCTTCAATAATTAATATATGTTGCAACGATACTTCCTCCTATACGATTAAATGAATAAGCAATCCTATTCCGAATATAACCGCAATGAATTGATGTACTTTTCGATACATCTTCAATTTTGTTTTCTGATTAGATTTCTGTAAAACAAATCCTGCAATCCCTAATGCTATTAAGGCTAAAAGAGAAAATATACCACTGTATATTAGTATAATATGACGACTTCCTTTTATTAAAAAGTAAATACCGTGAGTAGTCGCAACAGCTATTACAGCGTATCCAATTAATACGTGAAACTGTTTTATAAAAAGATATAGCTCTTTAATTATTTTAAATCCGTACATATTTTTCTTCTTTAAAAATAACGATATTTGACGTAACAACCATAATGATGCAGCTAGAATTGCCCCATATTCACCGAAAGAACCTAATTTCTTATTTAATTCTTTTACATTTAATACATTCCCGTACAAAACATTAATAAATAGCAATGCTACACTGCAAATAATAATAGTAATACCTATTATTTTAACATACATATGAACATATTTATTTCTTAGTATCTTATCCATTTTTTATCCCCTTACTTATAAAGGCTTTGTAACAAGCAGTGTATCAAATAAAAAAGAAAGGAACATGAGAGAAAGATTAAAATAAAATGAGAATTTCAAAGCGACTTAAATTTTGTATCGATCCCTTTTAGCTAAAATTATTATTTTTTGAATAAACGGCGCTTTTTCATTTGTATAAGCAACTCGATCGAAAGGATATGTAGTAGCAAGTCTTTCTTTTAAACCTCTATATTCTTTTCGTGCCCATTCATGCTTTATGAGAAAATCTCGAAATAAAAGGTTGTTCTTCCATTCTTCACTATTATAAATATAAACATGTAAATGGTGGGTACCAGCTCTCCATTTTCCTTTTCTAAAAAAACGCCAATTAGAGTTTTTTTTAGGAACATATTCATATCCAATTTCCGCAAGGCTTTCAGTCCAATTTTCAGTAATTTGTAAGTTTGTTACGCCAATCATCATATCAATAAGAGGTTTAGCTCCTAATCCTTCTACCGCTGTACTTCCTATATGTTCCATTGTTATCACTTCTTTATTTAATAAAGACGTAATTTTATTTTTTTCATTTAAAAACTCTTTATGCCAATGATGTTGGTACGGTTTAATTATGATTTTTTCATCCATTTTCTTTCCTCCTTATAACTGTACATCATTATATTCATAAAATTTCACATTAATAACATAGGGATTTCACAAAATATGTCGAATACTGCAATATACAATTTAATTATATTTAATCCGAGGTGAATAATGAAAGATATTCCAGTTGAAATTCAGTTAAATAATATAACATTCCAATTAAAAGAGCATCATAATTTTGATTGGCTTATGAAATTAGGAAAAGTATTTGTAGCTTTTGATCAACAAGATTCGGGTAATATTTGCTTTGGGGTTGAAAAGAATGGTCAAAAGAAATTTATTAAATATGCAGGGGCACAAACAATAGCATATAAAGGGTCTACAGATGCAGCGATAATAAGATTAAAAAATTCAGTTATTCTTTACAATGAATTAAAGCACAATTCACTTATAAACTTAATTGAACACTTTCCAGTACAACATGGATATGTTTTAATTTTTGAGTGGTTTGATGGTGAATGTCTTCATCCGCACTGGAGTTTCCCACCCCCGGCGAAATATAAAGATTCTAACTCACCATTTTATAAATATAAGAAATTATCCGTTAAGGACCGACTTATTTCATTACATTCTATTTTTTCTTTTCATGCTTATGTAGAGTATAAAAACTATGTAGCTATTGATTTTTATGATGGTAGTATTTTGTATAACTTTAAAACAAATGAAACAAAAATTTGCGATATTGATTTATACAGTAAAAAACCTTACATAAATACAATGGGGCGATTATGGGGATCATCACGCTTTATGTCCCCTGAAGAATTTCAGCTTAACGCAATAATAGATGGAAAAACGAATGTATTTAATATGGGTGCAATGGCTTTCACGCTTTTAGGTGGCGGACAAGATCGTTCCTTTATAAAATGGGAAGCTAGTAAAGGTTTATTTGAGATAGCTTATCGTGCTGTAAATGAAAATCGAAGCGAACGCTATGCGTCAGTTGAAGAATTTTATAATGCATGGTTAGAAGTACATACTACTCAGAAGCTATAAAAAATTTATATATTTATTAGACATATGTAAAACTATTACTTTTATAATGTATAATACATATGGAATTGAAATTCAGGATAACGGGGCATGTATTATGAACTTTATTTACATAAATCAAAATGTTTTAAATAATCTTCTTTATATTTTAAGTAGTATATTTGTTTTTTATTTCGTTTATGATAGTGGGCTCTTTGGGGAAAAATACAAAAAACTACTTATTATTCTTTGTACGAGCATCCCACTTATTTTATGTATGCGATATCCTATCTATATGGATGAAAATTGCATTCACGATTTAAGACAAATACCCTTTTTAATAGGAACACTTTATGGTGGGTTTCCTGTCGGTATTATATTACTCATTATTTTATTAATAACACGTTTTATGTTTTATGGTTTTAGTCTATTAACAATTATTGTTTATGGAACAATATTTATTATTACAGCATTCGCATCAGCTAAATTTAATACATACAATAGAAAAATTAAAGTAGCTTCGTCTATGTTTTTAACTTTTTTCCTTGCAATATTTACAACTGTTATTGTTTTAACTTTATCAGATTTTGAAGTTAATAATTTATATATTATTTATTTTATTCTATTACCAACTACATTAATGTTATTTGTTGTCTATTTTAATGAAGTTTTAAAAGATGCGGTAATCATGCGATCAAAGTTAATTAAAATTGAAAAAATGGAGATTGTCAGCCAACTCGCTGCTAGTATTTCACACGAAGTAAGGAATCCTTTGACTGTCGTAAAAGGATTTACTCAACTTTTAAAAACACCCAATTTAACCCCAGAGTCCAGGAATGAATATATTGAACATATACTTGAAGAGTTAAATCGAGCACAAATAATTATTGATGATTACTTAACTTTTGCTAAGCCAGCATCAGAGAAACTAGACCGTATCTCTGTGGAGCACGAGTTACATCGAGTAATTAATATGATATTGCCTTTATGTAATATGAACACTATTAATATTACAAAAGAGTTCTCCGGGGGGACAATTATTGGTAATACACAGCACTTCCACCAATGTTTTTTAAACTTAATTAAAAACAGTATTGAAGCTATGCCGAGTGGCGGTGATCTAATTATTTCTGCAACTGCTAGTAATAATAAAGTCATAATAAGGATTCAAGATAGTGGAATTGGAATGTCGCAAGAGCAAATAAATCGATTTGGCGAACCATATTTTAGTACAAAAACGAAAGGTACTGGTTTAGGTACGATGGTTGCTGTTAAAATTATCGAAACAATGCAAGGTACTTTAAAAATCCGAAGTATTGTTAATAAAGGAACGGCTCTAACTATTACATTCCCAAAATATAGTGATGAGAGTATTCCATATAATAAATAAAAAAGGAGCCATTATGCTCCTTTTTTATTTCGATACAACAAGTATCTGCTATGTTTTTTTAAGTTTACATTTTGTGAAGACTAATTAGAAATTAGTACCCTTAGCTCCAACAGCTACATCCAACAATAATTAATAAAATAAATAACACAACTAATAAAGCGAAACCTCCACCAAAACCACAAGAACCACCGAAGCTCATATTTTCTCCTCCTTTTGGTTTGAAAACTAATAGGTAGTTGATCATTTTTAACTGGTTCGTATTATACAGTATGTGTATATCCCATTTTTGAGCATGTCCTCATAAAATTAGTAAAAGCACTCTATTGAGAGTACTTTAAAATGGGTACCAGAAGCTTTGGAATACATTTAGTTTTAAGTAAACTGCAATAATCAAAATAATAATACCAACAAAAAGTGTGATGTAATCCTCTTTTTGTGCGTCCTTTGCATAGTACCACGTACGTTTGTTTTTCTTTCCAAATCCTCTTAAATCCATTGCATTTGAAACTGTATCGATTCTTTCTAAAGAATGAATAATAAGTGGCCAAAAAATTAAAACACGGTTTTTCATACGAATCCACAAGCTCGCTTCTCCTTTTTCAAAAGGTACACCTCTTGCTTCCTGTGCATGTTTAATGATTACATATTCAGATTGAATGTTTGGTATATAACGCAGTGCAATATTTATTGCATATGTAATTTTATAATGAATAGCAAATTTATTTAAGCTACTGACAAATTCACTTGGATGAGTTGTATAAATAAAAAGAAGTGTAAATGGTAATAACGTAAAATATTTTAATGAAAGTGTAACGGCAAAAAATAATGTTTCGTATGTAATTGTTGCATAACCTATATTAAAAAAAGATGTGTATGTTCCTGTTAATTCTGATCCATGTGTTGGCGTAATAAAAAGAATCATAACAGAGTTTAATAAACTAAATGTAAATATAACGCTGAAAACAACTATAATTTTACGCAACTGAACTTTAGCAATTAAGAGGCCGACACATCCAATAAAAAATAAAATTAGCAATATACGAAAATCAAAAAATAAAAAAGTAAGAGTCATACAAAATATAAATAAAGATAACTTAATTGCACCATCCATACGATGAAAATACGTATTATGCATACTCCTCCCTCCTATTAACCTCTATATAAAGTTTCACAAACATTTCTGGAGATGAAATTCCGCTTAATTTAGCAAGCTTTATTAATGAAATCTCCCGTAAATTGGCTCTTTGTAACGTTTCTTGATCTCCTAATACAGCGGATACAGCATTGTCCGCAATGATTTTCCCTTTATGCAGAACTACCGCTCGATTTGCGTATTCTAAAGCAAGATTCATATCGTGTGTGATAAAAATAAAAGATATGCCTTTTTCAGCCAGTTTTCTTATAAACGACATAAACTGTTTGTAATGATAATAATCTTGTCCAGCTGTCGGCTCATCTAATATAATTAGTTTTGGGTTTGTTGAAAGTACAGAAGCAATAGTTAGTCTCTTTTTTTGCCCGTAGCTTAATGCCTTAATTGGCCAATTACGAAATGGGTATAATCCACAAATCTTCAAAACATCTTCCACTCTACTATTAATTTCTTCTTTAGAAACCTTTTTTAATTTTAATGTGAATGATACTTCTTCTAAAACAGTACTTTGTGTAATCATATGATTGGGGTTTTGCATAACATATGAAATAACTTCCCCACGTTTACGGATAGACCACGTGTTTATGTTTTCTTCAGCGAATGTAATTCTCCCATTTTTTGTTTTATTTATTCCTATTAGACTATGAGCTAATGTCGATTTACCTGCTCCGTTATGACCCAGTAACGCTACTATTTCACCTTCTCCTATTGAAAGGTTGATATCTTCTAATGCTGTATGTTTGTTATTATACGAAAATGATAAATTTTCAATTTGACATATTTCTCTATTTTTATGTGTGTTTTCAAATGATACTTGTTTCTGCATCCAATTCTTTATTACGCTATTAACTCTTTCATTACAAAGATTTTCAATTGGAAATAACATGTCATTATTATTACCAAAATTTAATTTCTTTAGAGCTTCTATATAAATAGGCTCTCTTAGCCCGATATTTGGTAATATATTAGACGCTAAAATTTTATCCGGTGAACCAATCGCAACAACTTCTCCTTCATCGATTAAAATAATTTTATCTAAATCAAGCTTTAAAATTTCTTCTATTCGATGTTCAATAATTACAATTGTTTTATTATATTTCTCATGTATATCTTTAATAAGTTTTATAGTATTCAAACTACTTACAGGATCTAAGTTAGCTAACGGTTCATCAAATAATAATATATCTGCATTTACCGTTAACAGCCCTGCAAGAGAAACTGACTGTTTTTGACCTCCTGACAATTCATGTGGACTTTGTGCATGAAAGTTCTGCATATTTACCTTTTTTAAAGAATCAGTCACAATTCTTTTCATTTCTTTTTGGTTTACACATTCATTTTCTAATAAAAATGCTACATCTTCTTCTACAGTAAGGCCAATAAATTGCGAATCTTGATCTTGTAATATTGTTCCTACACGTTTACTCTGTTCAAAAATACTTCCTTCTCTCGGATCCTTTCCAGCTATTAAAATGTTACCAGTACTTATCCCTTCGTAAGAAAATGGGATTAGCCCATTTATACAATGAGCTAATGTTGACTTCCCTGAACCACTCCGTCCAGCTATTAGCACTTTTTCCCCAGGATATATTTGAAATGTAATATCTTTTAAAGTAGGCTGCGTGACATGCCCATATTGAAAGGTAAATTGCTCAAAAGAAATAATTGGTTGCATGTATACATCCCTACTTTTCAATTTTTAAATGTGTATGTTTTTTATTCGCTTTAGCTAAGCCAATTGTGATTGGTAAGCCAAGAACTAAAAATACGATAACGTCTGCAATGGTTGCTCCTAGCACTTGTATAACGATTTTATCAAACGGTTCTCCCATCACAATAACATCGAATGCTCCTGCAAATATAATGGCAATTACAATTCCTACTAACCCCGCAATTGTAAAATAAGAAATATCACGGTTATTATACTTTCCATTTTTCACACTGAAGCCAGCTCTTTTTTGTATGATCCCCATTGAAAATCCGATAATGCCTGAACTAATCACCCATCCCCACCAAATACCCCATCCAGCGATTGTATCTGTAACTGTATGACCGATGAGTCCTATTAATAGCCCTGCTACTGGGCCAAATAATGCGCCAAAAACTGTTAATATAGCTAATGCTGGTTTAATAAATGTATTGGGTGCGATAGAAAATCCCCAAAGTCCTAATACACCGTATAAAGCTGCTCCAATTCCGATTGCTACTACTAGTTTTGTCGTTAATTTGTTCATTACAATTCCCCTCTCGTATTATTCAGCTTTTAATACTCTATATTTGTTTTGAAAATGAATTATGCATCGACACTTCCTTTCTATACAACAAAAAATGACCCCTTAAATTAAGAGGTCATTTTCTTTCACGTACAAGAATCCTCTTATCTTTCAAAAGACATATAAATGTCCTCTGCGGAATTAGCACCTTCCTATGTAATTACATAGGGGTTGCTGAGGCTTCATAGGGCCGTTCCCTCTACCTCTCTGGATAAGTATGTATTTGTAATCTGTATTATGGCACTAACAATCAACAATTTCAATACTTTTCTTACTATTTTAACTTTTAAATAAATAGTTCGTTCAAATCATTGTATTCTTATAGGAATTATGGAATAATGAATTCAAAATTGTTACGGGAGGAATACATGATGAAAGTAATTGGCCTAATTGGCGGACTAAGTTGGGAATCAACATCGTTGTACTATAAACATATTAATACACTTACCCTCTCTAAATATGATCAAAATGCGAAGCTTGTTTTATATAGCATGGACTTTGGTGAAGTAACTACATTATTACAAAACCATCAATATGAGGAAGTGAAAAATGAATTAGTCACAGTAGCAAAAAAAGTAGAAAACTCTGGAGCTGAATGTTTACTAATATGTTCTAATACAGTACATCTATTTGCCGAAGAAGTAGAAAAGGCAATATCAATACCACTCCTTCATATTGGAGACGTAAGTGCTAAGAATATGGTAGAGCATAATATAAAGCGTATCGGACTTTTAGGAACGAAACAAACGATGGAACATGATTTCTATAAATCTCGATTAGCAAATTACAACATTGAGACAATTGTCCCAAATGAAGAAGATAGAACCTTTATTCATCATGTCATATTAAGCGAATTAAGTAGAGGTATCATTTCACATGCATCAAAAGAAAAGCTATTACAAATCGCAAATACATTAATTAAAAACGGTGCTGAAGGAATACTGCTTGGCTGTACAGAAATTCCTTTGCTCATTTCTCAAAACGATCTATCTGTTCCTGTTTTTGACACTGCTTATTTACACGCGAATACTGCTGTACAATTTGCTGGATAACAATTTAAAAGCATAAAGGTGTGAGCCTCTATGCTTTTATCATCTTAAAACTATTTATTTAATAGTGAATCAATGACCGCGATTGCTTTTTTGGAACCACCACAATCTAAAAAGCTAGCATTAAGTTTTCGTATACCATCTTTATATTTTTCATTTGAAAAAACTTCGAATACTGCTTCGTTTAAAGACTGAGCATTCACATTATCTTTTGATAATCTATATGCTGCTTCTAGCTCAATTAACCTTTGGGCTATCATGGGCTGGTCTTTATCATGCGGTATTATTACAAATGGAACATTATAATGAATTGCATCATGTACGCTATTCATTCCCCCGTGTGTAATAAAAACATCTGCTTCATTTAATACTTCAGATTGAGGTACGTATGGAGCTATTATAAAATGGTCTGGTGCTTGTTTAATTTTTGAAATATCATTTCTATCACCTATTGCCATTACAACTACTCCTTTAAAATCTGAGAAAGTATCAATACAAGTATTAAAAAATGGTTCGATCCCCTCGAGGAGGGTCCCCATTGAAATATAAATAACCTTTTTATCTTTTAGCATTCCAAGTGGAAACTCCCCGTTTGTTTTCCGCTTTGGAAAACTCGGTCCAATAAAAATATTATTTTCTCCGAACGAATGACTATTAGGTTGAAAATAACGACTTGTATACACGATACATATTTCCCCTTTATTATTCATAAATTGAAGATTAATTTTTGGGGAAACTCCAAATTTATTCTCCATTTCATATAGTAACTTTTTAGCGAATTTATCAGGATGAAAAGGGACTGTGGTATCTGGATGAAAAGGTAAGGTCTTTAAAAAATCTGTCGGAATTAAAAATATAGGAGAGGAAACTACTCCTGGAACTTGTAAATATTCCTTTACTAATTCTCCAGCGCCAAATATATCATAAAATACGAAGTCAAAATGTATACTTTTAGATAACTTTTTTGTAATTTCTAATATATATAAAGAAGTTTGAACATGAACATTAAAGAAAGCGTTTAATCCAGATGAAGTAACCGTATCGATAGAGATTTCTTTTAATAAATCTGGATGAGAATGCACAATAGCTCCCATTGATTCAAGCCTTTCCTTAAAATTTTCCGTAGTAATATAATGTACGCTATCGCCCCGTTCAGTAAAGGATTTTACTATACTTAAAGTAGGATTCACATGTCCCTCTGCCGGAAAATTGACCATTAAAATATTCAGCACTGATTTCTCACTCCTTATATTTCATTTTCATTTATTAAGAGTACAGTTATTTTTACAGGTAAACTCCCCCTAAAAGACCTAATATTCTTACCACCTTATATTGATAAATAATTGTCAGTCAAAAATATAAAAAAAGCATCTACATAAGTAGATGCCAATCCGTGATAAGGAGTGTTCAGTGAGATAGGGTGCAAGCCTTTTGGCTTGTCCTATGCTATCAATATATGTAATTTTTTGCAAAAGGTGAATATTTAATAGCATTCTTTTTTACGAAATTATTTTATTCTTTTCATTTGATCAAACGGAAAATACACCATTTCTACTTTACCAATCACATTTGATTCATCAATAAGACCTAGTGTATTTCTACTATCTTTACTATGATTACGATTATCTCCTAATACAAAGAATTTATGCGCTGGAACTTTTATTTCTGAGAAGTTTGAAAAACGTTTTGATGTCTGTGATATATCTAACTGTATATATGACTCATTTTGCTTATTATTATTTATATAAACAACATCGTTTTTTAGCTTTACCTCATCTCCGGCTAATCCGATAATTCGTTTAACATAGTATGTTGGATCATCTTCCTTTTTAATTATCACCACATCTCCATGATGAAAGGAAAAACTAGCTTTATTAACTAGTATACGATCTTTTTCATTTAATGTTGGCTGCATCGAAATTCCTTCTACCATACAAAATAAAAAAGATTTATTAATTAAAATAACTGCTACAATAATTAAAATATAGCTACATATTTTTCCCCATCCTTTACAAACGAATCTATTCATAAATACCTCATTTCCAATCTAGTCCTATGTGAAACCGTCTCTAGTTCATATAAATGATAGAGACGGTTCATATTTTCTAATTTTCTTTTAAATCATCTACTTTTGCAGTTCCCTCACTTAATCGTTGGTTTTTCAAATCGAAATAGGCATCTAAAATATCTTTACCAATTGCAGAATTAATACCAGACTTATCATCTATAATCCATGGAACAACAACTGAAAACGCTACTTCTGGATTATCATATGGCGCATATCCTGCTAGTGTTAAGTTATAACATTTTATACGCTCACCTTTATCATTTCTACCAATGTCACTATCTCCTCCATATACTGTCTGTGCTGTCCCTGTTTTACCAGCTGGTTTATATGGTGCTTTTTGGAATTTACTTACCCCAGTACCATCCCCCTCTTGGAACACTCTTCTAAATCCCTCTTTTACTTGATTAATATACTCTTCTTTCATATCCACTTTATTTAAAACAATTGGTTCTTGTGAATGTACGACTTTACCAATTTCATCTTTCTGCACAGTTTGTTCTCTAATCTCTTGAACAATTTGTGGTTTCATACGATAGCCGCCATTTGCGATAGTCGAAATGTACTGGGCAAGTTGAAGCGGTGTATACGTATCATACTGACCAATGGAAAAGTCTAATAAGAAACCAGGCTGATTATCTTTTCGCCCAATTTGCCCAGCTGTTTCATTTGGTAAATCAATGCCCGTTGGAACACCTAAACCAAATTGTCTGAAATAATATCTCATTTTATCAAAGGATTCTTGTTTAATATCTAGTGAACTATTCCTTACATAATCTACACCTGCAATTTTTAATGCTGTATTAAACATATAAACATTAGAAGAAACTTGTAAAGCTCTTAGATCATCAATATTCCCGAAATCTTTCCAAGACTTTTTCTCCTTAGTTCCTTTAAACTTCATAGGTGCATCATAAAAGTAAGTACCTGGTGTTATAGCTTTCGTTTCAAAACCAGTTAATATTGTCGCACCTTTAACAGTTGATCCAAGCTCATATGAACTTGTCATCGTACCTAAAGCATAATCTTCTACTTCTATTTTGCCGTCTTTTTCTACTAACTTTTTCCCAGCCATCGATAATACTTGACCGTTTTTCGGATTCATCATAACAACGAAAGCACGGTCTAACATCGATTCTGAACCTTTATAGGCCTTTAATATTTTTTCTATGCTCTCTTCTACTTTTTTCTGTAATTCCATATCTATTGTTAAAGTTAAATTCTTGCCGCTTTTCCCTTCGGAAACTGTTTCTGTTCTAATTGTGTTACCTTGTTTATCTGCGATACTTCTTACTTCTGTTTTCGTACCATGAAGTACATCTTCATATTGTTGTTCGATGTAACTTTTTCCAACTCGGTCATTTCGGCTATAGTCACGTACTAAATAATAATCTAATCGTTCACGTGGTAATCCTTCATCAGCATTTGAAACATTTCCAAGTACTGAACGGAATAATCCATCATTAACATAAAATCGCTCCCAATCAACTGATGCATCTACACCAGGAAGATTTGCAAGATTTTCACTTATTACAGTGTACTCCTTTTCACTAACATCTTTTTTTATAATTTGAGGTGCCATTTGAAATCCTGAAGTCATTTTACTTTTAATAGCTAACACTTCTAAATCTTTAGCTGTTAATTCTTGAAGGTTTTTATCTGTAACGCGATTTCTCTTTAACTCTTCTATTTTTTTATCTAGTTCTTTTCCGGTACTATCTTTTTTTCTAAACTTATCTATTTCTTTTTTAGATACTAAGTTTTCAGCAAGCTTTGGATTTAATTGCATCCAAAAATCTTTCTTATCTGTCTCAGTTAACTTATCTATATCTTCTTGTGGCATTTCAATTATTTCTGCAAGTTGTCTTGCAGTTTTTAACATATCTTCTGATTTTACACCTTTTAACTTTGTGTATGTAATCGTACGTAAAGACCTATTATCAACAACGGGTTTACCTTCACGATCATAAATTTTGCCGCGTGGCACTGTAAGACTAACGGTTGCATTTTCTCTCTTTTGTACTTCATTTTTATATGTTTCTCCTTCGAAAATTTGCACTTTACCTAGCTGAATTATAATAGCAGAAAACAATAAAAACACACAAAAGAATAAAATGTTTAATCGTATTGGAAGTACCCTACCGCTTTTCTGTTTTTTCTTTTTCACCTTGTCATAATCCTCCTCCTTACATTACTTCTAACAATAAAGTAAGTTCCCATCATTGTAAGTAATGTTGAAATTCTAAACATTACATTGTATAAATACTAATATAATGATTAATACTTAATAGAAATTTAAGTAATGGTAAAGAAAAGGTAAAGTTTACTAAAATAAAATTTAAAAATACGCCAAAACAAAGGACTTAGTTTTCACTAAGCCCTTTGTTTTGGCGTATTTAATTATTTACGAGTTAAATATAGAGCGTACTATTACGGATTTATTTTCACTCTTTGATATGTACAGTTCACTTTGCGTTTTTGGTAAGTAAATTGTTACAGTAGTCCCGACACCAACATCACTCATAATACTAATAGCCCCTTGGTGACTTTCAATAATTTTGTAACTTAACATCAATCCAATTCCAGTACCTTTTTCTTTCGTACTATAAAATGGTTCACCCAATCTCTTAATTCTTTCCTCTGGTATTCCTATTCCTTCGTCGACTATATCTATAATGACTCCGTCTTCATTCATTTCTTTCATATGAATTGAAATTTTCCCGCCATCTGGCATTGCCTCGATTGAATTTTGCAAAATATTAATAAATACTTGTTTCAATTGATTTTCAGAGCATTCAATAAATATTTCACTTGAATCTGCAATTAATTCAACTTGAATATTTGTCATAATCGCTTTTGTGTTAATCAATGACACGACATTTTCAAATATTTTATAAATATTTTTCTTTTCAGTAGGAATTTCATCTGTTTTAGCAATCGACAAAAACTCCTGAAGTATCGCTTCAATTCTCTCAATTTCAGAAAGCATAAGATCAAAATACTTTTCTTGATCCTCTTTGTTAATTTGGAATAGTTGTATAAATCCTTTTATTACAGTTAAAGGGTTCCTTACTTCATGAGCAACACCAGCTGCTAATTGTCCAATTGCTGCAAGTGTATCTGATTTATTTAGTAATTCTTCTGTCTTTTTTCGCTCTGTAATATCGCGTATAATAACCATAATTTTGTCATGTAGCAATGGTAAACATCTAGCTTCAAAAAAATCTATACTTCCTTTAAGTGCTAGTGGATATTCAACAATTACAGTGGATTCTTTTTCTTTTACTTGACGAATTGCTTCTCGAAATTGCTGTGCTACTGGAGATGGTAACACCTCGTAAAACTTTTTTCCCATAAAGGTTTCTGCAGGTACGTAGAATTTTGTAGGTGATCCAGCTTTATAATCTATAATTGTTCCATCAGCTTCTGTTAAAAAACATAGATCTGGTAAAGCTTTAAAAATAAGTTCCAATTCAGAGGTTTGTTGTTTTAGTTGTTCTTCTATTGCTTTTAAATGTGTAATATCTACCCCAACAGCCCAGTAACTAAATCCTATTACAGGAAACTGGTCTGAAATATTGGACCACATTATCGTTTTGACTTCACCATTTTTACATGTTAAATGCATTTCCCAATCTCTAAAATTTTTCCCACAAGTTAAGAATTTTTTTTGTATTTGGTGACGGTAATTATCGTCAGGATATAATATTTGAAGTGCGTTTGGGTTCCCGATAATCTCTTCGGCTGTATAACCTGTTACAATTTCACATTCCCGATTCCATAAAACGAAATCGCCGTTGTTATCTAGTGCATCAACCATAACAGGCATGTTTTGTAAAATCATATATAATTCCTCTTCCTTTCGAAAGAGTAAATTATTATTTTTACTTTGAATAGCATTTGTAGCTCCATCTATAATAAGATTCGAAAGCATTTCAAAGTATTTTTGACAATTGAAAATTTCGCTTTTTTTAGACCAAACTACAAAAGAACCTAAATGTTGATTGTTTAAGAAAATGGGGATTTCAACCTTTGGAAGATTATTATTTTTCACTTCATTCATTCCGAATGAAAAAATACATTCTTTCTCAGCATCAAGAAGTTGATGTGATATGTTAGTTAATTTATAAAATTGTTCTGCCATGGTTTCTATTGTACTCACATCAATAAGTTCCATCAGCCGAGCATTCATTCTTTTTTCACCTCTATGTGTAAATTTAATACCCGTTTAAAATTCATACTTCTCCATTATACGGATAATGTCCGTACAGGTATATAGTGATAGCATAATTATTCAAATTAATTTTATTTTTCAATAAAAAACAGAAAATATGTAGTGATTTTGAATGAAAAGTTCACATAATATTCATAAATATTATGAAAAATATAAACATTTATTCCAATATATTCTATATAATAAAGTGTAATAAGGCTTCTATGAGACTCATAGAATACCTTACCCCTAATAAAAAGTAAAAAAGAATCCTTTTTGGATTCTTTTTTACTTTCTTGTTACATTACATATTTATATAAAGCATGTGCAACACCATGTTCTTCATTTGATAATGTTTCGAAATGACAAATTTCCTTTATTTCATCAACTGCATTTCCCATCGCAATTGATATATTTGCTTTTTCCATCATTGAAACATCGTTTAGTCCATCACCTATCGCTACAGTATTTTCAAATGGAATATTGAGATGTTCTGCTAAAGTATATAAGCCTTTACCTTTTTGTGCATTATAATGGTTAATCTCTAAATTATGCCAATATGAAGATGTGATTGCTAATTCTTTATTATGTTTAAATTTTTCTTTTAGCTGTTTTAACTTTTGTATGTCATAAGAAAATGGTAAAAGTTTATGCACATATAGATCACTTTCTACAATTTCCTTACAACTTTCAACATTATGAAATGCAGTATGCTCAATATATAAAGCGGCAATCGTTTCTAGCTCTTGTAAATCAACATCTAAATTTGATTTCTTCACATTCTCAATTTCATTAAGAACACTTTCAGTTCCGTAATGAGGTACATATACTCCTTTATCAGTATAGAGCTGATAATATATGCCACTTTCTTCAAGGTATTCAACAATTTCAAGGGCCTGGATATTTTGAATTGGATATCTTTTCATCATTTTCTTATCTTTATAAATAAGTGCACCATTTTCCGCAATAATTGGACACTCTAAATTAACTTCTAACAATAATCGTTCAATATCAACGATTGAACGCCCTGTACAAATTGCCACGACATGTCCTGCTTCCTGACATTTTCGAATTGCTTCTGCATTTTCTTTGCTAATCATTTTATTACCGGAAAGAAGGGTCCCATCTAAGTCAATTGCAATTAATTTCATTATTTCTTCACCACTTTCTATAAATACACGAGATCTATTTAACGAAAAAAGGTATCGTTTTCATATTGAACTCGTTAAGTACTTCTTATTTATAATTTATGAAAAGCGTTTCAGGTCAAGAGATATTAATAAATAAAATTAAAAATGCAAAGCTTTTCTATTTTAAAGAAAGCTTTGCATTTTTAACTATGAATTATAAGTAATATATTTCGTCTCACACATGTACACATTTTTTTCTTTGGTTGGGATAAATACTTTAAACTTTTCTAACTGCTTTCCGTAAATATGGATCGTAACAACTCTTTCGTTTTCTTCTATTTCAAGAATATGACAATCAGCAGGTGGAATCACTTTATCTGTTTCTCCTTCTCCTAAATAAATATTACCTGTATGTGTTAAATGAAATAGAGAACTTCCAAGTTGCTTAGTTTGTAAAAAGTTTCGAACCATTATTCTTCCTGAAAAAACCCCTTCTACTCCCCAAGTGCCATCATGATCATGTAAAGGCGTAGCTTGCCCCTCTTTCCATACAAGAGCTAATACTTCAAAACGTTTTAATGGATCTTCATATAGTAAGTGACGTGCATATTGAGCTGCATCCGTTTTTTGTTTTTCTAGCGGAAGCCATGTTTTCTTTTCTAAAAGTTTTTCAAGTAATTTTTCAATTTTACTTACTATTTGTTCCTCATGTAACCTACTATCCATAAGATCAGTTACACCATTTATAAACTTTTGAAACGTCTTACTTCCATTACACGTTAACATGAGTATCTCTCCTCTCTTTTCTTCCATACACTTCCATCTTACGAAAGGATTAAAATACCTACAATTGAGAAACAAAAAACAAGATGCAAATGTATGCACCTTGTCGAACATTTTATTTAGTTTTTAAACGAATAGGTAAATACTTTAATGTTTGCTCATTTTCGAGTATACATTCTTCTAAACAGAAAGATGGAGATAACTCTATTTTTTCGAAAGTATTTATAAAAGTATTTAATGCAATCTCAGCTTCTAAACGTGCAAGCGGTGCACCTAAGCAAAAATGAGCCCCTTTTCCAAAAGTTAAATGCTTTTCATTTCCTACTCGATGTAAATTAAAAGTAGAAGCTTGTGGGAACTTCTGTTCATCTAAATTTGCTGCACTGACCCATGCAACAATCATCTGGTCTTTTTTCATTAAAGGTCCAAAGATATTCGTATCTTCAGTTATACGACGAGCTAATGTAACAGGAAAGCGATATCGTAATACTTCCTCTATCGCTTTTGAAATCAAATTCGGTTTTTCTCGTAATTCTTTATATGTTCCAGGCGCATCCACTAAAAAACAATAAAAGCTATTAATAATTAAATTAGTAGTCGTTTCATTACCGGCAGCTAATAGTCCTAATGAAAAAGTGACGATTTCTTCATCTGTTAATCTTTCACCTTCATATTCAGCTCGTATTAAATCTGAAATGATATCATCGGTTAAATGATATCTTTTTTCTTGAACAATCGGTAGAAGATACGTTTTAAATTCATTTAAAGCGATTTCCTTTTTCGTATCCAAATCATTAAATTTCTCTTTACTATATGGCATGAACAAAATATCAGACCATCCCTTAATTTGTTTACGATCAGTTGTGGGTACCCCTAATAAATCGGATATAACAGTTACAGGTAAAGCTGCCGCGAAATGTTCAACAATATCAACCTCATTATATTCTCCTATATGTTGTACAAGTTCATTCGCAATAGCTTGTACTCGTGGTTTCCACTGTTCTAAACTTCTTGGAGTAAATGCTTTAGAGACGATTGAACGTACATTACGGTGTTCTGGGGGATCAACAGAGTTTATATTTATCCTAGTTTCTAAAGGTGGAATTGAAAATTGTCTGCGCTCTCTTTTACTCGAGAACAATCGATAATCTGATAGAACACGATTAACATTCTCATATGAAAAAACATTCCATACATCTTGCTCTGCATCATAATATACTGGGTGATTATCTCTCATATATTGATACCACTCATACGGATTCCATAACTCTTCTTTTGTTTTCAGCTTTGAAATTTCATGAACTAAAATAACATTTTCAGGTGAATCCATAGTTCTTTCCTCCCTTTTCTTTTACAATAAAAGTGATAGGTCGGCAGTTCAAAGGTGTATAATCTAACATATGTTATTTTAACATATACAAAGCTGAAATCTTCAAATAGGAACTTGAGAAATATTATGAGGGGGATTTTTATGTATGTTGATATTTTACTACTGGCAGAATTAACGACTGGACCAAAACATGGATATGAAATAAAGAAAAATATCCAAAATCGTTTAGGTGAGAATTTTGAATTAAACCATAACATGCTTTATCCTGCTCTTCGGCGCTTTGAAGATATGGGTGCCATAACGAAAGAAATTCATGAGCAAGTTAGAAAACCAAATCGAAATATTTATGAAATAACAGAAACAGGTGAAGAGATATTTTATGAAATGCTAAGAGATTTCCCTGAAAAAATTGCGGTAAACAATGCTGAATTTCTTGTTCGTATCGCCTTGTTCGAAAAGCTTGATTACGAGGCAAGAAAAGAAATTTTAACTATGCGCCATGATGTTCTTCATAAGCAGCTTATATCTATCCAATCACTCGATGGTGTTGCCCCTTTTATTACAGAAGTTGTTGAATTTAGTAGATCGCGTATTGAACATGAACTAAATTGGATACTATCTCTCATGAAAAAAATATAAATATTTATAAAAACATGAATGAAAATGAGATTTATTATCAATAATATAATTAATAAAAGGGCAACCGTGATTTGGTTACCCTTTTAAAAAAACTTACACTTCTGGACTAAAAGTTTTGCAATCTGTTTCTTCAGTTGTAGATGCTTGTTGCCCTTTATGACTTACTACATAAATTGCGTCTGCACTACATTTATTACCGTTAGCCCAAAATTTACAGTTGTTTACTTCACATAAAACGTCTTGTGCCATAGTATCACACCTCCTTGTTCTTTTATCATTAACAAAATTCGGAGGTATGATACTTTTTGTCATGCATTTTTTATTACCTTTTTAACTTTCTTAATGATCCTATATCCCCTCGTACAATAGCATCGATATTTTCAGTTATGTTCTCAATATCAAAATGCCACCATTGAATTTGCAATAGTTCTTCTATTATTGCATTTGAAAACCTCTCTTTTATTTTATTTGCAGGGTTTCCACCAACAATTGTATATGGTGCGACGTCTTTAGTCACAACAGATTTAGCTGCAATTATTGCACCATCTCCAATTTTTATTCCAGGCATAATAGTTGTATCCATACCAATCCAAACGTCATTTCCTATAACTGTATCTCCTTTATACGGTAAATCAGACAAATCAGGCGTGAATTTCTCCCAGCCATTCCCAAAGATATTAAAAGGATACGCCGAAAATCCATCCATTCGATGATTCGCTCCGTTCATAATAAAGGTAACTCCAGATGCAATACAACAAAACTTTCCAATAACGAGACGATCTCCGATAAATTCATAATGATATAATACTCGATTTTCTAATGTTTCCCCATGCTTCGCATCAAAATAAGAATAGTCACCAACAAGTATATTAGATTTCGTTATTGTATTTTTTATAAAATGAACGTTTTGATTTCCTTCAATTGGGTATTTAACATTTGGATTAGGATTCATGTTGCACAGCACTTCCTTTACCATTCATTTCACTTTCTACTTCTATTACTGGCTTTAAATTGTATATAGGTAAAATAAACAATAATCCAATAACAAATAATAGAGCCGTCCCCTCATACATCGTACTTAGTGAAAACAGCTCCTTTAGTGAACCAGCAATACTCATCGTTACTACCATTGAACCTGTGAATAGTGGACTTAAAATACCATTTACCCGTCCAATAAAATCCGTATCGCTATTTTGAATAATGAGAGTATTAATCCCTATTTGAATGCACGGCAAAGCTAATCCGCTAAAAAGTTGTGCAGTAAGTGTAACCCATAAATTTGTGGAATAGCCTATAATACCAATCCCAATTGCCTGGCCAAGCATACCTACAATTAACATCTTTTGCGGGGCAACGTTTTTCGCGAATACCATCGCTAAAGCTCCACCAACAATCATCCCCACACCATTTACTGTTAATAACCATTGTAAACTTTCTTTTGATAATCCTAGTTGTTCCGTCACAATAAATATTCCAAGCGGTTGAATAAGGCCTATACCAAGTCCAGCTGCCATAAAACATAAACCGAGCAAAGTTAATGCTTTTTTCTTTTTTACATATTTAATACCATCCACCATTTCTTGTAACAGACTGATTTCTGTCTTCCCTTCTTCATTTTCAAGATCTTTCGGAAGAAATAATAGTACAATTGCTGCAAGTAAAAATGCGATACCAGTTGTTATTATTGAAATGTAGATTCCAAAACCGTGAAAGATAAATGTTCCAAGAATCGGCCCTAATACCATAAATATTGCAAATATTGTTTGATATATTGACATCGCTAACTGAATTTGTTCTGTCGATAAATGCTGTTTAAACAATTTCATTCCAGATGGTTGGGAAAACTGTGAAAGGATTGCCGAAATGAGCGTAACAAAAAACACTATTTTCCACGTACCAAACATAAGAGTAATTAATACTGCGAACACTGATAAAGAACTTAAAGTTTCACACCATATCATTGTCCTTTTCGGCTTCCATCTATCTGCAAAAGTTCCACCTATAAAGGAGAAGATAAAAATTGGAGCAAACTCAGCAACTGAAATCATGGAAATAGCGAAAGCATCACCTTTCGTCATTTCCATAACATACAATAATACCGCAAAGTTCCGAACCCATATTCCAATTTGTAAAAATAATGCTGAAGCAAGAATACCTTGAACAAATCGATTTTTTAATACTTCTGATACCCCATGATTTTGTTTCGTTTCTACAGTCGTCGACATAAAAAAGCCTCCTATTTCGCATACTGAACAGGAGGCAGCACAAATCAGATAAAAAGACTATATATTCGCAGTGCGAAATTCATCCCTTTTCTATAAATGTACATACTAATCCTATTCAGAAGAATATTTCGTTTTTTAACGAAGATCTCTTACAAATAGAATTAGTTGATCATTGGGATGTCTTCACCCTTCCGTTTCGAATTTAAATAACACATACATACTCTATGTAAATCATATGTGATGTATGCATGTCTCAATATAACTATTCTAAAAAGATAATGGTAATTCCTCTAATGAACGCATTAAATAATTACCTTGCCATTTAATTTCTTCACGATTACCACTTATTTGTAGTCCAGGCATACGTTTTAGCAAAGTAGAAATAGCAATCTTTGCTTCTAACCTAGCAAGTGGCGCTCCTAAACAGAAATGGCTACCATGACCAAATGCAATGTGACGGTTATTCTCCCGTGTAATATCGAATACTTCTGGGTTTTCAAATACTGTTTCATCACGGTTTGCTGAAGCTAATGCAATAATAACCATGTCTCCTTTTTGGATTGTTTGGTCGTGAATTTTAAACGGCTCAGCCGCCCATCTTGCAGTTGTAATTTCAACTGGTGAGTAGTATCGTAATCCTTCCTCTATAGCTGAATCAATTAGTTTTGGATTTTCTTTTAATAACTGTAACTGATCCGGATTTTCTAGAAGTGCTAATACCGTATTTGTAATTAAATTCACTGTCGTCTCGTGTCCAGCTACGATAAGTAACATAATCATTGAATATAGCTCCGGAGCACTAAGTTTATGTCCATCGCTTTCCGCAAGTATTAAAGCACTGACCAAATCTTCTTGAGGATCTTGTCGTTTTACATCAACTAAATATTGAAGATATGTAATAAATTCAGATAGTTGCTTTTCAGTATCTTTTATTTCTTCAGGTGTTACTGGGGAGGCAATGACAGCATGCGACCAAATTCTAAACTTTGCTTGATCCTCTTTTGGAATACCGAGCATTTCACTTATTACATTGATCGGTAATGGAAACGCATAATCATCTACAAGATTTAATGTACCTTTTTGCTGGGCGTCGTTTATTAAATCATCCGCGATTTCCTGAATTCTCCCTTCTAATTGCGTAATCATCTTCGGGGTAAACGCTTTTTGTACTAGAGATCGTAAACGATTATGGTTAGGAGGATCTGAATTTAACATATGCGTTGTTAAATGATCACTATTATCAAGAGAAAGATACATGTTCATTCTATTTTGAGAAAATACATTAGCTGGATCTTTTTTCAAGCGATTATCTTTTAAAAGTGGCAGAGCATCTTCATATCTAGTAATGAGCCATTCTTTACCAATCTCGACTTTATTAACAAATAAAATAGGTTGCACTTTTCGCGATTCTTTATAAATTTCGTATGCATCTTCTTTAAACTGAGCAGAAGCCAAATTAATGCCATCCTCTATTTTTCGGCCAACCTTGTTTTTCATGGACATTACATTCCCTCACTTTCAATTGTTTTTAAAAATCAACCCAACATTTGAATTATACTTCAGAAAAAACTAGAAAATTGTAAATTTTTAACCAAAATCTTACTTTGTATATTGAAAAATAAAAAAGTGAGAGAGTAAAATCATTCTACCCTCTCACTTCCTTCTATGCGAAGCACATAAAATTACTAATTTGTTGATATCGATAACTTACTTTACGGCGACGACCAGCTTGCCAAGTGTATCCTGATACTCCGCTTCTTCTTACTTCTGTCGGAAAGAACCATAAGTCTCTTCCGAATGGACCAGGACGATGCAAACGTAAATATCCCCATCTTCCTAGGCAGTTACACATCAATGATTTCATATTTCCTGCTTGCGCAGGAGCAGAGAATGTGGAAGGTAACGACGGAGCTTGTGACGGAGGTGGTGATGTTGGAGCATCTTCCGCATCATCTGGTCTATAATCTTCATGTTCAACATCTCTAACTTCATTTGTAGATTCATATCCATAGTTTTGTGGATTATAATACATCGCTTGATCATATGAGTAGTTTTGTTGGTTATACATAATAAAAAATCACCTTCTTTTCACTTATTACCTTTAACATTAATATGTGATATGGCATCTATAGGAAGCTTATATATAGCCCAAATTCAACTCAAAAAAGCTCGTATTTTGAAAAATACGAGCTTTTCATAAAGCGACATGTATTTATTATTATCTCAACTTCACACTATAAAAACGCATTTCTTTTAGTGAACCTTCAAATTCAAATAATCCTTGTTTAATTAATTCTTTTAAGCGATACTCTAAAAACGTATCCCCAACTAATTGTTCTACAAGGCCAAGCGCTTCGCCAATCACTCTCGGAGCTTTAAGGAACCCTTTGTCAGCACCCACTCTTTTCGCACAATCAATAATGAATTGATCAAAATGGTCTTCTTGTACAGAATGCACTTCATTATCGGTCCAAACTCTTAAAAACTCTGTACGATTCGATAAATGATTCCATTCATTCTCAAGACCTATTCTGTTCTCTGTAGTTAAATAAGGTAATTCTACAAAGCTTTTTTGGAAAGTAGCTAAACTTTCAGGCGATAATTCTCCCGTTCCACGTATATCATACTCTTGGATGAATATGTTTTTGTTCGCTTCAGATGTATTTATAACACGAATATTTTTCTTATCCTTTAATTGAGCAATTACAAAACAAAGGCCCACATGCTCATGGGCATTATTTGCCTTCCAAATTGTAATAGGCGTTTCATTAGGTATAGATTGTAGTTCTTCTAAAGTTTCCATAAATCTTGGTAAATATTCTTCTTCAAAATAACTATCATAAGCAGTTAAGTTGTTTAATAGCCATTGCTGCCTTGCTAGTTGCCCTTTATTCTTATGTAACATATGTATCGGTCCAATTGAAAAGAATTCAGAGAATGCAACAACACTCTCTTCATGTAGTTTTTCTTGATCTAACATATATTTTAAGCACCCAGCTGTTGAATCATCAAAAGCGATATGTACGTGTGTGCTTTCTTTTACATTCCTTTTATAAGATTTATTTCTCGTTAGTTGCTTAGGAATATCCATCAAGTGTTTAATTGTATCTTCACTATAGTTTTCTTCTAATAGATCTAACTGTATAAGAATACTTTGAAGTAATTGTTTTGCTTCATCCTCATACATTTCATCAACAACATTTTTAATTTTATCTATCATGTAAATCCCTCAATTCATTACTAAAATAACGTAGATTATAGTGTATCATTTTAGTGTAGATGTTTTAAAGTTTTTTATAGATTATATCTATTTTAAAATTCATATTAGTACAGTGATATATTAACGGTAATTTTTATTTATTTTTAAAACGCTTTGTAAATCTTTTTATTTAAATGTATAATTATATAGAAAATAAAAATTATAGGAGCAAAATCTATGGAGAAAGTACTTATTAATTACAAACAATATTTAAAAAATTGGAGATATCTATTTATTTGTATATTTCCGGTAATTGGTTTGCTATACACTTTCGATGTCATCTTTGAGCTACTGTTTCACCAAGAATTCTACTTGTCTAACTTAATATCTGCCATAATATTATTTTTAATATTTATTAATGTTAAAGATAAGTTTAAGATCTAAGATTAAAGAAATCTTTCGGATTTCTCTTTTACTTAACCTTGCTATGATTCAAATGCAATACTGTTTCTAGTTAGATCTTTATTATTGATTCATACTTTACGTAGAAGAATTCGTAGTGATTTTTCTTAAATACACATGAGTACATGTCGGTTTTATTGTAAGTGGTATTTTGCTACTCCTCTTATTATTCTAATGAAGCTACACTTTTTACAAACAAAAAAGAGCATCCTTGCAATTGGATGCCCTCATGTGATTAGAGGTTTTCTCTGAGTATTGAATAGAACACGAAGAACTTGTCCTATAACGTAATATATGCTTGTACCTTGTTAAAATGTGCATAAAAAAAGCACCCTCGCCCAGGTGCCAAAGAGATAGATACACATCGAGGTAACTAACACGCTAGAAAAGTTTTTTCTGTATCAACGTACTCTTGCTATTCTACATAATCACAAAACTTCTTTTCATATATTTAAAGTACAATTTCTATATCATAAACAAAAAACACCTTAATGGATGTTTTTTATTTTGCTCTCCTTAAACTTCCATAAATTAAGCTGGCACGCCAATTATTTCTACTACAGAAGAAATATTAGTAGGGTTAATCATTACATTTTCAATACAAACTAATATATTTTCTAGTAACCCATTCTCTGTAGTAATAAGTTCTTCAAAATGATCTAAAGTCATCGAGAGTTTGTGCTCACTTCCACCATTCATACAGACTTTTACATACTTCACATTTTGCTAGCTGCTCTTTTTATTGCTCTTTATCATTTCATTGAGATTAAATGACTACAACAAGCCTACCTTGTCATATGTATTAAAAAAAGATAAGGGACGTGACAACATTGGACAACAAAAACAACCAATTTATTTTTCATACTATACAAGGTTCGGCAATTAAAAAATTTGTAATTATCGACTTAATTACTGGTACAGGAATTTATTGGACTGTAAATTTTATATCTTCAAGTGCAATACTTGCAATTATTAGTTGTATTTTGGGAACCAAAAAAATAAAAGAAATGCAACAATCTTAGAACTCCAAACTAAAATCTATCCCAACAAAAAATGTGCACGTTTCTACTTGCAACCTTATTTTAGTTTTTAAATTGGTGTCTTATTCTAGAAATAATATCTTTTGAAGATCAATGTTTGCACTCATATAAAGTGAAACTTTAATCAGTGGGGGGCTTCATCCCCCACTGATTATTAGTTGAACCAATCGGGCTTTTAAGGGCAGCTTATCTCCCACCTAGCTTCTTTGCTTTACAATCGAATTTTGAGGTGGGAGATAAGCTGCCCGTTAATGCGGGATAAAATAGGTGGTTTCTGATTACACAGAAACCACCTATTTCAACATTTGTTATATCAACTTCTTTACATTACTAAAATGTATTAACTAATACGAGTTTATATATTTTCACTGGATAATTGCTAATAAAAATGTGAGAGATAAGAAGGCACAAAGAGGAATATATAAAAGAGTGTCCATTTTAGCAAAAGGAGTATCCTTTTTACGTTTGAATATTCCAAAATAGTTAAACTCACCTACTACTCTAATGAAAAAAACAATCATACAAACCCATGTGCCAATTTGAATAATAACGTTTGGAACCGCAAAACTAATAACCTTCGCTTGTAGTAATAAAATTATTGCTGCTACACTTAATAGTAGCGCAATTAATAATGTCATTGCTGTACCGGGCGTAAACGTTTTTTCTCCAAATTCAGTTGGAATGACGCTATTTGTTCCCCACTTTCCTCCGAAAGCCCAGTATACATGTAAAAAGCTCACTAAGAATAATATACATACAGAAATAATTGTAAAAATAAGCATTTTGGCACCTCCATTATTTTGTTCAAGTCTCACTTTTTAAAGTATGCTATAAATTTCTTTAGAAATCTATTTTCCATTCAAAGTATTAAAGAACTATATATAAAACCCCTTAATAATCTATCAATTCTACGATAAATCATTAAGGGGTTAACTAATTTTACTATGCATTATACCTATTTCTTCGACGTTCCATCCTTGTTTGTCCTTGTATAGCTTCTACTTTATGTTGCTGTTCTTGCTCTATCATTTGATATGTTTCAACTGGTTTATCATAATTACGCTCATAAATAGTTTCTGGCGTTTTTCGTTTTGGAGACTTTCCGCCAAACTTAAATAATTTTATCTTAAACTTTGGTAATCTAGGAATACGAATTTTAAATGTTGGCTTGTTGCGTTTCTTTTTTTGTTTAAATATATTTGTATTTTCTACGTTATTATCTTTTTCTTTACGGTGCAATAGCATCGCAAGTAATCCACCAAATATAAGTCCTCCCATTAGCAACAGAAGATATGAATAATGTGTTGTCATTAAACTTGTAATACGCTCAAGAATTGCTAATGACTTTATTTCTTTTAGATCCCATAACAATGCAGACCATAGTGAGAGTAAGCCTACTGTAAGCCCGTATGTACGAAAACGGAATATACATGGAATTAAAGCGATACATGCAGCGATTTTCGCGTTCGCTATTAACGAACTCATTGTAACATATTGATTCCAAATGACTAACAATAATGTAATAAATGAAGCGTATGCTATCCAGCTACATATTCGTGAGTACATCTTTTTTGCGTAATAACTACCAAAACTAGTGAAAAATAATAACCCTCCAATAAATAAAGATTGCTCTAGAGGGATTTGCTTCATAATGCCTGCAACTGGAAAGAGGCTGCTCAGTACCATTAATAGTACATCTAATTTTTTCACCATTCCCCATTCCTTTCAAATTCTTTTTCAGTTTTGTAAAGTGAATTTCATATTTTAAGGCAACTCTTCGTGATACAATAGTGGTATTTCTAAAAAACATCTTAATCCCGTATGTGAATAAAGTAAATATGAAAAAGAAAATATACATGACAAATCATATCTATATTTACATTGAAAAATGACAAATCCTGCTCATTATAACTAGCAGGATTTGTTTACTGATATTTAAATTAATAACAACGAATCTTCCTTTTCTAAGATCGTTATATCCATATCTAATTCATCATTAAATTCTTTAAATTCTCTTGCATCTATATCCGTAATATAATTTTTTATTAATTTAGCCATTTGCATCGAATACGTCTTGTGTATATTTCTTTCCGTGAGCGAGCTTGTTTTACAACACATGTAATGTATCAATTTGGCGATGTCGTCTCTCTCTTCGGGTTTTGCACCTAACGGGATAATTTCAAGTATGTACTGCTGTACAGTCTCATCACACTCTAACACGTACGCATTAGTGCTATAATACATTCCTTTTTGATCTGCAAATAAGCCACTCTCATCTATAACGTAATTATGTTCTCTAGTAATATAACTCGGTACATCAAAAGTTGTATTAACTCTTACTACTTTTAAATTTGAATATTCTTTTGAATTCGAGATTATATCGGGTAAAACATCTATATCAATGGTTTCATTTTGCAACTCTTTTATCCAATATTTTCTCATATTTGCATCTACAATAAAATAAACATCTTCATTTCGCTTTTGCGCATCTTGTAATATTTCAACTAACGTTTCGGACACGAATTGTTTAAAACGAACTCCCATATCATTTCTTTTAGATGGCTGGGGTACAACCGCATTATAATTATCTATATTTAATAATGTATGATCAATCGTGTTCCACTCTGCTTGACCGTATAATTTATATGAAATTTCTGTCCCATTTATTTTTGAAAAAATAGGTAAGGAATCGAATTTATATATTTTCTCAATTGATAAATTTACATAAGTACCTGGTAATTCCATCTTATTCCAACTATGCTTTAAGAAACCCTTTTGCTCTAACAAACTAAAAACTGCGGTTATTATTTCTCCTTTAGACACACTTTGTCCGATAAATAAATTAATAAATGTTGAAATACGTTTCGTTCGAGCGAATCCTTCACGAATAATTTGCTTCGGATCAATTTTCTCACGCCCGTCATAGTTTTTTATTGCAATTAATGCTAACGTCGTTTCATTTCGCTCTCCTGCTGTAGCGTGCACAGCTTTCACGACATCGTCAACAAGATTTGTTTTATATTTATGGCAATATTGCATGCGATATGGATTTTGTAACACTTTCTCAATATTACATCTCACTATCTTCAACAAAACTGGAGCATCTGCATTTAATAAATAAGTGGAATCATCATTCTGAGCCAGAACTATTTTACTTTCTAATAACGCTTGTTCTATCTCTATTAATATATCGTTCGACCATACTTCTAACGTAATTGTTTTTAATCCCTTTGGCGCAAATAAAGGTAATTGTTCATTTTCAGTATTAGTTAATATCTTTTCACATTCTGGAAGCAATGTGAAATATGGAAAACTTCGCTGGAATTCATTAAAAAGTTCCTCTTTATCTCTTACTCTTATACCAAATTTTATTTTTGTTCCTTGAACTTTATATATTTTTTCATTATATGGCAGTAGCACTCTTACATTCGTTCCCGCAATATACTCTTTCGGATATTGAAGAATATGATCTAACACTACTTCTCCTCCTATCTTAAAATCATCTTTTAAATTTCTATAAAGTTTAATCCACTTTATTCCTTTTTTCGCTTGTTGCACTTTTAACTTTACAAATCGCTGCCTTTTATTTTCCGATGCAAATTCAGGAGTTGAAACTAGTATTAATCCGCGTTTCCGACTCAAAAGTATAGACATATCTTTATGATTATATTGTTGATAAAATCGCCTAATCCCTATGGATACTTTCAAAAGTGGAATATTCTCGCCTCCACGAGTTATATATTCAAACCGATACACATAAGCGAAATAATCTTGTGTTTCTTCATCTATAATTGGCTCTGACATCGCTTCACAAATATTTTGTGATCGAAGTGGTGAAAAATATATTTCTTCTTCATTCTCATTATTCATACGTACAGGCTGTTCGCAAAAAACATGTGTAATTAATGCTGGAACCCATTTAGAATATGTTTCTTTATCATGTAATACTGGTAAATTACATATTAAATCATAATGCCATTCTAAACATGGTGGATCTGTTAATTTATTCGGTTTCCAATCATGAATAACCGCATACCAACTTTGTAAAATATAGTCTAACTGTTCTTGTCTCATTGGTTCTTTTGAAACAATCCAAGGCGTATCTTCCTTTAATATATATGGATTATGCTGAATGAATAATATGTCAGAGAACATATCATACAATCTTTCATTTAAAAGTTTTAATTTGCTCGTTAATAAAAATGTTCTATAATGTATATCTACAATATCAAGCCATTCAATTGGAAAATATATATATGCTACTTTTTCATTTAAGAGGGGTTCTACTATATCATTAAATGTTAATAATTGTAATCTTTTCATACTATGAATACTTCCTCTCTTTATTAATTATCTTGATTATCAATAAAACTAAAAAAGCTCGCTAATTTTTATAAAGCCCAATCTTATTAATTTAAAACCAAGTACTTCAGAAGAAACATTTTAATTGCATTATACGAATATAACATTACATAAACCAACCTCATGAAAGATTCCAATACTTTCTTATATTTCACGTATTACTTTTACCATATACATCCCTCCTTACATCGCCTAGTATAATACAAAACGATTATATGATAAATCGTTATATTATGTATATACAATTTACAAAATGTTTACAGAAACTAAATATATTAAAAGGTATCGCCTCTTTAAAAAGCGATACCTTCACTATACTCTTTTTTAAAAAACACCTTTGACTTCTTCATTCACCGGCCATTTTTCTAATGTATATGCCATTTCCCAAAAGGAATATTCATATTGACTACTAATAATAAAGTGTTGTCTCATACGATTACGGTCTGCCTCTGTTACTTTTTCAGCGATAGTATCTAATCGTGTGATTTGCTCTTCTACTAAGGTACGGAACCAATCCGATCCATATGCAGAAATCCATTCTTGATAGATTGGTTCTTCTGGCTGACTTCCTTTTAAACGTTCACCAATTTCATAATATAGCCAATAGCAAGGTAGTATAGCTGCAATAATATCTCCTAAATGCCCCTCATAAGCAGCACGATACATATGGGATGTATACGCATATGCAGTTGGTGCTGGAACAAAATTGTCTTTTTCTTCTTTCGTAATTCCTAATTTCTTAGCAAAGTTCTTATGTAATGATAACTCAGCTTCATATGTATTTTGTGCATGATGCGCCATACGAGCCGTCGTTTCTAATTCAAGGGCCTTTGCAGCACCTAATGTTTGCACTCTTGCAAAATGACTTAAATAATATGAATCTTGGAGCACATAATAACGGAAACTAGCTAAATCTAGTGTTCCTTCTCCGAGTTTTTTCACAAACGGATGATTGAAACTCGATTCCCAAATAGAATTTACTTCATTACGTAATGACTGTGAAAAAGACACTTAAATCCCTCCAATAAATAAAAGTCTACTTTTGAAACTATATAATAAGTACTTCTCCTGGTTTCTAGTGCTGTAAAATAAAAAAACTTTCTTTACAAGCGTAAAGAAAGTGAAATAGACATCAAAAACGTATTCGTTAATCATTATCCGTCTTCTCCACTTCCCTACGCTAGCATTAACCAGATCAGGTACTAAGAGTCTCAAAAACACTTTTGATCTCAGCCTATTATAGGCACCCCTAGTGGATAAATATATAGTTTTCGTATTCATCATAGCATACTTCTTGAAACTGTCAAACTTATTGGATTGTTCTATTAAAATAATAAACCAATCATTTTTTAAAAATTAAAATCCTTCGTTTTTCCTTACTTGTAAAGACGTTTCAACAATCATATCTAATAGCTTACTATAGCTAATTCCCGCTGCTTCTGCGCTTTTTGGCAACAAGCTTGATTTTGTCATTCCAGGTAACGTATTAACTTCCATTACATATGGAATTCCATCTTTTACAATCATATCAACTCTAGCGTAAACACTACATTTTAATGCTCTATAACAAGCAATTGACGCTTTATTTACAAGATCTTTAATTTCAGCTGGAAGTTCTATAACTTCTTCAATTGTACTAGCATCATCATATTTTGCATTGTAGTCAAAAAACTCAGCTGCATGTCGAATTGAAATGATAGGTAACTGTTTTCCATCAAAAATGGAACACGTAATCTCGTCACCTTTTATATACTTCTCAATTACTACTTCAGAATCCCATTCGAATACAGTTTCCAGCATAGAAATTAATTCATTTTTATTATAGACGATTTTTACTCCAACACTCGATCCGCCAGTGTTTGGTTTTACCACTAATGGAAACCCTAACTTATCTAACTCTTCAAGCTTTAGATCCTCCATTTTTGTAAGTTCAATCCAATCTGGTGTTTCTACTCCTTCATAACGCAAAATCTTTTTCGAAATATTTTTGTCCATACATATACCGCTAGATAACATATTACTCCCGCTATAAGGGATACCTAAACTCTCAAGCGTACCTTGAATTGTCCCATCTTCTCCGTATTTTCCGTGTAATGCTAGCAATGCAAAATCAATGTCTTTCGCTTTTTCAATTAAATCAATTTTTTCATTTAACGTAATTGGAACTATTTCATACTTACTCTTATCTAAATGTGCAATCATTTCATTCCCAGTCATAATTGATACTTGTTTTTCAGAGGATACTCCTCCCATAATAACGCCAATTCTCATCTTCTCAACTCCAAATTTCATTTTTTAATGTATCACCAATTATTTGAATCCCGCTAACAATTTCCTTTTCTTTCAAACGTGAAAAGCCTAATCGGAAAGTGTTCGCTCCTCCTCCATCAGAGTAAAAAACATCTCCAGGAGAAAACGTAACTCCTTTCTCATAACATTTTTGTAAAAGTGTGCGGGCATGAATTTTTTCTTCCAATTCTATAAATAAATGAAGTCCACCATCTCCAGTCATTCTTTTAAACGGAATGTACTGATTACACGCCCCAACAGCTAACTCATATTTTTTCTTATAAACAGATCTTGCCTTTTTTAAATATTTTTCAAAATATCCTTCATGTAAATATTGAAACAGAACAGCTTGATCTAACGTTGATGTGTGAATGGTCCTTGCTCTTTTTACACTTTCTAAATAATGAATCAGTTCTTTGTCTGCAATGATCCAACCGACACGTAAACCAGGGAAAAGTACCTTTGAAAAGCTACTAATATAAATCACATTATTACCAGCCCCAGCAAAAGTTAATAATGGCGCTAAATGTGAACCTGAATAACGTAATTCTTCATTAAATCCGTCCTCTATAATAGGAATCTTATATTTTGAAAATAACCTCATCAATTCCGTTCTTTTCTCCGAACTCGTAACAATACCGGTTGGATTATGATAAGAAGGAATTAAATACGCGAAATCAAAATCTTTTTCACGCAAACTTTTTTCTAATTGATTCGTATCAATACCATCATCTCTCATATCCATCCCATGAACTTCAAGTCCATGTAAGCGAAAAAGCTTCAGTGCAGCATGGTGAGTTGGATTCTCACAAATAACACGCCCTGATTTCTTCGATAAAGAAGATAATACAATATCTAACCCTTCTGTAAATCCGTTTGTAATTAAAATATCTTTGTTCGAAATGTCTACACCTTTCATTTCCATGTAATGAAGTAGATAATTCATTAACGGTCGATAACCTTTTGCATATCCGTAGTTCAATACGATATTCCCTTCAATGGACATACGAGTAAGAAAAGCTCTTTTGAAATTTTCAACATCAAATAGCTTTTCGTCCGGGGCTATACTATTAAAAACAATCATTCCTTTTTCCCAGCGAACACCATGTTTCATTAAATCTAATTCATCCGCTAATGCGGTAACTGTATTGAGTTTATTTTTCCAATCTATTTCAACAGACGAAGTGTTACTTATATCCACCTTCGCAACAAAATTTCCTTTTCCTTTAACTGCATAAATGAGTCCTTCTTGTTCTAAATCCGCATAAGCAGCGAGTACTGTATTTCTGCTCACAGATAATAATTCACTCAGTTCTCGGGTTGATGGAATTTTCTGGTTCCCTAACAAATGCCCTTTCATAATCATCTTTTTCAAATAATCCTTCAATTGAATATAAACGGGACGATCTTTTACAACTTTAAAATCCTTAAACAATTCCTTACCCCCTGCAATTATTTTTGCATATTTATTTCATTCTCAAAAGGTCCACTACATATGTATTTTTTATTAATAGCGGTACGGTCTTACAAATCTTTACGATATAAGTTAATTACATCTTTTAAAGCAGCCGCTGCTGCTCCGCGTGGATTAGAAGCTCCACCAATTGTAGTGACTTGTCCCATTGTATCTGTAAAGAACGTAATTCCTTTTTCGGTATCATTTATATTTGCTAACGGGTGCTCTTTCTCTATATCACATGGTTGTACCTTTAAGTTTATCTTTCCATCATCATCTTTATATGCTGATGCAATTAATTTAATAGATTTATTTTGTTCCTTCACACTTTGAATTTGTTCTTTTGTAATGTCTTCTATTCCTTCGATATGTATGTCTTTAAGTGAATACTCTGTTCCCATTAAACTATTCGTCAAAAGTAATAATTTACATGCGCTATCCATCCCGCTAATATCTAATGATGGGTTAGTCTCCGCAATTCCTTTATTTTGTGCTTCATGCAACGCTTCTTCAAACGTTTTATCTTCTTCATACATCTTTGTAAGAATATAATTTGTTGTCCCGTTCAATATTCCTTCTATCTTTTCAATATGGCAACCTGCTAAACTTAGTTGTCCAATGTCTAATGTAGGTAACGCAGCCGCAGTTGCACCGCTATACCGAATACGTGAGCCTGAAATACGTGCTTCCTCATTCAGTTCACTCCAAGCTGTAACAAGTGCGCCTTTTGAAATAGCTACTACATCCATTTGATTTTCAATAGCTTGTTCCATGTACTGTTTCCCTGGATTTCCATTTTTAAGATTTGTAGCAGTTGATTCAACTAAAACAGTACCATTTATATTAATAGTTCCACGATTCTCTGGATAATGTTCTATATATTTTTCAATTGCAGCAGTACCGCCACCATATAACAATAAATCATTAATAGACAAACCTTCCTCATTATGTATTGCAATATTTCTTCCTATCACTCCACTAACAACTAAATCAATTCCATATGTTTCATTTATATATAAATGTTTTTCGTTTAATAATTTTATAAACTCTCTTCCTACTGTCCCATACCCTGATAATACAACTTGAATTTTCATAATATCCCCCCATATTTTCTACCAAATCCCTCTTTCAATATAATATAAAGCGCCCTCGAATTCCATCGAGAGCGCTTTATTATTATCTATTTCGGTAACCGTGATAATTTTTCTGCAATTGTTTTATAAAACTCTTGAATATTAGAAAAACCTAATGTGTCTGAAACGCTTAATCCTACCATATCGAGATGGTCCCAATTCACTTTCGTTTCGATATGATTCCATTTTCCAATCTGTAAAGACTCATTATCATTTACAGCAATATTAGACGAAGGCGCAATCATAGAATTTGTATTTACTACACCATCATTTTGCCACCAAGACGCATCAATTAATGGTCGGTTTTCGTCATACCTTGTATAGGAGCCTAAGAAAAATGCATTTCCCATTAATACTTTATTCATCGTAATATGGGGTAGATGCAAACCTGTTAAAGGCGTTGCTTGCGAAGCATGCCCACTATACGATAAGTAATACACATCTGATTGTGTTTTTACCCAATTGTTCAATTCATTTGCTCCATCAGTACTTAAATCCCATTGACTTATATCTTTTGTATTTTTCCAAATTGAACTATTTAGAATACGATCAGTATATTGCAAAAAGGGCTCTCCGGCACTCTTCTTAATACCCCATTGATCCAATTTAAAATCATATAATGATAGATTATTATTCCCTCCCATACTCGCAGCCGCAATAAGTAATTCTTTAACAAACGGCAACAGACGACTTCCATCCGCAAGTGTTGTACCATTATGAGGAGTTGCTAATGTTGTAACGCTATGAACATATGATTTTCCGCCTTCAAATAAAGGTGAGATATTCATATTCGGATGATTTTTCACATAATTCTTTTCTTCAAAACTTCCTTCTTTTAACAACTGAACTAAAGTTCTCGTTGTTTGTCCACCCATGCTATGTCCAATTAGGTGAACTTTATTTGATTCACTCCAATTCGGTGCAAACCCGCTATAAGTTCGGCCAAAACGATTATGTCCATGTTTTTCTGAATGTGCTGTCCCATAATCTACTGTTCCCCCCTTAATTTGCGCATATAATTCACATGCTCGGTCCCAGTTACTAGAAACAGGTCCCACAGCAGCTGTATGTACCGTATAACCATTTCGTTTTAAATCTTCCTGAATATCATTAGAACCACCCCAATATTTTACCCCTAGCATTTCCTCCCTACCCCATCCCGCGAATCCATTTACTAAAACGATAGGATAATTATTTTGTGGCCTCTCTTCAGCGTAAGTTGTTTTCGCTGTGAATGAACAAACAGCCACTAATGCGAAAAAACATATTTTAAAGAATAACTTCCCCATACTTTCTGCCCCCTAATAAAACGTTTACATTTTATTGTGAAAACAATCCACACAATTAGTTATTAACTTATACATAATGTAAAATATTTTATATACATTGTATATGTAGAAAACATACACAAATGTTGATAAATATTATTCCAAATATGCATTTACTTTTTACAATACAACTTGTAAATCTGATTATTTGAATTTATAATTAAATATAGTTTCCTCATGCTAAACCAATCTATAAATTATAAGAAAGCTATCTTCATTACATAAAAAGGAGGAAAAGCAATATGCAAATAGGATTAAATATAAATACATTATCTCAACCTACTAAAATTACTCCCTCTAGTCTTGAGCATAATAATCTCTCTTCTACTAAAATTGAAGAAAAAAAATCAAATAATCCAATCAAATTTGATATTCGTTCATCTAAAAAAGAAATGAAACAACCGGAGCATAAATTTAACGAATTAGATTTATGGAAGATGTTGAAAGATAAAGGTGTTCCTTTGTGGATCATACTTGAAATGCTACAAAAATCCCGTAAAGAAAAAGAAGCTCAAAATAATTCGGTTCAAAATTCGAATGTGATTGAAGAAACGAGTGAGACTCGATTAAATGAAGTAATGTAATCTATGTTATCTGAATGGTCTATAAACTAAAAAGAGTTCAAGGTTGATAAAGTTTCTATCAACCTCGAACTCTTTTTAAGATTTTTCTCCAATCGTTACAAACTGAAAAGATACTTCTCCTTCCAAACCTTTAATTAGATTTCTTACTTTTACATTTTCATTAATCAATGTATTATCTGTCGACATTTTAGGTTTTTCATCTCCTAAAGATTTTTTCAGATGAAGAAGTTGCATTTTCGTTTCATTTGCCTTTATTTCTTTATATACACTATTTTTTGCTACAATCACATACCATTGAAACCCATAATTACGAGTGTTACCAATCCAAGCATTACTATCGTATATAACAGGAATCTCTCTTCCTTCTAATTCAATACTTTTCATAGTCCCTTCGTCTTCATGTGTAAATAATAGTGATCCATCTTTCGGGATATTCGGTAACTTATCTATAGGTATAGAATCGGATATTTTATCCCGTTTACGAAAAATCTTAGCTTTAATCATCGCTTGTGCTGTAGATTCATTTAAAATTAACACCTGTCCTTTTCCATATGTACCTGTTTTCACAGAAAACGCTTCATTTTCTTTCGTAATTTCCTGATAACGATTAATAATTGGTGAAATTTTATTATCCTCTCCAATTATTAATACACCGTTAGCTGGAAATCTGTTTTCATTTTTAGAGCATGCACTAAAGCTTATTAAAAGTATTATAGTTAACATAAAAATCGTTAAAGTTCTTTTCATCACGGTTCCTTTCATAATTCAATTCATTTTTTATATACTTTTGTGTAATCTTACTAGCTGATATACTCTATTGCTCCATAGTTTTATAAAGCTTTTGTAGGTAACGCCAACGGGTTATAAAGAAATATAAAACTTGTATACATATAAATGAAATTAAAATAACGATAGAGCTATTTAAAATAGAAAAATCGACTAATTGTTGTAATGCCGTATAAGCAACTACAGTATGAATCACTGCAACGACAATCGGTAGGAAGAACATTAATAATAACTGTCTCGTTACAACTTTTTTTAATTCTCGTTTACTTAATCCCATTTTCGAAATCATTTTATATTGCTGTTGATCGCGGTCCAAATCAGTATATAATCGGAAATAGATAAAACTAGCGGCGAATGTGAAGAAGACGATGCCGACTAAAATACTTGCCATAAGTAATAATCCATTCGTTTGCTTCGCACCTAGCAACTCTAATGTTAAAGCCCGAAATTCAAAATGTACTTCTCTAGTATCTTTATCGAATATACTATTTAATTGATTTGAAATCTCCTTCGTTTTCATCCAATCATCTACAACAAATCCGTAAGTACGATATTGAATATCTTTATTATCCGGGTCACTAGTAAGAGGAATTCCATCATACACATGATCTTGAACAGCAATAAAAATACTACTAGAATCATGTGGTAAAACTAAATTTTCTACAGCTTTTTTCACTTGAAATATCTTTGTCCAATCTCCTTGAATGACTTCAATATTCTTTTTATAGTCACCATTTTTAAATTCTTGTTTTTGTGATACGACTCCAGGGATTAATAAAATTTCATCTTCTTTTTCAATCGTTTCTTGTTGATACCCGAGTGCTCTCGCTAGTTCGTTATATTCACTTAACTTCATTACATTTACGTTACTTTCTGTATATTTATTTGAAGATGAAGCCATTCGATACGGAATATTAGCATCAGCAAGATGTTTTTTTATAATAGAAAGATGTTTATCCGCTATTTTATCTTTTTCAGGACCTGTATACAGAAATGTATACGGATTGGTCATCCTTACCAAATCTTTATTTCCAAGAGCAGATGTTGTACCAATTGCTGTAAATGCAACTGCTGAAATAACAGATACTATAAAAAACATGGTTGCATTATCTTTCATACGGTAAATCAATTCTGAAAATGTTAATATATTTGTTCTCTTTAAAAAGAAAGATTCACTCCTTTTCGCAAGATACAATATATAAACGCTACACTGTGTATATAAAAAGTACGTTCCTATAATTACAAGGAGTACACCAATTCCAAGCATAATAAAACTGTGACTTGAGATAAAGCGAAATACTGAAATATATCCACACCCTATACTAACTAAAGATAGTAGCGATAATAAAATTGAAGATTTCGGTTCAGGCTTCGGTTTTTCTTCTGCTTGAATGAGTTCCGCAAGTTCTGTTACTTTTATCATTTTAAAAGTAACTAGCGAAACAATTAAAAATAAAACAAAAAACGTGATGACAGTTAATAGTACCGCTTGTATCGGCATATAGAAAGGTAAGCCATTATTAATCATTAATACACTTGCACTTATCAATAAAACTAATTTAGAAAATATGAGACCAATTATAATTCCGAAACAAATTGATCCAAATCCAATTAACATATTTTCAATCAATAATAATTTCTTAAGTTGTCTCATTGACATACCTTGCATCATTAAAATGCCAAATTCTTTCTTACGTGTTTTTAAAAATGAACTAACTGAATATAGAATAAAGAAAAATGAAAATACAAATATCAAACCTTGTGAAATTCTAAATCCCAAAGTTCCGAATGAACTTATTGTTTCACTTGTCGATTTTAACTCACCTTGTAAATCTGGATGAAATAATAAAAGGGCGTACGTAAAGAAAATCATAATAGAAAATGCACTACTTAAAAAATGAGCAGCATATGTACGCTTATTACGAAAAATATTATTAAATGCGAACTGACGAAAAGTCATGCCTTTTCCCTCCTAACAAAGAAAGGACATCCATAATCTTTTGATAAAAAGTTTGCCTACTTTCACCACAATAAATTTCGTTATAAAGTTGACCATCTTTAATAAATATAACTCTGCTGCAAAAACTCGCTGCATACGGATCATGTGTAACTAACATCATCGTTGCCTTTTCTTCCTTATTAAGAGTATCTAGCATCTCCATTACATCATTTGAAGATTTAGAATCCAAATTCCCTGTTGGCTCATCTGCAAGTAATAATTGCGGCTTATGAACGATAGCGCGAGCGATTGCTGTTCTTTGAGCTTGTCCCCCTGATATTTCAAAAGTTCTTTTACTCAATATATCTGTAATATTTAATTTCTCTGCAATTTCTTCCACTCGTTTGTTCATTTCTTGTAAAGAAACACCATCTAATGTCATCGGCAATACGATATTTTCCTTTACTGTAAGTGTGCTAAGTAGATTAAATGATTGAAAAACAAATCCCAACTGTTTCCTACGGAATAATGCTAAATTATCTGATGTCAACTGGAAAGGATTTGTACCATTTATTAATATTTCTCCCGATGTTGGAGAATCGATAGTAGATACCATATTTAATAACGTTGTTTTCCCACTTCCTGATGGCCCCATAATCCCTACAAATTCACCTTCTTGAATTGATAAATCGATATCTACCAATGCTTTAAAAGGTATTTTCCCTTTATATACTTTACTAATACTTTTTGCATGTAAAATTTCCATTTATATTCTCCCTTCATTTGCACTGCTCACTATAAAGTGTAAATGAATTGTCTTATAGCTCATATTGATTCATCTTTCATTTATCTTACACGCTTGTAAGATTTCTAAAAAAACTGATAACAAGCCTATTTTCAAACTATAACCGATGTATATCTATCTTATAATATTTGCATAGCAGCATGAAATACAGTGCTACTTATTTCTGGTCTCTGGGATACCTTGTAAACCTGAAGTGGGATTAAGAGATGTTTATCATCATTAATAACTGCTGTATTCCTTGTATTCTTTATTAGCAACATGCAAGATATTTTAAAGAATAACTATACAACTTCAAAACGATGAATAACAACTTATACTTCGCAAGTAAAACCAAAAAAGTAAATAGTACGTAAAAAAGCTCAGAGTTTTAAGCTCTAAGCTTTTTTGGTAATGATTTCATTCCATTATAGCTCCTTTTAAAGAGCACTATTTTTTATCCACTATGATTTACTCAATATATAATGATTATATAGTTGGTTTTCTATCGTCTGTTGATTCAGATAATTAAATCCACACTTTTCAATAACTTTATTTGATGGTACGTTGTTAATTAAAGCGACTGCGTTAAGGACATCTACATTTGTATTTTCAAACAAATAGTCAATCAATCCCTTAGTCGCTTTAGTAGCGTACCCATTATTTTGATACTTGCTTGAAATGGCGTACATAATTTCTCTATTCGGTGAAGGTAGTTCTTCTTTAATACCTGTACAGCACCAACCAATAAACTCATGAGTATCCTTAATAAATACTCCTAGTTTTAAAAAGTGTCCATCTATACTCGAATGATTTTTAGCTGCCATTAGAAATGCTTTATTAGAAGGTATTTCATAATTTGTAACCCAATCAACCCTTTGTTCTTTCGTTGATTTCCAGTCTGGCAAAAACTTTTCTATTTCCAGTTGATTCGATATTTTATAAATACTCTCCGCATCTTCAATGGAAAATTCTTGTAAGTAAATATCACCACAATCGAGTCTAAATAACTTAGTCGAATTTTCTTCTCCCATGTTAATCCCCCTTAATAAAATTTGTTATTCAGTAATTATAGATACCTCCTAGCTAGAGGTACCCATAATCACATTAAAGTGCCTTTATCTGCTTCGTAAGTTCTATAAATCGTTCGTCAAGTTCTTTATATCCTTTGTCGTTAGAAGTTAAAAAGCTTAATTTACCTAATACTTCTTGTCTCTCTGTTTCTAACGTTAAACGTAGCTCTTCAATATCATCTCTTGTTTTAGTAGGTTCTTCTAGCTGCTTTTGTATCGTATTGTTTGAAAACACAAGTTTCGTGTTAGTTGTTTTCTCCAGAAAATATCGATCGTGAGAAACGATAACTAGTGTTCCATTATACTCAGCCAATGTATTTTCAAGCTGTTCCCTTGAAGGTAAGTCTAGATGATTTGTCGGTTCATCCAAAATAAGTACATCTTTTTCATCTAAAATATAAGCCATTAGCTTACATTTTACTCGCTCACCCATACTCATATGCTGAATAGGCTCTTTCCATTGAGAAGCTTGGAACCCTAAATGTTTCATTAAATTTTGGACTTTCCCTCTTTCTTCAAAAGTCTCTCTATAAAATAAATCTTCAGGCGTTCGGTCAAGAGGTAAATCAAATACTTCTTGTGTTAAATAACCGATGTTTGCTGATGGTGAAATCCATATTTCTCCTTGAGCAGTTTCCGTTCCCATAATCATCTTCAGTAATGTTGTTTTCCCGCTGCCGTTTGGTCCAATAATCGCAACCTTCTCACCGTGCTGGATTGTAAAATTAACGTTTTCAAATAATGTTCGTCTATTAAATTTTTTCCGCAATTGTTTCACTTCTAAGAAGCGTTTTCCTACTTTTTTATTCGCTTGAATAGAGAACTCAACTGAATACTCTTCTTTAACACGTTCTATTTTCGTTTTCTCAAGCTCTTTTTCGAGACGTTTTCGTTTTGACTTAACTTGTGTATCCATTCGCTTCGCTTTCACACGATAAAATTCTTTAACTCCTTCTTGTTTTGTAGACTGTGCATGTGCCTTTTGTGACCATGAACTTAATTCTTTTATATGAGTTTCTACTTGTTCTATCTTTTTTTGTTGTTTTTCATATTCACGCTGCTGCGTCATTCGTTTTTGCTCACGCGCTTTCATATAACTCGTATAATTACCGCTATGTTCAATTAATTTCTTATCCTCAATTGACCATATTTTTGTTGCGACAACATCTAAAAAATATCGATCATGCGATACAACGATAACTGTACCTCTCATATTTTTTATTTGTTTAATAAGAAATTCCGTACTCGTCTCATCTAAATGATTTGTCGGTTCGTCTAATATTAAGACATTAGGATTTTCAGCAAATCCTTTTGCTAGTCGAACTTTCAGTTTTTCACCACCACTTAACGTAATAAAATCGTTCGTTGGAACGCCCCATTTTGCAAGAAGTTCTGCTTCTTTTGCAATCATATCATTACTAATAAAAGATTCTTTTTCTTGTTCAACATATGCTGTTGTCATATTCATTTGCTGCCATTCAACAGTGCCTTTTGATGGCTCAATCTTCCCATTTATTAATTGAAGTAACGTTGATTTACCAGCACCATTTTTACCAATTAATCCGATAACTTCCCCTTGTTTTACTGTAACATTCATTTTTTCTAATAAAGTATTTTCCATTATTTCAACATAAACATCATTTAATTTTAATAATTCTTTCATATTACCGATCCCTTTCATTAAGGGAGAATAAAAAAATCCTCCCAAAGTAATTTTGGCAGGATTAGTCGTTACATTATTTATACCCAAATAAGCTATTACACAAAATAAATAGCAATACTATTATATGGAATTGGGCAGACTAATCCTATTTTTTATAAATTGAAATTTATTGAATTTCAACATTTAAAAATAAGATTAGTTAATCATCGTCCACCCATCATTCCTTTCCGTCTTTAGTAACCATATTGTACCATAATAGTACTGTATGAGTAAATGCAATTATATGTGCTGTTATAAAGATCACTTTTTTTAGGTCTATTTATCATTTCTACACTTCATATCGATTAAGCACAAACAACATTTGTTGTAATACTGGCTTTATATTTCCCTACCAGTAAACTTCTAAGCACTCCCTCTTATATAATTTTTATATAAATTTATCATTAATCATATATTATACATATTAAATTTCAGTTCTTATAATAAAGATATCATTTTTAAGGGGGGATTCTACAATGGAATTTAGTAAACTAGGATACAGTGGATTAACTGTAAGCAAGATTGCATATGGGAATTGGATAAACCATGGTGGAAAAGTAGATGAGGATACTGCAAATGATTGTGTGAAAACCGCACTAGATGTCGGTATTACAACGTTCGATACTGCTGATGTTTATTCGGACACTATAGCTGAGGAAGTCCTTGGCCGATCTTTGCAAGGTATACGCCGAGAAAGTATAGAACTATGTACAAAAGTGTGCCATCCGACTGGGGCTGGAAAAAATGATAGAGGCTTATCACGAAAGCATATTTTAGAAAATTGTAATGCATCTTTACGTCGATTACAAACAGACTACATCGATGTCTATTATGCACATAGATTTGATACAACAACTCCTCTTGAAGAAACGATGTTAGCTTTCTCAGATCTTGTAAGACAAGGAAAAGTTCTTTATATTGGTGTAAGTGAATGGACATCAGAACAAATCACCCGCGGTTCAGCACTTGCACGAGAATTGAAAATTCCACTCATTGCTAGCCAACCTCAATACTCGATATTGTGGCGAGTTATCGAAACTGATGTGATACCAACATGTCAACTTGAGGGACTTGGTCAAGTTGTATGGTCTCCCCTCGCACAAGGGATTCTCACTGGAAAATATCAACCTGGTAAACCAATCCCCACTCAATCACGTGCTAATTCAGATGCTGGTAAACCATTTTTCCACAAACTCGTGCAACGTTGGATGAGTGATGATGTACTCACTGCTATCCAGAAACTCAATCCCATCGCGCAAGAAAATAATCTTACCCTACCTCAACTCGCAGTTGCATGGGTACTACAAAATCCAGCTGTTTCCTCCGCGATTATCGGCGCTTCAAATCCGGAGCAAATAAGAGAAAATGCAGTAGCTGCTGGTGTTAAATTGCAACCTGAAATTATGGATCAAATTGATAGTGTACTAAAAGGTTTCATTGAGTACGATCCAAGCAAAACAGGCTGAAACATCAGTAATATACTTAATGAAAAGCATAAAAATAACTTTGTCGTCCTAATTTAATATAAAAGTTTCCCTTTCAAAATTCCCACTGCCCAGCCCATCAAGATGGGCTTTTTCTCTTTAAATTCAAATTATGAAGTCGTATAAACCTCTCTAACAACTGTTAAGAAGTGCTCTAACACTACAGACTTTTCATCTTGTCTCCATCCAGCATATAAATTTATTTTCGGTGTGTTTTCTTGAATTTCTTTATACATGACTCCCGATTTTTTATAACTTTCCACCGATGATGGAACGACAGAAATCCCTATTCCTGCAGCAACTAAATTCACAATCGTTTGCATTTGAATCGCTTCTTGAACAATATTTAAACTTACTCCATGTTCCCAAAAGTAACTAATAATTAAATCATAAAAGTTTGTACCAAAATGACGGGGAAATAAAATAAATGGTTCATCAACTAATGATTTGATTGAAATGTTAGGTAACGAAACCAAAGGGTGATCTTGATGCAAAACCAATTTTAAACATTCCTCAGAACAAACTTCGGAAGCTAATATTTCATTGTTCTGCTTGGAACGAATAAATCCAATATGAATTTGTTTTTCATAGAGTGCTTTTACTTGCTGGTCTGTTGTCATCTCGCGTAATATGAGCTGTATTTTAGGAAAACGTTCTCGAAATTTTTTTAATATATTTATAACAGTTTCTGTAGAATCGACAAAACCAATTATTAAATGTCCTATCTTCCCTTCATCCGCAAGCTGTGTTTCTTTAATGATTCTATCTACTTGAAGCAACGTTTGCCGTGCACCTTCTAAAAATATTTTCCCCGCGCTGGTAAGTTCAACCATTCTTTTTGTTCGATGAAAAAGTTGAACCCCTAATTCTTCTTCTAATTTACGAATTTCTTGACTTAAAGGTGGTTGAGTCATCCTAAGCCGCTCTGCTGCACGACTAAAGTTTAATTCTTCTGCCAGCGTTATGAAATATCTCATTTTCCGAATATCCATTTCAATACACCTCTTTCATTAACTAGTAAAAAAGGATTCTCTTTTAATACTAAAAAGCATTAATGTATCTAGTATTTCTTTTATTTTTAACAAGATCGTTTTGCTTCACTTATGTAAATAATCTTTCATTCCGGAATTTTATCAACGGTATAAAACAAGGCTAAAAAACTTATCTCAAAAGTTCTTTAGCCTGAATCACTTTTTACACATTACAAAATTTAATTCGTACAACGGTACCTTTACCAACTTTTGAATGTATCTCTACACTATGTCCTAATTGTTTTGTAATTTCATATACAAGATATAGTCCCATTCCAGTTGATTCTTTAAAATCTCTACCGTTTTCTCCTGTAAAGAAAGGTTTAAATACTCTTGGTAAGTCTTGCTTTGGTATCCCTACGCCACTATCGATAATTTCAAGTACAACTGTATTACCTTCCTTACATGCTTTTACTTTAATCTTTTCTCTACTACCTGATGAATATTTAATCGAATTCGATATAATTTGTCCAATTAAAAATTGTAACCATTTCGCATCACTTTCAACAATAATACCTTTATCAATTTCAAGCTCTGGATATACAAAATTCCGGATAAAGAAGCGTTTATGTTCATGTACAGAATCATTCACTATTTTATGTAATTGTACTCTTTCAACATAAAAATCTTGTGTAAATGCTTCTAAACGTGCGACATACAGAGCCATCTCTAACCCCTTTTTCAATCTATCTGTTTCCTCATTTATACTTTCAAAACGCGAATCCACTTCATCCTGTGTAATTAATTCTATTACAGATAAAGGTGTTTTCATTTGATGAATCCACTGATTCATAAAGGTTAAATGATCATTATTTTTTCTCTCTTGTAATTGCAGCTGATTTTGATAATGGCGATATTGCACCTCGAGCAGATCTTGGAGAGCGGTAGATAAAACTGCAAAATCAGATTTTTGAACAGAATCATCCAAAGATTGCATCGGATTTGCTAACCGTTCATAAAAAGATCGATGTGTAAAATAACGAAATAATATATAACTTACCATAAAAAAAGCACCTAAGAACATTGCATATAATGCCGTTGTAATATGATTATGCCCATCAAACCAATATACAAGGAATATGGCTAGGAGTTGGAAAACAGTAAAACATATAAGTGGTATATGATCACGTATAAATAGCCTTATCATTTTTCCATACCATTTCCCCAAGTAATATGCAGTCTATATCCAACACTGCGAATCGTTTCAATTGCTCCTTCAATATGTAACGTTTTTAACTTTTTACGTACACGTGTTGTATTTACACTTAATGTATTATCATCAACATAGGATTCACTATCCCATAATTTATTAAGTAACACTTCTCTACTCACAACGCGCGGATAATTTTTCATTAACATTTCTAATAAAATGGCTTCGTTTCTCGTTATATCAATCTCTTGGTTTCTAAGTTTTAATACAAGTCTTTCGGGATATAAACAAAGACCTTGTTGCTCAACCATGCGTTCTTCTAATTTGGGTGCATAATCTCCATAAGCACGTCTTAAATGACTGCGAATTTTCGCCATTACAACTTCATAATGGAAAGGCTTTGGAATAAAATCATCGCCACCATTTTCTAACGCCATAACTTGATCCATAGTACCTTCACGGGCCGAGATAAATAAAATCGGACATGTAGAAACCGCACGAATTTGACGACACCAATAGTATCCATCAAAACTTGGTAAATTAATATCTAATAAAACTAACTCTGGTTGTTCTTCTAAAAATATGTCTAACACATTTTGAAAATCCGATACAATAATTCCTTGGTAACCGTATTTCGCAACATAAGTTGATAATAGCTCCGCAATTTTCATATCATCTTCTACAATCATAATTTTAACCATTTTTTAACTCCTTTTCGATCCACAATCTCATATACAATTATACAAAATAAATACTATCTCTTTTCATTAAATCCGTAAATTAAAAAAGGATGCTTTTATACCAAAGTATCCTTTTTCTATTTTTTCTTATTTAATATGAAATTCAATCAAAGTAAATCCCAGTTTCTCCACATAATCCATCCCTAGTTCCATCCGCGCCGTTTTCAGCGGATCCACAACTTGGCAAACTTTTAAATTACCTGCTGCTGATAATAAAAGAGTTGCATCAGCTTTAGGCATTTCTAATTCTTCATGTAAAAATGTTACCATATTATGTACGGCGCGACTAGCTGCATCATCTAACAATTTCTCTGAAGCAATCGTCATTATTTTTTCTTTTTGGATAGCCATTGGTAGTGGCCATTTCTTTCCTTTTATAGTTTGAACTGTTACAGTTACCTCTCCAGCAACTTCCACCCCACTAACACCAATTTCACCATCACCCATTGCAGCGTGTAAATCACCTAATGCTAAAAGAGCACCTGGAACATTTACAGGTAATAATAATGTTGTTCCTTCTTTTATCTCTTTACAATCCATATTCCCGCCGTGATCATGTGGAGTGCCACATGAAATACTCTCTTCTTTCGGTGCGGTACCAATTACACCAATCATTGGATTAATTGGAATTTGTAGTTCATTTAAAAATACAACATGTTCATTATGTATTGGGACAATTTTCACAGTATTTTCATTTAGCTCATCACCCATTACACCAAGGTTCACACCTGTAGTTAAAACACCCTGCTCTGCAATTTTAATCTTTTCAATCGTTACGACTAATATATCACCAGGTTCTGCGTCTTTAATATATACAGGTCCAGTCGCTGGATTAATTCGATTCCAATCTAGTTCTTGAAACACAACATCTTCAGAATCAATTTGATTTTCAAAGCAGTCGTACGTTTCAAATATAATCCTGCTCCCAGGTTCTACTTCCATACATGGCTCATTATGTGGAGACATTGCGTAAATGATATGGTCTTTATGAATACGATGCATAGTACCTCTCCTTTTTCATTTTTATCTTCTATATAATAATTAGCTTTTAACCGTATAAGCTCCTTTTTAAAATTAGTAGTAATTTTAAAGAAAAAAGCACTTAGCTCATTTTGAAACATACACTCTTTACTATAACAGGTAAAGAAAGGTGGTATCACTATGCCCCTTATTCCATACAACGAAAGTGACGTTGAATTACTTGCACGTTTAATACGTGCTGAAGCTGAAGGTGAAGGTCGACAAGGAGAACAACTTGTTGGATGTGTTGTAGTAAACCGTGTATTTTGTGATTGCTTAGATTTTAAACAGATCCGTACAGTACGCGATGCTGTGTATCAAAGCCCTGGCGGATTTGAAGCGGTTCAATACGGATACTTTTATCAACGTGCTCGTGACTCAGAAAAAGAAATCGCAAGACGAGTTTTACAAGGTGAATGGCGCTGGCCAGCAAGATGGGCTCTTTGGTATTTTCGTCCAGTCGGAGCTTGCCCGCCCGAGTGGTATAATCAGCCGTTTGCTGGGCAATTTAAAAGCCATTGTTTTTATGAACCGAATGGGGATGAATGTCCAAAAATGTATTCAAGGTAGAGATATATTTAGCAACGCAAGTACTTATCTTTATAAGTACTTGCGTTGTTTTTGTATCTGACTCTAGAAATCTAATAATGAGACAAATTTTTCAACTCCGACAACATGTATAAGTAGTGGTATACGCGGGCCACTTGATTGATTCATAATGAGCCTATATATAATAATAAACAATTGTTTTTGATTTTCTTTCATTATTTTTTTATTTTCATGATGACAAATTGGATACAATTGTTCCATTAGGTTAGAATGATCGTTATTAGAACTAAGTACTTCACAAACTTCTACTACCCATTTTTTCTGCCTATCTTCTAATGTATTATAAAACTCTGTATTTTTCTCTTGATTTACCGTAATCAATTTTTCAGATTGAAAGTTTCTTATCCAATACTCTGCACGATTACATATCGCAATCATTTCAGGTAATGCATAACTCCTATCTATCTTTTCTAATATACCTTGTAAAATAGTTGAATCAAAATTTAATAACGGTAAAGTTCCTGCTACTTGATTAAACTTTGGATATTCTTTAAATCGACTATCTACTCTAGAAAGTTTAATTGCATCAAATAAATCTTCATTTTTGAGCGTTTTATTTTCATAACTGTCCTTCAATCGTTCATACTCTGTATAATTTCGAATCACATCTTCATCCAGTCCGATATGAAAAGCTGCGCCTGGCTTATATTTTGCAAACATAAAAAGAATCACTTCTGGTAAATACACTTTTAATAAGTCGTTAGGTGTAATACTATTCCCTGAAGAACTGGACATTTTTTCATGATTACCTTTAATTCCAATGAAATCATAAGCAACGTAATGAGGAGCCTCACGATTGAATACTTTCCTTGCAATTTCTTTAGATACATTATAACTACCCGTTTCCGATGAATGGTCTCTTCCACCCGGTTCGAAAATAACATCCTCTATCATCCATCTCATTGGCCAATCGATTTTCCAATTCAGTTTCATTTTATTTGTATTTAATACTGATAATTCATTTTGATTTCCACATTCACATTTATACCTAACTGTTTTTAATACTTCATCAAAATGTATAATAGTTGTTGCATCTTTCCCGCATCTCTCGCAATATAACGTAACTGGATAAAAGTTTTCTCTATCTTCCTCGCGGTGTACGCCTGTTTTAAAATCCATTAAAATATCATATATTTCTTTTCTTTTATACAGAGACTCTAATATGTTTCCGTTATACCTTCCCCTTCTATACTCAGCGTGTTGATAAATGAATTCCACTTCAATCCCAAATGCTTGGAGCGATTTCTCAAATTCTTTTTCAAAATGCTCTGCATATGAGTTATGACCCCCATACGGATCTGGAATATCACAGTATGGCAAACCAATATACCTTGCAAAAGATGGATCAATATTTTCTGGGACTTTTCTGAACCTGTCGTAATCATCCCATGAAAATATAAAACGAGTCTTTTTCCCTAAATCTTGAAGCGCCCTAACAACGAAATAAGTCGTTACTATTTCACGAAAGTTCCCAATATGAACCGAACCAGATGGACTAATTCCAGATGCACAAACAAAAGTTTCTTTGTTTGGATGTTTTCTAATTAATTCATGTGCTACTTCATACGCCCAATGCATATGTTACTCACCTCAATTGTATTTTTGTTTTCACATTTTCATTTTTATGCAATAAAAAAACTCCCACCCCCAAGATTATTCATCTTGAGGACGAGAGTTATTAGCTTCGCGATACCACCTCAGTTTGTTAATACGTCACCATATTAACCTCTTCAGGTACGACAAAATATGCTTATACCCTATCTCTATAACGGGAGAACCCGTCGCACCATCCCTAAATAAATTAGTTCCTTGCGCAGCTCCAAGTCTTTTTTTCATTAAGATGTTTACCGCTCCTTCTCAGCTACCGAAGCTCTCTGTATGTATTCTTTCTTAACTACTCTCCTCTTCAACGCCAATTTATATATAAGTTTTTTTCATATGATAATTTATAACATATGTTTTGTCAAATTTTTCTGAACAAAAATTGATAACACATATTTTCCCTTATCTAAAAAAATGTTTTATTGCGTCTAATTGAATTTTGTGGCTACACTCATCACAACAATATGCCCCTTTCGGTTTCTCTTTAAATCGCTTATACTTTTCACTTCCTTCATATACTCGAAATACATTTTTACAAGAAAAACAACAGATCTCATAAAACATCATATGTCTATTTCTCCCCACAGTTATATGCTATTTTCAAGTTACTTGAGAAGGTCTTCTTTTTTCATAGTACATCTTTATTCCAATCTAACAAAAGGTTTACCTCCATTTTCATCGAACTTTATATGTATCTTTTAATAAATCGAGGTGAAACATAGTGTACAGAAGTATTGAATTGGTCGTAGATGCTAAGGCTTGTTTAGGTGAAGGGCCTTGCTGGAATGAGAAGAAACAAATATTATATTGGGTTGATATTATCGAGAAGAAGTTATACCTTTATAATCCTGCTAATAATACGAACAGAATGATAACCCTCGACCAGCAAATTGGTTGTGTTGTTCCATATTTAGATAATGTAGTACTTTTAGCTATGGAAAGAGGCTTTTATTCTCTTAATCTAAATACAGAAAAGCTTACACATATTTATGACCCCGAACCAAATTTATTAAAAAATCGTTTTAATGACGGGAAATGCGACCCAGCTGGTCGTTTTTGGGCAGGTACTACTGACTTATATGGTATAAGTGGGGCCGGTTCCTTGTATTGTTTGAATAATAATTACAGCGTAGAGAAAAAAGTTTCGCATGTAAATACTTCAAACGGACTAGCATGGTCCCCTGACTATACATACCTTTATTTTATTGATACACCTACTAAAAAAGTAGTTCGTTATCATTATGACATACACACTGGTGTAATTAGCAATCCAACAGATGTTATCACCTTCCCTGAAAATGACGGTCTACCCGATGGTATGACAATTGATGAAGAAGGTTGTTTATGGATTGCGCATTGGGAAGGTTCGAAAATTACTAGATGGAATCCCTTGACTGGAGAACAAATATTAAGCATTCCGATCCCTGCGTTATATGTAACATCTTGTACATTTGGAGGATCTAATTTAACCGATTTATATATCACAACAGCCAGAACAAGAATGACGGATGAGGAATTAAAACAGTACCCACATGCTGGTGGTATATTTCGAATTCAAACGAACGTTAAAGGTTGTCCAACATATTCATTTCGCTGTGAAAACATTGGAGCTGAAACACTATGACCAGAATCGATTACATAAGACAAGAAGAGAAAAAATATCATGATTTATGCTATGAACAATACAAATTATTCGAAGCAGGATCATGGCTTTATAAACCTGTTAAAACAGTTATGGACTTGATGGGTTATTTTGAAGGACAGAACCCCCTGCAAGTACTTGACCTTGGCTCTGGTGTTGGTAGAAACAGTATTCCGATTGCACAAAAAATCATGAATGCTGGCGGTACAGTTACTTGTGTTGATCTACTCGATTCGGCTTTAACGAAGTTACAAGTTTATAGTAAAGAATATGGTGTATTTGAAGTAATAAAAGCGGAGCAATCAGCAATCGAAAATTACTATATTCCTCCTAATAGTTATGACTACATCGTTGCAGTATCAAGTTTAGAGCATGTCAAATCTGAAGAAGATTTTAAAAAAGTACTTCATGCTATAAAAAACGGAACAAAGAGTGGCGGTATTATTTGTTTAATTGTCAACTCTAACATTCGGGAAGTAGACTTAGAAACAGGAGAAGAACTAGATGCGTTAATTGAAATTAACCTAACGACTGAAGAAATGTTGCATGTACTAAAAAAGATATATAGAGATTGGGAAGAAATAAAGGTTGAAATAAAAACCTTAGCATATAATATAGTTCGTAATGAAGAGCACATTCAACTTAAAACAAATGCGATTACTTTTGTCGTCCGTAAATGATATATATAAAAGAACTAATAATGATAAATAATCATTACTAGTTCTTTTGTATTTGTCTCACTAACTCCATATTTATTGAACTAAGCTACTAATTATCTCTGTTTTGTTCTATTATATTTATCAGTGATAATACCTCAAAAAACAAGCCTGGTTGATCTAACATAATTCTATGCCCAGCATTAGGTATTAAAAATAATTGTTTATATGGAGCTTTTATTTTTGGAAAGTATTCTTGAGCAATAACATATGGTGCTTGTCAGTCATCTTCACCTAAAATATAATAAATTGGCACTTCATAGTCTGCTAATTCAGTCATTAAATTAAAGTCTTGTAAATATTCAAGAATTTTTCTATTCACTTTTAGAATTTTAGAAAGTGCCAAAAGATCTGATAACTTAAAGATAGGACTTTTAAATGCAGTTATAAATACAGGGAAATCACTTTTACCTGCTAATCCGTATTTCCCTTGAAGTTTTCGTATTTTCATACATTTCTTTAAAAACTCATTATCAAATGTTATCTTTTCACCCGGATAATCTCCAATAACTTCAAGTTTTTTTAAAGACTTTTTATCATTCGCCTTTTTAATTAATCCTTTCATTTTCTTATAGGCAACACGCTCATTTTCAAACATTGAAATAACTGGTGCAACATTAATAAAATAAGTAATTTCTTCAGGATACTGTTTTACAAACACACTTCCTAATACAGTACCCAATGACCGTCCCAGTAAAACTATCTTTTCTTTATTATATTTCCTCTTTAAGTATTGAATAATTTCATATAAATCCTTTACCATGGAATCGATTGTAGGATATTTATCACGATTTTTTATAAAGGTCTTTCCCGCGCCACGTTGATCCCAATGTACAATTGTAAAGATCTCTTCTAATCTATCTTGAAAAGCATGTGCAAAAAGAGATTCAACGCTGCCAGGTCCACCATGTAAATATAATAAAACTGGGTTATCATACTTTTTACCTGAATGAAATAAATATTGATTAGCATCGTTAATAGGTACATACTCTTCAAAATAAATTAATCTTTTAAATTTATTTTTCATCGTCCTACACTTCCCCTATATTAATTTCAAATTGTAGCGGATGAAACAAAATTTATTTATCAATACTTTTTATTTGGAATGACAATAAGTATATCTTTAGGGGCTGTTTATGTAATTTTGCACAAAAATTTTTATCTTTTAGATAAGAGAATCTTCTTCTAATATAAATAGCATCCATGCAACCTTATGTTTAATATACACACAGAGTTATTCTTTATATGTTAATTACCTTTAAATGAAATGGAGAGAAAACTATGAGCGAGAAAATTTTTAAAATAAATGGTATTGATATATGTACAGAAAGCTTTGGTAACCCTAATGACCCAGCAATTTTATTAATTATGGGGGCTACATGCTCAATGGTTTATTGGGATGAAGAATTTTGTAAACGGTTGGCTAGTACAGGAAGATTTGTCATTCGTTATGATAACCGTGATGTTGGGCGCTCTGTTACATATGAGCCTGGGACTTCCAATTACACTGTAGCAGACATGGCTGAAGATGCCATTGGGGTACTCGATGCGTATCATATTGACAAGGCACACCTTTTGGGCATGTCATTAGGAGGTATGATTGCTCAATTCGCTGTAGTAAAACATCCTGACAGAATTTTAACATTAACCCTATTAGCGACGAGTGTTATTGGATCTGATAATAACACTCGCGATTTACCTCCAATGGACGAAAGAATTTTAACACATCATGCTAATAGCGTAAATATAGACTGGACAAATCAAAATGATGTCGCAGAATACTTAGTTTCAGGCTCTCGTCTACTCTGCGGATCAAAACGTCTATTTGATAAACAAAGGGTTTATAAACAAGTAAAACATGAAATAGAGCGAGCTAATAATTTATTAAGTATGTTTAATCATGCTCTTCTTAAAGGTGATGATTCGTATGAAGGTGTACTTCAATTGATACAAGTACCTACATTAGTAATTCACGGTACAGACGATACCGCACTTCCATTTGAACATGGTCTCGCACTTATTAATGAAATTCCGAATTCAAAACTATTAACCCTTGAAGGTGCAGGACATGAGATTCATTCTGATGACTGGGATGAAATTATTAAAGCACATTCAAAACTATAGAATAAAAACACCTATTAAAAGTGACGCAAATTACATTGCGTCACTTTTTTTATGCAATAAAAACAAAAACCCATCACTGCATCCGTATGTATAGTGACGGGCTCTACCTATGATTTTCTATGTTTAAAAGAATGGGCAATCTAATTGATCAACAGATTCCCACGATTTTTTTTTTATACTTTCAGTAGATTTATTGTTATCAACTGGTATATTTTTAAAAGGATTCACTTCAACTTTTAATAGCGGCGAAGGATCAGCATACAAAGAAAAAACATAGCTGTTAGTCAAAGTTTTTGACACATCAATATCTCCTACCTGCTTAAATAATTGCTGGGCTGCAAAGAAAAAGAAATTAGTTGGATTAGATTGTTTATTCAGCCAAGCAATCATTTCGGGTGATACCGATCTGTTAATATTAAGTTTTACTCGATCACCACGCTTATATCGCCTAGATCGCATACTGCCACCAACTAACTTATCGTTAAGTTTGTAAATCCTAATTCTTTTTGCTTATGCTCTCTATACTTTGGCGAGCATGTATATACTAATAAACCACGTGCATTTGTAAATAATGGGTTATCTACAAAGATTACATTTTTTAAACGCCCTTTTTGTTTTAATATAAGTTTTAAACTATTTTTAATTATGACAGCACCCCCACCATAAATAAATACATATGGATCGTCTTTCATATCATCGATTTTGTTTATAATATCTGTTGCGACACGTGCTGCTAAACCTAATAGTGCTGGTTGCGATTCTTCCACTAATAAAGCATTTCTTGGATGCTTTTCATTTAAATAAATTTGATTAAATTCTGTAATACTATCTATCGTTTTTGTAGGGTACTTCCTATTCCATCTCGTAATGATTTGTAGTAAGGTTTCTTTTACGCCGTATGATAATCCCTTACTTAATTGCGGTCTAAAGTTTACACCTAACGAAACAACCTCTTCTGTCGTCCCCGCGCCAATATCAAATGATAATAATGTTTTATCTACAAAATCAATTTCAGACACTTTATTTTGTTCACATTCGATTTTATGTTTCACTACATTTCCTTCTTCATCGTATACAATGCCCCACGTTCCAGACGCGCCTTCAGGTAGGCACTTACAAAATTCGATAGCAACATTAATAGTAACTTCGCGCCCATTTGGATAATGGAAAATGACTTTGTGATTACCCATATAACGTTTCGCATTTTCAGCAGCAATTTCTTGTGTAATTAGTTGCATAGGAAGAGCAACAGATAAATCATAACGAATATTAATATGACTTGAAGTTGGACTTTGACGCATAGCGCTTATAGCTAAACCCGAAAGGATTGTAATAACCATTAATTCATCAGTCGATTTATTTGATTTTTTCTCCACTTCAGTACCTTTTAATTGATCTTCAATCACTTTTTCTCCAACGATGTACCGTACGTTATTTAGCATTAGCGATGGAGAACTAATGGTCACATCAATATGATTCTCTAATTCGGTTAATGAAACATCTTCCTCATCCAACAATCCTGTAGGCTCACCTATATATAAAGAATAAATACTCGGAATAAAAATAGGGTCCTGCCCTTTCACCATTAACTTCAAACCGTTATTTCCTGCATCTGCACCAGCTTTCAAAAGAATAGACATAACTACCCCCTAATTTAATCTGACATCCCTTCCAAATATATGCGAGCCTATTCTTTTACATTCAAATGTAATGTAATTTTTTATTTATCATAAAAACAAAATATTATATGCTTATATATCTTATGTAAAAAGTGTTTGACATGAAAGTTTCCCAATTTTATACTATAGTTGTAAAGAGTTTTTTACAATCGTGGAGGTGCAATCATTTATTGAATACTAAAAAAACTATTTTTATAATCATTGTTTTAGCGTTAATTGCAATACTTGTACATGGCACATACAAATACATAACTGAAGGTTCAATTTTAGGCGGGACGATTTTCGCTGCTTCTTTAATACTTAGTAATTTAATTAATCATATTACATGGGGAGATCCAAACGGAGTATCAGAAGAAAGTCAAGATGAGATGGGCCAACAAATTACATATAAAAGCTTTAAAATCGCGTATTTTGTGCTTGTAGTTGTAATGTTCCTTATATTACTCTTCTCGGAAGGGTTTTCTATGGGTTCCAATTTAGATGGAGTTAAAAACCTTCCTCTTTTTATCGCACTTTGCTCTTCATTCTTTATTTATCCTATCGTTGAACTCATTATCGCAAAACAATATAAATAAAAAGATGAGGTTTTCTAAATAAAGAAAACCTCATCTTTTTATATTTACATCTCCTCAGCAATTGCTTTTAACTTATTCACAGTACGCCAGTTCCTTACTGTAGCTGGCGTATGTAATCTTTGAAATTGATTCATTAATTTAGGATTCCGTATGCTTTTCTTAAATAATAAATACACCACTCTTCCTTCGATTTGGAATTCTTCTATTTCACTTTTATACATAAGTAACTGCTTACTATCTTCTTCAGAAAGTGGATTAGCTAAAAAGGCCACATGTACACTTTCACCTTCTAACAGTGAATTGGTCTCGTAAGGACACTTTTTAATAATATTAATTAATTCATCATTTGTTCTTAACATGACTGGAACATCGAAATCAAAAACATTCTTCATTTCACTTTCAATTCGTTCGTTTACAAAACTTATATCTTCCACTGATTCAAACACTACATTCCCACTTTGAATATATGTTTTCACTTGTTTTAACCCTATTGATTCAAACATTTTTTTCAAATCTGCCATTTTAATTACTTTATGTCCACCTACATTAATTCCCCGTAGTAGTGCAATATAAATTGTCATATGATTACCCCTCACGTATTTAAGTGCATAACAATCGATTTGTTTTGCACATTCATATTTCTCGGCTACTAGCTTTAATTCTTCTAACATATCATGCATGGACAATATCTCAAACAAAAAAGCTTACTGCATGATTTTTCAAGAGTAAGCTTTTTAAATTATTTGGTTATCGGTAAATGTAATATTAATTGTTGTCCAATCGGTCCCATTCTTCTATACCCTTTATCTTGAAACCCAACTGTTTCATATAACTTTTGCGCTGGAATATTTTTTTCATTTACAGCAAGTATAACTTCATTTTTAATTGGATAATAATATTTTACAAAGTCTTATAATAAAGCCAATGATTTTTATCACATCCTTTTATTTGTTTATTGTGATTAACGGAAAAATAAGTTAAAAGTATGGAATCATTATTATCTGTGAACTCCTGTACTATACCACCTGTTTGTAATACGAATACACCGACAGGTACTCCGTTATAGTCTAAAATAACAACTACATTTTTAGTACGATCATTTTTTTGCTTTCTCCAGTAATTCTCCTGGATTCGATGTGAATTGAACTTGTTCACTTGGTAAAGTAAATGCTTGTATGTTCATGCTTAACTCTCCCATTCCTTCAAGTTATTAACTTAATCCTTGCTGTGTTTTGGAATGAACCTTTCCATCCAAAAATGTAATCTCAACAAATGATTTTGGATCGCTACCTTTCCAAGCAAAAATTTGTTTAATTTGTGTAGAATCTTCTTCCCCTTCTTCTATGAGTAACTCCCCTTCAAAACCGATTAAATCTTTCACTTCTAAATAAGTCATTCCTTCATTAATATTTGAAAAATGATTTATATTAATGGGCTCTTTCTTTATATTTTCCGTTATAGTAGAAGAAGTAGCAGTTTTCTTCTTCACTTCTTTCTTCTGTTCACACGCTGTCATACTAAAACCTATGCATAAACTACAAAATATGAGTGTGCTTTTTTTCATCATAACGGTTGTCCCTCCCCTCATTATTAAACCATATTTTCCCTGGAAAATAAACTGAATATTTAATTTTATAAAGAAAATCCCGTACAATTTAGTACGGGATTTTCACTATTTTTTCAAATGATTATTTGATTGATCTTCTTGTTCTTTTTTTAGTTCTTGTTCTTCATTTTTTGGTAATTGTTTATTGTTATCTTTAATCGGATTCGTTTCTCTATTTTCAATTAGGTCGTTTGGAACTTGTGGCATTACTCGGCCAACAATTGCTGCTAATTCATCAAGTATACCTTGACCAGTTTTACCTTTTTTAATTTGCTTACCTATTTGTTTTAATCGTTCATACGTATCAACATCTGCTACAACAACGGCATTAGCACCATTTGGGTCATTCTTCAAACTTTCTGCAACAGAATACTTAATTGACTCAACACGAGTTCGATCAAGTTTCGCCTTCACATCAATACCTACAACTGCATACTTACCAACTACTACCGCTGTCGCATCGTTTACACCAGGTATACTTGCAGCTAATGATGCTAAATGATCAGCTGCTTTTTCATTCGGCTTATTTGATTTGTTTGTATAATTAACATTTTTCATTGAGACATTTTTTTGTTCTGGCTTTTCATTAGGGTTATCTTTTTTTCCAATGCTACAGCCAGTAATAACGAAGCAAAGCATTAACATATATATAAGGATTTTCATTATTTTCACCACTTTATCATAAATGTTTAATCATAAATTTTTTCAACAGCTTGCATCTTCTTCACTTTTTCTTCTGCACCGCTATTTGCGTTAATGAAAATTTGGTACGTATCTTTCCCTAAAGTACCAACAAACTCATAGCAAAGTACTTCATTATGCAAGTCATTTACTACTAAAGCTTTTCGCTCTTCCATTACTTTTACATCTGGATTAATTTTCTTCCTTGCCTCAGCAGCAGTTAGCTTCGCACTTGGTATTGTTCGTTTTTGATGTGATGCTAAATATTCCTTCGCTGAAAACCCAACAATCGATCCATCATCTAAAGCAATTTTCATTTGAATTGCTTCTGGATACATACGCACTCCGTTTTCATTTACAACGTACGTAAACACACCAATATTATCATATTGAGAACTATCAAATAGCTCCATATTTGTAAATTTGTGATCCTTTAAAAATGTTAACCCTTTACTTCCAGCATCATTTAAACTAATTTTTTGTTCTTTAATTTCTCGGTTATTCATTACCCAAATTGGATATCCACCTTTCTCGGTAATATCCATATAAAACTCATTATTTGTCGCTGGGTCTTGAATCTTTACACTATAAAATGATTCTTTTGCACCTTTTCCGCTTTTCTCAACTTCTACTTTTTCATTACCTTTTAAATTTAAAAATGATCTAGCAATTTTTTCAGCTTCTTCTTTCGAAATTGCTTTCCCTTCTGCTTCAAATCCGCCCTTTTTCTTCTTTTGTGCACTTGTAAAAGTCGGTCCGAAATTAGTAGACGAATATGATGTTACATTCTTTTCTACGGTATTTAATCCATCGATAATTGTGTTATCTGCTGGATCTCGATTTGACGCAAGAGCCATTTCTACATCCATCCAGCGCAGATTGTTTTTCAAAACAAGATGTTGCACTTTTCTTAGTTCATCTTGTATATTGCCTGCATTTGAATATAAGGTTTGCAATGTTTTATACTCTTGATCATTTAACGGTTCTTTCTCTAAATCACGAATCGCTGCACGATAGCTGAAATCACCGATATTCGCTAAAAATTCTTCCGTTTTATTAAATGGCATTAATGTTAATGGTAGTTGCCCTACATCAGAACGAGCTTCAGATGTTAAGCGCCATACATCTGCTAAAGCTGGTGATAAAGATGAACGTGAATTCATCGCAAGTGTTGTCCCAATTTTATCGTGTAATAAGTCAACCTCATACGCTAAATCATGAAACGCACGCTGATAACTGTTTTCAGCTCTAATTAATACTGCATTTTTCTCTTGATGCTCTTTATAGCCCCAATATCCCGTTCCAACTACCCCTACTGTTAACAATACAATAATAATACCTCGTAACATGTTTCCACCTCCGCTCTATTTACAGAAAATATGTTTACCGATTTTTTTAATTTGTGGGCGAGACCAAATCCATTTACTTGTCGCAGTATCTGGGTTGAAATAATATAATGCATTTCCTGTAGGATCCCAGCCATTGATCGCATCTAGTACAGCTTTTTTCGCTGTTTCATTTGGTGTTAAATATATTTGTCCATCTGCTACTGCTGTAAAGGCTCTCGGTTCAAAGATTACTCCTGAAACAGTATTTGGGAATGATGCGCTTGTGACGCGGTTTAAAATAACCGCAGCTACTGCTACTTGTCCTAAATACGGCTCTCCACGTGATTCTCCGTATACAGCGTTTGCCATTAGCTGTATATCATTTTGAGAATAACCGTTTGGAACATTTGTCCCTGTACTTTTTGGTGGCTTATTTTCTTGTGTACCTCCACCGCTATTCCCTTTATTAGTTGTAGTACCTTTATTAGCAGTCGATTTTTCATACTTCGTTGCCTTTACAAGCATTTGCTTCGTTTTAGCACCCGCTAAACCATCAACTGGCAACCCGAATTTTTCTTGAAAATTCCGAAGTGCCCAATATGTACCCCATCCGAAAACACCATCTACTTTCCCTGTATAAAATCCGTTATATTTCAAACGAGATTGCAATTCAATGACATCTTCTCCAGATGCTCCCCTTTGAATCACTTGATTAGAAAAGGCTTCTACATTTTTCATTTGTATACTACTTACCATTACAGATAGCCCGATAAAGACGAGTAAAATCGCTATCTTAAAAACAGTTTTTTGACGCATGTATTTCCCTCCTTAATTACGGAAATGATTTCATGGTTATGTTTTGTAAAACACTCGCTTTTATGTAAAGAAGACAAAAAAAGCCAAACTTATATGCTTAAAGAAATATGTAAACAATATACAAAAAGGATAAAGGAGATTATTATGAAGCAATTCATTACACGTACAGCATTTATAATTTTTTTAATCACAACTTGTGCAAATATATATACTGGTCCATCTATTGTTCACGCACAACCACCATATGCAAAATGGGGGAAACTGGCCGTTGAAAAAACGAAAGAACAATATCCAAAAGCAGAGATTATTGATTACCTTCATATAGGTAGAAAACCAAAAACTGTACAAATAACAGTGGAAAAGTTTAAATTGTGGCTACGTGAGGATGGAAAAGAATATGGTGTTTTTGTTGATGTAGAGTTTGATACGAAAACAGAGAAGTTTCTAAAGATGTCCTTTCATAAAACAAGTCGGTAAAACAAAGAAACCTCTATCTTTAATACAGACAGAGGTTTCTTTATATACAAAATCTTTAATAAGGAGGATTGTTTTTTATCTTCAACGACCGATTTCCTAACATTTTTACCAACCCACATATAGCCCCAATGACAACAGCTATTCCGATACTATATAAAAGCACTCTACCATAGCCACCTATTCTCGGATCTAAAAACGGATATGGGTACCAATTCACGAATGGACCACGTATTAAGCTATATACAACATATAAAAGCGGGAAAACAAGCCAACTCGCAGCCTGTTTCCATGTAATGGTCTTCGTAGGTGGATTGATAACCCAATCTAATATCATTGCAATCGGCATGATGTAATGAAGCACGGTATTTACCCACGGTATCGGTGTTTGAAGTGACTCTTCTAATCCTCTTAATAACAGAAAATAAATGAGTCCTGTTGTTAGTATGTATACTGTTGCCGCACCGCGAAGAACTCCAAACTGCTCCGAACGTCCGAATGTGGCTGTTCCAAAACTGCTTAAAAGTAGAATTATCGCCACTAAAATATTACTTTCAATTGTGAAGAAACTAAAAAAGTTAACTGGATTGAACGGTTTCACTTGTGCCCTTGTAACAAATTGAGTAATAAGTGCACTAAACGCTAGAAGACTTAAAAACAGCCTATAAATCGCTATCGTTTTCGCACTTTTCATAACGCATATCCCTCCTCTTCTTATTTATGATTGGAATTCTCTTTTATATGCTCAATAAATAACTTTAATGGTACGAGTCCACGTTTGGGCATGTGACTACTAATAACAGCTACGAGCTCTAACTGCGGAATGATAATAATGTATTGCCCTCCGTACCCCATAGCAAAATATATACAATACGGTATGTGAAATCTTTCGTTATTTAATACCCACCAGTGATATCCATATGCTCCGACGTGTTCATACGTTTCAAATAGTGCCTCCCTTGAATCTTCTAACCATTTCGATGATACAATTTCATTCCCCTGCCAATATCCATTCTGCAAACATAATTTTCCGACCTTTAATAAATCTATAGATTTCATTTTCATGCCGAATCCGCCGACATATACACCTTGCGGGTCTTGTTGCCACTCGTATTCCTTAATGTCTAGCGGCCCAAATAAATATTTTTTGGCAAACTGCTCTGTCGACATACCAGTTTCTTCTTGGATAATATAACTAAGTAAATGTGAAGAACCTGAATTATAATTCATTTTTGTACCCATTTCTTCAATGAGCGGCTTTTCTATAATGAATTGTATCCAGTCTTCTGAATCCACAAAGTCATTTGGAAAAACGACCCCATTCCCAAACTCTTTCCACTCTTCTCCCGTTGTCATCGTTAATAAATGATAAAGCGTTAATTCTCTCTTTTCCTCTGGCACATTTGGAATCCATGTTGTAATTGGTGTATGTATATCGTTTATTAACCCTTTATCAATTGTGATACCAATTAATATAGATACGATGCTTTTTGTAATTGAATTAATTTTATATAAGTCATGTGCACAGTCTATCGTTTTATAGTATTCAGTCGTTAATTCCCCCTTTTGATAAACAAGGAATGTATTAACTTTTTTCTTTTTAAATTTATTTTCTAGTTGTTCGAAATTCAAAGAATCTTCCTCCATCTTAATGATCATTTGATTATTTAGTATTTGTTGTTTATACAATTTTATATTTCTTTCTCTATTAAAACACATGCTTTTATTGTATGTTTAAATTTAGAAAGGAGATTTTATATGATGACGAATAAATTAAACCAAATCATCAGAAAATATAGTTATCCTAGTATAAATGGCGTGTATTTACGCCCTGGCCTCTATTCAAACAATGACACAAATCCAAACATTTTTCTTGTCGGATATAATCCAGCTACTCCAATTCATATAGACGATTTGAAGCAAAGTGCATATCAAAACTTAATTTTATCCCATAAAAACTTTATTTCTTATTATGAAGCACTGCGAGTAAAGAAAGGTAAAAGAAAACAATCTCCAACTCGGAAAAGAATTAATGATTTGGTTACAAAAGTTTTTACAGAAACAAATGAAGTAATATTCGAAACTAATATTTTCTCTTATCCAACATCAAAAGAAAAAGAATTGCGAGCATTACCTAAAGACGTCATAGAAGAAGTGAAACAACCATTTATTGAGATGTTACATACAATACAACCCTCTATAATCGTAGTACACGGAAAAAGAGCATTTATAAACCTAATTTCAATATTACAAAACTTAAATTTCCTCTCAAATGATTTCATTTTTCAGAAGCAACATACATTTGAATTCTTATATCCTAATTCAAATAAAACTTGTACAATCATTCCTTACCGCCATTTAAGCCGAATTGAAAACCAGTCTTATCAACAATTTCAAAAATGTCTAATACACGAAATTAACTCTAAAAAATAAAACCTGACAGCTTTAGTAGCTATCAGGTTTTATTTTTTATAACTTAGTTCGAACGCTCCAAAGCTCTGGGAAGAAACGTTGATCAAGCACTCGCTTTAAATAAGATACGCCAGAAGATCCACCTGTTCCCATTTTATGACCGATAATGCGTTCTACCGTTTTCATATGACGGAAGCGCCATTGTTGTAGCCAGTCTTCAATATCAATTAATTTCTCTGCAAGCTGATATAAATCCCAATATTTCTTAACGTCCGCATATACTTCTATCCAAGCAGCTTCTACAGTTGCATCCTCTTCGTAAGGCTGTGTAATATCACGATTTAACACATCTTTATGAATTGGGAAACCTTCTTTAACAAGCGCTTGTATCGCAACGTCATACAAACTTGGCGCATGAAGCGCTTTATGAAGACGAGCATGTAATTCTGGATCTTTTTCATAAATTTTTAATGCATGTGGTGTTTTATAACCAAGTGCATACTCAATCATTCGATATTGATACGATTGAAAACCTGAGGCCTGACCAAGTGAATCGCGAAACTCAATATATTCTGATGGTGTTAATGTCGCAAGAATATCCCAAGATTGAATAATTTGTGACTGAATTTTTGATACACGTGCTAACATTTTAAATGCTGGTGCCAATTTATCATTTTTAATAGATTCAATTGCTGCGTTCAATTCGTGTAAAATAAGCTTCATCCAAAGTTCACTCGCTTGGTGAATGACGATAAATAACATTTCATCATGATGATCGGACAATCTCTTTTGAGAAGATAGTAAACTATCTAATTGTAAATACTCTCCATACGTCATATTTTCCTTAAAGTCCGTGTGAATCCCTTTTTCCATAATTACTTTTTCGTTTTCTTTCATATTAGTCAAACGCCCCTTTTAACATTTCTATTTATATTGGTCTAATAACAGCGCGAACTGGACTTCCATCTGCATCTGTTAATGCAAGTGGTAATGCAATAAGTTCGTAATCGCCATCTACTACGTCATCTAGTACGACATTTTCTAAAATATGAATTCCGTGTTTAAATAATTGATGATGCGCTGCTAGTTCTTTATCATCTAAAGGATCAACAGAAGGCACATCTACCCCAATTAAACGAATACCTTTACTTGAAAGAAAAGGGGCAATATCGGCACGTAAATACGGGATTACTTCTGGAAACTCTTGCGCTTTACCGTGTGAGGATGTACGTAATAATAATCGTTCTACACCTTCTAAATTAATAGTTTCTAATTCCTTTTTGCCGATACTCTCCAACCCTGAAACATCGATAATTCGTACTGCACCTACATATACGTCTATATCTAGATCTAACACCTTCTTACCGTCATTATCGAAATGAAAAGGTGCATCAATATGAGTACCAGTATGAATACTCATCGTTAACTTTCCGACATTGACTGAACCACTGTCTTTTTTTGACCATGAAACTTCATACGAGAACGGTGTATCCCCTGGCCACGTTGCGATATCATTATTTAGTGGTTGCGAAATATCAATCCACTGCGATGTTTTCATGCTTATGCCACAACCTCTCGCTTATTTTCAAACTTTTTATATTCTTCTTCTTTCATAATTTTCTTTAAAATTTGTACAGAGTTCCATACTTCCTCATACGTATTGTATAAAGCAACCGGTGCAAGTCTAACTCCATTCGGAGCTCTAAAATCAGGAATCACTCCATTTGCTTTTAACGCTTTACATATACGTGCCGCCTCAGCATGTTCTAAATAAATATGCCCGCCTCGTTTTTCATCCTCTAGCGGATTTCCAATTGTAAATCCAAAATCTTTTAATTCATATTTAATTAAATTAAGCATGTATCTCGTAATATGTAATGATTTTTCACGTAACCTTTCAATGCCGGCTTCTTTAAAAATTTCAAGTGAACCGATTAACGGCGCCGTACTTAATACGTGAGGTGTCCCTATTTGATAAGCTCCAGCATGGTCTGCCGCAGTTAATGAATGTTCCATATCAAACTGCTTATCTTTTCTAGAACTAAACCAACCAGATAATCCTGGCAGTCTATTAAAATGTTTTTTATTCACATATAATCCTGCAACTCCACCAGGCCCTGCATTTAAATATTTATAATTACACCATACAGCGAAATCAACATCCCACTCTTTAAAATGATGCGGAATGGAGCCGATTGAATGACATAAGTCAAAACCGATATGAATACCACGTTTATGTGCTTCTGTTGTTAATCGCTTCATATCAAGAATTTGTCCGCTTCTATATAGTACAGAAGGCAATAAAATTAAAGCGATATCATCAGTCATTGCATGAATAATATCTTCTTCTAAAAGTGTTCTACCATCTCTACTTTTCACTTGAACTAGATGCTCATCTGGATCTAATCCTTTTAAACGAATTTGACTTTGAAGCGCGTATATATCTGACGGGAACGTTAATTCATCCGCAAGAATTTTTGTACGAATCCCTTTCGGTTCATAGAAGGTTGCGATTACTTGATGAATATTCGTCGTCGTGGAACCGGTTACAATTGTCTCTTCTGGTAAAGATCCAATAAGAGGTGCAGTCAATTCCCCTAGCTTTTCTGATAAGAAAAACCAAGGATGTTCTCCTTCAGTCCATCCATCAATTCCATACTCTTTCCATGAATCTAGCAAAGTAAGTAGCGATTTCTCTGCCCTTTTTGAAAGTAAACCTAATGAGTTCCCATCTAAATATATTGTTCCTTCTTTTTTATAAAATTCAGTTTGAAAATCTTTCAGTTCATCATGTTTATCACATTCAAGCGCATACTCATAAGTTGGTTGAAATGGTTCTTTATACATGGTGTCACCTTCTTTTAATTTTCTTTTTATTCTAACTAATTGAAATATATCATTTAAGTTGATATAACGTCAATGATATTATGTCAGTTGACTTTATATACAAACTTCTTTTACAATACAATTATATTTTCAGATATTTCAGTATAAAGAGGTGATTCTTTGAAAAACTCTGCTCTTTCAACAAGAAAGCACCGCTCCTTAGAAACCAAAAAGAAACTATTACATTCCGGTTACACTATCTTTATAAATAACGGATTTCAGAAAACGACAATCACGCAAATTATTAAACATGCAGAAACTGGTTACGGAACTGCATATGTATACTTTAAAAACAAAGATGATCTCCTTATCATTTTGATGGAAGATGTTATGAATCGCTTTTATGATATTGCTGAACGTTCGTTCACACCTAACACAAAGTCCGAAGCTCAACAAATGATACAAAATCAAGTGCGTGCCTTTTTGCAGTTGGCGGAAGAAGAACGGGCTATTTTGCAAGTTGTGGAAGAAGCAATAGGGTTATCAAAAGAGATACGTCAAAAATGGGATGAGATTCGCGAACGCTTTATAAAAAGTATTACCCAGGATATTACTTACTCTCAAGAAAATAAATTGGCACACCCTGAATTAAATAAAGAGATTGTAGCACACGCTTGGTTTGCGATGAATGAAATGTTTCTTTGGGCAATTGTGCAAAATGATAAAAAACTAGATTTAGAAGAAGTTGTACATACGTTGACAATGATGTATACGACAGGGCTATATAAATAGCACCCCTTATTAATAAGGGGTGCTATTTTACATCTATAAAAATATTTTATCGGGATACGATAATGCTAATGGTGGCTTTTCAGATAAGGGGAAATATTGTAGTTTTAAGGTTTCTCCATCTATCGCTTTCAACTCTCCCCCGACAACTTCACACTCAAATACAATAACAATATATTCTACTTGATCTCCATTCGAATATGTATGACGGAATTCTTTCCCTCCAAATACCCCTTTTTCCTTTTTCACTTTTACTTTCAATCCTGTTTCTTCCCACACTTCTCTAACAACCGCTTCTTCTGGTGTTTCTCCTGGTTCGATTGCCCCTGCTGGCAAACTCCAGTATTCTCCTCCAGGATATTGAAATAAGATTTCTCCCTGCTCGTTTTTAATAACAGCAGCTATACTCGGCATAAAAATTAGTTCAGATCCTAATTTTTCGCGAAGTCTTTTATAATATAATGACATCGGCATTTGATTTTCTCTCCTTTGATAAATACTGAAATTTTTAATGAGAAACCTTCAAAAAAATAAACCAATACTCAATATGTTAAGTAATGGTTTATTTAAAATATTTTATGAACGATATAATGATACAAAATAGAGATGTAAGTAAAAGCAAAAGCCCCATATTCTTATTCTCTTTTTCATCCTTCTTAACGTTTTGTATCCCCATACTAGCAAACATAAAACCTAATAGTAATTGTAAAATGAGCATACTTTACTTCGAATCATCATTCCAACTATAAATGGAATAGCCCAATACTATAATTGCGAGTATGAAGGTGATAATTCTAATCATAAGAACACACCCTGTTTTATTCTATTGTTTTAACCTACTCACAATTCCAACAATAAACTTATACTCATCTCTACTTTTTCTTACTTTCTTAAACCCTCCTTTCGTATCAAAAATAAAACACGTTTTTCGAAACCAAACTCGTACATATAAAGACTCAAAGTAAATGGGTTTTACAATTCCTCGTTCCTCAAATTCAGTCCCATCCTTATTCTCCGTTTCCGTCCGAACGAACCATCTATTTCCGATCCCAACTTCAATATACTTCACTTACTAACCTCCTTTAGGGAATCTTTTTTCTAACTATTCTATTATTTCCCTGGTAAGCGCACATTCCGACAGAAATTGAGCACATAAAGAAAAAGTAGATTACAAAAATCTACTTTTATAGCCTAAATTTTTGCATTCGCTTATAAAACGTACTCCGAGGCACATCTAATAACTTTGCAGCTAAAGATACATTCCCATTCGTCTTTTGTAATGCTTCAATCATGCTATCGCGCTGTATTTTTTCACGAAAATTCAGCGTATGTTCCTCTTTATTTTCAGTTTGCAACTCAAGTTGTTTTTGCTTTCCCATCATCGTTTGTAATAAAAATGATATTTGTTTTTCGCATATTTCCCGTCCTTGCGACAAAATGTAAATACGTTCTAGTATATTTAATAATTCTCTTATATTTCCTGACCATTTATGTTGTGAAAATTGCTTGCAAATGCTAGTAGGGAATTGAATATTCCATTGCTTTCGCTCGCAAAAATCTTGTATAAAATATGGGATGTCTTCCTTTCTTTCTGATAATGATGGAACGTATATCGGATAAACGTGTAAACGATAATATAAATCTTGACGGAATTTCCCTTCCTCTACTAATCGTAATAAATCTTTATGCGTCGCTGTAATAACACGAATATTTACCGGGATTTCTTTTGAACTTCCAATTGGTGTCACTTTCCGTTCTTGTAAAACACGTAATAGTGCCACTTGCATTTCTGGTGGAACTTCTCCAATTTCATCTAAAAAGATTGTTCCTCCGTCCGCTTGTTCAAACTTTCCTTTATAACCTTGACGCCGTGCCCCTGTAAACGCTCCTTCAGCATAGCCGAACAGTTCACTTTCCATTAATTCTTTCGGCAATGAACCACAATTAACCGCTATAAAAGGGCCATCTTTTCTTGAGCTATTTTCATGAATAGCTCTAGCAACATATTCTTTTCCTACACCTGTTTCACCACATACGTATACACTAGCATCAGTCGGTGAAACAAGCTGGATTTCTTTTAACGTGTTATTAAAAGAAGAGCTCGTCCCAATGACACCCGAAAAATGTACTTTTCCATTTATTCGTAAAGAACCATATATGTTTGAACGTCTATTTTCCTCTAAATAAATACATTTCCCTATCATTCTATCCTTACTATATACAGGTACTTCTAATTTTGACGTCAGTCCATTCTGCAATAAGTCCACTAGTCTCATTCGCGACCAATTCGGAACTTGCTCACGTACCCGCTTACTTGCAGAAACAACAACATCACGATGATTACAAATAATAACTTTTTCATCACTATCAATTACATCTAGAAAACGGTGAATTAAATGTAGTTCATTTTGATGAACACGAATGCTACATTCCCGTTCAATCGCATGCGCAATTGAAGTTACCATGCCAAGCATATACGGATGTGAAAACTCAATCGGACACGAAAAATCAAGAACGCCAATTAATTTCCCATCATCATTATGAATTGGAGCAGCTGCACAACTCCAGCTATGAGAGGCGACAGAATAATGTTCTGTACCACTTATCATAATTGCCTCTTCAATTTCTAACGCTGTACCAATCGCATTTGTCCCAACAGCGGCTTCCGTCCATTTCACACCTTCAATGAAATTAATGTGTTTCGCTCGTTTTAGCGTTTGTTTATTTCCACTTAATGATAGAGCATATCCATCAGGATCGATTAATAATGCCATCATTTGCAATTCATCAATTGTTTTCTTCATATTTTGTAAATGAGGTAATGCTATATCGAGAAAAATTTCACTCTTTTGCTTTTGATCTTGAAAAACATTAGAAGTCAAAATGTTCTGACCTTTATTCATATGAGGATTAACATTTGCTTGTTTGCAGCGATGCCATGATTCTGAAATTCTTTTATTTATCCGGTCTGAATCGAGTACACCTTCATCCACAAACTTTTGCCATGTATGTAAGTAATACGGTGAAGCTAACATTGTATCATCTCCCCTTTAATTATTTGGAGATTTAAAAACATACTTTTATTATAAAACCGGGTAAAAGCGTTTACAATACAATTAGAAAGACGACACAAATATGTTAATAATTTGAATATCTTAATAAATTTCTTTATATTTTTTTAATAAAGCTATATTTTGTAAGATTGATCCGAATAAAATACAAAACCACTTTATCGGATTATAATTAAAAAAGAATATCACCACGGCGATTAGAAATAAAATAGTAGCTGCTAAACTAACATTTAATTTTGTTTTAATTTCTACTAAACTTCACCTAGTTATCACTTTACAGTATATAGTAATTCCTCATTTTTCATCTCCAATATATACTCTTGTAAAACATACTCTCTCCCACCATATTTTTCATACCAATCATGTATTCTTTTCACGTGAATCTCATCACTTCTAATTTTCGTCTCAATTTCTTCATAATCTTCATAACTATCATATTCCCATATTGCAAATACTTCAGTCGTACCATCATTATTATCTTTCATCCAGCGTCCTATTAAACGAGAACCGTACTGTAATTGATTAGGTAAATTTGTTTCATTGAAGTGATTATTAAATATTTCAACGAATTCATTTTTCACTTTATAGTATTTCCTTCTGTAAAACATACTTCTTCACCTCTTTTATGAAAAATATTATTCACCCTACCCATTACAACCGTATTGTAATACTTACCATCCGACAGCCTTTTATCATTTTTCAGGACGCCTTCTACTTCAAAACCTAATTTTTTATAAAGCTGAATGGCTTTGTCATTTGTTTCTAACACTTGTAACGCTATCTTTTTCACTTCATTTGCATCAGCCCAATTAATAGATTTTTGTAAAAGGTTCTTACCAATTCCATATCCCCAATACTCTTTTAAAATACAAACGCCAAACTCTACTTTATGAGACAATCTCTTTAAATCAGACCCTTCACATCTTGAAAATCCAACGATATGGTTATGAACTTCCGCAACTAAAAAGAGATTTTTCATTTTTTCACTATCCGTTTTTATTATTTGCTGGAATCCTATCGTATCTATATATCCTTCACCTTGTTCTCTATCCATATTTTCAGTTTCTCCATCGATTTGTACCCTTAGTTTCGATAACTGATCTGCATCTGTCTCAGCTGCGGAACGAATTGTATAAACTAATCCATTTATATGAAACTCTCGCTCTTTTATAATCATTACAAACTCCTTTCAAATTTAGCACATTGGCGCTATTACAATTTGTTTACCTTGTTTCTCAAATTCCTGAATGGTTTCTTTACTAGCTTCTTCGTCTGTTATAATAAGGTCAATTTCTTTTAGTGACTCTCCTTTTATAAAGCAATCTATTCCAAGTTTATTATGGGGGGCTAAACAAATATTTCTTCTGGCAATTTCACTTACCCTTTTATTAAAATAAGCAACTTCAGGTGTTGCAGTACTTATACCACTTATTGAAATGCCTCCACCTGTAGAAAAGTTAACATCAATAGAAAAACTTCCAATTGACTCAGAGGCAAGTGTATCAGTAATATTTCCTGAATTTTTCACCTTACCACCAATTAAATAAGTATCAATGTTCTTACATTCCCGCAATTTACTAGCTACCTCTATAGAATTTGTTATAACTGTAAATGATGTTTCGGGTAAAAACTTTAACATAGCACAATGAACTGAAGCCCCACCAATAAAAACTGACTCTGCTTCTTGTATATAGGAAGCAGCAACTTTAGCAATTGCTTTCTCGTATATTGAACTATCACTATAACGTGTAGATGGTTCAGCAGCTAAATTTCTCACTCGCGCAAGTTCAACCGCACCCCCGTGTGTTCTTTTTAATAAACCATCTTTCTCCATTATTGACAGATCTCTTCTTATAGAATCGATAGACATATCGAACCTTTCCGCAAGATCCTTTGCGATTACTCTTCCATCTTTCTTAAGCAGTTCTAAAATGTTCTCTCGACGTTCTTCAGTAAACATGTTCTCACCACCGTTATTGAAGATTCAGAAATTTAAACTTCATGTTAATTATATGCACGTTTCTTCCGTTTTACAATATTTTCAATTCTTATTTCCCCAGCTTTATGCGAGTTTTTTCTCTCTTTCTATTTCATTAATTTTAACACCAAATAAATGCATATTTGCATATTCCACAAAAAAACTTACATTTATTTTCCTATTGATGTAAAATTATTCCTACGTTTTACTTTTTAATACAGAAAGGAATTACTATGAAATCTTTAATTAAAGTAACTTGTACAGCATTATTATTTACAGGGATAATGGCAGGATGTAATGGAAGTGCTACACCAAAACAAGAAAAGAGCGCTCTCGAAAAGAATGCAATGCACTATGGGGAAATAGTTAAAAACGGATACTATAGAGCAACAGTTGAAAATGCAAAATTCGAAAAAATAGACAAAGAGTGGCGCCTTTCAACTCGTGTTATGATTAATAATGTTCGAGCCGACGGAAAAACTATTGATCTTTCAGAAATAAAATATTTCATAAAAGATGAAAAAACTGGTCAAAAATATGAAGGTGAAGTTCATCCAGTAGATGATGAGAAATATAAAAATGTTCCACTCGAGTTCTCTTTAACTACTGACATTATATTTAATATGAAAACTTCACCAAAAGATTTAAATAATATGTATTTGTACATAGATAGTAAAGTTGCTCCATTAACAAATACATATTGGAAGCTTGATAATTTAGTAGCTAAATAAAAAGACCAGTCTAAAATGACTGGTCTTTTTACATTTAAGTATTCAACTTCCAACAACATTTACATTGATTTTCTAATAACAACTTGAATAACATGAGCTAAACCAGTATGTCCTTTCCCTTCAATTCGCTCTTGTTCTCCATTAAAGAAATGAATAACCTCATGCCCTTCACACCAAGTAAGAATATCAATTGGATCATACAGCATATCAATATCTTTTGGCCCACCAGTACCATAATTTAATTGCTGTTTCGAGTAAACTTCAATCATTATTAATCCACCAGGCTTTATCGTATGAATCATTTTATTTAATATCATTCTTTGATTATCAGTATGAAAATGTCCAAATACCATAATTGCCGCATCGAATTCATTAGCTGGCAAACTATCAGCTAATAAATCTACCTTTTTTGTATGCACTTTTACGTTATGCTTCACGGCTAATTTTTTTGTTTTCTCTAATCCACCCTCCGAATAATCAATAGCTATTACTTCGTGTCCTTGTCTTGTTAGAAAAACAGCATTTCTACCTTCTCCCTCTGCGAAAGCTATTACTTTATTGTGATTTGCCAAACGAAATGCTTGTTCTTGAATAAACGTATTAGGTTCTTCTCCATAAAAATATTCATCCGATTTAAATCGATCATCCCAAAAATTATTCATTTTCTTCTCCTCCTTCTACATATCATTTTCTAGTTAGAACCGCTCATCTGTAATATCACTATTAATAGCAATCGCTACTTTATTTCCTTGTGATGCAGCAATAATTAATGAAGATGGCCCTTGAGTCGTTGTTTCTCCTGCTAAGTAAATATTTTTTTCTGAAGTCCGACCAAAATCATCTATTACAAAAGTTGCATTATTTTGCAGTTTACAACCAAGTTGTTCTAAAAATTGATTTGTCCTAAAGAAAGTAGGCACTATAAATCCACCAGCTCTTTTGATGTGCAAACCTGAATGAAACTCTACTCGCTTTAAATAACCCTCTTCACCTTGTAGTGAACGAATAGGCTCTGTAATAACTCTTATATTTTTATTACACAGTTCATCCATCAAAGGCTTACTTAACTCATTACCATTTGTTGCGATTACTAAATCCGTAGACCAGTTATAAACTAATTTTGTCATATGCAACGTATAATCTTCGTTTTCAGAAATAATAATGAGAGGTTGCTCTTTTAATTCCCATCCATCACAATACGGACAACTAAATAAACTTTTCCCATAGAATTCCCGTACATCAGGGATGGATGGAAATTCTTCCTGTATACCCGTTGCTAATAAAACTCTTTCCGCCAAATATTTTGTATCATCTAATGTCACAATCTCAAATAAACCTGTGGATAGCTTCGTTATCGTTGAAACTGTTTTTTCATAATAATGAACTGACGGATACTTCTTCACATCATTTAACCCTAATTCCTTAAACTCTTCTGGTTTAATCCCGTCACGTGTAATAAATCCGTGAGACTTTTGCGTTACGCGATTCCTATTCGTTTTATTATCAAATAACGCTATTTGTTTACGAGCTCTCCCTAAAACTAAACTTGCATTAAGCCCAGCAGGACCTGCACCTATTACTGCACAATCAATAAATTCCATAAATAAACATCCTCCATGAATAAGCTTAATTCATTTAACTATAATTACAGATATTACAGAGTCTTTTTATCCTTAATTAATTTAAAAATAAAAGCGGATTAAAAATCCACCTTTATCTTTTTCGCAAGATCTACGATTTTTTGATTTCGTAACTCTGCTTCCATTTTTTCTTCTGCTGCAAGCATTACTTCATTTATTAAACATCCAGGTTCATGATGTAAACAGCATTCAAACAATGATGTTTTTCCTTCAATAGCATGTATAATATCCAAAAATGAAATATCTTCCCAATTATTACTAAGCGAATAGCCACCTTTAGGACCTGATGATGAATGAATCATCCCTTCCTTCGTCAATTTAGTTAGTATTTTAGACAAGTATGTTGGTGAAACTTTTTGCATTTCCGCTAATTGATGAACACTAACTAACTTATTTGGCGTAGCCTTTGCCAGAAAAAGCATTGTGTGAAGAGCATAGTTTGTAGCTTTAGAATATTTCATAATACGGCTCCTATTGTAGACTTCATGTATCTACAATAACTTTATTTCTTTATCAAGTCAAACATTTGTGCAGCAGATGTATTACTTCTCTAAATGGACAGTCAAATAAAACACCCAGCTCGAAACCATCTGCAGTAAGCTCTATTTCATGGTATAGCCACCAAGCACCTTCAAAATTTTCCGGCATAGAACATTTCGTCACTCCTGTAAAAGTTACTTGAAGTTTATCAAAATCACTAAAAGTACCACTGCAATCTAATACGATAAACAAAGTATCTTCTGACTTTCTCTTTACTACTTTAATCACACTATCATGTAGTGATGCCTCATGTAACTGAACGACATTTGACGAAAGTTTTTTCTTAATGGAATTAAAATATTCTAAGTATGATTGAACTAATTGTGCCATTCTTTTCTCATAATCTGTTCTCTAACAAAAGTTTCTTTAATTCATTAGGGAGATATTTTAAATCAATAGTATTGTTATGAAAGTATGGATGTAGTGTTTCAGGAAGATAATTTAATAAATCTTCTATCCTTCCTTCTACTTCGTCTTTCAAACTTTATATATAATCGGGATCTATTTCTTTCCATTCTTCTATTGATTCTATGAAATGTACAAATCCTGAAATTTGCATTTCTTTATACCAATCTCTTGTAAAATATTTCAATGAGATCTCTCCTAAAACATTTTATCATCCAATAAAAGCAATGTATCCGCTTATTATATCATTCCAATAACCATTCTTTCTAAAGAAAAAATGTAAAACTGCTAATATTCCGCCTATTATTTCTAAAACTTCAGAATATTTACAAAACTATAAAACTAGAATACATTTTACTTGTACAAGATTTACCTGTACAAAAATCTAAACAAAAAAGGGATGGTTATATGTTGAAGAAATTAGTAGCAGGGACGTTAGTAGCGGGTTTTGCATTAACTGGAGGATTAGGAGTAGTAAGTGCTGCAGAAAAAGATAATACAATTAAATCATTTGATTATTTAAAAGTTGATGAAAAGAATGTTAATTCATTTGCAAAATTAAGTGACCAATCAAAAAAAGACATCCAAATTACTATGGTACTACCTAAGCAAAATGAAAATGGAGATTGGTTAGCTTATGGCTTTACTAGCAGAGAAACTTTGGATGCTTTTATTGAAAAGGATAAAAAGGCACTTAAAAATCAAATTAATCCTTTAGGTAGTGGTGCTGGTAGTACTGATTTTTATGAACATAAAGATAAAGGTGGACAATATATTTATTGGAGCAGCGGCTTTAAAAACTTACCTGCTAACTGGAACGACAGAATTTCTTCTGTAAGTACAGCATCACCTTCGGCAAGTTATTCAACGACGCTTTGGGAACATACTTCAACGCAAGGATATGGAAAAGGTGTATTCTTTAGACACTCTGATTGGTATGGTAAAACTGCTAATTTAGCTGCAGATTGGAACGATATTACTTCAGCGATTGAAATCAAATAGTAACAGGGCATTTCAATTAAATAAGTGAAGAAGTTTCAAAATCACTATTCTCTCATCGATTTAGAAAACATGAGAGAATAGTGATTTTCCTAGTATATTTTTATACATATTTCTACTTAAATATTATTGTTTACTAAAAAGACCAGTCATTTTAGACTGGTCTTTCTACCTTCAAGCATGTACAGCATGTCCAACCGCCTGCAATAACGCTTCATGAATTGCTTCAGATAAAGTTGGATGCGCTGCGATATAATCCCTCATTATATCAGCGGTAACTTCCGTATGAATCATTACTGTGCCTTGCCCAATGAGTTCTGTTGCACGAGGACCGATAATAGAAATCCCTACAATTTCTTGATATTTAGGTTCAACGATGACTTTTACTTTCCCCATTTGTTCTCCTAAGATAAGAGCTTTTCCGTTCGCAGTAAATGAGAATTCTCCTATGAGGATATCACCGTATTGCTTTCTAGCTCCTTTTTCAGTTAAGCCAACACTTGCGATTTCAGGAGCTGTGTATATACAGCGTGGTACAGCATGATAATTTACTTGCACACCTTCTCCACTTGCATGTAATGCTGCTGTTGTCCCTTCATGAAAGGCGACGTGAGCAAGCTGAATCCCTCCAATAACATCACCCGCTGCGTAAATATGCGGTATATTTGTTTGCATATGCTCATTTACAGTAATCCCTTTATTAGAAAATTGGATTCCAGCATTCTCTAAACCTAATACATGCACACGTGGTCTTCTGCCAACAGATACAAGAACATACTCAGGAGATACCTCATGAATTCTACCTTCATATTCAAACATCGCTTGTTTTTTATAATTATTTAATCCTTTTAAAGCTGCTCCTGTGAAAATTTCTACGCCGTCTTTTTCTAGTTCCTCTCTTAAGATGCTTGCGATATCTTCATCTTCACCAGGTAGTAATTGTGGTGCCATTTCAACAATCGTTACTTTCGTTCCAAGGCGACTATATATACTTGCAAACTCGCAGCCTATTACACCACCGCCAACGATAAGTAATGAAGATGGTACACTCTCAAAAGACATTGCATGACTACTATTTAATATCCACTTTCCATCGAATGGAGCAAATGGAAGCTCAGTTGGTTCTGATCCCGATGCGATAATGAATTGCTCACCATCGACTACTTCTTCCTTATTACCTTGTATAACTTGTAAACGATGATTCGTTACAAATTTTGCTTTTCCCTTTATAACTTTAATTTTATTTTTCTTCATTAAATATTGTATACCTTGGACGAGCTGCGTTACGATTTGTGATTTTCTCATCTGTATTTGTTTCCAATCAATTGATACATTCTGCTTATCTACTAATACTCCAAAACGATTCGCATGATTAACAATATCGTATACTTCAGCACTTTCTAACAATGATTTTGTAGGCATACACCCGACATTTAAACACGTTCCGCCAAGGTCAGCTTCATCAATAAGAACGACTTCTTTACCATTTTGAGCAGCGGTTATCGCCGCTACATAGCCAGCTGGCCCGCCTCCAATTACAACTAATTTACTCATTCTCTCACCTTCTCTTTATAAAAGAATTGTTACGGGTTCTTCTAAATATTGTTTAATTGTGCGTAAAAATGCAGCTGCTGGTGCACCATCTAATACACGATGATCGAATGTTAAACTTAATGGTAATATGCTTCCTTTTTGCAATTCTTCCCCTTTATATACTGGAACATGTTCAATTGCACCTACACCTAAAATACCAGTCTCAGGTGTATTTAATACTGGTGTGAAATACTCAATTCCAAAACTTCCTAAATTACTAATTGTAAATGTCGTTCCTTGCATCTCATCACAACTTAAACTACCTTCTCTTGCCTTTTGCGCAGCTTTCTTAATTTCTTTTGATAACTCTACTAAAGATAAATTATTTGCAAAGCGAATAGCTGGAACGACTAAGCCATTTTCTAATGCTACTGCCATACCTAAATGAACATGTTCAAATTGATGAATTGCATCATCTATATAAGCGCTGTTCATTTCTTTATGCTCCCCAAGTGCCAATACAACAGCACGAGAAACTAAATCAGTAATTGTTAGTTTATTATCGTATCGTTTTTGCACAATTTCAGCCATATTTTTATGTAAAGCTACTAAATCCGTAACATCCACTTTCATCGTTAACGTTAATTGCGCGCTGTTTTGTAAGCTTGTGTGCATACGATTTGCGATCGCTTTACGCATACCAGCCACAGGAATTACTTTACTCTGTTCTTGTTCAAGTACTTCTGGAATTGTTACTCTTTCTTCAAGTGCTTTTAATACATCTGCCTTTGTAATTCTTCCGCCAGGTCCTGTACCAATTAATACTTTGATATCAATATTCTCAGACTTTGCAATGTTCTTCGCTACTGGAGAAATTTTCATTCTTTGTTTCGTTCCTTCTTTCGCATACGGTTCTGTATGCTGTACATTTTGAGGAGCTACTTCCTTAGGTGCAGATTCCTCTATAATATCTACCGCTCCATGCGCAGCTACTTTTTCATCCAGTTTACCGATATAGCAAATAACAGTACCAGGCGGAACTCCCTCATCTTCGCTTACAGCTATATCCAGTACAGTACCATCAGCTGGTGCTTCTATTTCTGTTTCAATTTTTTCTGAATTAATGCTAGCGATTAATTCACCTTTCGTTACATTATCACCCGCTTTAATATTCCAACTCGTAATAATACCTTCTTTCATCGCCATACCTAACTTCGGCATTACAACTTCTACAGCCATTTTTCTCTCTCCCTTCTCAGCGTTTCATCACACGTTTAATAACGAACGGTCTCCAATCATTTCCGATACAGTTTCAATTACTTTCTCCGGCGTTGGTAAATATAACTTTTCAAGTGGTGGTGAGAATGGGACTGGTGTATGTGGTGCTGTTATTCGTTTAATAGGTGCATCTAATAAATCGAACCCTTTATCCGCCACAATTGCAGCAATATCAGTTGCGATGCTACATCTTGGGTTTGCTTCATCAATAACGATAAGACGGTTTGTTTTTTCAACAGATGCTAAAATTGTATCTTCATCGAGCGGTGATAAAGAACGCGGATCAATGACTTCTACTTCTAGTCCCTTTTTCGATAATTGCTCAGCAGCAGCGAGCGCAGTATGAACTTGCTTTCCGATTGCAACTATCGTTACATCAGACCCTTCTCGTTTTATATCTGCTTTTCCTAATGGAATTGTGTAATATCCTTCAGGAACTTCGCCTTTCATATTGTAAAGAGTTTTATCTTCAAAGAAGATTACTGGGTCATCATCTTCAATTGCCGCTAATAATAAACCTTTTGCATCATACGGAGTGGATGGAACGACAACTTTAATACCTGGAATACTTGTAAATAAAGCATATAAACTTTGAGAATGCTGTGCAGCTGCGCTAAATCCAGCACCGTGCATCGTACGAATTGTAACTGGTACTTTCGCTTTCCCGCCAAACATGTAACGGAATTTTGCACCTTGGTTTAACACTTGATCAAGACAACTACCGATAAAATCATTAAACATTAATTCTGCAATTGGACGTAATCCAGTTGCTGCAGCTGCCATGGCTGCTCCCATATAACCAGCTTCAGAAATAGGCGTGTCTAATATACGATTTCTCCCAAACTCCTGAACAAGGCCTTTCGTTACCCCTAGAACCCCGCCCCACGCTTCATCATCTTGCAAATGATCAACTTGTGCACCACCCGCAACATCTTCACCTATTAAAATTACATTTTCATCACGACGCATTGATATTTTCATCGCCTCATTAATTGCAGTTGACATACTTACCATTCTAGTCATTATTGTTCCCCCTCCTCTTATTTGTAAGAAACGTATACATCTTTTAATAATTCTTCATCCTCTGGATAAGGACTATTTTCACTAAATTCAATTGATCTTTGCACTGCCTCATCTACAGCTTTCTCCATATCAACAAGTTCAGATTCAGTTAATAAACCTTCATGAATTAAATGCTTACGGAAATTCACAATCGCATCTTTTTCATTTAAATGTTCTTCTTTTTCCTCCGTAGTTTTATACGTTTGTGCTTCCCCTTCAAAATGACCGTAGTTACGATATGTCATACATTCAATTATTGTTGGACCTTCACCATTTCTTGCACGTTTCACTGCTTCTTCAGCAGCTTTATATACAGCTAGAAGATCTTTTCCATCCACTTGAACGCCTGGAATGTTATAAGCTTTCGCACGATCAGCAATTGAATCACAACTTGAAGCATATTCAAATGTAGTTGCTTCACCATAACCGTTATTTTCTGCGATAAAAATAACTGGCAACTTCCAAATCGCCGCTAAGTTAACCCCTTCATGAAATGTCCCTTCATTATTTGCTCCGTCACCAAAGAAGCAAATACTCACATCTTTTGTTCCTTTATATTTAGCTGTTAATGCCGAACCGCAAGCAAGTGGAAAACCACCGCCAACAATTCCATTCGCACCAAGCATTCCTTTATCTAAATCGGCAATATGCATTGACCCGCCTTTTCCTTTACATAATCCAGTCGCTTTTCCAAACAGTTCAGCCATCATTCCATTTAAATCACAACCTTTTGCGATACAATGACCGTGTCCTCTATGTGTACTTGTAATACTGTCGCTATCTGTTAAGTGGGCACATACACCAACTGCTACTGCTTCTTCACCTGCGTATAAATGAACGAAACCTGGTAGAACGCCTTGCGCGAACAATTCATGCACTTTATCTTCAAACTTACGAATCTCTAACATTTTTTCATACATCCAGCGAGCCTGTTCTTTCGTAATTTCATTCCCTTTACTTTCAGTTGTTTTTAACATGTCCAGCCCTCCTATTTTCTTGTTCGCCTTTTATATTGCAAGTACCATGCCACATTCTAATCCTTGATTTAATAGGCTTTCTCTTTCCTTTAAAAATAAAAAAGTGGACAAAATGAGACAGTTGTCTCGTTTTGTCCACTTTTGTTCACTCTGTTAGAGAATCCTTACCTTATTCACTATCAAAACTCTTCTGTAATTTCCGAATGTAAATAATTTGACCTATATGATAAGCATTATGAGTAGTTACATTACTTATCACTTCCCACCACTTCGCACATACAGGAAATCCAATTACATCACTTTCAACCTTGTCTTCATTTATGAGATTTTGCCATTGTAACAATTTCTCTAGTAGTTTTTCTCTTAACTCTTCAAATGTTTGATTATCTGATAGCTTAAAACTTTTGTTATTATCACCGATAGCGGGCACGGCATTAACATTTGATTCTTTATACCTTGTTTGCCACGTCGAGTTCCAATACAGTAAATGTTGTACAATTTCAGCTATACTATTACTCTCTTCATTCGGCTTCCAGAAAGCTTCTCTCTCAGATAAATCTTTTACTGCATCTGAAAATGGAATATACCAACTCGGATCATTCGCATTTGCTAATAACTGATCTGCTAATATATCTTTCACATGGACCATTTTTCTTCCCCCGTTTCATTAATTTATATAATGCTTACTTCTCTATATACGCTGAGTCCACAAAATTCCCTTTTTAGAACCATTTCCATACATATGCAAATAAAGAATCTGAAAACACTTAATCCGTATATAGCCCCATAGAATATAGGAATAACACAAATTTCTATCATAACGAATATATGTATAGAAACTATATGTAAGAGTAATAGATTTTCTCCTTATTACTCGTTATGATAAAAGAAAAAGAAAGCGAGCGGACAATGAATAAAAAAATTGCAGTTATTACAGGTGCATCAAGTGGATTCGGATTATTAACGACGCTTGAACTAGCGAAAAAAGATTATTTTGTTATCGCTACTATGCGAAACCTTGATAAACAAATAAACTTAATAACTCAAGCTACTGCACTTAACTTACAACATAATATAAAAGTACAACAATTAGATGTAATAGACCAAAATTCCATACATAGCTTCCAATTATTTTTAGAAGAGATAAACAGAGTAAACATACTCATCAATAATGCAGGCTACGCAAATGGTGGCTTTGTAGAAGAAATTCCAATAGAAGAATACCGTAAACAATTTGAAACGAACCTTTTCGGAGCTATATCAATCACGCAACTCGTCTTACCTTATATGCGTAAACAAAAAAGCGGAAAAATCATTAACGTAAGCAGCATTAGCGGACAAGTCGGTTTCCCTGGTCTGTCCCCTTATGTTTCTTCAAAATATGCATTAGAAGGCTGGAGTGAATCCCTTCGCTTAGAAGTAAAACCTTTCGGGATAGATGTCGCATTAATTGAACCTGGTTCTTATAATACAAACATATGGGAAGTAGGCAAACAATTAGCTGAAAACAAATCTGATACAGCCTCTCCTTACAAAGAATATATGGATAAAATACAAAAACATATTAATAGTGGCAGTGATACATTTGGTAATCCGATAGATGTCGCCAATAAAATCGTTGAAATTGCTGAAGCAAAGCGTACTAATTTACGATATCCAATTGGAAAAGGTGTAAAATTTATGATTTTTGCGAAGAAGATTCTTCCTTGGAGATTGTGGGAATTTCTTGTTTTGAGAAGTTTTAAGAAGATGTAAATTTCTTTAAATAGTATTTACGAAGGAGGCGTTAATCAAATGCTAGGTTTACCTCTTGGTAAAGTTTTTTTAGTTCCTTGGACCGGAGAATGGGAATTTGAATTTTTAAAAGAGAAGCAATTAATCGAGGAACAAATTGGCGAATACATAATGGTAATACACCATATCGGAAGTACATCCATTCCACATTTAAGCGCAAAGCCTATTATTGATATTGCAATCGAATTAAATGACTTTGCAAATGGTATAGAATGTATTGAAAAGCTAGAACAATTAAATTATAAATATAGAAAAGATGTATTACCCGAAAGGTATTATTTCAATAAAGGTGAACCAAGAACTCATCAAATTCATATGTATGAACAATGGAATCCATATTTAATAGAACAATTAAGTTTTAGAGATTATTTAAAAGATAATAAAACCGCTCGCATGCAGTATGAACAGTTAAAGATTCAACTTTCACAAGCCAACCCTAATGATAAACACAAGTATGCAGAGGATAAAACAAGTTTCGTTAAATCCATATTAGCCAAAATAAATGATTAAATTAAGAAGGCCGAATTTCATATGCATAATAAGAAACCATTTAGCGGTAAATGGTTTCTTATTAAGAAGTTTTCCTATTATTTGTAACATCAATAATTATTTTATTATGCAGCAGGTGGAACAAAATAAAATAGTATCGAAATCATAAATATATACGCAACCAATCCCATTATCGAAAGAAGATATTCTTTCGATTCTCTATCATACTTCCATTCCATCCACGCTCTTAAGATCCATGTTATCCCTAAATAAATGAAAATGGCATAAGCCATTTTAGAGTTTTCAAATTTAAACATATAATAACAACTAGCTATTATATAAATAATAATTAGTCCTATTTCTAATTTTATATGTAAACTATTCACATGTTTATACCCAAAAAGCCTCCTCTTCTTCATATTCAACTTTTTTCTTAAAAACTGTTCTAAAAAGTAACCACCTATACAAACTCCAATAATAATAATCAAAATAGTAGAGGTTCCCATTGTTATCCCTCCCATTACTTTAATTGTTTTTAGAAATAAAGTGGACTACATTACGGTTATCCTCTTCTAAATAACCTACGATTCCTTCAGGATATGTGGGCTTCTCCTTTAATTCCTCTATACTTTTCCATATTAAAAAATATCCTCATGCTCTTTATGCCTTATTTCATTTGTAACTACCTCTTGAGCAGTTCCCCAATGTATCAATGTACAATGATGACCTTTTTCGTTGTTCCACTCAAAAATGTGTTCATTTACAATTGCTAACTTTTGAACATCAACTTTTAAATCGTATTCTTCTATTAACTCTCGAATTATTGCTTCTTTTGACGTTTCACCAAATTCAATAGAGCCACCTGGAAAACGATAAAATGATTCGTTCTCATCACATTGTACTAGTACTTTTGAATGTTCTTCGTTTACAATCATTACTTCTGCCCGTAAACGTGGTCTAATCATTTTCTCACCCTTTATCTGTATGACCATTCATCACCAATACGTATTATAGAATACATTCAAAATAATACCTGTAATTATTAATAACGGAACAACTCCAAACGAAATAATATATTCTTTTGTTTGCCTATCATATTTCCACTGCATATACCCTTGAAAAATGTACAACGTCATAAAAAAGAAAATTGGTATATAAGTCATGTATATTGGATTCAAATTTGAAACTATCATCATAAGTACTACATAAGAAATAATGATAATCCAGTGCCCCCATTTATGTGATTGACTGACATATTTACTATTCCATCCTGTTTGTCTCAGTATATTTAACTTCTTTCTCACGATTTTTTCTAAAAAAATTAAAATTATAATCCATAACAATAAGACAATCAGTTTCAAAAGAAACAGAAAGGCCTCCTCCTTTACCTTTTCTCCGGCTGATCACTCGGATACGTAGCATTCCTTTTATTTTCAACATCCCAACTAATAATTGTCGCACTATCTCGCCCCAATTGATGATGCACGTGTTCTAAAACATTGTGAACATTTTCTTTAAGCTCTATATTATTTTCATTCATATCGTTATACAGATTTAAAGGTGTTTCATAACGACGTTCCCCACATTCTAATACCCCATCTGTGACCATTACAATTCGATTCTTTCCAGCACGTAATTCACGAATTCCTGATGAATAGCAAGGTACAGGTAATTCAAAAGTATTTACATTACCAATCCATTCATAAAAATGACGTTGATTTAATGTGTATTGCCCTAATTTATGTAATTCATCATGAAATACATAAACTAGACAATCTCCAATAGATAGCCACCAAATATAATTTTCTTTTCTAAAACAGAGTAAACAAGCCGTTTCACCTTTAACTTTTTCACATTCTTCTTTAAATGATTGTGATTGAAAAACTGTAAGTATATGATTTTCAACAGATCGAAATACTGTTTCAATTAGTTCTTCCATTATTGCATTTATATTTTCATATTCTTTTTGGATTGTATTTACTACTAAATCAACACTTTCTGCACTATTATGTCCGTCTAAAATAGCGGCGAATTCCCAATCATCATTCGACCAAACTAATGCACCGTCTTCATTCTTTTTCGCTCCGGCACTTATATTACCACCATATTTACCGAGTACGATATTACCATATTGCTTAACTGAAACTTCTCCTAAACACATTTCTCTACTTCCAACCCATGAATATTGTGTTTTATTTGTTGTATGCATACTCATTTACCATATACTTTCGTATTCTTTCACATAGTTTTTGTATTTGCTCCGTGTCTCCATACGGAGCACCAGTCCATTTCGCTATTTCAGTTGGTGACCAAAACTCTTTTGGTGTATTCGGATAACGCGGGATAATGTGCATATGCATATGAGGTACACCATTGCCTGAAACGAATGTGTAAATATGTTCTGCACCTTCACACTCTTTCAACGCTTTACTTACTCTACTTGTTATCAGTCCGAACGCTTTCGCTTCTTCATCTGTTAGCTCAGCAAGGCCAGGTACATGCCTCTTTATATCTATCATTACATAACCAAGATATGTTTCTTCATCATCCCAATGGACATGTCCAACGTATACAAGATCATCTTCATAAATTGCCCCGCCTGAAACTGCTATGTTTCCTTTATGTTTTTGACAAATGAAGCAGTTTTCATCTGCTTGATTATTTATTGACATACCCATCCCTCTTTCCTTAAATTTACATTATATAATATCATAAAAAGAAGATTTATAGTTTGATTTTTCAGCAAAATATTCCGAAAAATAAGATTGTTTGTCCTTTTTATATCTTAATAATCTATATTAAAAGGACAATCTATTTCTGATTTCTATATAAAACTATCCCTATTCCAACTGCAATCCCTATTGCAATTCCTACTACTAGATTGTCTGCAAATAAACCGGGAGCCAATCCAATAAAGATACCTATACCGATTCCTGTTGCCATTGCCTCATTACTTTTTTTATTACTAGCCAATAAAAATCCCCCTTTGTTCATGGCTATCAATAATATTAATGAATACCATAGAGGCTAAATTAACAACATTTCCACTCATACAAAACTTTGTTATAGCTAAACTCGCTAATAAATCCAAATAATTACAATAATACAAACTAATTGCAGTTATAACACTACTTATCCATAGTCTTTACAATATCCTCTTCTAATGAAAATTTTTTATAAGTCACCATTAAATATGTATAGGCATTTACTATAAGAAAGATCTGTAATTCATTTAAGGAGGAACAATTCATATGCATCCTCATTGGAATCCAAATTTAAATCAGCAATATGTTTATCCCCCACACACTGCGAGGAATACACTTCATCATGATTCTCAATACATGATGCAACGCATTGCAAGCCTTGAGAGCCAATTAGCAAAATTAATCTCTTTAATCGAAGAAAATAATCATTTAATTAAATCAATGGAACAACAGCAAAACCAAGTTTGTGCACCAGCTGGAGGTTCAGTTATCGTTCGGATGTAATCTTTCCGAACATAATTAAAAACACACTTTGAAGTATAAAGTGTGTTTTCTTTTTTATTTTCTTTTTTGATGAAACCCTTGTGTAATTCGGTCTAATACAATCGCAATTACTACAATAGCTAGTCCAGCTTCAAATCCCATTCCGATATTTACTTGTGTAACGGAGCGGTAAACATCGACTCCAAGTCCTGGTGCCCCTACAAGTGAAGCCGTTACAACCATTGATAACGAAAGCATAATACTTTGGTTCACTCCTGCCATTATCGTACCCGTTGCGAGTGGTAATTGTACTTTAAATAATTTTTGTGATGCGGTAGAGCCAAATGCATTTGCTGCTTCAATTAAATCTTCTGGAACTTGTCTAATTCCTAAGTCTGTAAATCTGATTGTCGGTGGCATTGCGAAAATAACGGAAGCAATAATACCTGGCACAACGCCTACTCCAAAAAATGTTATTGCGGGAATGAGATATACGAATGCCGGCATTGTTTGCATAAAATCTAATGTCGGTTTTAAAAATTTTGAAAAACGTTCATTTTGTGATGCTAAAATACCAATTGGAATGCCGACTATAATGGAAATAATAACTGAAGTGAGTACGAGCGCTAAAGTTTGCATCGTTTGTCCCCAATAATTAATGTTTAAAATGAACAGTAAACCGATAATAGTAAAAATGACTAAAGATACTTTTTTCGTTGTGTACCAAACGAGGAAACATACGATAATAATCATCAATATGGCTGGTATTATTGTTAAAAAATTAGTGAGTAAATCAACGAATCCACCGATAATATAGGAGAACCCTCGGAATAATCCTTCAAAGTGATCATATAAACTCGCAACAAATGTATCAACCCATTCGCCTAACGGAATACGCGGAATTTTATTCATCATCCTTCACCTCTTCCTCAATATTACCTGCAAGAGCTTGAATGACACTTTCACGTTTAATAATTCCTCTTAACCTTTTCTTTTCATCAATTACTGGTAATGGAAATTTCATCTCCGCCATTTTTGCATACGTTTCTTCAAGTAAAGTATCTAAATAAACGTGCGGAATATCATTAAGTAATAAATCAGCAATTGGCCACTGTTTTTGCACAGCTTTACTAGCATCATCCGCTGTTAAAATACCTAAAAACTCATACTTTTTGTTCACAACATATACAGTAGAAACACCCGCATTTCTCATAATTTGTAGAGCTACACGAGGCCCACGGTCGATTAATAACGTTTCTGGTCTTTTTAAAATAGATTCTGCCGTAATGACTTTTCCTAAATTAACATCTGCGACAAATCTCTCTACAAATTCATTTGCAGGGCTCATCATTATTTCTTCTGGTGTTCCAATTTGAACTACTTCTCCATCTTTCATTAATGCAATTCGATCACCAATTCGAAGGGCTTCATCTAAGTCATGCGTAATAAAAATGATTGTTTTCTCCATTTTATCTTGCAACTCTAACAATTCATCTTGCATTTCTTTTCGAATAAGCGGATCTAACGCACTAAACGACTCGTCCATTAATAAAACATCCGGATCATTCGTTAACGCCCTTGCAATTCCAACACGTTGCTGCATACCACCACTAAGTTGACTAGGATAATTATCTTTATGATGTTCAAGTCCTACTAACTTCAACGATTCTAACGCTTTATTTTCTCGTTCTTCTACTGGAACTCCTTGTATTTCTAAACCATACGCAACGTTTTGTATAACTGTACGATGCGGAAATAAAGCGAACTTTTGAAATACCATGCTCATCTTCGTTCTTCTCACTCTTCGCAATTCTTCTTTTCCCATCGTTGCAATGTCTTCACCATCTATGTATATATGACCTGCTGTGGGTTTGATTAATTGATTTAGCATTCGAACTAACGTTGATTTTCCGCTACCGGATAATCCCATTATGACAAATATTTCTCCCGTATACACATCGAATGTTGCCTTTTTCACACCAACATTCATTCCCGTTTCTTTTAATATTTCAGATTTACTCTTTCCTTCCTTTAATAAAGCAACCGCTCTTTGAGGATTTTTCCCGAAAACTTTTGTTACGTTCTCGACACGTACTTTCGTATTTTTCATACAGCTACTCCTTTCCTACCCATCTATTCACATAGTGTTGCGATTTTACAAATAAATATTACATAAAAATGACATTCATAAGTTTCCTTTAAAATTCTCGTTTCCGTTCATAATAAGAGTGTTCACTTATAGATTTATTTATATGAGTTAAGGTTTCATAGGAGGTTTTTTAATGCGAAAAAAAATATGGATATTAAGTCTTTTATTATTTATTAGTATGATTTTCACTTCTTGTAATGCAACAAATGCAAATTCGAAAGGAAAAATTAAACTTGGTGTAACAAGTTGGAAAGAAAATATTGCAACCGCAAATATGTGGAAAGTTTTATTAGAAGAAAAAGGTTATAAAGTAGAGCTTATGTATTTAGAAAAAGCTGCGATTTGGACTGGAGTCGCTCGCGGTGATGTTGATGCTAATTTAGAAGTATGGCTTCCTGTTACGGATAAACCATTAAACAATCGTTATAAAAATGACATTGTCTTAAAATCAAAATGGTATGAAGGTACTGGACTTGGTCTAGTTGTTCCTTCTTATGTGAAAAACGTTAACAGTATTGAAGATTTAAATGCTCATAAAGACGAGTTAGAAAATAAAATTGTCGGGATTGAACCTGGCAGTAGTCTTATGAATTTAACGAATAAAGCAATGAAGGAATATGATATAAAACTAAAACTTGTCCAATCTTCAGAAGCTGCGATGATGAGCGAACTAAAAAAGGCATATACGAAAAAGAAACCAATCGCTGTTACGCTTTGGAATCCACATTGGGGTTTTTCAGAATTTGACTTGAAATATTTAAAAGACCCTAAGAAAGTATATGGTGAAAAAGATGACATTTATTACTCAGTTCGTAAAGGTTTCGAAAAAGATCATCCTGATATTGTGAAATACTTTGATAAATGGAAAATGAACGATGAGCAGCTTGGTACATTAATGGTCATGTTAAATAAAACGAAAGACCCAGAAGAAGCTGCACGAAAATGGATTAAAAAGAATCAAACATTAGTTGATGGATGGATAAAAGATTAAAAAGCAGGCTAGAGAATAAATTATAATCTCTAGCCTGCTTTATTTTATTTTTTCGTAACGACATCATCTAAAATCCCGTATTCCTTCGCTTCTTCTGCAGTCATAAAATAATCTCTTTCTGTATCATGTGCTACTCTTTCAATTGGTTGCCCTGTTTTTTCTGCAATCATTTTATTAATATCACGCTTTAACTTTAATATTCTTTTTGCTGTAATTTCAATTTCCGTCGCTTGCCCTTTCGCACCACCGAGCGGTTGATGAATCATGATTTCACTATTAGGTAACGCAAAGCGTTTTCCTTTTGCACCTGATAATAATAATAGTGCACCAAATGATGCCGCTAAGCCCATACAAAGCGTTTGCACATCTGGTTTAATAAGATTCATCGTATCTAATATTGCAAATCCCGCTGTCGTTGAACCACCTGGACTATTGATATACAGGAATATATCCTTTTCTGCATCTTCCGCTTCTAAAAATAATAATTGAGCTACGACACTACTCGCTACTTGATCGTTAATTTCTGATCCGATAATAATAATTCGGTCTTTTAATAACCTTGAATATATATCATAGGAGCGTTCTCCTAATTTCGTTTGTTCTACAACATATGGAATTGCATTCATTATAAATCCCTCCATCTATTTTATGCCGCACTAAGCATACAACTGTAAGAAGAACGTTTTTTCATACTGAATAATAACACCGGTTGTATTGATGGTAACTTAGTGAAATCTATTGTTGGGAGAAGCTTCGTTAACAATTCCGGCCTTTCCTCACGAATAGACGTTACTACAACTTCAATATCTTCTGTGAATTCGACTATCTCAATCCCTTCTTCACTTACAGTTTTCAGCCTATTTCTACTCCTAAATAATGATGCTTTAACCGCACCTTCTGATACAGAGCATATTTTTGCAATATCCGCGATACTATACTGAAAAACATCCTTTAATAATAAAATTACGGATTGTTGCACATTTAGCGAAAATAGTACTTTTCCTACCATCTCATGCAAATCTGCAATCTTTTCATGTGGTTCTTCAAATGTAATTTGCTCTTCCATTTTCTCTTGAACTGACTTTACTTTTACTTGGTCTAGCCACCGGTTTCTAGCTATTTTATATAGAAGCGTCATACAAATATCTTTATCACTATACTTTTGAAGAACTTTACATACTGCTTCTTGGGCGAGATCTTCTCCATCCCATTTGTTTTTCGTTAAAAACGTACAGTACCTTTTTAACTCTCCATATTGCTCAATTAAAAAATTTATATTTGAATGATTCATATCGATATGATTCTTTAAGAATTGCGTTACTTTTGTGCACAAAATAACCACTCCTTTTCAGCGCTTACTTAATAAACGATTGAACAAATAAAAAAGTTACGGGGCTTATAATAAATTTTATGTTTATGTTCATGAATACGGGTCATAAATATGTTATATAGAATTTTACATGAGGAGGAATCCATTTGCCAAAATTAACAGTTGAAGGTACCGGAACTTTTGATATTAAGGAAGGAACGAAATTAGTATTAGCACTTGAAGATAACGGTGTGCATATTCTACATCGTTGCGGTGGCAAAGCAAGATGTACAACTTGTCGAGTTGAAGTCATTGCAGGTGATTTTTGTGATCCCACAAATGATGAAAAACAAGCGATTACGGAAAAAGGGATTGAAGATCATTTAAGATTATCGTGCCAAATGCGTGTACACAAAGATATTACTGTCCGCCCTATCCTTACAGTTGAAAATTCTGGCTTAGATGCTGGACCACGTCCGGCGGAGTAAAGCGATGAATTTAAAACAGCTCGCCGGTGAATATGCTGCGGATTTTGTACAAGACAATATGAAAGTTGGACTCGGCACAGGCTCCACCGTATATTGGACAATACAAAAATTAGGGAAACGTGTGCAAGAAGGTTTATCCATTCAAGCAGTACCAACATCAAAAGAAACTGAAGCATTAGCTAAACAACTGTCAATTCCATTAATTTCCTTAAATGAAATTGATATACTCAATCTCACCATAGATGGTGCAGACGAAATTGATTCGAATTTGCAGTTAATAAAAGGTGGTGGTGGTGCATTACTTCGCGAAAAAATTGTCGCTGCCTCCTCTGAAAAACTTATTATTATTGCAGATGAATCCAAACTCGTTTCACATTTAGGTGCCTTTCCACTTCCTATTGAAATAGTCTCCTTCTCTTGGAAACAAACTGAAAAGAAAGTTCAGTCTTTAGGATGCGAAACGCGTTTACGTATGAAAAATGACGAACCATTTATAACCGATAACGGTAATTTCATTATTGATTGTATTTTTCCAAATAAAATATTGAATCCAAATGACATGCATAAAGAGCTAAAAATGATTACTGGTGTAGTTGAAAGTGGATTATTTATAAATATGACGAGCACAGCAATAATCGGAACCGAGAACGGTATAAAAGAATATTAACTATTTTAAAGACTGACTTTTGAAAGTCAGTTTTTCTTTTTCCTTTAATAACGCTACTGTATGATATACTATGAAAACACATACATATCATTCTAGAAAGGGCTGAACAAATTGGAATCAAAACTCATAACAGAATTTATAGATTTAGAAACTGCCTTTCACATTCGTAGAGAAGTATTTGTAAAAGAACAAGGTGTTCCTCTTGAAGACGAGTTCGATACATTCGATAGAATTGGCGAAGAATGCAAACATATTTTAGTTTATTATAATGAGCTTCCTGTAGGTACTGGTCGTATACGATTTGTTGACGGGATAGGCAAACTAGAAAGAATTTGTATTTTAAAAGACTATCGCAAATACGGATTAGGTAAAGTAATTATTCAATCATTAGAAGAGATTGCTCGTAACAAAGAAGCAAACAAAGTTAAATTGCATGGTCAAACACATGCCGAAGGATTTTATAAAAAATTAGGCTATCAAACCTCATCTGACGTATTTATGGAAGATGGAATTCCGCACATTCTTATGACGAAAGAATTGGCGTAATAAAAAGGGTATTATATGAATCTGCATTATGGATTCATATAATACCCTTTTATAGACACTGTTCTCATGTACAGTTTTACATTTACTACCGACCTATAAATGTAAAAATCTCATCAACAGCTTGCTTATGCCCACCTGACTTTCGGAAAGACTCCTTCATATTCAAAGAAGCTTCTTTAAATGACGGATTATTTAATACTAGCTCAACACTTTCACGTAGTTGATCCTCAGTTAATTCTTTCATATGTAACTGAACTCCTGCCCCGATACTCTCCACTTGCTTTGCGATTACTGGTTGATCTGCGCTTTGCGGAATTACAACGAGTGGAACACCGTTAGAGAGTCCTTCATGCGTACTGTTCATCCCGCCGTGTGTAATAAATAATTTCGAATATGTAAGAAGTTCAGTTTGTGGTACATAATTTTTCACAATGAAGTTTTCAGGAATATCACCTAAATCACTTATTTTTGTTTTGCTGCCAATAGACATAACAATCGTATGGTCACTATTCTCGAATGCCTTAATACAAAGTTTATAAAAATCAATCGCTTCATTAAAAACAGTGCCTAGTGAAATATAAATCGGATTTTTCTCTTTAATTAAAGTATAATTGAAGCCCTCTTTTGCGATTGGTGTAGAGATAGATGGTCCTACAAATTTGAAATTTTCGTCAAATGCATCCCCAAAAGGTTGAAATTCTCTTGTTGTATAAACAATGGTAAGTGGTGCGGGATTACAGAAAACTTCATAAGATGATTGGATTTCAACACCATATTTTTCTTTAATTCCTGTTTTTAAGCTTTGAAAATCATTATTAATTCTATCATTAATTTCCACAGGGATATTTTTCGAAAGATGGTCTAACATTCTTTCAAATGATGTTTCATCCTGCGCAAAAGATGTACACGAATTTATTGCTGGAAGCTTAAGAATTTGAGCAATTAAACGGCCACAACCAAACATGGAATCATGAATAATATAATCAAAATGTTCCCCTTCAATTTGTTCTAGAACACCAGGTATTACAAGATCTGCTGTATGTAAAAGGCCGTTTATTCTTTCATGTATATAATTTCGTCCACCGGAAAGAAAAGCTTGTAAAAATTTTTCATCATCAATCGTTCGTACCGTAGCACCTGTCTTCTCAATACGCTCTCTGAAAGCTTCTATTGAAAAATAAACTACTTCTTCTCCTCGTGCAATTAGTTCTTCTACAATTTGAATCGTTGGGTTAATATGTCCTTCTGATCCAACATTAATGACTAATACACGTGCCAATATAAACACTCCTTAAGTTAAATGATTTCTAAGTTGTCATTAGGAGTACGGGTACTTTCCCTGCTCCTATCTCTTATTCTCCTTCTAAATGGACCTAGCAAGCCTAAACCCAAGATCATCTATTTGAAATGTAGGATGACTACGCCTACGACAAGTAGCACCGCAGCCTCTAGCCTCTTCAGCCCAGCTACCGCCCCGGAAAATTCGATACGATCCATATACCTTTTCATCATACAAATCATAACACCATTCCCAAACGTTCCCTAACATATCATATAATCCCCATGTATTCGGTTCTTTTGTACCGACCTCATGAATATGTCCCTCTGAGTTTTCATTATACCAAGCAATCTCTTTAAGTTCTCCATATATGTATCCAGTAGTTCCTGCTTTACATGCATATTGCCACTCTGCTTCAGAAGGTAATCGGTAACCGTTTGAATCTAAATTACAACGAACCGTTTGACCGTTATCACTAATAGAATAATACTCTTTTAATCCCGCTTTTTTTGAAAGTAAATTACAAAACAGAATCGCATCATTCCATGAAATATTTACAACTGGTTTATTATTTCCTTTGAATACATTTGGTGTATTATTCATAACGGCATCATATAATCCCATCGTTACAGCATACTTTGCAAGAAGAAACGGCTTAATTTGAACTTTCCATTCTTTTTTTATTCGATCATCTCTTAATATTACCTCTCCTACTGGAATTTTTACCATATAAGAATCAATCGAGCGAATGATTTCATTCAATGTTATCCCTCCATTTTATAATGGAACAAAATTAATTATTTTAGTGCATAAATTTATAGTTGCCGCACTTCCTTTAAAAATCGCTGAACTTCATTTGGAGATTTTAAAATAATAACTTCTTTATCCTGACTTAATTGATTTAGACTTTTTAAAATTGCAGGTCTTTTCATCTTAGGATATTCCCATATCCATTTAAAAAATTGCAAGTCAAACCTTTCTTCACATCCTGCGCCCATATCTGGTCTAGTTTTATTCCGATATTGTACAATTCTTTTAAAAGCACGATAAACACATATCGTTCTATGAATATCAAGAAAGATGATTGTATCAGCTGCGTTAATTCTTATGTCCATTGTCCCGCCATAATTCCCATCAATTATCCACTTTTCTTCTTTAATCAAGTCATTTTGAACGGTTCTTTGTTCGTCTCTCGGAACACCTACCCAATTCGGCTTCCAAAATAACGCATCCAGATGATGTACGTTTATGTTTAATTTATTTCCTAACTGTTTTGCTAATGTGGATTTTCCTGAACCACCAGAACCAATCAATATTATTTTTTTCATAAATGGCTCCTTTTTCATATCGTACTTATCAATAAATTTTCTACTTTATTTATATAAGTACGCTACTTGCTATAACTTCTTCAATTTCTTCTTTATTCGCAAAAATCCATAAGAACATCTCTTCATTCAACTTTAGTAAATCAACTGACTGGACAAAATAAGTAATAAAGATAATTTGAATAGAAAGCATGACGTACCAAATAGTCTGTACTTCCTCTCTTGTTAATGCATTTTGCTTATTATATCCTTCAAAAATAGTTCTAACGATTTGTAACCAGTTCCTTCTTAATGTTTCATCCATATATAGCTCACTTAATACACTGGTAAAACAATAAGTTAGATCAAATACTCTTACATTTTCTTCCAAAAGTTCAAAATCGATAAATCCTTGAAATTCATTGTCTTGAAAGATAACATTTGATAAGTGCATATCGCGATGAATGATTTGTTTCGGTAATAATTGAACTTTTTCTTTGAATTTTTTATGTAAGTTATTCATTTGTTGAATTACATCACGCTGAACCTGCTCATTCTTTTCTAAAATCGGCATAGCCCACTCGTATAACACTTTATACAAATCCCTTTTTATTAACTCACTTACATTCCCTACTGAATTAAGAGCCTGATGTAGATTGGCCAATTCCTCTCCAATTGTGCTTCCTAGCTCTTTCAGCTTTTCTGTATCTTTTATTTCTAGCACACTTCCGGCAACATATTCATACAAACAATAATACTTCTCTTTATAAAATACGTACCTTTCATCATTTTTCGTTTTCACTAATTTTTGTACTCTAATTCCTTTTTCATCAAGCTGTTCTAATACGTTTAGTTCAACTAGAAGCTGCTTTATCGATCCCTTCTCCTTTAAAATATACGCTTTATTATTACACGTAACCTTTGTGACTTTGGATTGAATTACATTAGCCGTAACATGTTCATCATGAAACCAAAACTTTGCAATTTCCAGTGCATGCTCCATATACACATCCCCTTTTTAAAATCTCTTATTTCTCGCGTAACATAAACTCACAAAGCATTCCTACCCCAATACCAATTGTATAAGCCACTAAGTCACTCCACAAAAATCCGTAACCTAATACGAGTCCACCTAATGTCGTTGCCCGAATGCTATCAATCCATTCTGCATGGTACAATTGGCTAATTTCAATCCCGTAGCAAAATATCAAACTAATAATAGCTAATTTCTTCGTTTCTATTTTAGGAAATAAAAAGCCAAATCCCGTAAAAATCATTAATGCCCATAACGCATCACCTAAATAAGCATTTAATATATCCGGTAAAGCATATGCAAATTTTCTTGAACTAAGGCCTAAAACAATTACGATTATAGTAAAGATAGCGTATAGTATTCTGTTTCGTTTATTAATCATTATAAATTCTCCTAGTTTATACTTTCCTTTATTAATCTTAAACTAAAAACAGCTTGTAAAATATAACAATTTTACAAGCTATTTAGACGGTTTCACTTTGTATTCTTCGCTTTTATAATAAGGAAATGCGGGTTAGTGTTTAAATAATGATATGACTTCTTATCTACTTCTTTCATCTTTCCAATCGGTTTCGGCTCGACTACCTCTTCTAATACAAAATTATTCGTTGTTTCATTTATAATATTTTGAAGTGATCTTCTAAAGAAACTCACTTCAATTGTAATATTTGGTTTACGCCAAGTATCTACTAGTAACTGCGTTTTAAAATAATCTTCACACGGAAACTTTGTAAAATCCATAAACGGATGATGAACTGAATACACAAATAAACCACCTGGTTTAAGAACGCGATGAAACTCTTGAAATACATCACTCCAATTTTGCAAGTAATGAAGAGTAAGCGAACTTACAATGATATCAAAAGTATCATCTTCAAATGGTAATGTTTCTTCAAGATCATGACAAAGAAACGTTGCGTTTTCACCTACACATTCCCTTGCTGTTTTCACCATTTCTGGACTTACATCAATAGCCGTAACTTCTGCACCTCGGTTTACGAATTGAGAAGAATACCAACCAGCTGCGCAACCAGCATCTAAAACCTTCATCCCTTGCATTTGCTTCGGGATGATTTCCATCATTGCTGGTCTCTCATAATAACTGTTATATGGATTTACCGTATCAAGATTTTCTTTATACGTGCTAGCCAATTTATTATAAGTATCCTTTGTGGAATCTATCATTAATTTCTCCTCCTAATACTTATTAATTAATACTTATTAATTAATCCAATAACTCTTGCTGTTTTTTCTTTGAAAATGATTGCAGTACTAAATCATAAGACCAATCTATCATCTTATTAATTTGTTCTTGTTCTACATCCTTATGTATGTACACTGTATTCCAATGTTTTTTATTCATATGGTAACCCGGAATTATTGTATCTGGATAATCTTCTCTTATTCTTAATGCGAGTTCCGGATCACATTTTAATGTGATTGCAGCTTTTTCACCCTCTTCATGGTTCACTATCGCAAATATTTTATTATTGAGCCTCATACAAGTTGCATTCCAACCATCTGGAGAATCTTCTGTCGCTTTTCTTTTCGATAAACAATATGCTCTTGTTGCATTCATAAAAATTGACACCTCTTATTCTTTTACTATTTGATTACGATGCATCACAATTTGCTTCGTCGCTTGAAATTGCTGTTCACCATAAAACTTTATTAGTTTCTCTCCGCAAAATAGACTAACAATATCAATATGAGATATTTCTCGAAGTAACATAGTAAGCATCTTCTCTCCAATGCCTTTATTTCTTACACTTTCATATACGACAACATCTTCTATGTACGCTCGAAAAACACCATCAGAAACAACTCTAGCAAATCCAATTAATTCATTTTCTTCCCATACTCCAATTGCTATACTATTCTTTAACATTTTTTCAATATCGACTTCTTTTCTTTCTGGCCACCAGCCTACAGAATCGTAAAGATTTTTTATTTGTTCTGCACAGATAGGGTGTTCGTGTTGAAATTTATATGTGTACATTTTCCATGCTCCTAGTAAACATAATATAATTATATTAAAGTCTTTTTTCTAAAAAATGTTGACTATATCCTTTAGGATGATCTTCAACGACCCCAAACTCTCGATAACCATGCTTTTTATAAAATTCAGGTGCTTGGAAACTAAAGGTGTCTAGTATTATCAGTCTACATCCTTTTTCCTTCGCAATGTCCTCAATTTTATGTAGCAATTGACTTCCATATCCATCATGACGAACCGATTCATCAACCCATAAAAAATCGATATGTAGATGATAAAAATACATCGTTCCTGTTACCCCGCCAAAGATTTTCCCTTCCTCATCTTTCACAACGAGGCTTACTTGTTCCATCGGCTGTTTTACTTCATCTGTTAAAATAGACATGTTATATTGAATTAATTTATTTTTAATGTATTCTCCTTCAGTGCGTGAACCGTTCTCTATACGTTTCATATATATTTCTTCCTTTCACCTTAGTAAGCTACATTTAATTTTTATTTCTTCTCTTTAAAATACTAATGAATACAAATCCACCATATGTAACAAAGCATGAAAAACCAATTATTCCTGGTACAGAGACATAGCCCGTTCTTATATAACTTATAACTGCAAAACTAACGATTGATAATAAAATAGATGGCCAAAATATAAGAGCTGTTTTTCTTCGTCTCTGTTTCGATGTATTTTCTTTCTCTACAGAAACACGTGTGCCAAAAAGCAATACAATACAAATTAGAATCGCTGCAAAGTAAATTGTATCTAATGATAAATTGTGATCGTATAGTGCGATTCCAACTTCAAGAGCAATAATTGTTAAAATTAAAATAATAATCGTTGAAGTTTTTAAGTTTCTTTTCAATCATTCACCCCCGCGATACTTTTTTATCTTCTTTGTACAAGCACTTCAAAGCTTCTGTATTTGTTTCATCTACCATTTTATTATTAAATCGATCAGGTAAATCTTTGCCTCCAATTACATAAAGAAATGGAACTTCATTAAACATTCCCATTATACCAATATTTATTGTAGCTGTGGTCAATCCACCTGTCATATGAGCTAAATGATAATACGGTATACCTTCATAATCACCTTGTTGTCTTACCATTCCATTAATAATAGGTTCCCATAATTCTGGTTCTGATTTATAACTTTGAAAAATATGTACTAAAAGTGAATGTACTTGATTTAACTCTCCAACATTTTGTTCATCTCTAGGGTTTTCCTGTATATGAATCTTTGTAAAGTACGTTGAAACATATTCTCTGACAGTATCCCATCCTCCGCAGTGCATAACAATTGACTGAGCAATATAGCTATCATGGCATGCTATCATCACTTCAACCGCTTTTCTAAGTGTTAATGTATTTCTTCCTTGTAAGTGAGGATATAACTGCGCACTATCCTCATTTGGATTAAACTTAATATGATGAAGTATAGCATTCTAACTAATTTGTTTATCCTTTATCATCTTTGCTACTGCAAATCCAATTGCCACTTTTGCTGCTGATGCTAATGGAACATAAAGTTCACTATTATAGGAAGCAACTATGTTTTCATACTTTGTAGAGTAAACAACTAATCCAATTTGACCTGATTGTATTTCTTTAATTTTTTCAATGACAGTCTGCATATTCATTCCTCTTTTTATATCGTTTTATCATCTTTTCAAAATTCGATATAGAATATAAAAATCCTTTTTTGTTAAATGCTATTCATGCATTCAATAAGAAAAGGTAGCATGAAATTTTTTCATACTACCTTTTAAAAATATTTATTACGACGCATAACGAATACATCTATTCTTCGATAGGTTTTACAGGGCCATTAAGCTCCAATTGATAAAAAGCTAAATCTAACCATCTATTAAACTTATAACCAGCTTTGCTTATTGTCCCCGAATAAACAAAGCCGAAGTTTTTATGCATAGCAATGCTTTTTTCATTTTCTGCATCAATCCCAGCAATTAAAGTCATGTATTCTCTTTCTTTTGCAATTGCGATCAATGCTTTCATTAAAGAAGTTCCAATTCCATTTTTTCTATATTCTTTATTAACATACACAGAATGTTCAATTGAATATTTATAGGCAGGCCATGCTCTAAATGGGCCGAATGTCGCAAATCCTACTACTTTATTATCTAGTTCGTATACTAAAATTGGATACCCGTCAGCCTGTTTTTGTTCATACCAATCTATTCTATTTTCAAGGGTTACAGGTTTATATGCATATACAGCTGTTGTATTAAGTATCGCATCATTATAAATATTTAAAATAAATGTTAAATCTTTTTTCGTTGCTACCCTTATCATTGTTTTCTTCCTTTCAAAGTAATTTTTCTCTTTAACTTTCTAAAATGAGCGTTTTTGATTAAAATTTTAGATTTATTTATCTGAACGAACTCTAGCTTTTCGAAAACCATCAATAATATTTAGTACCGCGGATAATATGAAAATAATTACCCCTCCAACAATTAACCGCGTTTTAAATTCCTCTGGAGAAATAGTAAACACATTTGCTACATACGTAATAAACCCTTCGTTAATTAAATGCGGATTTACTACAATTACAATGAATACTATTGTTCCAGTTATTTGAAGAATTGCATTCCCAATTGCCAATCTTTTCGTCCATTGTCCCTGCACTAACTTATAAAGAGATATACCTATTTCAAAAGCAATCATAATTACAACGATTGGCCAATACTGAAGTAAAACATCTTGATTAAACGTTGGCGCGACGAACTTCAATCCATTTGCCGTGCCATGATATACGCCAACGAGATGATTCGCATAAAAATAAAATGTTGCCCATATTGCCGTCCACATTAAGCCTCCAAATACTTCGAACTTAGAAATCTTCTTTTTCTTCGGGATATACGGAGTACTTTTCAAATCATCCGGAGTCCATTTTTTAAAACGTGTTGTTAATGGCTGTGGGTCTTTTACATTATCAGTTCTCTCTAAAATAAAAAACACAAGTGTCAACCAGAAAAATACATGGAGTCCTACTTCGATTATTTCCCCTATGCCTTTCCCCATCAATTTTAAAATAACATATAATACCGCCTGATCACCACTATAGCCTATAATATTTTCTGCAACCATTGAAATAAGTGCAATCACAGCTGCAATCGGTATAATCATTTTTAATAACATCATATACACATCAAAATAGCGCGGTCCAATTAAATGCATTGGTCTATCCAAGTACCCATTAGCCAATGCAACTGGACTCCCTAATTTTTCAAGAACTCTCTTTACATCGTCTTCTTTATAATCATCGGGTAACATATCCTCGATTGTCGAACGTAACTCAAGTACAATATCATCACGGTTTTTCTCAGGTATTCTCTTCGCAACTTCCTGAATGTAAACCTCAATTAAATTCATTCTCGTCCTCCTCCTTTAATAAGTTATAAAGTTCTTTTGAATCTTTTATCCATTCTTTTTTCAATTGCAAAAAAATCTCTAATCCATATTCACTTAAAACATAATACTTACGAGGTCTACTCTCCGTTTTATCCCAACTACTCGTCACGAGTTCCTGCTTTTCTAATCGGCGAAGTAGTGGATATAAAGTACTTTGATCAATTACGATCCCTGATTGCTCCAATAATTGGACAAGTGAATATCCATACTGTGGCGTTCTTAATTGGCTTAAAACAGCTAATGTCAATGTCCCCCTTCTTAACTCAGTAATTAACGAATTTAATAAAGTATCCATTCACCCACCTCATTTTTATTACTATATGTCATACAGTATATGTTTTATACTATGTATCGTACAGTATCTGTGTGACAAAAAACGGATAATAAAAAGCACAAACTATAAATTATCTTAGGGTGAAAACCTTCAAACGTATGTAATAAATAGACCAAACATATTATATATATAAAATATGTTTGGTCTATTTATTATAATTCTGTTCGTAACGCTTATTGTTTTATCTTTTCTTACTCAACTAACGGGCAGTTTAGTTGAACAATGGTCATTAGCTTTTTTCAACAATCGGGCCATTTAATTGAATAAGAATCTCAAGCAAAAATATTTTTGATAACATTGGTATAAAGTTTGTGAAGCATTACATTTAAACAAGTTATCACTAAGGTTATAATTTATCTATGTCAATACATTTAAAACTACTCATTAGTGGAAAACTGCGAACGGAAGATTATTTATATTAGTGGAGGTTTAGACGATGGACTTGAAGTCAGGGATTTCTGAAATTATTGGTATTAAAGCCGATGATATACCAGCTTCAATCGAATACAGGATAATAGAATCCATAAAAGAGGATGGATATAAGAGACATCTTATTGAGTATAACTCCAATGGAGATACAGTCATTGCCTTTCTTTTAATTCCCGAAGTTCTTAATAATAATCCTGCAATACTAATAAATCACCAGCATAACGGCGAGCATCATTTAGGGAAAAGTGAGGTATGCGGATTAGCTGGTAATCCCTTGCAGGCTTTTGGACCGGAATTAGCGAGAAAGGGATTTGTTGTTTTAGCACCTGACTCGATATGCTTTGAAGAGAGACGAAAAAATGCGCAGGGGATAGTACCTCTACCAGGCGATGAGGATTTTTTTCAACATTTAAATGAAATGTCTTACCGCATCTTAAAGGGTGATAATCTGATGAAAAAAGTACTGTTTGACGCTATGAATGGAGTAACTTTGCTGTCTGAACTTACTTTTACTGATAATAAAAAAATTGGCACACTGGGGCATTCTTATGGTGGAAATACCGTGCTATTCTTGTCTGCGTTAGATGAGCGGATTTGCTTTAGTTGCGCAAGTGGAAGCGCGTGCACCTATGAGAACCGAATGCTCAATGATGTAGGTATTGAACTGGCAAGCGTGATTCCGCGTTTCAACAAAAGCTATGATATTTTTGATTTAGTACACTGTATTGCTCCAAGACCGTTATTGATTGTCTCTGCGAATGAAGACAAATACTCGAGGGATGCAGACTTTATTGTTGAACAAGCCCGTCCATCATACGCAAAATATGGGGCTGATAATAAATTATGTCATAAGAGATATAATGGTGGCCATGGACTGACAAAAGAGAGGTTTGATTACATCGTCGAATGGTTGTGTATGAGTGCTGGATACACCGCATTATAAGCATTATATGAAGATATTTTACTTCACATTCTTCTTATTATATGTAACAAAGATATTAGCTTGTTCAAGTAAACAAGCTAATAGAAACATATTGTTATGCCATTAAAGGGCGCTTTTCTTTAGTAAGAGGGCGTCTTTTTGATATGCCCCTACACATCAAGGGATTAGATTTTGTTAAGGTAAAAAAGATTGTGAATATTTTTACTTAAACTAACGGGTGCGTTAGTTTAGTAAGAGACAGCGATTGCTGTCTATTTTTATGGCTTATTGTTAAACGACAAAAAAGTCGGGTACTGCACCGTACTAATTTGTTATAAAACTACTCATATAGGAATCTAACGACAAAAATCGTAGTAAGTGATATACCTACCAAACAAAGAAAGTCTTCATTAAATCTCCTTTTACAAAATATTTATATATACTTACAAAAACATTTAAAAGGAGTAACAACATTATGAAAAAATACAAAGCACAAGAATTTTACAATCAAACAAACTTTACATGTCATCAGTCGCCGGAACTTCAAAGACAACCTGTTAAATACTTCCCAACTGACTCTGATTTTTAACAGCATTCAATGAAACTTAATAACTACAAAATTAAAAGTTTGCAAACAGCATTTAATACGATACTGCACACTGAGGACGTTGAAGTATTGCGTATAAATAAACACAAAATATATAAAAACTTATATTTAATCGAAGAATACATCAAATCAGTATGTAATATTGAAGACTCTTTAGTTACATTTGAATGGTCTATTGAATCTGATATTCGCACAGTAAAAACAATCTGTATTAAGAGTATAAATAACCATTTCAATGTTATTGCAGATTGGTATTCAGCAAAGGAATGTAAATTTGTAAATTCCCCATTGGAGTTTAAGCCATTGAGCGTAGCAGAAATTAATCACGTTCTTTTTAATCTATCAAAAATATTGAAAGTACCATTCTCACTAAAATTTTATAACGTAAGCCCAACACATGATTTTACTAAACTAAATGAAACAATGGAGCAGATCAAACAAACCAACAAATCGGATTATTATCAACTATCCATCTTACAAAATAAGATGTTATCCTTTACAGGGTTATTCGAAAAATACATCAATGAATATTGCAAAATTGTAGATTCTAATTTATTCACTTGGGCATTTTTATATAAGCCTGAACTTGAAGAGTTTACATTAAGTCTCGAATCAATAAACGATTACTATGCTATGAACAAGGAATGGTTTTCTGCAAGCAAACAACAAATCGAATCATCCGAAGTAACAGTACTAGATATTATTGCGGCACTTCATCACCTTTCTAAAAAGATTGGGATTCCGGTAAAATTACGTGAATATGATGGAACTAAAAAAGAGTTCATCTTAAAAAAACACAAAAGAAAAAATAGAATAAAATAAAAATAGAAAAAGAGTGTATATATACACTCTTTTTCTATTTTTACATGTATCTTGGCTTTACCCCTTATGGACAAATTAATTAAGTAAGTTAATGAATGCGTTTTCAATAAGTAGGATGTATGATAGAATAATATACGGATGGAAATCCAACACTGATATTATTAAAATTAAAGTGGTTATCAAGTCGGAGGAAGGCACCTTATGGTGTCTTTTCTTTATAAAAAAAGACGTATAAAGCGCCTAATATGAAATGATTATAAAGATGTTTAATTCTATGAAAAAATACTGAATAAGAACTCCTAAAAATAACAATAAAACCTTTTAATAACCCGATCATTATGCAACAATCACGCGCGTTTGTTTAATTGTTAGAAACCTTCTACCAAAACATTCATTTATCATAGAAGGTAAACGAACCAGATGCTTACGACAATAAACCAAATGTTGATTGACAACAGGAACACTCGCTCACATATCCCAAAGATAAATCGCAACGGCTTGAACATCGTTACAATAACAGCACCAAGCGAGATAGAAGAAATCATGGTTATGATGTGAAAAAATGGTTCTAGATTTTTAAAGCCTTCCAGTAATTTTAAATGACTTCCCCCACGATCAATGGCCATATAGGAAAAAGTGAACGCAAGAATAGCAAATAAGAAATGGAGTTTTCCTCGAACCGTAAGTTTTTCTCCTTCTAGGTCAGTTGGAAAGAATAACATAATGATACGGGAGATGACCATTAGAATGATTAAAACCGGTATGGACGCGGATATGGTGAAGCGATCTTTTACAATCAACATCACGATAGAAAGCGACAATGCCCCTAAATTGCTGAGCCAAGCGTATATAATAAATAAATTTTTTGTAGCACCTACACCGTAATCACTTACAGCATGTCGAATAGGATGATAGCCTGTTTTCTTAAAGTGAAGTATGAGGAAAAAAATAAAATAACCCAAAAAGAACAATACGGCCACAATCGATAGGATTTTCTCGATGGACAATTTCAGACCTCCCAAAGTTCATCAGATTCAGCTCTCCAACAGTCCCTTCCCTCCTTTTTATCACTGGTGAAATTAAACCCAATAAAAACTACTTCTTTCTGTACAGGGGATATTCCTGCATTGTATAACGTATGCACGTTTGGTTTTCATTACGCATCATTATCGGTAGCAAGGAAAAAAAAGGGAAACCTTACTCTTACAAGGGAAACTTCTTTTTTTGGTTTTATGGATTTATACATTCCTATCCTGGTTCGGTTTTCGGGTGATCCAGTAATCATTTCTAATTAAAGGACCTTTGCTTCTCCTCCTAATAAGAGGCAGCGTTATTAACACTCTATAAGTTGTTTTAATTTTTGTTTTGTAAACAAAAAAATGAACACCCGTAGTAGGTGCTCATTTTATCATTTTAATCTTTCTTCAATTTTAAGTGTCGGGAAGTAATCACCAGCCTCATTTGTTTCCTTTTCATTACGATTCATACTTATACTTCCTACATTAGCATATGAAACAGATAATTTTTGCCAACCATCATGATTTAATAACTCATCTGCTAAGTGACTGTATCCATTAACCGCTAAATCCCTAGCAGGGAATAGGTTGTTGGATGCTAATACAATAGTTGCTTTTATTTCACCATTTTCAACAGAAACGTTATTTAATTTGTCATTTTCTCCAATAGAATAATACTCGATAATTTCTTTCACTTTATCAACTGTAATTTGCTGTTGTGATTGTTCTACTGCTGCATCCGTTTTAACTTGAACATCAGCCTTTGGTTCTTGCTCGCTCGGTTGTGTTTGAGCAGTTTTAGCATTAGCCTCTGTTTCTTGCTCAGTCGGCTGTGTTTTAGTAGCCTCAGTTTTTACTTCTGCGTCTGCTTGAGTATCTTTTTGTTGAGACTTTTTATTAACACTTCCTTCAGTTGTACCCATTTCTTTTCCGTCTCTTATATCCACAATACTTCCAGCTGCTTTTACATACAGGTCTGTTGCTTTATTGAATTGATTAATACCATCTATCCATTTGAACCCTTCTGTATCAGAAATTCCTGCTAATAGTTTAGATGTAGCCACTTCATATTCTTCCATTGCCCTTACTAGTTCCTTGTGTTGATTTTCATACTTACTATCAGGAACTAAGTCTTTAAATTCCTTAACTACCTCTCTAAACTCCACAACCGCTTCTATATACTCATCTTGTGACGAAGATAACGAATGGTCTTCCTCTTGTACTTTAGTCATTTTATGTAATGACTCTCTCATAGCTCCAGTTTGTTTTAAAAAGTCCTTTTCATATGTTGTTTCTTCTACCGTGTTTCCGCAACCTCCAACAAATAATATAAGTGGAAGTAAAAAATATACTAACTTAAGCTTTACCATGTTGTGACTACCTTACTTTCTAGTTTTTTGTTCTTGTTCATTATTTTTCAAACCAATACACTCTTTTTAGAGAATTAATAATAATGGTTTAGCAAAAACAACTTTTTAATATATGCGTTTCTGTCTAAATATTTCAACCTCTCTATTTATGAATATTTTGTTTGGATAATATTATAATTATAACATTTAATAGTAAAATTGTACTTTGAAAATTAAATAGACCATTTATCGTTATTGAACTGCACAAACAAAGGTGAACCATCCAAAAAAGACCTAGCCGATGCGCATTGTTAAGAGGCGTGCTAGGTTCTGGTGTATACACTATATCCAAACAACTTCATTCGTGCTATCATTTTTACTCTTTTTATTGAAAAAAATGGAGAAAGATTCTCCATTTTTAATTTTTATTGTCTTCATTTATTTTTCGTTGTATTGCATACAGTTTATTCAGAGTATCAATCAATTCAGTTGTGTCTGAATCACCCTTAAACTGATTTTTGAATATATCACCTACATACGCCTTATTAAAGCGTTTAAACTCGTCTGACAGCTCCTTAGAGGAAACTAAGATACCATCGGAAAATAACTAGCTCCAAATTAACAGGAGAGTTAAAACCATCTCCAATTTGTTCCTCGTACATAACATAAGCAGGATTATTATTTTCTTCGAATGCTGATGACATGCCGTTATCAGTGAAGTGAGCAAACTCTGCTGCAATAACACCAGGTTCGATCCCATCATTTACTGCACTGTCATAAATCAATTTACCCATTCCAACAAATTCATTACCTTCCTTGATACCAGCAAAGTATTCATCAATTGCCCCGGCTGAGATTACTTTAGTGCCATATATAGCACTGTTTTCAGTAAATGCGCGCTTAACCATGGTAGGCTCTTGGATATTTCCTACATTCGATAAAATTCCTGATGAAATAAGAACCGCAAAACCTGCCACGCAACATAGTGAAGTAACAACAGACGTTTTAACAATTAAATGATTTGTTTTTAACCATTCTTTTGCTAGCTGTAACTTTTCTTTCTTTCTTTCTTTCTTTCTTAATACCATTTTCTTTGCAACTTCTAGTACTTTGATTTGTTTCATAATTAAACACTCCCAATAAGTTTTAGAGAGTATACGTGACAAATATATGTTTGTGTAAAAAAACAAAAAGCCAGAGTATGCCTACTCTAGCCGCAAAGCACATATAACATTGGCCTGAACGATAATATCAGTTTACTCTAATAGTGTTCACTTTCTCATAAGAGGCAGCATCTACTAATTGAATAGTAAAAAAGCAGTATGTATATGATTTGTGCTTTTCTAGCAAACTTAAATACCAATAATACTTTTAACTATGTACCTCAGATAATATAAATTCTCCTTTTTCTTTAAGGAATGGGACAACATCTACAATCGACTCAACATTGATTACTCCATATACATGCGGATATTCTTGACCGTTAGAAGCAAGTTCATATTTTATTTCTGCTTTTACTAGGGATGGATCAATTGTAAGTAATAAAACATCTTCTTCGTGATTGAAATGTTTTTGGGCAACTTTTAAAGCTTGCCCCAAAAATGAACAATGAATAAATCCCTCTTCTTTAAGTGAGGCTTCATTAATTTCTCCAATTGTTTTTGCGGCTTCCAAATTTCTTTTTGTTATTACTTTTGTAATCATACCCATTTTCTCCCCCATATCTTTATATAGAAAAACAAGAGGTTTTTCTGTTCATTACTAGAAAAACCTCTTGAATTTTTTATTTTAATCCCTTTATTAAAGGCGATGCTTCCCCACTATGGAAAATCCATAAATCATGAAGTGATCTCGTACATCCGACATATAGTAACTTCGCATCATGTTTTGTATTTTTATAATGTTCTTCATCCACATCGATTATCAGTACAGCGTCAAATTCTAAACCTTTCGCTAAATAGACAGGTACCACTGAAATGCCACCTTCATATTTACTTTGATCCGCTTCGATCACGTTCACTTTTAGTCCTGCATTTGTTAATTTCTCATACATATCACGGCATTCATCGTCTGTTCTTCCTATTACCGCAATTGTTTTCACATCTTCATTTTGTAGATGTTTTAACGTCTTCACAATTTCAGTGAATTGATCTTCTGCATGAATCACTTTCACATCTTCACCGCTACGGAAAACTGGTGTTGCGAGTCCTACTGGTATTTCTGCATTTTTAATTATTTCATTTGCAAATTCAATAATTTCTTTTGTAGAACGATAACTTCTCGTCAGTTCATAATAACCAGTTTCTTGGAATACTTCCTTAAAGGCATTCCAGTCTTCAATTCCTTGATAATCATAAATCGCTTGAGATAAATCACCTAATATGGTGAAAGAATTACCTAGTGTAATTTCTTTTAATACATAAACTTGGAATGGTGAAAAATCTTGCGCTTCATCAATAACGACGTGATGAAACTTCTGTCCGATTTCAATACCCGTTATACGATGATGTATATAAATTAAAGCTGGTAAATCTTCTATATATACTTCTTTTTTACGGCAATTCTTTTCTGTTTCTTGAACAAGTTCTTCAGGTAATACTTCGAGTATTTCTTTACTCTTCATCATCGAACTATATAGTGACAGCGGGCTCATTTTCGGCCAAAAATTCATATATGTGTTCAATCTCTTTGTCGCTTCTTTTTTTAGTAACTTTTTCTCGTTTGTTTCTCCAAACTTTTTAAGTTCAATTTCAATCCAGCGCTTCATTCGGCCGACTAAACGTTCTCTTCTTTTCTTTAATGGATAATGTTTATATTCAACTTGCATCCATTTTTTAACGTCTTCCACTGGAATAACTGCTTTATCCCATGCTTCAAAATCTTTTGTCGGCATTAAATCTTTTTCAAATTGAGCCATTCTTTCTTCAATAAACGACTTGAATTCCAGCGTACCCTTTAATTTACCAAGCATAACCTTGTTTTCATCACGATTAATCGAAAATGCTTCTTTCAATTTTTCTTCTGTCTGCTTCAGTTTCACCGAATCATCTAACGTACGTAATGCCCAATCCGGAAACGTTGTTTGACTAATATTACCTACCCCTAGTTCAGGAAGTACACTCGAAATATAGTCTAAAAACAAACTGTTTGGAGCGAATACAATCATTCTCTCCGCTTCTAGTTGTTCACGATATTCATAAATTAAAAAAGCAAGGCGATGTAAAGCGATTGTTGTTTTTCCGCTCCCTGCAACCCCTTGAATTAATAATGGTAAGTTTCTTTCCGCACGAATAATATCATTTTGCTCCGATTGTATAGTCGAAACGATATCTTTCAATTTATTGTCTTTATTCTCGCCTAATCGATATAGAAGAAAATCATCAGCATGCGAGACATCTTCATTTCCTTTCACATATGTATCAACAACACGTTCTAATTCTCTCTTTCGAATGGAAATGTTTCGTTTTAAATAAACATCGCCTTCTACTAATCCGTCTGGTGATTGATAAAATGCTAATTCTTCTCCACCGGTAAATGAATAAAACATGCTTGCGACAGGTGCTCTCCAATCAATTACAATTGGTTTCATCGTGTCTTTATCTGAAACACCTACTTTACCGATGTAAATCGGCATAACTGCTTCTTTTCCATCCTCTTGAAAGTCTAGTCTTCCAAAGTAAGGTTCTTGTACACCAATACGTAAGTTTTGTCTATTAGACTCCCTCATACTTTCAAGAATTTGCTCTTTAAAATCTTCTCCATAATACACCGGGATTTTTTCAAGCTGTTCTAATTGATCATCCATCGTACATAAAGTATCTTTCATTGTTTGTAACTCTTCTTCAAATATGTTGCTCATTTTGATGATTCCCTCCTGTCCGTTCCAATTTTTTCAGTCGAGATACAATTGTATTAAAAATCCATTCATAAAGTCAATAGTCCCAAATTAAATTTTCCGAAAAAACTTACTTTTCACCTTTTAAATTTTGAAATTCAAATGCTATTTTTACATTATAAAAATATACAACATCTAAATCATACAACTACACATATAATAAAGTGATGTGTGCAAAAACTGCTACTTTCTACTAATTGAAATGGTTTTACTCTATCAGACAAAGTTTCCTGCACATACTCTCCTGCTATCTTTCTTTTTATCCTCAAGTCTCAAGTTTAATTTATATAAAACGGACATCATTACACTTACAAATGGTAGTGATTTTTGGTTGAATCCTATTAGCGGAGTCGCTGCTACTGTTTTATTTCTTGGAATTGGGATCGTACTAAGATCCATTAGAATAAAAAAAGAACGACAATTAGGTACTGAAGACCCCCAATTATTCACACTATAAAAATAAAAAGAGTAAGGATTTAATCCCTACTCTTTTTTACTTTTATACGATATGATAAACATTCATTTAAAGATGCTTGCTCTTTATATTTCCGCTCTTCAAAATCATACGCTCCTCCTGGGAAAATCCCAACTATATTTAAACGAGCCTCTGCACATAAATTACTAATCTCATCTAATGTATAGCAGCGTAAAGATTGTGTCACGATGTCATTTGAAGAAACAGTTTCCCACCAATGATCTAGCATTCTCTCATTTTCACTATCATATTCATACTTTCGCATAGCAGAACCTATCGGCATTTCTCGTCCACTTGCCTTTTTCCAATACAAAGGTTGATAAATATCAATAAGTGCACATCCATCATCCTTCATCCAATCATTAATCCGTTTTAATAGAAACAATTGCTCATCATTTGTTCCTACACCAAATCCATCTAAATAACTAACCACATCAAATTTTTCCTCAAAGTTAATTTGATAGAAATCTCCACAATGAATGGCAATATCACTACTGGAATGTTCTTTTGCAAAGGAAACCAGCTCTGATACAAGTTCAACAGTTGTCATTCTCACATGTAACTTAGACATCGCTCGTGCAAATCCACCATTCCCTGCACCAAGTTCCAGCATCGTTTGAAACGGATATCCAATTTGTTCTTGCACCTCTTTAGCAACCTGCTCTAGCCAGCTTTCTGTATTTATATCATAATTTAGCAATTCAAATTGTTTTTTGTAAAATTCCTTCACATTTAATTCGTTCATTATTATTCTCCTCCTGTAATAGTTTTTTCTACTACAGGTGAGAAACTAAATTTCTGATACCCATTAAGAATCCCCCTTATTTATTACCTATACTTATATATTATCAAAATAAACGGAATATTCAAATGAAAATCGATCTTTATTCGCAATTTTTCCCATTCGATAAATTTTGATGCTCCTTCCTCTTTATTTTGCGCACCTATAAAACAATAAACCTTTATATGGAGATTTTAAATACTATCATGTGCTATGATTTAACCATAAAGCAACTAATGAGAGGAATGAAGGATGAATCACATTTTTATTGTTTTAGTAGAATTTTATCCAACTTGGCTTGCAATGTCTCGTGACGAACGGGGAAAACGAGCTAATGAACTGAAAGAAATTACTTTAAAATACCCTGAGGTACATGTGCGTTTCTTTGACGCAGAAGCGTTACCTGGAAAAGATTATACTGACATAATCATATGTGAAACGAAAAACATCCAAAAATATCACTATATGTGGGAAGAAATTAGAGATCACTCTGTCTATACTGAAGGTCACATGAAAATTAAAGATGTAATTATGGGAATGGAAGAAGCTTATAAAAAGTTTGAAGAAGATTCGTTAAAAACACTTAAGTAATTACAACCTAAACTATAGTAAAAAGCAGATAGCGAATTATTCCACTATCTGCTTTTTACTATAGTTTATAGATACTTTCATTTTCCTTTTTGATACTTCACCCAATCACCAGAAATGATAGCCTTCTTCAACATCTCTTTATCTTGAGCAACATACACGTATACATGTATTTCTCTATCCGCAAAATATACTGATTGTGTAAGCCGGTCATATAGATCAGTCTCTGCATTACCTGTATATTCTTCGAGTTCATCTAATTTTTGGAGCACATCATCATTTACTTCATAAACTTCCCCATATACTTTTTCCTCACTTGTACAAATCATTGCTGGATACCCTTCTCCTGTATCAAATAATTTGCCATACGTCCATGCTCCGTCTGCGATACATGTTGCACCTTGCATAAAATGAGCGTTCGTTTGCTCTTTTCTTAACGTACCATAAACGAAAACGTGATGCATATATCCCTATCCCCTTTATATGTCTCTACTTCCTCATTTGTAAATAAGCGCGAATCATAAAGTAACTCACTTCATCTGAAAGTTGTTCTTTAATTGATTTCAAACCACCTTCTGCATTTTGCACGGCATTTTTAATAAGAGATTCATACTCTGCTGGAACGAAGCTTTTCCAGTCTACTTCCATACCATCTTCATAGCAACGAATTAAATGATTTTCGATTGTTTGTCTTGATAGATCACGCTTTTTCGCAATCTCACCTAGATTAATGCCTTGTTTATACATTTCATACGTTTCTAAATGAGAATTTGCTGATGCTTTCCCTGACTTTTTACGCTCTGTAACAACTTCCGTCTTAATTGATTCAGCATAGTTTGGATTTTCTTCAATAAAGTGCTGAACTGCTTGTAAGAAGTGAGAACCGTACTTCACAAGTTTGTGTTCTCCAATTCCTTTTACAGTTAAGAGTTCAGAGTCACTTTGCGGCATTTTCGCGCACATATCTTTTAACGTTTGGTCAGAGAAAATAACGAACGGCGGTACACCTTCTCCTTGTGCAATTTCTTTACGCACTTCACGCAGTACTTCAAATAAAGGATGGTCTTGAACAATTTGTCTCGTTTCTACTCGTTCTTTGCGTAAAACGTTCTCTTTACCAAGTAATACTTCTTTTCCTATTTCCGTTACTTTCAATGTCGGATATGTACCATGTTCAACTGCGATTAACTCCTCTGATATTAAAAACTCAATAAACTCACTAACTTCTTTTACACTACGGTTTGATAAAAGCCCGTACGTAGGCAAAGTATGAAAATTGAATTCAATGACTTTCTTATTTTTCGATCCAGTTAATACTTGTGCAATCATTTGTTTTCCAAATCGTTGATTCGTCCTGATCATACAAGATAGTACCATTTGTGATTCTCTCGTCACATCGATACTTTCACGGTCGTCAGTACAATTACCACAGCGGCCACAATCTTCCTTCGGTTCTTCTCCAAAGTACTGTAAAATAAATGATTGTAAACATTGTTCTGTATGACAGTAATCAGTCATATTTTGGAGTTTTTCAAGCTCATTAGAAAAACGAGATTCTCCTGTTGATTGATCAATTAAAAAGCGCTGCACTTGCACATCTTGTGATGAATATAACAAAATACATTCACTATCTAATCCATCACGACCAGCACGTCCCGCTTCTTGATAGTAACTTTCCATATTTTTCGGAAGTTGATAGTGAATAACGTAACGAATATTCGATTTATCAATCCCCATACCGAATGCAGATGTTGCTACCATAACACTGACTTCATCTCGTAAAAAGAGTTCTTGCTGTTCATTTCGATCGTGATCGCTCATACCTGCATGATATTTCGATACCGAAACTCCTGCTTTCCCTAAATCTTCATATAATTGATCGACTACTTTTCTTGTAGCTGCATATATAATCCCAGATTCCTTCTGATTTTGACGAATATAATCTGCTAAATATGCATTACGATCTTGTCCTTTAATCACCGAAAACGATAAGTTCTCGCGCTCGAACGTTGTCATAATTGTATTTTCTTGATTAATTTCAAGTGTGCTACAAATATCGTCACGTACTTGTGGTGTTGCTGTTGCGGTTAATGCTAAAACTAGCGGTTTTTCCGGAAGATAATCTAATATGCGGTGTATATGTAAGTAACTCGGGCGGAAATCATGTCCCCACTGTGAAATACAGTGTGCCTCATCAATCGCAATCATCGGGATTTTCATATCCATAAGTTGGTCAACAAACTCCATAGAATCAAGACGCTCTGGCGCCACGTAAAGTAACTTGTAGTGTCCTTGTTTTGCCAATTGAATTCGTTGATTTGCTTCTGCAATAGAAATAGAACTATTAATATATGTAGCGGAAATACCGTTTTGTATTAATGTATCTACTTGATCTTTCATAAGTGAAATCAAAGGTGATATAACTAACGTCGTTCCTTCGAATACTAATGCGGGAATTTGATAACAAATTGACTTACCACCGCCCGTAGGCATAATACAAACCGTATCTTTCCCATCTAATACATTTTTAATTGTTTCATCTTGTCCTCTTCGAAATGACGAATAACCGAAATAAGACGCTAAAAGTTCTTGAGCTTTTGTAAACAAAAAAGAGTCACCTGCTTTTCTATATCTTTCATCTATTTCTATTATATCATCACTTATGCGTCATGAAAGTGATGAATGAAAGAGTTATATATAATCTCTCATCAAACTGATTCTCGCAAAACACAAATCTAGTACACAAGAAGAAAGAATTTCAATATAAATATTCATTTTATTTGCCTTCCTAGAATACTACTAATCGTATACATATGAATTTGAGGAGGTTAAAATATGAAACGTCGTTACAATAGCTCTATCCAGCCTAAAGCGTCAAATAAACAACTCCAATTCTCTAATAATGATGCGTGGAAATATGAATCATTTTATAAGTATCAGCCTTTATTTTCTTATAGAAAGCTATTTAATTTCCTTTCTCAACTTTTTAAGCGTTAATACATGTGCCAAAAATAAATCATTCACACTAATTTTCTCAATATAAAACGTATAGACTTACTACAATACAGTTGTTACCATATATAATAATCTGTTGGATAAACCCCTTATGTTGACCTGCTTAAATTAGCAGGTCTTTTTTATAATTACATATTCCAATGTATCCTAATCTGGATTACAAGTCTTTTCTCCATTTTAGGACCCTATTCCACTCACTACAAATGATTATTATCCAATAAAAGCAAACTACAAATCAGTTACATTCATTTAAACAATTCTTTTTTTCTCAATACACAAAGTGAATTTTATTTGTTACTATGAAAGTACTCCAGATGAGTTTTTGCTCATCAACATTATCTAGTTAAAGGGATCTGCCGCGGGAAGCAGATCCCTTTAACTTTATTAAAAAGCACCCTTTTCATTTGGACACATTTACCAGGTCTTTTTGAGAGAATTTTATGTTAATATTACGTAGTCGAGTCCGACATCTCGGCAATACCCTTTTGAGGTCCTGCATCTTCCCTTGCAGGGCCTCTTTTATTTTGAAATTCCTTTAATTCATATATAACGCAATTAGATTTTTATTCATCATTTCAATCCACTCCTTTTCCTATTCTCGAAAAAATTCTTGGACACGTAACTTAAAAATAACGGTTATCATACTGTAATGTATACATGTTCAAAGGAGTGTCACTATTTATGTATACTTATTGGCAATCATATTACTCCCCCACTCATAATCCTTATGGGAACTTTGATTTATTAACACGAAATTACCGAATTAGTAAAAACGAGAACTTTTTAAAAGGTTATATGCGTTCTTTATGGGAACAACATGTCGCTTGGACGAGATTAGCTATTATAAGTATCATCTTTGACTTACCAGATGTAGATGCTACTGTTGGACGTCTTCTACAAAACGCAACTCATATGGGGCTTTCACTTGAACCGTTCTATGGTGAAAATGCAGTAAAAAAATATAGTGCACTAATTAAAGACCACTTAGTTATCGCTGCTGATCTTGTTAAAGCCGCAAAAGCTGGCGATCAAAACGCAGCTGCCGCTATAGAGAAGAAGTGGTACACTAATGGTGATGAAATTGTTGAGTTTCTAAACAGTCTCAACCCATATATAGAAAAAGAAGAATTTAGAAAAATGTTTTATGAACATTTAGCGCTAACGAAAGCGGAAGCACTCGCCATCCTAAATAAAGATTACGATGCAAGTATAAAACTGTACGATAAAATTGAAAAAGAAGCATTGGAAATGGCTGATACTATAACGGACGCAATCGTAAAACAATTTCCTCAAGTATTTCAATAAAACAAGCCGATTTCTCTTCAAATCGGCTTGTTAAATTTTCTATCTATATGATATTTACATCTCACCTCTTTACATCTCACCTCTTTACATTTGGCTTATATCGATATATTTTATTAATAGCCATTTTTATAGGAGGAAATAGTTTGATTAACGCCATTGGTCTCGTTTTTATCCTTACTAATAAATACGAGAAAAAGAAAAAAGTTTATCTGAATGAGAAATTTGCACTAATAGACATAATTGATTCTAAAGAAGTATTTGATGATGAAGGTAATTCATTAGTAGAACTAACTTGTAAATACAGTATTTACTTAGATGAAAAATACTATTGTAAATCTCTCGATGATTATACTGGACAAGTATTCCCTTTCTTAAGTGCAAAAATAGGAAAAGGTCTCCTTAGAAATTTAAATTATTATTTTTCTTACATTGATGTATATGATAAAAAACCACCTGTTAAAGAAATAAGACCTCTTATGAAACATGTAACTAACAGATAGCAGAAAGTATTCAAAAAGAAAGCACCTAACTTCAGATGCTTTCTTTTTTGAATCACTAACTCGCTAACTTTCATCTCCTTCTAAATATATGTACCCAAGCATACTTTAAAATAAAAACATTGGAGGATTAGGCTGAATGAAATATTCAGAATCAATCGTAAGTAAACGGCTTCGAAGACTTAGAACAGTTGGTGTATTTTTTATACTATTTTTAATCGCGTGGCTTGGATATACAAAATTTCTTTATGGAAATGGTTTTCTTTTAGAAAAGAAAAATTCAGTTGAAGCAATGAATACTAGCGTTACTGGAGAAATAGAAAAGAATTTCCATGTAAACTTACAAGGCTTTCGCAAAACGAACCTTGATACACTTATAGAGGCAAGTAAAACCGATCTGAGCGAACTATCCTTAATTGAGCTTATCAATACATCTTGTTCTCAAGATTGCATAAGTGAACCTTCAACTTACGTTAAAGCAGACCACGGATATATCTTTTATAAGGAATCTAACGGTACTAATGTAGCTTTAAAAATTAAAAAACAAGCTACATGGGAAATTGAAAAAAAATCTGTTCAAAATGGAATTTAAAAGATTCATACACAAAAAAGAGTACTTACTTCAAAGTACTCTTTCAAAAAAATTACCACTCTATTTTATATGTATCAATGTGGTGTAATTTGAATCTATAGTACTAATTCATCCCTATACTTCCTACTGCGCTTCCACAGCCGCCTTCAACCTCTGCAACATATACCCAATCCCTCTACATCCTTCTAACGGATATGTAATGAGAAATGATTAAATTAAAATTGCTTGTTATGGTTCTTGAATATCCGCGCGGCCATTTAGGTCGAGCGAAAGAAAAAAAGAAATTGAGTAAGCAACTATCTAAAGAATTAACAGATGAATCAAAGAAAATTATTAATAAATTGCAGAAAGTAAATTGCGATGCGTTTGGAGTTGGTAGGCAGTTGATTGCTTATCACCCCAAAGCTTGGAAGAAATTTGATTATAAAAAAGCGCAGTTTGATACCAAAGTGGATGTGATTATCTTCGGGAGTGGTATTTTAAACTGAAAAAGGAATATTTAAGGTCCTTACTCGAAAGTAAGGGCCAATAAGAAATGCAAATTTATTGTTATTTGCTAGGAAAATTATAGAGCATCTACTTGTCTATATACTAATTTGTGCGTTACAAAAATGTGAGCGAAATAGAAAAAAAACAAAATCGTTATTTTATAGAAAGGGATTACAAAATTAGATTTAAAAAACAAGTTAAAAAAATTAAAAATCCCTTAGTAGGCCTATCCTTTTTATAAAGTAAAATATAATTTCTATTTGTTTCACCTAATAAAGTAAAAATAGAAGTGTTTTCAAGATAGATATATGTAATTATGTAGGTGTGGATTACAAAATCACAAATTTAAATACAATTTTACTCTAGGGAAGGTTTCCCTTCCTTTGAGCGTACAGCCAGCTGTAGGGAGCTCAGTTAAGACTACTCTTGATGTATACAGTCATGTATATTGCCGAGTATGGATAAGTCAGTATCTGACGTACTCAAAAAGATTATCAGAATGTGACCAATTTTGTGACCAGACAATTACTAATTCATCCCTTTACTTCCTGCTGCGCTTCCACAGCCCCATTCAACCTCTGTAACATATACCCAATCCCTCTACATCCTTCTAACGGATATGTAATGATTTCTTCTGGATATAACTTCGTCACTACTTTTTTATGCTTCTTCCCCGCAAGTAAGACAATTTCATCAAACTGAAGTAAATCTTTTTCAACCATCTGTTTTTGTAATTGTTCTAAACTAATAATCTCAATACTCTTTGAATCAAATGCAAGATCATAGTTTTCCTGTACAATATCATTTGGTCTTAAAAATCCATGCTTTGCTGATAATATAACCCAGTTCTCGAAAAACTCCGCTGCGTACGCCTGACATGCTTTTCCGAATGGACTAATATATACATCTTTTGCCTCTGTCGGGCCGTAATCTGGGTACTTATCCCAAATTTTCTTTTTTCCACACGGAATAATGCATAATCTTTTCATCGTTATTTCTTACCTCACTTCTAACTTTTTAAATATAAAAATAGAGAATTCTCCACTTCTCCATACTCAGCTTCTATGTCTCCAATCCCCACAACGTTCCAACTATTATTTTTTCTACCGGTTTTTCATTCATAACGATATGAACTTGTTTCATATTTTTATATTCTTCTTCAAAAAATGCTAAAACAGGCTGATTTATCATATATGTTTTATTATGTATACTTACACTTAAAAAGGTTTTATGTAATGTTTTATTTCCGTTTAAATTTACGTTCATTGGATTAAACATATTTAATTTTATATCCCCTATAATATACAGGTGATTTCCTTTTTTCTCATTAAATTCTTTAAGATCCTTGTCTCTTTCGTTTTGAACAAAATGAATCATTTGCTTTGTTTCATTACTTATTGTAATATCATTGTTTAAACTCAAATCCACATTTATATTTTGTTTTAAAAAAGCATATAGCGATTTATCACTATTAAAGAAGCTCGTTTTCCACTCAGGAAGGATTTCATCTAATAATAAACATAAAAGCATTCCTGAGCTATAGCAACTCTTTCTTATGTTACAATTAGCTTCATATGCATCTAAAATTAATCTACTATATTTTCGTAATGTTTCGCTTTCATCATTTTTACATACTGTATTGTAAGCATTCATTTCAACATACAAAGCTGGCCCTTCTATACTTTCAACCATACACTCGTATGATATAAACTCTTCTTTCATAAAATTGGCCCTTTGCTCTCTTAGTTCAATAAATTGCTTAATATAGTTATTCTTCTCAGCTTTTGACTTACAATTAACAGCATCATATAAACAAATTCGTTCTTTATTTCGTAATTCAATATTTTCTTCTAATATAGGATATTGCAATCCTAAAGATTCATTTGGAAATCTACTTTCACCATTCAAATATTGATAACAATGAAAAAGTTCATGCACCATAATCGCAAGTAAACTTTTATAATCTCTATACCTATTCATGTTGATGATGGCAGTTGGATAATCTTTGAATATGATGGGTACACCCATCATCCTCCTCTGGCAGAAATAATGGATGCTGAAATACATACACATGTTCATCATCATATAGTGTAAAAGCAGCCCTCTTAAAATCAGGCCATTACTCATACAATAAATCCATATTTATATCTTGCTTCATTCTATTTAATATATTGTCTATTATACAAATCGCCCCTTTATCATTCTACATATATCTCTTCTAATCTATTTCCATATAACCTTTTCATTTACATAATTACTAAAAAATACATTTGTTGTACTTAGTCTTTCAAATGCAAACCTATCATGTCTTATATAAATATAGACATAATATTAGTATTAAAAGGAGGTGAACGACTATGAAAAATATACTCCCAGCACTATTACTCTATATTATTGTTTGTATTATCGCCGTTATCATTCCAGCATCTGACGGCTATAATTCTGTAGGATGGAAATTATTTGTAGTGCAAGCGTACGCAATACCTATTTTCATTATTGCTGCTATTGTTACATTTTATATAAACAAGAAACGATCTTATGAATAAACGCTAAGGAGGATAGCGAATGCTATCCTTATTTTAATTCGCTGATAAACTTCAATACAGCTCCAGCAGTACTTTGTACCATTTCTTGCGAAAAATCAAATGTAACACCTGTATTTCCATAAATCTCTTGTATGGAAACATTCCAATCCGCACTCGCTCCCTCTTTAAAAAAAGTAATCGCTTTTTCTTGATCCTCACGATATATTTGAAATAATTGTAGTGCTCCTAATTGTGCGATTGCATATTCAATTTTGTAAAAAGGAAACTGAACATAATGGAAAGATTCTATCCAGCTCGTACTAAGTTCTTCCTCAACACCTGTAATATTAACTGATGAATACTTATACCTTTTACATAATTCAAGATATTTCTCATCACGTTCTGCTGGCGAATGGTTCGGATTAGTATAGAGCCAGTGTTGAAATAGATCACCTGAAACTGGCGTAATTAATAAAGACAAAGCCCGATGCAGTTGTTCTTGTTGTGCTTTCTTATATTCATTCTCTTCCTTATAAAAAATATCAAGCTTATCCATTAGTAATAGTTCGAGACTATGAGAATACAGCTCAGCTACTTCTTCACGAAGATATTTTTCTTGCATACTACTTTCATTGTTAAACTGTTTATAGAAATGAAGCGCATGACCCACTTCATGTATGAGTGCATTAATTGCGTTAAATGACGGGCTAAAATTAGAATAAACAAAAACATCTTTACTATGAGGGAAAGTAAAACAAGCAGCTCCTGGCGCTTTATTTTCCCGTTCTTCTACGTCAATTAATCCTGATTTCCTTATATGAATAAATTCCTCATGAAAATATGAATCCGTCTTTCGTAACATCTCTTCAACCCCATCCAATAAATCATTGGAATTTTGAAATGAAACTTTCCGCAATGTACAAGAAGCAAGATCCCACGGACGATACGCTTTTACACCAAGATCCCTTTTAAAAAGATTGCCTAATCGTTTCCATACGGGTACAACAAGCTTCTCTATAGATTCATGAAGCACATAACAGTCTTCAATACTATATTCTCTGTTTTTTAGCTTAAAAATATATTCGCTATAATTGTTAAACCCTGCATTTAGGGCTATTTGATTCCGTAATTGTACAAGTTCATTCATAATACAATCTATTTCTGGTTTTACTACACTTCTTGCTTCACATAAAGCATGCCATGCCTTTTCACGAATGATTCTATTTGGGTTATCTAACTTTGCTTTAACGTATGCGTACGTCCTTATTTCGTTATCCCAATTGATTGTTATGTTAGACATAATTTCTCTATACTTCGTTATAAGACCCTCTTCCTTAACGGCAAGAGAAATATTCTTTTCATTAAATATTTCGCTCTTCACCAATCTTATTTTTTTCATATATCCGTATTTTCGTTCATCTAATAATTTCGAAAACGGACAATCAATAAATTTCTGATCAAATTTTGCATTATATTTTTTTAAAAGTGGTTGAATCGTATTTTGATTATACTTATGTAAATCACCCATAGCACTATCTTTTGAATCTCTATACACAGCAATTAAATGACTCGTTAACACCTCTTCCACTTCAGCAGTTAAACGCTGTTCCTTCATTAGCCATTCCTCTAATTCAGAAACAGAAGAAATATTTTGATTTAAAAGTGATCGAAATTTGTTTTCCAACGTTTCCAAGTCATAACATTTCCTATTTTCATCCCATTTTAACGTCTTTGAGCCATTAAACATACGCAAGCCTCCTCGTTAAAAATTCTAATTTTCTGTCATTTCAAAAGAGAAAAAAAAGACAAGCAGCCAATCTGACTACTTGTCCTTCCTGTTTATCCGTACTCAATAATATTAAGCTTGGAATGCTTCTGTTAGTACTGGTACGATTTGTTTTTTACGAGATACAACACCTTTTAAAGTAGCTGTGTTGTTTTCTAATGTTACGTTGTATGCTTTCTCAACAACGTTTGCTGCTTTACCGATCGCAAGACCGACAGAGTCGTTAGTTAAGATGTCAGTTACAACGAATAAGAATAGGTCTAAACCTTTTTCTTCTACTACTGCAGAGATAACTTTTTCAAGTTCCGCTTGGTGTACAAGAACGTCGTTTGTGTCAACAGCGTTTACTTGTGCGATTTCAACTTTCGCGTTACCCATTTGGAATTCTTTAGCGTCAAGGGAGATTAATTGCTCCATTGTTTTTCCGCTTAAATCAGCACCAGCTTTTAACATTTCTAATCCGTAGCTATCTGCGTCAACACCAGCGATTTCCGCTAGTTCACGAGCAGCTGCAACGTCTTGTTCTGTGCAAGTTGGAGATTTGAATAGTAAAGAATCTGAAATGATTGCAGATAACATTAAACCTGCAACTTCTTTACGAATTGCAACGCCATTTTCTTTGTACATTTTGTTTAAGATTGTAGCTGTACAACCAACTGGCTCACAACGGTAGTATATAGGATCGCTTGTTTCAAAGTTAGCAATACGGTGATGGTCAATAACTTCTAACACTCGAACAGATTCGATATCGTTAGCACTTTGTTGACGCTCGTTATGGTCAACTAAAATAACATTGTCCACTTCGTTTGCTACTGTCTCAACAAAACGCGGTCCTTCTACTTTAAAATAGTCTAACGCAAATTGAGTTTCACCGCTGATTTCGCCTAAACGTACAGGCTCAGCATTCATTCCTAATTCTTTTTTCAATTCTGCATAAGCAATTGCAGAACAAATTGCATCTGTATCTGGGTTTTTATGCCCGAAAACTAGTACTTTTTCCATGATTTCCACCTCTTCATGAAAAGGATATCTTAAAGAAGCAAATATGACAATATTTTAGACACATTTTTTTATAAATAATTGCACTTTCTTCTATATTTTACATCGTTTTCACAAAAAAAGATCATCTAAGATGATTTAGATGATCAAAGGCTACCTTTTCTTAAAATAATGTAGGAACTTACACTACATTGTTAAATGCTAAATTTGCAGCTAAACCATTATTTACAAGGTCCACATCAATAACTTGATAAAATGCATTTCCTGTGTCTGCAATTTCCCAAACCGCTAAAATAAGATGATATCCACTTCGATCAGTAGGTACATTCGCCTCATGGGTTACTGTTGTTTCTGGTCTAACTCCACCATCATTTTTTACATAGAAAGGTACTAAATCATTTTATAATAAATTACCGTTGCATCTAACTCACCATTCGGAGAAATTGCATACCCTGGTATTTTACCGGATTCTTGATAGTCTAATGACTTGTACAATTTATTAGAAGGATCTCCTTCTCTAGTATCTAATACTAAAAGAGACCTGTTCTCTTGTTTTGCTCTCTCTTCTGCTTTTTGCATAAGTGAACGTCCAATACCGTTACGTCTAAAGTTTGGGTGAGTCATTAACTTGCAAATCTCGGCTCTATGGATCCCGTTAGGTTTTGTAACTAAGTGTAATTGAATACTACCTGCCACTTCATTGTTTACTTTAGCAACATACAATATCACTTCTGGTGCTAAAACAGTTTGCCAATAATTTGTTGCTTCTTTTTGTTCAAGTGTAGGTAAAAAACCAATTGATGCTCCATCATCTACTACAGTTTTCAAAAGTTTAGAAAGTTCTTCAATACTATCTTCTATTAGTTTAATTTCTTCAATTACTAAATTCTGCATTACTTTTCCCCCTTTTGTTTTTATTTTAACAATTTTTAAAGCAGGAATAATTAAATATTAAGATGAAATTATTTAAGATATGATTTTTTAGAGAAAGGATACCTATATGAAGTATATATTAGATAGGACTTACGCAAGAGAATTACTCGAGTGGGCATATGAACAAAACCCAGGTCCTTGGTTCGAACATTCAATTAATGTTGCCAATGCAACTGAAAAAATAATTGTAGAACTTATTGAAAATGGGTATGACCTAGATGTTGACGTAGCATACAATGCTGCCCTCCTGCATGATATAGGAAGATACAAAGGCTTTACCCAATCTGTTATTCATTCCTATGATGGCTATATGTACATGAATGATTTAGGGTATACAGGAAACGCCATTATATGTGTGACGCATTCATTTCCTTGCAAAAATGAACATATAGATATCGCAGCGGAGTGGAGTCTTGTTCCCGATCATATGGAAATCCGGTTGGTTGAAATATTGAATGAACATAGTGATTACGACTTATACAATAAAGTAATTACCCTTTGTGACGCTCTTGCTGATGCGGAAGGCTTTACTACGCTTGAAAGAAGATTGATTTCAGTTGGTTTACGTCACGGAACAACCTCTCATACCTCTTTACATTGGAAGGGATTCTATACAATTAAGAAAGAATTAGAATCTTTAATCGGTAAGAGCATATACACACTTCTCTCTGATGTAGAGAAATCAATTTATGAAGATATAGAATATTGAAATAAACACCATCACTTCAGCACAAGAGCGAAATTATTGAAGAAAGAGTTCTCCCATCAATCAAAGAAATAAAATAAAAAAGCAGTTTAAGGAGTTGATATATATTTTAGGAAGAAGTGGAGAACGTGAAATACAAATTAATACTTGGCAAGAAAGCAGCCTTAATCTCCTTTTTAAAATAAACGCCCCAGAAATGATGGAATATCTAGGAGGACCTGAAACGAAAGAACAAATTTTAAAACGACATAAACGTTATCTTAAACTTGGTGATAGCGGGCAAATGTTTAGTATTACTCAATCTCCCGATTTTGTGGAGGTTGGTTCTGTCGGGTATTGGAAAACTACTTGGAATGATGAAAGTATATATGAAATTGGATGGAGCGTACTACCTCAATTTCAAGGAAAAGGAATAGCAACACTCGCAGTTAAACTAGCAATTGATGCAGCAATGAAAGAGAATAAATATAACTTTATACATGCTTTCCCTTCAATTCATAATCCTGCTTCAAATGCAGTTTGTCGTAAGCTTAACTTTACATTTATTTCTGATTGCGAATTTGAGTACCCACCAAGTAAATTAATGCATTGTAACAATTGGCGGTTAAAAATAAATACAGATTGAAAATGATAAAATTTATATGTATGATTCTAAAAAACTCTTTCAAAAGTGGAGGGATTGCTTATTAGTAAGATGGGATTTGACTTAATAAATCATAAAGATAACTTTGATTTTGGGTATGAAAATATAGCGGATATATCTAGGAGATGTAAGTTTTCTAACTGTTCGCATACAAATGAACCACAATGCGCGGTTAAAAAAGCTATCTCTGATGGAATTCTTTCTGAAGAAATATTTAATAATTATTATAGAGATTTAAACGAAGCACAATATGTTTCTAAGCAAAGAAATAAAACAAAAGCTATTGACTATATGAAACAATTGAAACTCTTTCAAAAAAATTAGGCTAAAATAAAAAGCTCTCCTTACAAGCTTATTTTAAGGAGAGCTTTTTCGCTTTTAATATCTTTGATTTTTCTATTCCACCATACACTCATGCGCTAGAATCATCACTGAGTACATTTTAGTTCTACAGAAATTACAACTGAGACACAACAAACTTCAAATACCCCTTTACTAAGATCAATACAGCCTTTTGTTTAAGGATAAACAAGGACCACCATATACACCTTTAAAAAGAGTGAATTTTCAGTTTTTTAATCATAAAAATTTGCATGTTTAAAATTTAACACTATCATCCACCGACACTTTTTCTTTAGAGTTTCTTCTTTCACCCTCTTTACTCCGCTCTTCCCAAATCGTTAGACCTTCAATCCCTACGTTTTTAGGATCAAAAACTGGATCTTTTCCTTCTTTTTTCTGCGTCTCATAATCTTTTAACACTTTTAATGCTGTTTTACTTAATAGTAGAATCGCGATTAGGTTTAACCATGCCATACTACCAATTCCTAAATCCCCGAGATTCCATAAAAGCGAGGCTGATTCTACACTACCGATGTAAACCATAATTAAAAATCCAATTTTTAATACTGGTTTTAACCAACTATATTTGAGCCCACGATCTAAATAAGTAAGCGTCGTTTCAGCGATATAGTAGTAAGCGAGTAACGTTGTAAATGCGAAGAAGAAGATTGCGATTGAAATAAATAATGGACCAAACCCTGTCATAACTGTTTCAACTGCTTGTTGTGTATAAATTGGACCCGCTTCCACATTTCCTATATTCTGTACAATAGTACTTTTCCCTTCAGGTGTTACATTGTACATACCTGTTATTAGTATCATAAGAGCTGTCGCTGTACATACGACAATTGTATCGATGTATACGGAAAATGCTTGAACTAACCCTTGTTTTGCAGGATGCGATACTTCAGCAGCGGCAGAACTATACGTCGCTTCTCCAACACCTGCTACATTTGAAAATACTGCGCGCTTTACGCCCCAGGCAATAGCTGCCCCAACAATTCCTCCAAACATTTCATTCACACCAAATGCACTTGAGAAAATAAGACCGAACATATTCGGGATTTCTGTTACATTCGCAGTTAATATTATACATGTAACAATTACATAACCCACTGCCATAAATGGAACAAGCATTTGAGAAACGCCTGCAATTCTTTTTACTCCACCAAAAATGATTGCTGCTAATAATACGACTAAAAATATACCAGTTACATACTTGCTAATGCCAGAAGAGTTTTCAAATCCAACAGCGATACTACTAGATTGAATACCTGGTAATAAAACGCCATATGAAAGTGTTACAACGACTGCTACAATGACCGCAAACCATTTCATTTTTAAGCCTTTCTCAATGAAATATGGTGTACCGCCGCGATATTCATTCCCGACTTTACTTTTATATACTTGAGATAATGTTGATTCAACAAATGCACTAGCTGCTCCTAATAGAGCCATTACCCACATCCAAAATACAGCTCCAGGCCCGCCGAAAGCAATTGCTGTCGCTACCCCTGCAATATTCCCAATTCCAACCCTACCTGATAACGCCAAACAAAATGCTTGAAAAGATGAGATTCCTGTCTCTGAGCTTTTCCCTTCAAAAAGTAGTTTAATCATTACTTTAAAATAACGAATTTGTAAAAAACGAGTAGCAATTGTAAAATACACTCCTACTCCTAATGCGAAAACAACTAAACCAATACTCCATACTTGCCCTACTAACCATTCTACTAACTTCTCCATCCAAATCCCCCTTATAATTCTTTTGAAAAAGCAATTTTATATATAAGAAAACGGACAACCTTTATCATACCTTCCAGTTGCCCGCATCCTCTTTCTATTCCATTATTCCTTTATATTTACCCAAACACTCTTCACTTCTGTATAATTATCAAGCGCATATGAACCTAACTCACGTCCAATACCAGATTGCTTATATCCACCAAATGGTGCAGCAGCATTTTCTAAGTTATAATCATTAATCCACACTGTTCCTGCCTTTAATTTATTGGCAACTTGATGTCCTGTTTTAATATTTTGTGTCCATACCCCCGCTGCAAGTCCGTAAGATGAGCGATTCGCTCTTTCAATTACTTCTTCCGTCGAATCAAATGGGAGTACAACTACGACTGGTCCAAATATTTCTTCTTTGACGATTGTCATATCGTCTGTAACGTTCGTGAATACTGTTGGCTTGACGAAATAACCTTTTTCAAATGCACGTTCTCCACCAGCTGCAACAGTAGCACCTTCTGCTTTTCCTTGTTCAATGTAATTTAGCACACGCTCTTGTTGTTTTTTAGATACGAGCGGCCCCATTTCAGTTTCCTGTTCCATACCTGCTCCAAGCTTTACGTCATTTGCCATTTTTACAAGTTCGTTTACTACTGTTTCATAATGTTTCCGATGAACAAACACGCGAGATCCTGCACTACAATTTTGACCATGATTATACATAATTCCTTGGAACGCACCGTTAATCGCTTCGTCTAAATCAGCGTCTTCTAAAATGATATTTGGTGACTTACCACCAAGTTCTAACGTTACATGTTTAATTGTTTCTGCAGATTGACGCATAATATATTTCCCTGTAACTGTTGAACCTGTGAAAGCTACTTTATCAATATCATGATGGTTTACAATTGCAGCACCTGCTTCTTGACCGAAACCTGGTACAAAGTTTACAACACCGTTTGGAAAACCAGCTTCTTTAAAAAGCTTCGCTGTATATAGTAAAGATAAAGGTGTTTGCTCTGCCGGTTTTAATACAATCGTACAACCTGTCGCAAGTGCAGCTCCCATTTTCCAAGAAGACATAACGAGTGGAAAATTCCACGGAATGATTTGGCCTACAACGCCAACAGGTTCATGGCGTGTGTAATTTAAGTAATCTTTTGAAATCGGAATCGTTTGCCCGATAATTTTTGTAGCCCAACCCGCATAATAACGGTAATTTTCTACTGTCGCTGCAATATCATCCTCAAGTGCAACTTGATATGGTTTTCCATTATCCAATGCTTCTAGCTGTGCTAATTCTTCTCTATGCTCCTCAATTAAGTCTGCTAGTTTATATATAAGATGCGCTCTTTCAGCAGTAGTCATTTCTGTCCAAGGGCCTGATTCAAATGCGGATCTTGCCGCTTTTACTGCGATATCAATATCTTCTTCTTGCGCTTCACACACGACCGCAAGAACATCCTCTGTCGCTGGATTGTAAGTTTCAAACGTCTTCCCACTAGTAGAAGGAACAAATTCGCCATTAATAAACATTTTAATTTCTTCATTTAAAAACGCTTTCACTTTTGGTTTCAGCTCAATGTTTGTCGTTAACATATATACTCTCCCCTTTATTTAAACAGCTGCATGGGCTGCAATTTCTGATAAAGTGAAACTTTAATCAGTGGGGGGTTTTTCCCCGCTGATTATTAGTTGAACCAATCGGGCTTTTACGGGCAGTCCGACTCCCACATAACTTTCTTGCATCTACCGCATTTTGAGGTGGGGGTCAAACTGCCCGTTTATGCGGGATAAAATCGTTTGAAGTTTTTGATCTTCTTCTATAGTTAATCCTAGTCTCGGATAACGTGAAGGCCCCCCAGCTTGCCCGTGTAATTCCATTGAACGTTTTACGATTTGTACATATTTCCCTGATCCTTCAAGAAATTCGCATAGGGGTAAAATAGCATCATTTATCTCCCACGCTTTTTCTAATTCACCATTTTGAAAATGCTCATACATTTTCGTAACGAGACCTGGAACGATATTTCCTGCTACTGAAACCCATCCCGTTGCACCAACTAAATAGGATTCCATAACTAAATCTTCAGATCCGCAGAAGACTTGAAAAGCACCTTCGCCTTGTCTTACTAAATCTCTCGCTTTTCGAATATCTCCGCTAGATTCTTTAATATGTGTAACATTTCCACACTCTTTTCCGATACGGAGCATTAGCTCTGTACTCATATCAACACCAGAAGTAAACGGATTATTGTATAACATAATTGGTATATTTACAGCGTTTGAGATTTCTTTAAAATGAAAATAGATTTCCTCTTCTTTCGGTTTACAATAGTAAGAGTTAATAATTAATGCACAATCCGCTCCGTACGCTTCTGCATATTTCGTATATTCAATCGTTTCTTTCGTCGTCTCGGCAGCAGTTCCAACAATTACTGGAATACGGCCATCAACTTCTTTCAATACTGTTTCTACCATCTTAAATCGCTCTTCTTTTGATAAACTAACAAATTCTCCCGTACTTCCATTAATAATAATTCCAGCTACTTTTTGCTCAATAAAGTAGTTTACGTTTTGTTTTACACCATCCCAATTAATCTCTTGGAACTCATCCATCGGCGTTATTAATACTGGAAATGCCCCTTTAATCTTTTGCATCTTTATCTCTCCCTTTAACATTTTATTTTAATAAAAAACCTGTCGGAAATGGATCTGTAGGGTCTAATATAAACGTCTGCATTCCTGTAATAAACCCTCTACTTTCAAAACGGAAAATGTATCCTAGTTCTTCTTTCTTCACTTTTTCCACTGTTATAAAGCTATTAAATATACTTTCGTTTTTAAAAGGTTTATCCGTTGTAAAATCATTTTTAAATAAAGCATTAACATAAGACACAATTGTAGAAACAAACCCCGGTGAACGCACAATAAAGTTATCCTCATGAAATGTAATCGTCTTTATATGATTTTCTTCTTTTGACGAAGGATCTACTAAAATAAGTCTTTTTATAATAGATTGTTTTTGAATAGCTTGAAGTGTAGATTCTCCCCATTTTTTTAATTTAGAGATGTTTTCAATACAAATTTCTGGCGAATACGTATCCTTTTCTACAACTGCATATACTTTATCTGCTTGTATGAGAGAATAACGTATATTACCAATCTTCAAGTCTTTCTCAACCATATAACATAATTTGCTTTCAAACGAAACAGATATAACTTCATCATGCTCTATATAAGCGTTGACTGAAAATATGCCGGATAACGTTTCAATTTTGTATTGATTAGAATCTCTCTTTTTTAAATATCCGCTTTCTAGTAACATCGTTATTACCGCAACAATGCCGCCGTAATGAAGAGGAATGGATCCTTCATGATTAAAAAACAATACAGCCGCATCGACTTCAGTATGAATAGAAGGAGCAACAATACATCCATTTAAACCGATAAAACCACGTGGTTCATTTAATAAAAGCTTCATTTCTTCTGCTAATTCGCCTGAAAGTTGTTCATTTAGTTGCTCCAAACTGTAGTAGTATTTGCATGGTACGTCTTTAATGACACGAAATGCCTCGCCAGCTACGTGCACATCTACTGCTGTATACATTTTTTGAATGTTCATTTTACATCCTCCGTTTCATGTTCCATCGGCGGAATTAGCAAAAAGCCTTCTTTAAGTGGATCCTTTTCATTGTAAAAAAATCTATGCATACCCATAAGCCAAGCTGATCCCGTAATTTTCGTTACTACAGCTTCAATATTTTCTACAGATGTTGTATTTATGACACACCCTTTAAATAGAGAACCTACAATACTCTCATGAACGAATTCTTCATCGATGTCGATTTTTTTATGAGCGTATAATACAGCTAACTTCGCTGATGTTCCTGTACCACATGGAGATCGATCAATTCCTCCTGGTGGAACTACAACTGTATTTTTCATATGCGCCCTTTCATGAGTAGGATCTGTATAAAATTCAATATGTGTTAATCCTCTTATAAACGAATATTGCGGATGAATGATTTCAAACTTCTCATTAATTGTATTTCTAATATGAATCGCCTTATCAATAATTGCAGAAGCGTTTTCTGGCACTAACTCTAAACCTACTGACTTCGCATCGATAATGGCATAAAAATTCCCTCCATACGCAATATCAGCCTCTACAGTTCCAATTCCATCGACGTGTACAGAAATATTTTTCAGTAAAAAAGCTGGAATGTTACAGAAGGAGACTTCTTTCGCCTTACCATTTTGAACAGTAATATCTACTTCAACTAAGCCAGCTGGTGTATCTAGCTTTAAAGAAGTAACTGGTTCAACTATGGGAATTAAACCTGATTCAACTAAAGCTGTACATACACCAATTGTATCGTGACCACACATCGGTAAATATCCACCTGTCTCTATGTATATAACGCCTATATCAGCTTCCGGATGACACGGATCTGTTAAAAGTGCCCCCGACATTACATCATGACCACGTGGTTCATTCATTAACAATTTTCGAATCCAGTCATACTCCCTTTTCATATGTAACATCTTCTCTGCCATCGTCTCTCCACTTAACTTAGGAAGTCCGCTAATTAATGTCCTCGTTGGATTCCCGCCCGTATGTGTATCAATTGTCGTAAAGATTCTTTGTGACCTCATCCGTTTAACACCCTTTCTGTAAAACGACTCAAACGAAGTGGTTCAATAGGAATGATTGTTTCTTTTTCATTTAATAACTCCTCAATTACTTTCCCAGTAACCGCTGCAAGACTAATTCCATCACCTTCATGTCCTGCTGCTATAAAGTAATTCGGGATATGTTCCACTCGTGAAATTATCGGCAAATGATCTTCTGTCCACGGGCGTAATCCAGCATATGAACGAATCACCATCATATCTGCCATTTTCGGATAAAAACGAATCGCTCGGTTCGCAATACATTTAATGACTTCATTATTTATTCTCGTATGAAACCCTACAAATTCCCTACTGCTACCAATTAAAAAATTTTGGCTTTCTGTTGGCTCAAACACAAGAGCTACCCCGTATTTTTCAGTTAAAGCATCCACTTTTCGTTTTCCACCAAATTTAGAAATTAAATAACCAAATTCCATTACTTTACGAGAACCTACGTGCTGTTGTCTTGAAGCTACAATAATATGTCCCTTTCTCGGTTCAATTGGGATATTCACATCTAACATCTGTCCGATTTTAGGAGCCCAAACACCGGCTGCGTTCACAACTTGCTTCGCGGTAAACGTCCCATTTGTCGTTTCTATAATAAAGGATCCGTCTATATCCCTTTTCATTTCCTTTACTTCTGTATGATTAAAAGCTTTCGTACCAAATTTTTTCGACTCTGCAAGAAGTGAAAAAGCAAGAAGGTATGGATTTACAGTTGAATCAGTTGCGCATTCTAAACCACCCAATAAATCATCTGCAAAAAATGGTGATTCCTCTCTTATATCTTGCCTATCAAGCATTCGAAACGGTAAACCAACTTCTTTTTGACGATTCACCCATTGCTGTGCTGCCTCCATCTCTTCGTCTGATTCACAAACGAGAATGCTTCCTGGTGCCCTATATTCAAATGAGTGCTCCAACTCTTCACTTAATTCAGTTACTAATTTTTGACTTACTAACGACATTTGACTATCAAACCCTGGGTCTTTATCAATCGCTAAAATGTTCCCGTCACACCGTGAAGACGTCCCACTGACAAATTCCCCTTTTTCAATGATTGTTACGTCTCTTCCATATTTTGAAGTGTAATATGCAATAGAACATCCTATAATTCCACCACCTATTATTAAAACGTCACAGTGTCTCACATAGCACCCTCCTTTCTCCTAAATCTCTCACTTTCTATTTATGCAATTGGTGTGCCAACTCTACATACAGAAATATTTATATGAAATAATTTTTATTTGTAAAAATATTTTAAATTTATCGTAAATAGGTGTATTATTTTTTTATCACTGTCTAAATTTTTATACATAACAGGAGGGCACTATGGCATTTTCATTTCCAACAATAAAAGAGTTTATAAAAATTTTGTCAATTGATCGTACAAGTATCGTTAAGCACATGAAACAGGAAGGTGAAAATTTTTATTACATCCCTTCATCTACTGAAGAATGGAGTTGCTCAGTTATATATGAAGAGGACTCTTTCACTGCTTTAATCGACGCATTTTCTCATGAACCAGCCGTTGTCATTATTAACGAAAACCAAGAACCTATATGCTGTATAACTGCTCAGCAAACGATTCCTTTTCTTTATAAGTACTACAATGAACTACAAGCTTTTTATAACACTGTTATTCAAACGTCGGATTCTTCTGTTACAGTCATCGATGATAAAGAATGCGTTCGTACTTGGACAGATGGCGCTGAGAAAATCTTTTCTGTCAACCAAGATGAAATTATCGGACAACCCATCACTCGTTTTTTTGATTATAAAGATTTAGAAATTTTGCATTCATTACATGACGGAAAAAGTATAATCGCTCAGTTCCATCAGCCTCGCCCTGATTTGTTCGTATTAATTAATTCAAACCCTGTTTATTGTAACGATGAAATTATCGGAGCAGTCGTTTCTGAAACGGATGTTACAAATCAAGTTGTATTGAATGAAAAATTATTTAATATGTCGCATGAAATGCACCGTTTAGAACAAGAAGTAGCAAAATATAAAGATACATCTGACCCTTTCCATGCGATGAATGGAAAAAGCCCTGTCATACAAAGAACGATTCAATTAGCTAGAAAGGTTTGTTCTGTGAAATCTACAGTTTTAGTACTTGGCGAAAGTGGTGTTGGAAAAGAAGTATTTGCCAAGGCAATACATGAGGCGAGCGAAACAGCAAATGCCCCTTTCATTTCGATTAACTGCGGTGCAATTCCAGAAGCGTTATTTGAAAGTGAATTATTCGGTTACGAACGAGGAGCGTTTTCTGGTGCGAATAGTAAAGGTAAGAAAGGTAAAATAGAGCTTGCACAAGGCGGTACTTTATTCCTCGATGAAATAGGCGAAATGCCGCTCGATATGCAAGTGAAACTTTTACGTGTACTGCAAGAACGAAAGTATTACCGAGTTGGTGGAGAAAAAGAAATAAATATAGATTTCCGCATCATCGCTGCTACAAACCGTGATTTACAAGAAGAAATGAGGAAAGGAACTTTCCGAGAAGATTTATACTATCGCTTAAATGTAGTTAGCTTGCATATTCCACCACTACGCGAAAGACGAGAAGATATTATTGAATTAACGTACTCCTTCTTAAACGATTTTTCAATAAACTATAACAGACCAGTTCGCGACTTACCTTCAAGCATTATGCATGAGTTGCTTCATTACAATTGGCCAGGGAATATCCGCGAGCTCCGCAACGTAGTTGAAAGACTCGTCGTATTTGCGTCAGACGGCATTATAAAACAAGAATATTTACCGTTTCATACAAATGATACTTTAGAGAACCAAACGTCTCATTCCCCATTACACAGCAACAATAACACGATTCTTTCATTACAAGAAGAGATGGATGAGCACGAGAAAAAGGTAATTGAAAGAGCTTTACGCATTTTAGATGGTAATAAATTAGAATGTGCGAAACAACTTGGGGTAACGAGGGCCACATTATATAACCGTTTAAAAAGACTTGGGTTACAATAATCACCCACTCCTCCTCTATATTGGCATAGTTTTTGCATCATAATTAGTGAAAACCGAACTAGAGGAGGAATACATATGACGAATAAAGAGAACTTAATTGTTTGTCGTTGTGAAGAAGTTACATACGGACAACTACAATCGACAATTGCTGAATATAAATGCACGGCAAGAGAATTAAAACTACGAACACGTGCTGGCATGGGATTTTGTGGTGGTCGCACATGTAGAATGATGATAGATCGAATGATTGAAAGTACAAACCCTGACATAACTCCTAATGAAATTCCATTAAAATATCAGCCACCAATACGTGCAGTTACTTTTGGAGCGGTAGGTGAAAATCAATGAGTAGAATTACACATCACCCTATTTTAGGTAGTTTAAATAATAGTCAGCGCATCACTTTTCAATTTAACGGTCAACAATACGAAGCATATGAACATGAAACGATAGCGGCTGCTTTACTAGCAAACGGAATACGAACGTTAAGAATCCATGAAGATAGTGGAACGCCGCGAGGTATTTATTGTAATATCGGGCATTGTTCTGAATGCCGAGTGACGGTAAACAACCAAACGAACGTACGAGCGTGCTTAACTGTTGTAGAAAACGATATGGTTGTTGAAAGCGGAAAACAGCATCCAAATATCGTAAGAGAGATGGTGAAAAAGCGATGAGCGATGTAATTATTATTGGCGCAGGGCCGGCGGGATTATCAGCTTCCATCTCTTGTGCACGTTTTGGACTTAACGTACTTGTTATTGATGAATTTATGAAACCTGGCGGACGATTATTAGGACAGTTACACCAGGAAACTACTGGAGAATGGTGGAACGGAATAGAAGAATCGAAACGCCTTCATGAAGAAGCAAAATCACTTTCAGTCGAAATTCGATGTGGTGTTTCCGTCTATAATTTAGATAAAGATGAAAGTTGTTGGTTCGTACATACAAATATCGGTACGTTAGAAGCGCCGTTTGTACTTATTGCTACTGGGGCTGCGGAGTATTCTATTCCCCTTCCCGGCTGGACACTTCCAGGGGTTATGTCAATTGGAGCGGCTCAAGTTATGACAAATGTCCACCGAGTCCAAGTTGGTACAAAAGGAATTATTATCGGTGCTAACATTTTGTCATTCGCCATTTTAAACGAATTGCAACTAGCTGGAATTACAGTGGATCACATTGTACTTCCAGAAAAAAGCGAGTTAAGCCAAAAAGCTGGTGAACCAGAGGAAGTTTTGAACTCCCTTTTAAATGCAGCTCACCTCGCTCCGTCCGCTTTCCTACGCATAGGTAGCCGTTTTATGAAATATGATTGGATTCGAAAAGCTGGATTAACCTTTTATCCAAATAACGGGATGAAAATAAACGGAACACCACTTCATCTCCGAAAAGCTGCACTTGAAATTATCGGTACAGATCAAGTTGAAGGTGTACGTGTTGCTAACATTGACTCTAAAGGAAATATTATTAACGGATCAGAAAAGATATATGAGGCAGACTTCGTTTGTATTGCCGGAGGTCTATATCCGCTTGCCGAGCTTGCCGCTATAGCGGGATGCCCTTTCCATTACATTCCGGAATTAGGCGGACATGTTCCACTTCATTCAGAAGAAATGGAAACCCCTCTTCCAGGTTTATTTGTAGCTGGAAATATTACCGGAATTGAAAGCGGAAAAATCGCGATGGCGCAAGGAAATGTCGCTGGATATTCAATTGTAAAACAAGCTAATAGAAATTCCAATTCGGTTGAACAACACTTGAAACAAGCAATTCAAAACGTCCACACTGTACGTCAACAAGCAGCAATTCAGTTTAATCCGCTGGTTGATGTTGGTAGACGGAAAATGAATGAGATTTGGCGTGATTTTCAATCATTTGAAGAAAAACAACAAAAGAAAGCGTGAAAAACTAGCATATAAAAAAGCGGTGGATTACATTTCCGCCGCTTTTTTATAATTTTTAGTACTACAACTAGTACTTCTGTTACATCAATTACAGGAACCAAAAGTAATTACCTATTTTTCATTCCGACTAAAACTTTCGATATCGACATCCATAAATTTACAAACATTAAAATTGCGCAAATATTAGCGACAACTACATAAAGTCCTATAAATTGGTTTTCAAAGTGGAATAATGGAGTGTAATAAATGGCCATTATTAAGGATATAACCATGGAAAACAGAAGCGGTTTTTTCCTAGTTATCATATAAATACAATACAAAAACGTATAATAAGCCCAGAATTGCGCAGCATACCATGCATGAGATAGTCGAATCCCTGTTTTCGTATGCAAAGTTGTTAAAACCAGTATGCATATTACAAGTACTGCAATTAATGGCGCGATTCTAACAAATTGCAAAAGATTTATTATAAAGCGTTTTTTTGTACTGAGATGATTTACTTCATATTTAAACATCTGTTTCGTTATGTAATGAACAAAAAATATTAATCCTACACTAATAACTAACATAAAAAATATCATTACTATGCCTTCTTTTCTGAAGTTTTTATCAACTATATTTTAAAAATCAATAGGACTTAACCTAATAAAAATTACACCAAATAAAATTTTTATTAAACCATCTACTACAAAAAAGACATCTAGATTTACGTTAGTAATGATTAATCCTATGGATGCATTGATTATTAAAATAACGGACAGCAAAAACATAATCTTCCCATGTACTGGAATAAACGGTATAAAGTGAATACCTACTGCTAAAAGAATTAATAGCCAACAACTTCTATAATCATCACCACCAAAATGAAAAGCGAGAAAAACTAAAATAGCCAATATAATTATTGAAAAATTAGCCCACTTTTTTTGTTCCGGTGTTCCAGAACCAACCGCTAATCTCCTCCTAGTTTTAGGGCTCAATTGCCATATCATTCCTAATATATAAACAATAATAAAAGGCCACACATTTGGATATCCGTTATGTTTTATTAAAAGTAAGAACATTGCTGTTCCAGCAATTATTAGCCAAATTCCATTAATCTTTTGCCTAGGATATTTATAAGTTTGTGTTTCCATGTTCCGCTCTCCTTTTTTGAACTTTTCTAATCTTCTCGATATACACACTTCTTTTTCACCAGAAGCCTTATTAGCTAATTCAGCTAAATTCACACCATCATTCTTCTACCTCGCTTTGAATAATAAAATATAAGATTTCTGAAATATCATATCAAATATAGTTGTGATTTATTTGTCGCAATTCGTCGAATAGATAAATAAAAGTCGTTTTATGTCAAAATTATTATTTATTTGGATAGCCAACTTTTGATTAGATAGGTAAAATGATGCAAATACTAAATTGAAGACACATGAAATACTGGATTTTATACCAAAATAGGAAACATACTAACAATAGAAATCAAAATAAAAAAACTGTTAGAGCATACAGCTCTAACAGTTTTATTGTTCATTATTATTAAATTTCGCTAATGCGTAAATGCCTTCTTCATCATCTAATTCAAGTTGCAATCTTGCTGCAAATGAATTGACGTTATATTCTCGGTCAAGCAACAAGCGTAGTGCTTCGATTAAGTTTGCTTGAATTAATATTTGCTTGCGACCATTTACCTCTACTTCAGCAGAGAAACCGTAGTCGTCATCATACATTAGTTCAACTAAAACTTCTTCTGGCCCAACTTGTCTTTTTTCAGCGATATATACGCAAAGCGCATTTATAAGCTCTTGTTCAGAGATTTTTATTGTTTCCATGCTACTTCATCCGCCTTTTTCTTACGTTGGTCTTTGAAGTATTTAAATGCACGAACTGCTAACATTACGATACCAGCCATTACTAACATATTTACCATAAACGCTAATACAGAACCAAGAGCTCCCATATTTGCAAATAAGCTACCCATTAGTAAACCACCAAGACCACCTAGTAATAAACCTTTCATAAAGCTTCCTTTATTACTTTTTGGCGCTGTGTTTGTTGCTTTTGTTTTTGAATCAGTTGTTGTTTTTTGTGAATTTACATTAGAATCTTTTTTGTTTAAATCAACTTTTGACTTTTGACCTGAACTTGGTGTATATGATTTTTTACCAGATTTGTAACTTTTCGCTGCCGCATGATCTACGAACATAAAGCTACTAGCCCCAAAGATAACCATGAATGCTGTCATTACTGCTACAAGTTTTTTCAACATATTATATCCATTCTCCTTTTATATAGATATATGTGAAATCTATCTTTCTTGTAAATTTAGAATGATAGATTTGTTTTAAAACCATTTTAAAGGTTCTTATGAACTTATTATATGAACTTTTGTCGAAATATGCAAGCATTATTTACTTACGACAATTTCATAACATAGGAAAAATTAAGCAAAACGGAATTGACTTTAAATGAAACAAAACATATTATAAGTTCATAAGAACTTTTTATACTTTTGGAGGTGAAAAGATGGAAACATTTCATCTCACACGAAACGAAATGGCAACGCTACTTCTATCACTAAGAGGATGGAATACGAAAAAGCCTCTCGGTATTTTACAAGAAGCTTGGGCAAAGTCACATAAAAAAGATATTGAAAGCGGACAAAGCGTCACTGCTTTTATTACAACCGCACTTTCACCTATTTTTGAAAAACTGATTAAGATTGACGATACGGACGTCGGTTTTTCTTTAAACGAAATAGTTGCGCTTGGCAATCAGATTGAAAACACGAGTTTCTCTGTAACTGCTATGCAAAACTGGGTGAAACGAGATATAAAAGAAATGATTGGCTCCCCTCAAAAAGGGAAGAAATATTCAATCGAACAAGCAGCCTTACTATTCATTGTTGAAGATTTAAAAACAGCGCTTGATTTTGAATCTATTCGTAAACTATTACGACTTATCGTAAATGACCCGGCCGATCGAAGTGACGATTTAATTAACCCTGTTCATTTATATGTTGCTTATTCCTCTTTATTTGAAGAACTAAATCAAGGGAATTGCATACAACTAAATGCTACAGATACAATTCATACGATTGAAAATATTGTAAAAGAAAAAGCTGATAAAATCGCAAGTAAGTTCGATCAAATAAATAACGAACAACGCGAAGCAATTCGTAACGCTATTATTATCGCTACACTCTCTGTACATACCGCATATGTACAAATGCTTGCGAAACGATATGTGACAGCAACTTTGTTTTTACAAAATTTAGATGTGAAACCGTAAAAAACAGGAGCAGAAGTGCTCCTGTTTTTTAATTTCTATACTATTTTACCCTCCTTAACTCTTTGTATCTCATACATTTGCAACTGATTCTCTACATAAGATTCCGTTTTTTTGAACCCAGCTTTCTCATAACATCGAATTGCCCTCTTATTATCTTCCCTAACTTGCAACACAACCGCTTGTATATCAGGGTCTAAAAATGATTTAGTGCTAAAATAATTTGTAATCTCTGTTCCAAGCCCTTTTGAATATAAATTTGATACGCCAATCAAGATTGAGTACACCATCACATATATATCGTCATTTCTCTTCTTTTTTAATCCAACTCTCCCTATTACTTTATCCTCTACTACGATCACATGATAACTTGCATAAGATCGGGACAGTTTTTCAGTCCAATACTTTCGAAGTTCTTCTATTGTATATCGTTTGAATGGTTTCACGTCCGCAATGTCATGTAATTCTTCGTCGTTATACCATTCTAAGATAATTGGTAAATCATCCATTTCTAATAAACGTTCATGCCAATCCATATTTTCACCTCATCTACTTTTCAAATTACTACACCTAATTAAATTGAATACGCGTATTCTTTTATTGGCAAATTCACTATGTCTTGAATGTAAAGTGATCGTTCTATAATATCTTCTAACCGACCATTCCTATGAACATAAATACCACCAACGTATGAACTATAAGCCTTCTTTTCAGTTATTACCGCCAAAGTACCATTTCCCTTTTAAAATTCAACACTTACATTATTATACAAAACTTTCAGTCTACTACCTCCTTTCCTTCTCTTTAAATATGAGAAATTTTTAATACTTTTTTCATTATCTCTTCATGAAAACTCAATTTATATCGTTTACTATAAATACAAGGAAAAAATACGAGACATAAAAAAGTATTTAAATGGAAATATGTTCATTAAATAAGGTATAATTTGCATATAGTGAACTTTTTATGTTGTTAAATAAAAAGAACTTCCCCCTAAAAATTTATGAACTAGAAGGTGCAACAATGTTAAGTAGTTTTATTCATTCAGTATTAACGTTTTTTGAAGGATTAGGTTATTGGGGCATTATGCTTGGACTTATGATTGAGATTATTCCAAGTGAAATTGTCCTTGCTTATGCGGGATACTTAGTATCAACTGGAAGTATCTCATTTGTAGGCGCAGTTATATTCGGTACCATTGGCGGAATCATTGCCCAAGTCTTTATTTATTGGATTGGACGATATGGTGGTCGCCCTGTCTTAGAACGTTATGGGAAGTATATTTTCATTCATAAAAAACAAATTGATGCTGCTGAAGATTGGTTTAATCGTTACGGAACTGGCGTAATTTTCACTGCACGTTTCATTCCTGTCGTTCGTCATGCAATTTCAATTCCTGCTGGGATTACAAAAATGCCAATTTCACGTTTCATTACTTTAACAGGACTTGCGATTATTCCTTGGTCTATCATTTTCATTTATTTAGGTGAAAAACTTGGAGAAAACTGGGGTAATATAAATGACGTTGCCGGACCATATGTGAAATCTTTCGCTATTGGCGGGGTTGTTCTTATTATTTTATATTTCGCGATAAAAATATGGTTAAAAAAACGTAAAAACCTTGCTTAAAATTCTAAATAAAAACCGCTATACATTCAATTAGAATTATAGCGGTTTTTATTGTAGACACCATTTTTTTAGAAATTGTATAATTTCTTCTTTATGTTTTAAATCATGTTGAATGAGTGATGAAAAATAATCGTTTAATCTCACTCTTTTTGTGCCGAATTGATAGTCATCATTAAAATTCCGGGCAGGAATTTGGTTAATTTGATCAACTAATTGTTTACGAGTGAATATAAACTGATCTATTAATTCTTCTTTAGAAATACCAGACCTCGCATATCTCATTGCACTCTTGTTCATTTCTTTCACATCCGTTGGAACATCAGGTACATATTGCGAGCTTATAAAGTACAACATTCTATACTTCATTAAAAACTCATCCCAAACTATAAAATGTGAAATCACATCCGCAGTTCCCCATGAACCTTTTTTAAATGATTGAAACCATATATCATCAGATATACCCTTCAATGTTTGGCACCATTCTATTAGGCTTAGCTTTTCTTCCAGAATCCTTTCTTTCTCCATAATTCACTCCTCTTCCACACCTATAATTCATTCATTTTAATGACTTCTAGATATTTCATTAAAACCCTCCAGTTTAAGATTTACATGGATAAGTTACAATTCATTTGTAACTTCGTATAGTAACTCAAAAAGGAGCGATTTCCCTATGCATTGGCAGCAAAAAGTATCATACTTAATTGGTCGCCCTGTTGGTATTTCTCTCATTAATGGGCAAGGGACTTCCGGCGTTTTATGCGGCGTACAAGATAATCAATTATTTCTTTACGAATACCTTTACCAAGCTCAGTTCGCCATGAAACATTATGACTTTAGACAAATTCAAGATATACATGCCTTTCCAAATTGCCCACATCAGAATCCTTTATAGTGAACTACCCACCACTTAGTATCTCTTACGAGCTTACTTGAAGTGGGGGCTTCTCGGTTAATCGTTACTTTTGATAGCTAACGAATTCGTCTTAGGACAGCCGAGCTAACTCCCTTGTTCCAAAGGTTATTTTGTAACTATTTATGCCAACGCTAATAAGCGTATGGCCTCCTTTTTGATATTGATAGCCGCGTTATAGTCACGACCTATTGTTAATCCACAAAAACACTCATAAGTGCGTTCAGACAGTGGCATATCTTTTCTGGTTCCACAACTACTACACATCTTGGTAGAAGGAAACCACTTATCTATTTTTAAAAGTTGTTTTCCTTGTTCTTGTAGCTTATATACTAAAAATGTCGTGAACATCCTCCAACCGTTGTCCGCAACACTTTTACCAAAGCGAAGTGCTCGTGACATTCCTTTCATATGTAAGTCTTCTATTGCTACAACATCAAAATGAGTAGCCAATTCTTTAGACTTATGATGAAGGAAATTCTTACGTTGATTTGCCACCTTTTCATGCAACTTAGCTACACGAATGCGTTGTTTATTCCAACGCTCTGAACCTTTCACACGTCTTGCTAATACTCGTTGTGCATTTGCTAATCGGTCTAACATTTGGCGATAAAAACGAGGATAATTGGCTTTCTCATCTTCGCTACTCACGTACAATTCAGCCATTGCAAAGTCTAATCCAACCACACTTTCTACTTCTTTTTTGACGATTTCCTTTTCATATTCAGTCAAGACAGACACGTAATACTTACCAGTTGGTGTCATCGAAATCGTGCATGATTTAATGATATGGTTTTTCGGTATCTCTCTATGTTGCTTCAGTCGTACCATTTTTAGTTTCGGTAATTTGATATAACCATGAAATAACATAATATTTCCGTTTACCCTATTCGTAGTATAGGGTTTTCTACTTTTTTTATTTTTGAATGTAGGAAAATCACTTTGACCACTAAAAAAATTCTTATATGCGGTTTGCAAGTGTAGTTGAGCGTTTGCTAATGCTAATGAATCGACTTCTTTCAACCATTCATACTCTGCTTTGTATTTCGCAGGAGTAGGGAATTTTTGTTTCTTTAGCTCTTCCTTGTTCTCTTTGTACTTTTCGTATACTTCTTTCCGTTCAGTCAGCATTTTGTTATACACAAAACGTACACACCCAAAAGTTTTACGTATCAGATGTGCTTGTTCTTCTGTTGGATACAGACGAAATTTATACGCCTTATTATGCTTTGTCATATCAGTTCATCTCACTTTCCCATAAACGATTCTACTTTATCTATGGCGGTGATAACACAACATGAACACTGCATGATTATCTAATTTCATTGTTATACCAAACTTTACCTCTTATAAAGCTGATTATATCAAAGGCGAAATAAATAAGAAAACCAATTTTTTTCTACGCCAAACCGAAATTCATCTCCCACTTACCGTTGGACTATTGTCCTTCACAACGCTTGTGGAAGCAGACTTCTTTCGGATAATGCGTAAAAAAACAGGAACGGCTTTATCGCCATTCCTGTTTCCATTGTTTATACATTATTTTTCAGAGTAAAATTTCTGCACTGCTTCATCAAAATAGATCCAGCCTTTCCAGCCTAAATGAATTGTATCTTTTAAGAAATACTTATCATATTCATGGCTAGAAAAATCCACTACTGGGTATCCGGCTTTCTCGACTTGCTCGCGAACCTTATTATAATACACATCACGGCGTTCTTTTGGGAAACCAGCGTAATCATACCACGGTCCGTTTACAGGTACAGAAATAAAGAGTGGTTTTACATGTTTTTCTTTGAAAAGATCTAACACAATTTGTAAGTCATCATATTCTGGTGATTCATCATACGATTCATTTGCTCTAAAGTTTTTTAAAGCTTTTAACTTTTTCTTTAAATTATGTTTATAGTAATACGGATTTTCTATTCCGAATGTATTTGTTGTGGATTCCGCCTTACCTTCTTGTTCCGCTTGTTTACGTGCATCTTCCCAAGAAATTGAACGCAGTCCCGTATTTGTTTTCTCTTTCACTGGTTCGATCTTAAATAGAGAATTAAATAAATCTCTATGATCTAAAATATTCCGGTACATATATGCTAGCGGTTTAGCTAGTCCAGCTTTGATGTTATGTTTTGTATCGTTATATACAATACTTTCTAGCGAACTACTTAATATCGCATCTTTACGAACAACTTTATAATCTAGTAAACGTTTCGCAATTTTCTTCTTCATTTCAGGATTAATTTCATCATTAAAAATAAAATGATATGCTTGTTGTTTAGAAAAATTATTTGAAAAGTCTCCCTGTGATACACCCGTTTTTGTAAACCATTGTGGTGAAAGAACAAAGACTACTTTTTTACCTTCTAATTCATCCATTGTAGACGTCATATTTAAAATATGAGCCAAGCTTTGCGTACCGCCAGTCCCTATTAGAAATGGTGTAAAACCTGCAGGGTTTACTTTGAAATAATTAGACGGATGATATGCATCCATTCGTAAAAATTCTGATGAACCATACATCGGTAAATACTGCGAGTTCTCTAACATTTTCTGTTGTAGGAAAACACTTTGTAATTTCTCTTTTTGTAAGGAAGTTGCCGCATCTTCAACCTTTTTATCGCTAATAAGTGATACTAAACTTTTAGATGGGATAAGCACTACAATGAAAAAGAGTAAACACGCTAAAATAATTGGACCAAAAGCATGCTTCATTTTCATCGATTATTCCTCTTTCTATTACGAATAAATTGTAACCCTTGTTTTTGACACGCCATCATTTCTCTCCTTTTTCTATATACATGTTCCATTCTATTTATCTATTATTTACATGTATGTATTTCCTTCCTTCGCTCTATTAAGCCCTATAATTAAAGCGTAAGAAAATGTTTCCAAAGAAACATGTTAATTATACAAGATTCTACATAAATTTCACACTGGAATTTTAGTAATAATTTTATTTTTAAGCGATAAAAAAACATATAAAATGTCTATAACTCATTAGAATATGTACAGAGTTCAAAATAAGATAATAAGCGTCCACTATGGTCAACATCGAAAGTATATGTAAATCCTTGCTTCCGCAAAAGTTTCTTTGAATTCTCATTTGCTATTTTCACTCTAGCGATTATTCTTTTTAGATTCATCACCTCTGTTGCATATTGAATGGAAGCCTCTGCTGCTTCAATCGCATATCCATTCCCCCAATGCTCTGGGTCAAGAAGATACATAATTTCTATTTCCCCTGTTTCATCTACCTTTCTTAAACCACAATGTCCTAATAGCTGGCCTGTTTCATTTTTGAATAACAGCCATACACCAAAATCATACTGTTCCCAATGCAATATAAGTTGACTAATATACTCTTTAGTTTCGTCTAGTGACATACCTCTTGATTTAGCAAGCCATTTACCAACCGCTTCTTTCTTCAAAATATTATACAATTGATCAACATCTTCTAAATTTGGTCTTCTCATGGACAACCTTTTCGTACGCATTACTTTCCCCTCTACAAATACAGACATAATCCCCCTCCTAATACTGTTTACAGACTAGTAAATTATACCATGAACTACCACCCGGCTTTAACTAAGAAAAAAACAGACTATCAATACATGACATCTGTTTTTCTCTTACCTTATTTTTGTATGTCCGCCCATTTTAAGCTTGTTGCTGGACCAAATTGGTGAACATATAAATCTTTTACGTACGGTTTTTGTAAGTAAGATAGTCCGCGCTGGAATACTGGTGCAATTACTGCATCATCAAGAAGTACTTTTTCAGCATCTTGCATTGCTTTCCAACGAACTTTCTCATCATTACCTAATTCTGTTTTAATCTTCTTAATTAGCGCATCGTATTCTGGATTTGCATACCCTGTATTATTAACAGTACTTCCCGAAAGGAAAACTTCTAAGTATGTCATTGGATCTGGGTAATCAGGTAGCCAGCGTGATAACGACATTTCATATTCTTTTTTCTTCTCTAACGCTAGTTTTTGAGTATGTGGTTGTAATTTCACATTTACTTTTAGCCCTGGTAAGTTTTTCTCAAGCTCTTCTTTAATATACTCTCCTACTTTTTTAAAGTTTTCTAAGTCATAGTTTAAGAATTCTAACGTTACTTCATTTGTTCCCGTCTCTTGCTTTGCTTTTTCCCAATATTCCTTTGCCTGTTTTACGTTCGTCTTATTAAACTCTCCAGCCGTATCTCTAAAATCTTTCTTATCTGGCCCCTTTAAAAATCCTTTCGGAACGTAGTAGTTCGCAGCTACCGAACCATCATTTAAAAACGAGGTTGCAAGCCCGTTCTTATCAAAAACTGTGCTAAGTGCAAGACGTGCGTTTTTATTTTTAAGAATCGGTACATTTTCATTGAAACGGAAGAAATACATAACTGGATCTGTATATTGTTTCAGTTCTTTATTATTTTTATATTTATCTACGAATTCTGTAGAAATGACAGCTCTATCTACCTTATCTGTTTCATATAAATTTACCGCAGTTGAAATTTCTTTAACAATTTGGTAGTTTACTTCATCTAATTTCACTTCTTTTTTATCCCAATATTTATCGTTTTTCTTCATTGTAAAGCTCGCTTCGTGCTTCCACTCTGATAACGTAAACGGCCCATTATATATCGCTTTATTCGCCTCTAAGCCATATTTATCGCCTTGCTCCTTCGCAAACTTTTCATTTATTGGATAGAAAGACGGTAAAATTAATAGCTTTGTAAAATATGGTACTGGATGTTCTAACTCAACAACAAACGTTTTATCATCTTTTGCTTTCACACCTAATTCTTCTAATCCTAATTGTTTCTTATTTATCTTTTCCGCATTTTTCACATCGTACGCAATATATGCATATTGAGAGGCTGTATCTGGATTAATAAGTTGCTTCCAAGCATATACGTAATCATGAGCTGTTACTGAATCACCGTTAGACCATTTCGCATCACGCAAGTGGAAGGTATATGTCTTTCCATCTTTACTCATTTCATATTTTTGTGCCCCAGCCTGAATCACTTCATCATTTTTCGATAAACGGAATAATCCTTCCATAACATTGTTTAAAACATTAAACGAAACTGCATCTGTTACTTTCCCTGAATTCAATGACGGAATTTCACCCGTTTCTAATAATTGTAATACTTTCTTCTCATCTTTCGGCTTTGTAACTGTTTTTTCTTTCGCACAGCCTACTAAAAAAGAAGAGACAAGTAGAGTACTAACTAATGAATAGCGAACAACCTTTTTCATATAAAGCCCCCTATCTTTTTCAAGGTAAGTAACGACGAGCACCAGCGTATTCTTCTATATATCCTAGTTTATTTAGCGGAATAATTTCTACCGATCTTTCAGCTCTTGGTGAATGAATCATATTGCCATCACCAATATACATTCCAACGTGATGAACACTACCTTTTCCTTGATCATGTGCGAAGAATATTAAATCTCCCTTTTGAAGATTTTCCTTATCAACTGCGATTCCTGCTTTTGACTGTGGCCCCGAATCTCGCGGGATTGTAATACCATGCGATTTATATATCGTATGAGTAAATCCTGAGCAATCAAAGCCAAACCCACTTGTACCAGCCCATATATACGGTAATCCTAAAAACATCTTACCAGTATTTATTAGATCATCAGCTGTTGGCGTAGGAATATCATTTTGAGAACGGTGAACAGTTCCATCTTTCTTGCGTAACCACACCTTCTGACCATTTGGTAATAGTACGCGGTACGAAATAGTATCTTCACTTAAAAGTGGTAACCGCGTATTATAACTTACCTCAAGTGATTTATGTTTTTCAGAAGGATTTATATATAAAATAGCTGTCGGTTTTGTAATTAAAACGAAGGGCTGTCCTGCCTTATCTGCAAATTCTTGATTATACGCTAATTGTTTTTCAGGCATCCATCCGGGGTACCCTTCCTCATTTCGCGGCGTTGGCTGTCCATGCACTAGCACTTTCACCCAATCACCTCGTTTATCAATTACAGTTACTTCTTGACCGAGTAACGCTTGCGTTTCTAATTTATTTGCGTTTGTTAACCAAAGTTTCTCATCTAGTGTCATTGATTTCGTCCACTTCCATAAATCAACAGGATTACTTGCACTAGGTGCATCAATTGGCCGAAGTGAATCGGGTGCAGTCCATAACGTTGCAGCCGATACGTCTATATACGCTTTATTTTCTTTCCTCTCTTCAGCGTTCGCCGCTGTAAACGATGAAAAAATAAATAATGTTGTTAATAATGCAGTCCCCGCTTTTTTCATACATATCCCCCTTAAAAGATAGTTTGCTAGACACTACTTCTAAGACTTTATATTCACTGCAGAATGCAGGTTTACCTTTGGACCTGTGTAAGTCATTCCTTCTGGTTCTTCTACTAACCATAATGGTGCATCAAGATCAAAGTAATGAATATTCGGATGAGCCGCAGCTAAATGCGACACAGCGCTAACTGAAAGTGAAGATTCCATCATACTTCCAACCATACATTTTACACCAGCTGTTTCTGCAATATCCGCAATTCGCCAGGCTTCTCGTATACCGCCACATTTCATTAATTTAATATTAAGTAAGTCTGCATATCCTCCTTGGACGAGCTTTAACGCATCCCTTGCTGAAAAGATGCTTTCATCTGCCATAATAGGCGTTTGTACATTATCTTTCACGTATTTTAATCCATCCCAATCTTTCGCATGAACAGGTTGTTCTACAAATTCTATATTTAAATTTCTATTCTCCATTTCTTTAATGATTGAAACCGCTTCTTTCGGATTCCATCCTTGATTTGCATCTAAACGTAACGTCGTATTTTTTGGCACTACATTTCGAATTGCCTCAATGCGTTCCAGATCTAAATGTGCCTCTTTACCAACTTTAATTTTTAATGTTTGGAATCCTTTTTCTATATGCTTTTTTGCCTCTTTTGCCATTAATAATGGTTCATCCACACTTACAGTAATATCCGTATAAATCTCTTTCTTTCCACCTAGTAATGCGTATATAGGTATACTATGAAATTGACAGTACAAATCGTATAAAGCCATATCTACCGCTGCTTTCGCACTTGTATTTCCTACGCAGCTCATTTGAATTTGTAACAATAACGTTTGAAATTGCAGTATGTCTCTATCAACTAATGCGGAACGAATTGATCCTAATATTGCCTCCTCAATCCCGCTGGCGAAATCACCAGTAATAACTGGTGTTGCTGCCGCAGCTCCTTTTCCAATAATCCCTTCATCTGTATGAATAAACACATCTATACTTTCAATTTCCGTTACGGTACGAAGCGCTGTTTTAAACGGTGTATGAAGCTTTACACGTCTACGATTTACTTTTACATCGATAATTTTCATTTTGTTCATCCTTTCGTTGTCCAACAAAAAAATCCAGCCATAAGAAGATTCTTACGGCTGGATTTTGTCTATGAATGTGTAGACAAAGCAGCAATCTGATTATATTTTTTCTGCGCATCTTTTAGCGCTACAAGTAGCGCCTTTTGAGACGAACCGAAATATCGATTTTTTATTTCTGTTACTAACGCTGGGTCATTAATATTTTTATGTAGAAACAAATATTTAACAAATTGAGATGTTAATGCAATTGTCGCTGAGCAATCTGCATCTACAATTTCCCCTGTATCCTTCTCAAGTACAAATGCTACAAAATAACTTTTGAACTTTTCGGTAATGGGATTATTTTGAGGTGCTTTCGCATCCCCTACGACATAAATTGTATTTGATGCGTACACAGCTATCTTCCTTTCTTATACGAGGATAACGGTTTTCTTAGCAGGCGTATGAGCTATTAACTCAACGTTGATTAAAAAATATATCCGCTTACCTTGTATTATATACAATTGACAGAATTTTAACAATATTTATTCCGACATATATTCCATAATTATGAAAATCTCTTAAAACAATTGGAAATGGCTCACACTCCTCATTTTTACAATATGTCATCACTCCTTGTACCATGACATTCATACTACAAACTCCTTCATTCATACATAAAAAACAGTTAGCTATCGCTAACTGTTCCACCACTTCACTTCGGCAATACGAATATTGTTTCGTTTGACTTAGAAAATTGATACTCTTTTCTCGCAAACTTTAATATCTCTTCTTCATTATCGGTTAAATTCTCAATGTTAGTCTTTAAAAAACCTTGATCTTTCTCTAAAGAAACTAATTGTTTCTTTTGATTCGTAATTGTATCTTTTTTTTCATTTATTATTTCTTGCTGTTTCGTTAAAATATATTGAACGTACAAAGTAGTTGCAGCGATAAAAATGAACATGAAAATAAAACGCCTTAACTTCTTCTTATTTATTGCTCGGTTGGCATTAGGCTGTGATAGTTGCTCTGGTATATTAGGAATATTTACTCTTTTGAGTTTCCTCATTTTCAAATCCCCCTAACCCATATTTTTCACTGCCATCGGCACGATCTTATTAACTTAAATTCTATTCTTATAAAATAAGCTCCTTCACAAAAAAATCTCATAAATTAACCAATTAGAGATAGCGTTCGACGACATTTCCCTATTCAAAATGAAAATTTTTATTTATGCTGCAATAAAATAGTAGTTTATGTTATTCTTTTTCCTCTATTGTAGAAAACATTTTCACACACATTCATCCTCCCCTTTGCATACCGATGTTATAACATGCTTACAAGGAGGAAAAATGATGCACTACCGTACATTAGGTAAAACCGGAATTACCGTTTCAGAAATTGGCTTTGGAGCGTGGGCGATTGGTGGTGATGAATGGGGGCCCGTTAACGATTCACAATCTATAACCGCTATGAAAAAAGCAATCGAATGCGGTGTGAATTTTATTGATACTGCTGATGTATATGGACTAGGTCATAGTGAAAAATTAGTAGCACAGGCAATAAAAGACTACCGTAATAATATCGTTTTATCAACGAAAGGCGGACTCATTGGGCATCACTATGATCCAAATGGAGAGCCTGTTTATAATACAGCTGAAAAAGTAATCGCGGTATTTGACACTAGTTTACTGCGCCTCCAAACAGACTATATAGATGTTTATTTCTGTCACATTTGGTGGGATAAACAAGAAGAAACAGAGGCATTTTTACGCGCATTTGAAATATTAAAACGGGACGGAAAAGTAAGAGCTGTAGGTGTTTCAACTCATGACCTACAATATATAAAACACTTCAATAAACACGATGCAATTGATGTTGTGCAACTTGATTACAACATATTAAACCGAAAACCAGAAAACGACATACTGCCATACCTAAAAGAGAATAATTTAGGAGCAGTTATACGCGGTCCTTTAAAAATGGGGATATTAACTGGAAAATTCACAAACGCAACAACTTTTCCTGATGGAGATTTACGCAAAGAATGGCCAAAAGAAACTTGGTTTCAAGAAGATTTACAAAAAGTAGAGAAACTACGATTACTCTCAAATGAAAATCAAACCTTAGGGCAACTTGCACTTCGTTATGTCCTCACTCATCCAGCGGTATCGGTCGCAATTCCTGGTGCAAAAACAGAAAAGCAAGCGAAAGAAAACGCAGGTGCGTCAACTCGTCCCCTTTTTACAGATGAAGAGTTAACATATATTCGTTCACTATAGAACAAGACCAGCTGCTGGAAATACCCAGCAGCTGGTCTTGTTTTACTTTTAATATTTTAAATCAATATCGTATTCCATTATTTTCGCAGTTTCTTCAGCAATCCGAGCACCCAACAAATTTTTCACAATGTGAAATGACATGTTAATTCCGGCCGAAATTCCGCCAGACGTAATAATGTGCCCCTCATCGACAAACTTTACATTCTCTAATACTTCCACATTCGGAAAATCATTTCTAAAATTTTCAATACTTGCCCAATGTGTTGTCGCTTTGAAGCCGTCGAGTAATCCAGCTTTCGCAAGTAAAAGCGCACCGGTACAAACAGAAGTCATTAACTTTACTTCTTTCATTTGCTGACGGATCCAATTTATTATTATTTCATTTTTCATTTCGTTTTCTCTAGCACCTAACCCACCAGGAATAATTAAAATATCAACTGGAGGTAAGTCTTCGATACTATAATCTGGTTGTACCTTTAATCCATTTCTCGCTGTAATCATTTCTCCATCTTGACTAACAGTATGAACTGTAAATGGTTGACCTTCACTTGTTGCTGTAACGGAAAAAACTTCAAATGGGCCCGCAAAATCTAACACTTCCACTTCATTAAAAAGAAAAACCCCTACATTCCAGTGGCTAATCATAGGCTCACTTCCTCTTGCAAATGATGTAATAGAGATTCATGCCCTTTTTCTAAAGCAATATCATATGCGGTTTTCCCATCATTTTTCTTAATCATTTTATTAGCACCCTTTTCAAGAAGTAATATAATGATTTCTTCATTTCCTAATAACGCTGCTTCATGCAGTCCTGTCCAACCACCACTTTGCGCAGCATTCACATCTGATCCCTTTTCAATTAAGAAAGCTACAAGCTCGCTTTGCTTATTCGCAATTGCTGCTTGAAGTGGTGTATTTTCATTTTCGTTTTTTGCTCTAATATGTATATCGGCTCCCTGTTCTAAAAGGAAACTTGCAATTTCTTTCTGTCCAAAATAAGCAGCTAAATGAAGCGGTGTCCATCCATCTTCACTATATGAATTTACAATACTTTGATCCGAGTTTATTATCTCCACTACTTTTTCTTTTTCCCCGCTTATAACAGCTTGTGATATTAATATGATTTGTTCCATAATGAGCCTCCACTTATAAAGATATTAAGTATTCTTTATATAATTTCTATTAATAATCACATGTTCCTTTCAAAATATATAAGTTTACATAATAATATTATTTTTGTAATTTGTTATACCAATAAAAAAACAATCCCTCAAACGAATGGATTGTTTTTGAATTTCATTTTTATAATCACTTGAAAATTGCATCATTTTTACTTATAACAAATTAGCATTAATAAAAATGAAATAAAATTATACATTTAGCAGTCATGAACTCTTTGCATATCGAAACCGATTTTCACTTAAATCAAAAGTTTTTTATCATTTGAAAACAAAAATACAATTTACCCTTACGTTTGAAAAACACATATGTAGCAAACTTCTATAACAGTACTCTTATTATACTAATCTATAACAATTCTGCCTTCTTCCCTTACCGGTATCTTTTAATACATAAGACTTTATAACGAGCGCTGTTAGTGAATCCGTTAATGTTTTATATGATAAATTCGAAAGAGCTAATAGATCGTTCGTATATAACATTCTATGCTTCTCTAATAATAATAGTACTAATCGTTCTGACGGTTTTAATGTTTCATCACTTTCTAGTATAAAATCTATATTTTTCATATCCCCTACATCTTACTCCTTATATAAAAAAATGATTTTAGTAATTATTTAATATAAAAATACTACACAACAAATTCGAAGGTATATTAAAATAACACATCACCCAAACACTATTATACTATAACATAAAAAAGACATTTCCCCAAATTGGAAATGCCTTTTTATATCTATTTCTCTTTTTTATATAATTGATAAGATTGTTCTAGCCCTTTATTATATTTCGTATTATTATCTGTCCATTCTCCTCCTAAATTTCCTGGCCATCCTGATGTATTAGCAACATATTTAAGTAAATCCCAATCCTTCAATCCTTTTTTCACACCGCGTTCATATGAATTAACCATGTTAGAGATTGCTATTGTTGCATTTATTTGCGAGTCCATTAAGCTCTCTTCTGACAATTGTGCTGGTGCTAAACCACCACGATGTAATTGGAATAATCCGAAAGATGTTCCATTGTCCCCTATCGCTTTTCGATTAAACTTTGTTTCATGATCAGCAATAGATAATGGTATCCAATCTGGAATACCATGCCTCTTTGCAACTTCACTAATTACTTGTTTATTATTTTTAATCTCTTTCTTCTTTTCATAGTTGGTATAAATTACATAAATTAAAGTAAATAATGTAAGTAATAAGAGTATATATTGTAGCGCTTTTTTCATCATTTCATCTCCTGCTTTGTGTATGTTTCACTATCTACATACACTATAAGACTTTTATGTGACATTCATTTGACGAAATGATATTAATCATACATAAGCAGTTACCTTTTTAACGAATTTACCGAAAGAATTCTCCTTCCTCAAGCGTGTGAAGTGCGCTAGCCCAACGGTAGGTGGGAGATGAATTTCGGTTTGGCATAGCCAAAAACTTTTGATAAACTAGCTATATGAAGTTCTTTGATAACTTGATATATAAGGTTGCAGGAAGAAAATAGAGTGCGAAAACCAAGCCATTCGGTTCCTGCGTAAAATATCAACCGTACCAAAAGAGCGTCCAAGCGTTGGACATCTAGGGTTGGAACACTCCAAAGTAACGCTCAGGGAGATGAAAGGTTGCTTTCGTCGTGGAACTGAGAAGCTCCCACTTCAAGCTTTGCTAAGTGGCGAGTAGTTCACCTATCGATCTAATAACTCAAGTTCTTCTAAAATCCCTTCAACAAATAAAAACGGTTCGTCTTTCATGCTCTAAACATGAATGGCTAACCGTTTTTCCAGTGTCTTCTTAATTAACATGCTCTACCTTAAATATTTATTGCAATATGCGGTTTGCTGTAATGACTCGTCCCACCGCCACCTACTACTACTTTACCGCCTTTTTCGAAGATTAATAATTTACTTGAACCATCTGAAAGAAGCACTATTACTTCAGCATGATCACTTGTAGCCTTGTAGATTACATAACCACTTTTTGAAATACAAGTTTCCCAATTCTCATCAAATTCTGATCTTACTACCCGATTAGAATACACTTGATTTTCAATTCTTCCTTGTTCTTCGTTTTCCAAATTTATTCACCCTAATTTCCTAAAGTGTCATTTACATTAAAATAGCAGTCCTATTTATAATAGTGACCGGCTTTAATATAAATAGTATATGTGGTTATTAGGAGAATGCTTGGACAATGAAAACGTAACAGCATTTATGTATTTTACAATCGAAATTTCTCCTTAATCATTAACGCTACTTCTTTCGCACTTAAATGAGTATTATTAATTTTTATATACTCTTCTTTTTTAATTTCACCATGAAGTGAGTTTAATCTATGTTTTTTCATCGTTTCTTTTAAATTTTTTTCAGACCATTCAATGTCTCTTTTTTTCGGTTTATGCTCTAGTCTATGTGGACTTTTATTACGCTCTAATCTTTCACCCAGTTCTGCTTCAAGTTCTACAAAATACACCGTTCCACCTTTGGACTCAAAGATACTTACTACATGTTGTATATAATCCCAATCAGATTGAAGATCCAATGCCCATACATATGTAAATATCATTCCATAAAGGTTACTTTTGGATACTTCTTCAAATATTTCATTACGAAACAAACTTACTAACCTTTTTGCTTCATTTGTACTGTAATCAAAAAATGGACTTACTAAATCAATTGTCATGTGATTATGAAAAATCTTTAAATCTGTAATTTTTGCTAATTCTTGACCAACTGTCATTTTCCCAACTGCTTGTGGGCCGAATATTAATACGAGTTTCATATGTTTATGTATCCTCCAAAATATTTTGTTTACTCTATGTTGTTTCTCGATTAACTTAATAATTCCTCCCCTAATATAGTTTTTCAAACGTTTAGGTTATTTTCGATGATAAAGGTGATAAGACTCCACATTATCGAATAATGATACACCACAATTAACATGTTTTTGTATATCTATCGGGAGATCACTATGAATTCTTTCATTCTGTTTATTTTTATTCTCGTTTCTCTTAATGTATTAATTTTCTTTTTGGCAAAGAAACGTTGAAGAATATGGAGAATAGCCGGAATACTATTTATTTTTTGCTCTCCCTTCGTTTTCTTCATTACAATAAATATTTTTGTCCAAAAAATGGGAAATGGATTTGCCGGTGGTGCCGCTGGCTTTACCTTTGCAGGACTATTAGTAGCCAATGCAATTGTTTATTTTATCGTAAGTATTTTTGTCTCTAAAAGTACTGAAAACTAACAGGAACATTTATTTATAAAGCACTAGTAAACAAAGTCACTCAATATAAAAGAGCTTACCTTAGTAAGCTCTCCTTTCTCATTCATCTCATAAACCTTTACTTTACAATAGGCAATGTCACTTCACTCAATTTCACTGTTAGCTTTGTTCCTGCTTTCGGCCTAATTGTATAATCGTAGTCACTTGCGATTAAAACGACTCCTATTTGATGTCCTTCTTTAAATACGTAATCATCTGGCTGCATGTCCCATGTAAATGTGTAATCTTTACCAGGTTGAATCACCGTTGAATTATTTATACTATTCAAATTTTGTGGATCCATCCAACCTCTCGTTACGATTTCAGGCTTTGCTCCGCCATAATCAACAAGTAATGCTGTTAAATTTGATACAGACCGATCAATATTCCCTTTAAATGAAATCTTCGGCGTACCGCTTATTCGCATATCTTTTTGTAGTACAGGCATTGTATATACTAATCGATTTGCTACTTCTAGCTCTGGGTTTTCTACTAATTGATTCGACTTTATTTTAGCATCATCTACAAATGAGAAAACATTGTTTACTGATCCCATACTTAATGGCAGATTGACTGCTTTATTACTTAAATACATACGGATTTTTGATGGTACAGCCGCCGGATCTGGCCAATTTTTTATTTTTTGCCACGTTTTATTTTCACGTTGCACATCTACCATCGGTTCATCCATAATTCCATTTTCAATTCCATATAACCAATAATCGAACCATTTATTTTGCGTTTGCTGCCAGTTATTACTTGTTGTCCCGCCGTGTCCCCCTTGATGTAACCACATTTTACGAGGAACATTATTTTCACCAAGAGCTTCCCACCACTGTGCGAATTGCTTCGTTTTTACATTCCAATCATTTAAACCGTGAACAACAAACACACTGGCTTTCACATTTTTAGCGTCTTTTACATAGTTACGTTTATCCCAAAAATCGTTATAATCACCTGTTTTTCGATCTTGTCCAGCAGTAAGTTCGTTAATTATTTGCCCGCAAACTTCAGGGTTCTTTCTTGTCAGTACTGCTTCCGCCATATTATCTGTATCTTCTCCTTGATAACCACCTGGCGCAATTACCGCCCCATTTGCACGATAATAATCGTACCAACTACTAATCGCCGCGATTGGGATAATTGTTTTTAAACCTTCAACTCCAGTCGTTGCGACAGCATTTGGCAATGTCCCATTATAAGAAGCTCCCGTCATACCTACATTACCCGTAGACCAATTTGCATTTACTTCCTTACCATCCTCTGTATATGCCTTTGCACGTCCATTTACCCAATCAATAACAGACTTTGTTCCAAGTATTTCTTGTTCATCTCCAGTTGTCGGACATCCATCTGATTTTCCAGTACCGATACTTTCCCCTAAAATGACTGCATATCCTCTCGGAACGTAATAATTGCCGTACGAACCAAGATTAACCGCTGCATACGGTTTTCCTTCATACGCATACAATTCTTCATCGACATTATAAACAGGAACATCTTTTAACCCAGCACGATATGGACTCATTTCATATATAACAGGAACTTTCACATTCGGATCAGTCTTTGGACGCATAACCTTAATAGATACACGATCCTTTTTACCATCTCGATCACTATCAACTTCTGTCTCTACAAATAAATTCTCAATAATTGAATCATCAAGAGAATAGATTGGTTTCGTCATCCCATTTTCTAATTCAATTTTCGTGTTTGGAATTAAAGCTTCTGAAACTTGACCATTTAACTTAATATCACTCCCTTTTACAGAGGCCCCTTCCTTACTTTCTGCATGTGCAGTCATATTAGAAACTCCTGAAGTAATTGTTAAAGATAATATAGTCGACAGCGTAATTGCTAATTTCTTTTTCTCCATGCACTTCCCTCCCATATATTCCTTCTCTTACTATACATTAAAATTACAGAAAATTCAGTTTATATTTCATATAAACAGTTGAGAAATTTGTAGAACATTCGAATCTTTTTAGATAATAGAAAAGGAACTAACAACAATTAGTTCCTATCTATATATATATAAAATTGTATTTCCCCATCTTCTACAGAAACTCCGTATTCAAAACCATGTCTTTCTAATATACTTTTTACAATCGCTAGCCCTAATCCTGTCCCTGATTTTTCTTTACTACGAGAAGATTCTAATACGTAAAAAGGCTCCCAAATTTTATCTATATCTTTAATTCCCTCAGTATCAATTCCATTTTGAACTTGAAAATACACAACATCATTTTTCTCTTCTAATGTGATTTTAATATTTTGATTCGTTGTATATTTTATCGCATTAGAAATTAAATTTTGAAAGACCATTCTCATTTTATTTATATCAGCATAAACAATCGAATTATCAGTGTTAAAGTCCACCTGCATATGGATTCCTTTCGATTCCAGTTCAATCTTATGCTTATCTACTATGCTTTGAACTAATGATTCAATAGGGAATTCTTCTTTTTGCAAAACATCTCTTTCTAGTTTAGAAAATCGTAATAGTTCTTCAATTAAGTTTGATATTTGATCTGTTTGTTTAATGATTGTATCCACATACGTACCATCATCTAAACCGTCCTTTATGCCCATAGAATATGCTTTCACTAATGCGATTGGTGTTTTTAATTCATGAGTTACGTCACCCATAAATCGTTTTAAGTGGTCATTTCGATCTGTTAAATCTTGATGTGCCTCATGCAATTTATCACTCATGACGTTAATACTATTTGCTAAATCACCTATTTCATCATTCGTTTTCACTTTCGTCCGTTTAAATTTCAGACGTGAAATATCTTCTGCGACATCACTCAATTCTTTCAGTGGTGTAGTGATTGTTTTTGAAAGAATCCAAACGAGTACAATAATAAGTAAGATCAAAAAGCCTAAAATGTATAGATAAAATGAGTTAAGTGTTTTTATCACTTCATTGGAATGTGCGATAGAAACTCCTACTAAAATCAACATATCATCTTTCGCAATGTATTTCGCAAAAAAACTAGATTTTATCTTCTCTTGATCATAAATCTTATTTGATTGCCCAACGTTCTTCACTTTCGTAATTTCTTCTTTTGTAATCCAAAGTTTATTTAGTACAACTCTCTTTCTTGTGAGTTGCAGACGTAATTCATCATTAATATCATCTTCCGAATTATTTATTGATGTGTACGCAATCGTAACATTATCTTCGCTTTCAATACTATGAATAGCGTCATCAAGTTGTTCCCTCGGTATCGACTGTATTTGTGCTGCAATTCCATCTAAACTTTCACGTGTTTTGTATATATTATATTTTGGCAAAAAATAGTTAATCAATAATAAAGAGATCGAAAAAATAAGGATGACTGTTAAAGAAATACTGAAAAACAACTTTTTTCCAAGCTTATTCACACTCTTCCTCCAAACTATATCCTAAACCGCGATGCGTCTTTATTATATTTTCTCCAATTTTTTTACGCAATCTTCTTACATGCGTATCAACTGTTCGCTCTTCTCCAAAATAATCAAATCCCCAGACGATATCTAACAACTTTTTCCGCGTTAAAATCGTTCCTTTATGATTTAAAAAGCATTTTATTAATTGTAATTCTGTCTTTGTAATGTCTAATTCTTTCTCATTTTTATATACTTTATTTTTGGTGAAATCAATTTTTAAATCTTGAATTTGAATCACATCATCATGTTGTACAAGCTTTTTCGCTCGCGTTATTAGCACTCCTGGATGAAATGGTTTTTTTACGTACTCATCTGCCCCACTTTGAAGTGCTGCTAATTCATCTTCACTTTCACTTTTCGCAGTAAGCATTAATACTTTTACACTTGAATTCTTTTTTATTTCCTGACAGACAGTAATACCGCTACTTTTCGGCATCATCCAGTCTAAAATAGCTAAGTCAATTTTCTCATCATAAAATATTTGAAGTGCTTCCTCTCCATCCTTCGCTAATAAAACTTCGAAGCCTTCTTTTTCAAAATACGCTTTTAAAATCTTCAGCATATCTTGTTCATCATCTGCGATCAATACTTTCATTCTCTTTCCTCCGTTACCTTGAAACCAATAGTTACTATATGATCTCCTATCATACAATTTCTTTGTTACATCAATGTGACAGAAAAATATTTACAACAATTGAGGGTATAGTAAGTGTGAGGTGTTGTTTTATGTTCAAAAAAATAGGAGTCATTACTCTTCTCTTCTTTTTATTATCAACAAATGCGTTCGCAAATACAAATAAACAAATTGAAGTATTTGATTGCAAAAAAGAAATGGTAGTTCAAAAACAATATTTAGATGCGGCTATTCAAAAAGAAGCAGTTCAATATGCAAAATCAATTACTGGCCCATTTAAAAACTTAAATGTCGTTCCGAAAGATGGTCATATGATAAAAATCCCGTTATCGAAACCTGTTCCTATTACAAACCAATGGTTACATACAACAATTGATGAAGTACTCATCCTTCTCCCACTTAACGAAAAACCTTACATTATGCTTTACGATGATGAGAATAACCCGCATTTTTATTATGTAAAAGGTGATCCGAAGGTTTTATTAAAACAAATGAATGTTAAACTATAATTAATTAAAGAAAGATCCCACAAGTATCATTCGTGGGATCTTTTTTTATCAATTAACAAGTTGATTTTTTAATATGATTTTCATTTAAAAAATTAATAATCTGCCTTTTGTGATGGTTATCGTGATCTACAAATTCTTTAATAATATATATAAGAGAATACGGTATTCCGGTATGTGGACAATAAGATACTCCATTGGAAGTTAGAGGTTTCTTTAGCTTTCCAGTAGGCAGTAAGCTAAGTTCTTTTACGAGTAACTCTCTTTTAGCTTGTGCTTCTTCAATAAGTTTTATCATAGATATGCCCGATTTTGCATAATGAGATGCTATTTTATTATATGTATCAAAGTCAGGGAACTCCATTCCCTGCTCATCTCTCACTGATGATAATGTCTCGCGTAAAAGGTATTCATCCCAGCTCTTAATATGAGATACGATCTCACCAACAGTCCATTTCCCCTCAGATATTGGTGTCATCCACAATTCTTCTTTCATATCTTTCAATGTATTTATCCAAATTGAATATTCTTTGAAATCATTAATAATTTTATTTTCTCCCATCATCTAATTCCCCATTCTAATTATAGATTTAAATAAATCATACCATAAATCCACACAGAACAGAACGAACGTTCCCTAGAAGGGCAAATAATAATTCACTACATCTTTTTATCTAAGTTTAGATAATGGCTCGTTCCTACATACATTGCTCCTTTCACAAATCCATTCGAAGTATAAAACCGGTCCCCCTGTTCTGTATCTGTACGTAAGACAACAATATTAAAATATATTTTTGCATCACTTATGATTCTCTCTAACAGTATCCTTCCTAATCCTTTCCGCCGATAATCTTTTAAAATATAAAATCTCCTCAATCGACCAATCTGATTATCTTTCGTATACGGATCTTGATTTAATCCCCCGATTCCAATTAACGTATCACCTCGAAAAATGCCATATAAACATTCACCCGTTTTGCTAAATGTATTTATTTTACTTTCATATTCATTTATTAATTTTAATAAGAAGTTAAAACCTTCTTCTTTACTTTCTTTGACAAGGTGATTGATCTCGTACTTTAGTAAATCTTCAATTCGTTTAATTTGTATATTTTCCAGTTTAATCAACTACTTTCTCTATCAAAATATATCTTTTTAAAAAATAAAAATGCCCAAGAACATATCCTCCTGAGCATCTATTTGACTGTGAGCTTATTCAATTTGTTATGTAAGTATTCTTCAATTCTGGTAATATCCCCTTCAACTCCATTAAATCATCTATTACTAAATCCGCATGAGCAAGCTCATCTTCTTGTGCAAAATCAAAATTACATCCAATCGCAATTAAACCATTATCTTTTGCAGCGTTAATATCAGATAAACGATCTCCAACTACCGCTGCCTCTTTTATATCATATTTCATCAAAATGCTTTTTACTAAGTCGCCTTTATTTAGCGATTGTATTTGTTCAATACTGAACGTTTCCGTAACCCATTGGTCTAAATGATAATAAGATACGATTGCTTGTAAATATTCCGTTAAACCGTTACTAGCAATGTAAATAGAACAGTTATTTTCTTTTATAAAACTAAAAACTTCCTTTACATTTGGATATAAAGCCCCTTTTCCGCTCTTTATGTTTTCAATTAATCTCTCTAAAAAATAAGCATCTGTTTGTTTTCTTACTTCATTTGAATGATCAGGTAACAGCGCTTCCCAAACTTTAGGTAAAGGAACACCCATAATTTCACGGTATTTATCAATAGGTGTTTCCGCATCCCATAATTGTAGCGAACGTAAATGATTAAATGTATCATCTAGTGATAATTCTAAAATTTTATCCGTTTGAAATAAGGTTCCATCCATATCAAAAATTAGTGCTTGTAACATTTCAATCTCTCCCATTCTTTACTTTTGAACTACAAAATAGTTTTACTCGATTTATTTTTAAGCATCTCGACAATAATTTCTGAACAATAATCCGCGGCCGTTTTCGCGAAATCATCATATGAAACTTGCGCCTCATCATCTGCACTATCAGAAATACTTCTCATAACGAGAAATGGTATGTTATTTATATGAGCGACATGCCCAATTGCTGCCCCTTCCATTTCAGTACAATGTGGTGCATACTCATTGATAAGTTTAATCTTTAATATTGAATCCTCAACGAAGCATTCTCCGCTGACAATTCTTCCTTCATGTGCAGAAATTTTTAAACTACTACTATTACAAGCTTCTCGTGCTAACTCTCTTAATTCTTTACTTGCAGTAAACGATTCTTGGAATGGAAATAAATTCTTCATTTGATTTTTACTAACATCATGATGCGTAACATTTGTAGAAATAACTAAATCGCCAACTTTCACATCAGGATGCAATCCACCCGCAACACCTGTATTAATGATAGAATCCACATCAAATTTATTAATTAATATTTGTGTACATGCCGCTGCATTTACCTTTCCTACGCCACATCGAGTAATAATAACTTCTGTATCCATAAACTTTCCTTTATAAAAAGGCATTCCGGCAATAGTATGTTCCTCTTTTATATGTAGTTTTTCTAAAAGTAAATCTATTTCGATTTGCATTGCTCCGATAATACCGATTCTGTTCATGTATGTAGTCCCCTTTATTAATTTGTAACCCCTTTAATCCTCTCCGCCATAACCGATAGTAAAAACTTCGGAAGTACAAGTTGCCTCTTTATTCTTGTTGGTTGTGAAATTAATCTATACAACCATTCTGTTCCAGTATCTCTCATTATTTTAGGTGCTCTTTTTACAGTGCCAGATAAAATATCAATCATGCCCCCGATACCAATAGATAGCGGAACGTTTAATGTTTGTAAGTTGTCATAGATAAATTTTTCTTGTTTAGGTGAACCTAAACCAACTAGTAGTAAATGTGGCTTGAATTGTTGAATTTGAGTCTTTACTTCTTCTATTTCTTCACCGTTTACAAATCCATCTCGTCCTTTAAAAGAAGCATGTGGAAACTTCTCTTTTAATTTTTCTAATGCTTTTTCATTACTTTCCGGCGCAGCTCCAAATAGAAAGACACGATATCCTTTTTCATTACAATGTTCTATTAAGTCGTGTGTTAAATCCGCTCCAGTAACACGCTCTTCCAGTGTTCCTTTTAATATTTTCGAGCCAATTATTACGCCAATCCCATCAGCAGTAATTAAATCCGCGGATAATAACATCTTTTTAAACAGCTTTGATTTAGCCGTCTCCTCCTTAGCAGACATAACAATTTCAGGATTTGCAGTAACTACAAATCTTGGTTTCTCTTGCTTTTCATATAACCAGTCTTTTAATAAACTTATAACCCTTGAATACCCCAAAGTAGAAAACGGTATTCCTTTTATATATTGTTGATCCACTTCTCTCTCCCCTTATATAAGCTGCAAATATTCATCAATATCCCTATGAATTTGTATAAAAGCTTTACTCCAAAATTCATAATTTGTTAGATCAATATCAAAATGTTTTTTCATCAGTTCTTCAACTGGGGCCTTTCCTGATTCTCGTAAAAATTCTTTATACCTCAAATGAAATTCATCTTTATTTTCTTTCATTATTTCTAATAAGCTAAAACTTACTAAATAACCAAATGTGTATGGATAATTGTAAAAAGGAACATCTGCTATATAAAACTGAACGTATTTCATCCAAACGAATGGCTGATACTCTGATAATGCATTTCCGTACGCCTTTTCTTGCGCCGCTATAGACAATTTTTCTATTTCATGAGCACTTACAGGACCTTTCTTACATTCTTCATAAAAACTCTTCTCAAACTGAAACGATGCACGAATTGCCATTACATAATTAAAGCTATTTCTAATTTTCCAGCTTAGCAATACTTTTTTCATTTCAGTATTTTCCGCTGTTTTTATTAAGTGATTTACAAGTACCACCTCAAAGAAAATAGACGCTGATTCAGCTGTACTCATTGGCAAGTAATCATCTAAAAATGAAGTGGATTGTTCAAAACTCATAACATAAAAGTGCCAAGCATGTCCTAATTCATGAGCAAGTACTCTTACACTATCAATACTTCCATCATAACGCATTGAAATACGTGATTCTTTTTCGCTGAAAAAAGGTGCACAAAATCCACCTGGCGTTTTATTATCTCTCGGTTCAGCATCTACCCAGCCATTCACAATCGCATTCCGTGCGAACTTTTCCAATTCTTCATCTACATTTTTTAGTGCATCATATATGTTTTGTACTCCTACTGAAAAAGGAAATATTGTCTCATTACTTTCTTTTAATGTCATGAGTTCATGCCATGTAATCGAATTCTTTTCTTTTTTAAAAGCGTTTAAAGTACTTACTAGCTTATCGAGTTTCAATTCCGTTGCATCCCACATTTGTGATAATACAGTTTCAGAAATGCCATTCATTTGAAGGGATTGAGTTAAAACTTCTCTCCTTTCTAATTCATTACTCTTCGTGTTACGTAATCTTCCTATTTGATTCAATACAGTAGCAAAAATCTCTTTTTCCTTACTCAAAGCATTTGTAAGTGAATCAAATACTTTTAATCTTTCATTATGATCATCACTATTCATCGAAAGGTAATTCGCTTGTCCAAAAGATAAAGTCTCTTTATCGTGTATTACTTCTATCTTATTTCGTAATTGTATGTACATATCTTCCCAAGCTTTTAATTCATTTTCTATTAGTTTAATACTTGAGTTATCATCATTAATACCTTGCTTCTTACTAGATTCTATTAATAGTTGAACTTCTTTCTTTAATTGGTTTATTGTTACACTTAGTAAATTATTTTCGGATGGCGTATCATCTTCAGTAGCACGGCAATATAAATAATACTCCGCTTTTTCAATAGCCTGTATAAGTTGTGAAAGGGTTGCTGGATCTTTTGTTGCTTTATATTCTACTTTTAACTGTTCTATAGAAAACATAAGATCTTGTTCATTAGAATATAGCCTGCATAAATCCCATTTAGTTGGAGCTTGTATAAGCACATTCATTTTAATAGCCTCCTATTTTTACAAATAGTTACAACAAGTTCATCCCTCCATAATTATATATGAACCTTCAATATTTAGATATCTCTAAATATTGAAACTTAAACGAATGCATTTTAACATTCCTTATTCTGCTCCCTCCCATTTACAAGTTTACTTTTTCTTAAATATAAATAGCATAAAGACGCCAAAGCTACTACTACCGGAATAAGTATGACTCCGCCAATAAAAGGATAAACCGCTACACAACATGTAAAAGCCATTATAGAAAAAATTTTACCCAGCCTATTCTTTATTAACTTAATTCCGGCCGCAGCACCGGCTATATACGTAACAATCCCTAGTGAGTTCGGTATTAATACGATTTTATCTATACTAATATGAAAAACAAAACTTATTAACAAGCCTATTATCGCAATAAAACCTACAACTTTTACTACATTTGTTGGTGCTGCCCTTTTTTCATTAATACATGCTAAATAACGAGGTGCAATTTCTTCCCTCCCTAGTGAATAGCCTAAACGGCCTATACTTGCGATAAATGCATTTGTCGTCCCTAAGCAAATAATAAAAGCTACAAATCCAATTAGCCATGCAAATTGGTCACCTAGTGTTTGCTTTATTACAAGTACTAGAGCTGTAGTATTATCAGAATTAATATGATATGATTTCGTTCCAATTACTGATAATGCAATCCCAATATATAAAAGTCCAATAATAATAATCGCGAATCCCGTAGACAAAATAATATTTCTTTTTCTAGGCGATTTAAATTCTGGAGCCAAACTTGAAATTGCTTCCCAACCGAAAAAAGACCAAAATATTAACAAAGAAGCCTCTAAAATCGGCTGTATGTTGTCTAATGAAATATGTATATTTATATTTCTCATTTCAATATAAGGTAGCGAACTTATAATTGTTACGAATAAAATCAAGAAAGTTAATACACCAATATATACTTGAAACAATCCACTCATTTTTAATCCGCATAAATTGAAAGCAATAGAAATACTCAATATAATTAGCGCAATAATGTACGTGTAATATGATGGTAAAGCAAATACTTTCACTATATACATTCCACCAGTCATTGATACAACAATTTGCCCAACGCTACCCGCAATAAAAAAACACCAACCTATCATTGCTCCTACATTTTTACCGAAAGCCTTTTCTGAAAAGGTCGCGATTCCACCTGCACTCGGATATTCAATCGATAAAAAAGCGAACGTAAATGCAAGTGGAACACTTAGTAAAATCATAATTAACCAAGAAATAATCGCATTCCCTTCTGCTATACTCGCTGTCATACCAGGTAAAATAAGTATTCCTGATCCTAAAACGGCTCCGACGTATAAAGCCGTTCCCTTTTTAATAGAAATTGTTTCTTTGAAATGATTAGACATTACATGCACCTCCATTTATATTTTAATTATAGAAAGTTATCAGTCTATTCAACATTCAAAAGTGCATGTAATTTAACATTAGATTTTATATTATGGAACTATTTCAGAAGTTTGCTTTCAATTTTGTAAAGGAGTATGAGTAATGGATGAGATCGATAAGAATATAACCCTATTATTACAAGAAGATGCTAGGATGACAATTACAGAAATGACTGAGCATTTACACCTCAGCCGTCCTAGTGTTACGGAAAGACTAAAAAGATTACAAGATGTAGGAATAATTGAAAAGTATACAGCACGAATATCACTAGATGCAGTTGGAAAATCAATTCAAGCATTTTTAAGAATAGAAAATTTAAAAATTCCATGTAAAAAATTTGAAGAGAAAATATATGAAGAACATAGGGTACTCGAGTGTCACCGAGTAACAGGTGAAAGTAGCTATTACTTAAAAGTAGCGGTTTACTCAATGAAAGAATTAGAGGAAATAATTGATATCGTTATACCCTTTGGTACAGTAAAAACTTCGATGATTTTATCGTCACCAATACCCTATCGGCCGGTAATTGTAGAATAAAAATAAAAGAGGGTATCCCTAAGAGCATAAAACAACCTACTCTTTTGGATACCCTCTTTAAATTTACAATTTATAAAAGGATTCAGCTGGATTTCTCTTTTAATCCATTTTATTTTCGGCTGAAATTTTAAAGTACTTCGCAGATAATTTATAAGAGCGATTCTCATTATAAAAGTTACCTAATTCAAAGGATAATTCAGCAACTAAGCGATGTTGCTTTTTTTCCACTCCCACTTCAATTGCTTTTTGCATATTTTTCTCATATTCATAATAATCTCCACGTATTTTGAATATTTTAGCTTTCAAACCAGATAGTTGGACATGTGCAATTGGTACATCATAAATCGATAAAAAATGAAATGCTTCATTCATAACTTTATTAACATTTTTCCAATCTTTAAGTTCTATGTACACCTCTATCATGTTTCGTAATGCATATACCTTTTGATGTTTCTCCGATAAAAGGTTACTCAATTCCAAAGTTTCTTCATAGTATTTAATGGCATTCGTATAGTCTTTCAAACCTTGATAAATTTTTCCATAATCATAAGAAATTATAGGTAAATACGTTGAATCACCATTAGTAGCCACACTATTTTCTACTTTCTGTAAGGTTTCAAGCGCTTTTTCATATAACTCATCTATAATATACAGTACTGCAAGCATTAAAAGTGTATTTATTACGTTTTTCTCCATACCATTTTTTCTGTATATGTTGTAAGCTTTCAGGGCATACAAACGACTAATACTTTTATCTTTATACAGCTCCTTATATACAAGACATAAATTATAGTATATATGAGCATGTTGTTCAGTTTCTTCTACACCAAGTAAACTCTCAGCCTGTACATAAATATCATGTGCAGCAATGTAGTCTTGTTTATAATAAAAATAATAACCTCGAGCTTTTAAATAATATATATAATCTTCAGTATCTTGCATTTCCACCTGACTTGGAATCATTTGCGAAGCTTGATCTACAAGCGACTTCACATATAACAAGTTTTTTTGTCGGGCATGATAGTATATAAGTACACCATATACCTTTAATAATGAAGGGATTGAATCCACTTCACGAACGTATAATTCTAACAAAGATAAATCAGCCTCATTTATACTTTTATCTTTTTTATATTTATTACATATTTCAAGAATAGTAAGCTTTATCTCCTCGTAATTGCCATCTATAAGATAATCGCCATCAATACCTAGCTTGTTAGAAACTTTTTTTATAAAAGAAGATGATGGTTTGATTTTCCCACTTTCTATTCTACTTAAATATGTTATTGAACATATTCCTGATACGATTTCCCCCTGTGTTAATCCTTTATGCATACGAACTTGGCGAATACGTTCCCCTATTTCCATCTCTCTACTCTCCCTGTTTAACCATTTCATGCTTTTTACGAATTAAGTCATTATGTATCCACAGATTTTTCATACTAAATAAAATGGACTTTCTCGCATATGTAAAAAAATGTATCAACTATTTAAATTGTACATTCATACTTTGATTATTTCTATACTGTTTGTTAAATTAAATGGTAAAAAATTAATTTTTCCGGCTATATTTTCCATACAATTTTACTACTTGTTATTAACAAAAACAGAGCTATATACTTGAATTACGATAAACTTAATAAAAAGGATTTAGTCAAATGTAAATTGGATAGTATGGTCGGTTAAACTTGCCGATTACATAGAGGGCATCTATTATAAACCGAAAATAACTTAAATTGGCTTAATAGATTAATTCCAAATATCACATCCTATAAGTTAGTTTATCGAATTATTTATTAAATATGAAAGGGCGATAAATATGATTGTAAAACCTAAAAATGATTCAACACAAAAAATAGTAAGATTTGCTGGAGGATCCGCTACTCTTTTAATACTAGCATCCTTCCTTTATCAGTGGAACAATGGTTTTGTAATTGATGATACTGAAACATTTGGTTTCATACTAGCCTTCACCGTTTTCCTATCTACCTTCTTACCTACTAAAAAGAAAACTACTAACTAATAAAAAATTACATATTTTTTATTCACAAAAAACAATTATATTAGAATTAAAAAAGGATTGATCAAAAGATCAATCCTTTACTCTACTTCATTTAAGAAAAATAATGTTATAACACCAGGTCCTGTATGCGCACCAATTGCTGCACCAATTGTATTTACGATAAATACTTCACAGCCAAATCTTTCTGTAATTAACGCTTTTAGTGCTTCAGCTGTTTCTAGATCATCACCGTGTGTCATACCAATTGTTTGACCTTTAAGGTCTTTTCCACGCTCTTCCATAATATCAACAATTCGGCTTAATACTTTCTTTTTTCCTCTTACCTTTTCAAGTGGTACAAGTTTTCCTTCTTCCACATTTAAAATTGGCTTAATGTTTAATAAACCACCGATGAAACCGGCTACTTTACTTAAACGTCCACCTCTAACAAGGTACTGCAAGTCAGCTACAGTGAAGATGTGCTCCATATGCTCCATTAGAAAAGCGACACGGTTTAAGATTTCTTCTTTTGATGCGCCTTCTTTTGCCATTTTAGCAGCTTCTAATACGACAAGCCCTTGACCAAGCGAAGCACATTTCGTATCGATAATTTCTAAATCCAATTCAGCATATGTTTCTTTCACTTCTTCTTTAATGACAACTGACGATTGATATGTACCAGACAATTCAGATGAAAAAGCTAAATATATACAAGGATTTCCTTCTTTTGCATAGGAAACAAACTTTTCTTGGAATGTTTCAAGTGAAGGCAATGAAGTTCTGTAAGCAGCGCCTTCTCTCATTTTTTGCAATAATGTAACTGACTCTAATGTAACCCCATCTAAATACTCTGTTTCTGCTTCATCATATACACGGAGTGGAATTAAATCTATATCATATGCTTGCAGCAATTCTTCCGGTAAATCCGCCGCACTATCCGTAATGATTTTAACGCCCATTTTTAAACCTCTATTCTGTTATAAATATATAAAAAAATAAAATAAAAATATTACTTTTAAATTATATACGTAAAACAAGAATGAAGAAAGGAAAAGTACTCTATATTGTATGCACTCTTCTTCAAAACTTTAACTATTTATAAAAATGATTTCGTTTTCACTTATTCCCACTAATTATTATGCCATATATGAATTACAATTTGCCTCGTAATATATAATGAGAATATTAGTTTTTGTCTAAAGGAGGAACAATTATGGGGATTCAATTAGCTACATCTAATGATTTAGAATGGATTAATATCCAATACGAATCAATAGGATTTGTACCGAGTGATTTAAAGCGGGATAAAGTTGCGATCATTACATACAACGATGAGTATGCAGGTGTCGGTCGATTAGTCCGAATAGATGAAGATACTATTGAAATGGGAGGGATTTTTATTCTCCCTGAATTTAGAGGTCTACAATTAGCTGGGGAACTTGTTTCATTTTTAGTACAAACTGCAAAAAAATTACAAATACAAAATGTGTATTGTCTTCCTTTTAAGGAACTAGAAAGCTTTTATAAAAAATACGGCTTTACTGAAGTTGATAATACTCAAGAAGTTGTCCATCCAATTATTCTAAAAAAATATAATTGGTGTTTAGAAACTTATGATAAACATGTATTACTATTTAAGTTGTGAGTTTTGTAAAAAAGGAGTTAATGTACTTTGTATTACACCTCACATTATAACAAGTAATTATCTATGCTATTTAATTAGCTTCTTTATTCAAACAACATATACGCCAAATCTGTTAAAAATAAAAACCGACTTAAAAAGCCGGTTTTTTAGTCAATAGATTGTGAAATCTCCTCATCATTTAACTAGTTATATTATTCTCCAATTTTTCAATAGGAGTTATCAACCATTCTATGGCAAACATTTTCATCTTCATTCGTTCCCTTTAAATTTTTTAAGTTGTACAATTCGTACAACTTCGCCTTCATTCACCTAGTATTCACAAAATAAGTATCATACGCCTTATCAAAAACATATCCTAGCTTTTCTGCTAGTTTGGCAGACGTATTATTCGCTGCGTCCCAGTTTGGATATTTTCCATTTTCTAAACAATCCAGTATTAATGCCGCACTAACTACAGTCGCCAATCCCTTTCTTCTATGATTCGGGTCAGTAGCAACTTCGATTTCGATACCATCATCATAAATACTATATGATGATGCACCGCATACGACTTCTCCATTATACAAAATACTATAACCTACACCTCGATTTACATAATCATCTATTGAACTAAATTGACTTGTAAAATCTTCAGAAACTTTGTGTAATGTTGGGTTATTTGCAATATACTTATCTATTTTTCTTAATTCATATCCATTTGGAAGTACCGTTATAAATGATTTTAATTTCGTACGATTTAACAATTCTGGATTTCGTTTGAATTTATACCGTAAAATCTTATCTATTTTTCTTTCATGAAACGCTTCTAAACGCTTTTTCCACTCATCACTATTTACAATTACTAAAATTCTTTCAGGAATGTTACGTAATAACTCTTCCGTTTCTACCGCGGTTGGATCTCCGCCATAAAATGTGAAAATCCCCACTGTAATTTGCGCTACTGTCGGATTTTCGAGATCGTTCACCCAAGCGGTGCCCATATGTCCTTGTAAATAAGAAAGTAGAACAACATTATTAAAATCCTCGAACATAGAAACTAATTTTTTTCTTGTATGTATATTTGATTCATATATCATTTACTTTCCTTCTTTCTTTGAAAATCAATTTTCCGTTTGAACACACGTTAATCATCCAAATTTGAAAAGAATGATTCCTTTTTAACAGAAGTTGTGTACTTCATTAAAAAATCAAATAATTATAAATCATACGCAAATACAAACTCATTATAACATCTACTTACATTGAAATGATGCTATAGCTAGTTAATAACTGCTTTTAATTCATCCTACATTCAATACTTCCGCTTCATTTTTAAAGTGAATACATGATTATTCGCAAATAATGAACAAAATATGTGAAGAATATATAATTTTCTATATAAGTACACATAACAATTTCATCTTTTTATAAAAAAGCGTTATAATAAAGTGAAACTTCTATTAGAGAGGGACTTTATCTCGCTCTAATGATTAGTTGAATCAATTGTAGCCTCTACGATTACGTTATAAAGGAGATTAAAACAATGGCTAAAATTAAAGTATACCAAGCAAAAGAAGAAAATATGGAAGCAGTAAAAAACATTATTGATGTTGAGGAACAAAACCCAACGGCTGAAAACTTACAAAATCTATATGAATGTGTATTAGCTACTGAAGATATGGCATTGCCTGAATCATACATTGAAGAAGATATCTTAATTGATTCTATGGAAGTTATGGTTAACGCTTCTCAAAGCAAGCTAAGAGACTTAGGTACATATGATGTAATCGAAGTTCAAAATAAAGGTAAGAAAACACAAATTTTATTATTAGCAGACGAAGAATACGAAATTATTGAAGGCTAATTGAGATTCGTACATACAAAAAGGCTCCTTTCCAAATTGAAAGGAGCTTTTTTCTTTATGCTTTTGATGTCTCACTGTTTATCTTGTTTTGCTCTTTCTTATATACCATGCGCTCATTTCCCATAAAGAAAATGAATACGAACGCTAAACCTGCTGGGACTAACGCCCACATAAATGTATGAACGATTGAACTAGAAAGAGCTTCAATAATTTTATCTAATATTTGCGGTGGAATTTGAGATCTTGCAGATTCTGATAGAATAGCTCTTGAATCTCCCAAAGCATTTGTATTCATTCCCCCGCTCATACCTTTAAATGCCTCTTCTAATTGATCCTGGAAACCAGTTCTTTGAATCATTCCAAAGATTGTAATACCAAGTGTCATACCTAATGAACGAATGAAGTTACTCGTTGAAGTCGCAGACCCGCGCTGCTCCATACCGAAGTTGTGGATAGCAGCCATACTTAGTACAGAGAATGAGAAACCGACTCCGAAACCGATAATAATCATATACACAGTTAATAGTACACGGCTTGTTTCTGGTGTTAACGTGCTTAATAAGAATAATCCGATTAGCATAATTATAGCAGAAATAATCATGATATTACGGTAGCTAAGTTTCGATGTTAAAAATCCACCTAGCTGCGCTGTTACGACTGAACCTAACATCATTGGTAATAACAATAATCCTGAGTTTGTTGCGGTGCCACCGTATACACCTTGAATAAATAACGGAATATAAACAGTTGCTGACATAAATGCCGCTCCATAAAATAATGCAATAATTGTACTCATTCCAAACAGACGTTGTTTAAACATTTCAAATGAAATGATTGGTTCTTCTACTGTTCGTTCAATAAAAATAAATCCAATTATTAAAATAGCAAATCCAGCAAATAAACTTAAAATAAAGCTAGAATCCCAATCATACTTTTGTCCGCCTAATTCTAGCGCAAACATTAAACAAACTACTGCACCAACTAAAGTAATTGCGCCGAACCAATCAATCTTTTGCTTTCTATGAACCCGTGACTCTTTATAAAATAATGTAATAAAAATAAGTGCTAAAATTCCAAGTGGTAAGTTAATATAGAACACCCAGTGCCAACTAATGTAATCCGTAATATATGCACCAAGTAGTGGCCCAAAGATACTTGATAAACCAAATACTGCTCCGAATAATCCACCCATTTTTCCGCGCTTTTCAGGTGGGAAAATATCAAAAACGATAGTAAATGCGATCGGCACTAGTGCCCCGCCGCCAATACCTTGAATGGCACGATAAATACCTAACTGTGTAATATTTTCAGCAGTTCCACAAAGTGCCGAACCAATCATAAAGACGATTAAACCGAAAATAAAGAATCTCTTTCTGCCATACATATCTGATAGCTTACCGAAAATCGGCATACCTGCCATTTCTGCAACCATATAGGCAGAAACAACCCATACAAAGTTTTCAAGACCTCCTAAGTCACCAACAATCGTTCCCATTGCTGTTACGACAATGGTATTATCCATTGATGCCATTAAGATGCCCAGCAATAAACCGGCAACAACGAAGCCGAGTTTATTATTCTTCTCAACCATATCTCTTGCTCTCCCTCATACTACTTATATTTGTTTATGTTCTTTTACAACTGATTTCCCTTTCTGGTTAAAACTAGTATGATATTCTACAACACTAATTTCACAGCCAGGACCAATTATAACATGATTTCCTCTTACTACGTCTGCTATTGTATGTTCTAAATAAATATCATCTCCTTCAATAATTGATGTTTGAAGGTTTCCGGCATGACTTGTAAAAGGAATAAATCTCGCTTTTTTACGTACTGTAATTTTTTTCCCACCGATTTCTCTCACTTTACTTCCTTCATAACGTAGTGAGATTTCAATATTTTCAGCATTAAGCAAACCATCACTTTCAAGACCACCAGTTAGTAATAATTTTTCTACCTCTATATCTCCCTTCACATTTAAAGCGCCTTTCACATCTACGAAATCACCTGAAAACTTCCCTTTAACTTCAATCATACCTCTAACTATTGTTTTTTGAATATGACCATCACCATGTATTTGTGTATTACCATATATTTTTACATATTCCGCTTCTACATTGCCTTGCACTTCACTATCTCCATACACGACATAATGTTTAGCTTTCATATTTCCACGTACATCACTCGTCCCGTATGTCTTAAACTCATTACAACTCATATTGTTAGAGATTGTTCCTTCGCCACGTATCTTTACTTTGTTATATTCTCCCCCCGCTGAATTGCCAGAACCATTTACTGTAAGGCTATGTTGATGTTCCATACTGATTTCTCCCTTCCTTTAAACCTGCTTAATTTCTTTTACATTTGCGCTTTGATCAACATTAAGAACCCCGGTATATTCAATCAGTTCAATCTCACAGTTCGGTCCTACTGTAACATTGTTTCCTCTTACCGTTTTTATGTGAGCATAATCAATATCGATATTGTCACCTTCTAGCAGTTCAGCTTCTAACTGTAAGCCAAATACTGTTTTAAATAGTCGACTAAAAGCACTCAATCTATGTTTTACTTTAATGGTTTGACCACCAATTTCTTTCGCTCTACATGTGCCGTGAATATTTATATTAATTTCATCTGCGCTTAATAATCCACCAACTGTAAATTGTCCCTCTGAAGAAAAAGTATCTACTTCACAATTACCATCAATCGTCGCTTGGCCATTGATTTTAAATTCTTCACCGGTTACATTTCCACCTATTGTTCCTTTTCCTGCAATTTTCAAAGTGTTCGCCTTTACATCTTGTGTAATTGTCGCTTTCCCATCGATTCGCATCATATCTGCACTAACTGTACCCTCAACTTTACCTGATCCACTAATTCTTGCATTACTACTTTTCAAATCACCAGTAACAGTACCGTAACCATTACATTCGAATTGGTCACATTCAACGTTTCCATTAACAGTTCCTTTTCCATTTAGTTGTACTTTATGAAACTCGCCGCCATTCGATGAACCGTAACCGTTTATAATTAAATTTTCTGTACGCATTATTTCTCCTCCACTACAACAGTTTTGTTTTTAATGCTTCTGTATAATTCATAATTGCAACACGTAAAACAATCTTTGTTCCTTTTTCAAAAATTAAGTCTTCCACGTTTGATACTAAGAAGCATGTAGAAATCCCTAACTTCCGAATGATAACTAGATCACAATTTTTATGCTTAATCGTTTCATAATTTTCACGTAAAACTTGTAAGACCATTTTCCCTTCTTCTAAGCTAATATCTCCTGATTGAAGAAGTTCTTCTAACATATATACATAAAGAATATCTACAAATTGAAAATCTGCTACTTTATTCGTTTTCTCAATGAAAAATTGTAAAACTGGCTCTGAAGCAATGCCCTTACGTACGACATCATCCTTCGTTAAAAGAACCTCTGTTACGCTCGGTGAGAACATATTTGCCAATTCATCAAGTGATAATTCCTCTTTCATCGTTTGGATTTTATCAATACGTTCTAATATCTTTTCTTTTGGAAAAAATGTTTCCTGACCTGTGAACGTTGATTTCCTTACAAACCAATCTTCCGGTATTAAATTTTTTCTCTTCCACCTATATAACTGTCCGTATGAAATACCAGTTAGTTCTAATAAATCTTTTTTTGAAATTAAATCTGTACTCAACTGTATGTCACTCCTTCCTAATAACAATGTAACATAACACTGTTACGCCGTAAATAGACTTTTATCACAGGTAGCGTAACAATGTGTAAAACAAACCTGTCTTACATACAAAAAAGGCTCTTACACATCTCATAAAAAATGCGTAAGAACCTTTATAAATCAAGGTTTAAACCATATTTCATAAAAATCAATCCAACCTTGTGAATTAATTATTATATTTTGTATTTTTTCATGTGAACTTACTTGCTGTTTGTTACGATATAAAGGAATGATATGCATTTGACGTAACAATGTGTCCTCAATATCACGTAACAGTGTCACCCGTTTATCTAATTGATTCTCTATAAAATAAGGCTGCAATACTTCGTTAAAGTTTATATTGCTATGCTGATGAATAAAGCTATTTTTTGTAAGAAACATATATAGTAAACTCTCTTCAATACGCTCGCTAATTGTCGCGCTATCATGCATAATATCAGCCTTTTGTATCGTACTTATTTGCAACAACTCTTCTGTTTCAAGAAACTCAATATCAATTTTAATTCCGTATTTCGTACATTCTTTTTGTATCCAATTTGAGTCTTCAACATGATCTTGTCCTGTAAATGTATATAGACGTAGCGTTTCATTACGGTATGAACTATCTTTAATAAGTGTATGTATATCCTCATTTGTATGTATTGTACCGCTCTTTGTTAGTACTAATTCTTCTGCTATTTCGCCGCGCGCTCCTTGTAATTCTTCAATAATCTCCTTGCCATGGATAATATTATATAAAGCTTTCCGGAACTGCGTATCTTGTATAGGTCCCTCTTTTGCAGTATTTAACGTAACATATGTTACATTCGACTCAAGTCTAGATAGTTCTTTATAATGCTTTTCTATATTTTTATAACGTGCTTTCGCTAATATATCGTACGTATTCACTCTGCTCTCTACATTCCATAATTCAATTCGATCGAGAAATGGTCGCTCGCGAAAATAAAAATCATTTGCTTCTAATACGAATACATCCTCATTATTTTCACATAACCGAAACGGTCCAGTACCGAGTAACTTCCCATCTTCATCTTCACTTACAATAGAACATTGTTCTGCACTTAAAGCATGTAAAAACAACTTGTTATCAGTAGATAAACGAACCTGCACAATGGAGTCATCTAGAATATGTAAACTTTCAACGTGCTGTAACATCCAAGCATGCGGGTTATTTTTCGCTTTCATAAATCGCTTAAATGTATGTTCAACATCATGAGCGGTTAGTTCTTTTCTATTATGAAATTGAACGCCTTTTCGTAAGTAAAAGGTCCAAATATGTTTCTGATCATCATATTCCCAATAAAACGCAAGTCTTGGTTCTACACTGTTTGTATTTCCGTCTACATACACTAACGTGTCGTATATATGTTTTACCATATGACATTCCGAACGCATCGTGGCGTATACAGGATCTAATGCTATGTCTAGATTCATTTGAACTTGCAAACGTAGTACATCTCTTCTCCCCTGTGATGTCCTTTCAACTTGATAACCAAATATCGAATCAATCCAAGTTTGAAATTGCGTTAGAAGTGATGGGAAATACGAGCTATATCGCTCAATAAATGCGATCCCACTTTTTACGTCTCCTTGTTTCGTTATTTCTTTTCCTCTTTCCAAAATTAAAGAAAGTGGATGCTTTTGAAAGGATAACTTCGAACGATTCCCTCTTCCGCGGCCCGGAAACCATAATATCCAATTTAATTCTTCTAATTTTTTTATAATTAGTTTACTATTTCTCTCTGTACAAAATAATGTTTCAGATATATTTTGTATTGTCATTTCTAATTTCTCGCCCTCTGATCTCCCTTTTCCATACTGGAGCCATAGGTTCATATATTGCTCCAAAATAGTCATAAAACGCCCCCTAAAAGATGAAAAATCTTCCTCTTTCATTCTACCCTTTTTCATTTCTATCTTCCATCTTATCATTTCAATATAGAAAGGAGGAAATAGAAATGCATCAACTTATAAAACGTTATAATAAGCCCATTCTCATTCGATTGTTAGGTGAATTATTAATTCGGACGACTGAATCAATGTTAGCTATCATTTTTATTGTCCATGTTAATAAAGCTTTAAATGGTAATGTCATAGTTACGATGCTTCTTTTCGGATTACAGCCACTCGCTGACATTGTGTTTACATTAATCGCTGGAGGTGTAACAGATAAATTCGGACGAAAGAAAATCATGTTACTTGGATTACTTTTACAAGCTTTCGCCGTAAACGGATTCGTTTTTGCTGAATCAGTCGCCTTTTTCGCCTTATTGTACGTCTTAAATGGTATTGGCCGCTCTTTGTATATTCCGGCACAGCGCGCTCAAATCGCTGACTTAACAAAGGAAAAACAACAGGCAGAAATATTTGCTGTTTTGCAAACGATGGGAGCAATCGGCTCTGTCATTGGCCCATTAATCGGCGCTTTTTTCTATAATAGTCATCCTGAGTACTTATTTATTGCACAAGGAGTGACTCTTACTCTGTATGCCGTGCTCGTATGGACACAGCTTCCTGAAACAGCTCCCCTCATAAAAAGCGTTAATAAAACTAAAGACGTATATTCACCAAAACATTTTATTTCGAAACATTACGCTGTGTTTGGACTTATGGTTTCTACGCTACCTATTAGTTTTTTCTACGCTCAAACAGAATCAAATTATCGTATATTCGCCGAAAGTGTATTTCCAAATTTTCTATTCGTACTCGTATTTATCTCAACCTGTAAAGCTGTCATGGAAGTGCTTCTCCAAATTTTCCTTGTGAAATGGTCTAAAAAATTTTCTATGCCTAAAATCATTGTTATTTCTTATACTTGCTTTACTATCGCTGCGATTGGCTACGGTTATTCCACAACAATATGGTCATTATTCTTTACATTACTCTTTTTAGTAATTGGAGAAAGTATCGCTTTAAATCATTTACTACGATTCGTTGCACAAATGGCTCCAAGTCATAGACGTGGATTGTACTTTTCTATATACGGTATACATTGGGATATTTCAAGAACTTGTGGCCCTCTAATAGGAGCATTGTTATTAAGTAACTTAAACGGCAGTACACTATTTTATATTTGCGCCTTCCTATTAATAATCGGTGGCATCATTCAAGCATTTTTTGTTCAATCGTTAGAAAGGAACAAAGTAAAAGAGCTGTCCCTATAGGAACAGCTCTTTCATTTAACCTGCCATTTTATTAATACTATCTTCCGGTGAAAATACAGAAATATGATCTACTTTACCAGTCGATTTCGGAATAACAAATTTCAACTCGAACTGATTATTTACTTTATAGACGTATATTTTGTCATTACCGTTTACTTTAACAGATGCTGGTTTTCCTAAAGCCTTTTCAATTTCTTGTAACGTAATCGATTTGAGCTCTGAATGATAAGAGCGAACGTCAAAGACTTGTGATCCTTTATTAAATCCAAACGCAACATTTTTATTTGTAAAAGTCGCATACATCCCGTTCCCTGCCGATTCAGTCTTATCTGCTTTCCCCCATGCCTTCTCTATTTCTTCTATATCACCTGTATGCGCTGCATATGGAACATTAGGAACTTTACCTTCTTTCGCTTGTTCAAATAAATCATTAATATGATTTATTAATTTGTGATTAAGTGCTGTATTTTTCGAATTAGAATCTGTTGACGGTTTTGCTGAATCTTGGCCTTTTGGTTTTTCCACAGGTTCTTTCTCTTTTTTCGAAGCGGTGTCCTCATTCTTTTTACTCGTTTCCGGCGTATCGTTCTTTTCTTCCGTACTATTTTCCGATGTTGGATTTGTTTGTTTCTTTTCCTCTGTACTCTTACAAGCCGTTAATGCCATTACACACGTTAAAATCAGGAAAAATATAAGTACTTTCATATATACTTTCATCATTTTCAGCCTCCCACTTCAACATATTCACTTTTGTAACCATTCCATTACACTCTCATTCAAATTATTTTTGCTCCAAAAAGTAAGTGCTTCGCTTTCCCCGAGAGTATGCACAATATACTCCATATACGATGTTCCTAAAAAATAACCGAGGCGATTGTATCCAAAATGGTTCCCTCCTGATAGACGGAACCATTCTTTCTCTTTTTCATCTGTCCATCCTTTAACATAATCTTGTAAAAAACGTTTCTTAATGTGCTCTTCATTTTCTTTATAACATTGTAGCGATGGATCACCATCACTACTATATGAATAGTAAACGGACTCACGTAAATCTTTAACTATTTGTTGTGATAAATAGGTCGCGACCCCTTCACGATATAAACTTACCGCCGGATCAGTCCATTCAGCCTGTGTCCAATCCATCCCATTCTCTTGTAACACCACATTATGATATATATGTCCGATCTCATGAGCAACGATAACACGGAGATGCTCCCTTTCAGAAGATAATTTCTCTGCCGCAAAAAATATATCTCCAATAATTTCCCTTTCCACAAATGCATTGGAACCAAATCCACCAACAAATAAATGAAATGTTACATTTACTTCAAAGCCAAATTGAGCACGATAGCGCTCAATTACTTCTTGAATAATAGATGGTAAAGTTTCCGAAATGATAAGAATGTCTTCTAGTTTTACTGGATACTTGTCAATCGCATTAGAAAGACGTTCTTCCGTTTTCGGACAGTGAAACTTAAAATACTCTTCGAATGCTTCTGGGTGTTTATCATAATAATTGTTTAAGTCGTCCAATCCTATATGATTGTTGTCAAAAAGCTGAAAAAAACTTGGAATTGTATTATTAATCATCTTATTCATCTCCTTGTATGCATACACCTTCTCTCCTTACTTGTTACAATCCTCCTTCTATAGCTTTAATGAGTAGCCAAAAAGGATTCTATAAATGCAAAAAACCAACAGGAAGTGTATAATCATTCCCTGCTGGTTTTATATTGTAAATATGTATTTTTACACTTCGATAGATTTACCGTCTTCAACAATATGGTAAAGTAAGTGCGCTAAATGATGAATTGGACCATACTCTTCCTCTTCTTCATTTGTTTCACCTTGGAATTCAAGATCATTTAAGTATAATGCTAAAAATTGATAGAACAATTTCAAATCAAATCCGTAGCAAGCACTTGGTTCTTCATGATCTCCTTCATATTGTAACATTAAGTATTGGTCGTTTCCTTCTGCATCTTCTGCATCAAAGAATACGAAGAAACCAACGTTTGTATCTAAATCAAATAGATGACGAGTACCTTTTTCTGTTGCTTTATCGAAGTCCTCTTCACTTAATTTATGTACTGTTGTTGCCTTTGCATTATCCTCTTGATGAAAATTTACTGTAAATGTTTTCAATGCTGACACCTCCTGATTGTATAACAGTAGCATAACATATAAAAAGGACTGCTTACAAATGTAAACAGCCCCCTGAATTCATTTTCGCATTGCACGGAATATAAAGCTTACGATAAAAATTAAAATAATCGCACCTATTAAGGCCGGAACAATCGCATACCCGCCTATAACAGGTCCAAATTTACCAAGTAATAACGTACCAAGCCAAGAACCAACAATACCCGCAATAATATTTCCAATAACACCGCCCGGTACATCTTTTCCTGTAATTAAACTTGCAAACCATCCTAAAATACCACCGACAATTAAAGACCAAATCATATAATTACCTCCTTTATTTTTGACCAATAAAATTATAATCAGAAACAATTGCTTACCATTAGTTATGTTACATTTTTCGTAAGTTATTCGTGAGTTAAAAATCATACATGTATGCTCAACTTACTAAGGACAATCTGACTTCAATATTGTTCTAATAAATTCGTCTTTAAATGCTTGATAATTAAAATCAACCGCAACGCTTTGACCTCTTGTTACATCATTTATCGTACTAATCCAAACTGATGATTTTTTATACTCAAAAATATCACCATTTATAAATGAAATGAACGGAAGTAAATCGTGAATCGGACTCCCTCTAATGCCTGGATATTCTTTTTTGTAAAAGTTCTCGTAATAAAAATCAATCACTGGTTTAATAAGTTTCGCCTGCCCTATACCTTCTTTATTAATAATATCAATCATTTCAGGGGTAATAAGAGCTCGTTGCGTTACATTTAAAGGGTATATAGTAGCATTCTTTGTATATTTCATAACGATATTCGCTGCAATGGGATCTCCATAAAAATTAGCTTCCGATACTGCTGTAACATTACCCGGAAATAGAAAAGCACCGCCCATTATAGAATAAGAACATACTCGATTCATTAAATTGGGGTACAATAAAAATAATGTTGCAAGTGTTGTTAATCGTCCCGTCGCCACAATAATAATATCTTATGGACAAGGCTCAATTAATTTAATCAATTCACAAAAAATTTCTCTGTCACAAATTCTCATTTTCAGTGGAATAATTGGACCTAAACCGTGATCACCATGAATTTCAGGGAAAAATTAAGGTTCTTCTGCTGTCACATCGGTCTACTAGCACCTTCAATTATCTTCACTTCTGTAGCATAAACATTTTCCATAACAATTTCCCGTGACACATTACCATACTCTGCAACGATACCTATAATGTCTAATTTGCATGTTTTATTCGCATAAATTAACGCTACCGCATCATCAATACCAAAATCTCCGAAAAAAATTATTTTTTTTATTAAATTTCCTCCCCCCTCTCCAGCATAATCTACTATCATTATTATGCGAAAAAGACAAGGGGGTGAAACGGAGATAATTAAAAAAGCCGCCTATTTATGAAGTGCACCCCGATTGTTAGACACAGTCTAACAATTGGAGGTGCACTTTTTTATGGCTAAATTTTCTTCAAAAGAAAAAATACGAGCGA
>NZ_JAKUHD010000005.1:0-292583 GCF_022664325.1 Bacillus cereus group sp. BfR-BA-01310 | reverse complement strand
AACTAAAAGGCATGAGCCCGGTACAATACCGGACCCATGCCCAAAAGGTTGCCTAATGAAATAATCTGTCTAACTTTATGGGGTCACTTCAACAGGACGGCTCTTATTTTCACTTCACATACACATAGGCTTCATTTGCTGTTACATAGTATGTTTTACCTTTGCTATTGTGTACTTTGTATCAGCAATTTGGATTGTTTCATTCCAATCTACTGCATAATGAACGAATGCATTTCTCCATGTACGAGACTCATATTTTTGAATATTGATAGCCGGAGCTTCTGGAGTTGCCGTTGAATGAGCTACAACGCCTTCATAAGCACCTATACCATAACGATATGGTTGTTTTGGTGAATCAGGAATAATAAGCGTTCTATCAGCAAAAGCACTTGTAGCAAAAGAACCAGCAAGTACTAGAATCATAAGTAATGAGGTAACATGTTTCATTGTCTTTTTCATTTAGCATCAACATCCTTTTTCATAATTTTTGTGTGGTCAAATAATCCACTTGCTGATAGTCCAATGATGATTCCTTGAAATACATTTGTTTTGATATCTCCGCCCATAAATAAAACGCCTAGCACAATGCCAAGCGTTAAATTTAATAACGGAACGTATTTTGTTTGTAATCCAATTGTTTTCGCAATCTGTGAAAGACCAACAACAATTCCAATCATTACAGTAATTTCAAACATTACATGCCACCTCCTTTCAATAGCAACGTAATAATAGCTCCGACGATTCCACCAACAATAAGTCTTAAAATCCAGGTAGTGTTCGCGCTGATCTTATCTAACTGTTTATTGATATTGATAATGTCTTTTTCATTGCCTAAAGTACGAGATTCTAAGTTGCGGATATCATTCTTTATATCTTTTTGCTCTAATTTGATTTGTTGGATTTCTTGTTTTAAATCTTGAATTTCTTGCATTGGTTCAGCTCCTTTCAAAATAAAAAGAGAGACTGACGATAGTCTCTCTTAGAAATGATATCTACAATTCTTGCCTGACACCAAGCGTTTTACAGTTGCTTTCCCTTCATACAACGTTTCCCAAATAGGTTCTAATTTAGCTCCGCTATCTTCATAAAATCCCCAGTTAACTGAACCCTCATTAACACTCTTGCCGCTATAATAGTAGTCAGCTATTTCTTTTATTGAATCGTAATATTGAAAGTCTGTTAAGTCCATCCAACTCATATCAAATTCTTTAGCAAGGTTTGGTTCTTCAAGTACTACCTCGTAAATAAAACTTTTGTTATATTTGTTTTTATATTTCATTGCATTTTCTAAATCCTGCCATAAATATATCGATTTAACACGCGATGGGGACGAAGAGAATTTATTGGTTCTAACATCTTCAAATATACTTTCTTTCAAATATTGTGAAAACCTAGAATAAGTATCCCTAAAATACCTATGAGTATTTATTGTATCGCCATACCTTGGTTTTAATATTGTTCCTTTATCTAACTTAATAGATGAAACATGATAGAAAATACCCAATTTGTCCCCTCCTAAAATTTACATCTAAGGATATTTTATCATGATTTTATATTTCTTCTTTATAATAAAAGCCGTATTTTGTCCAAAATAAAAAAACAACTTACGGCTGTTCTATTTGTCTTGTATTTTCAGTTGTCGTGAGTTCTTGCGACGGATAATTACCTGTCAGCGATGTATAACAATCTAAGCAAATATTCTTTTTCGCAAATCCCATATCCAATTCAGCTTGTAATAGCAAGGTTTGTTTGTCTTAACAAATAATATGATATGTATTATTCTTAAAATTATGTCTTTAATCCAGTTCATAAGGACAAATATATAATCATTTTTTCTTTGTGTGTAACATATATTAAAAATATATTAGATTTATATTTAATAAAATTAACCAACTAAAACATTATAATATCAACGTTTGCGAAGTCATCTTTTATTATTTTTCGTTTCTACCCATAATTTTCTATTGTAATTCTTAATATTTAAATGTAATATTGTATTGTCTTACTATCTATTTATAACTCACACACTAACTAGAAAAGGGAACTCTATATGAGTTCCCTTTTCTATTAAAAATTAAAAAACAGAAATCTAGCACTATGCTAAACCTCTGTTTTTTCTTCTTAGCCTTATTTATTTTCTAGGAATTTAAATGTATCCTTAAATTCATTATCTGTTACTTTAATATCCGCTTCTTTCAATAGATCATTGATTACTTGTTGTTTCCATTTACCTGTTGTATCTTGTAGTCTTTGTTGTTCTAAATCTTTTCGGATTTTATCTTTCACTTCATCAAACGGTTTCAATTCTTTTTTATCCGTCACTTTTATTATATGGTAGCCGTACGATGTTTTTACTGGATCACTTACTTGTCCTGCATCTAATTTATACGCAGCTTCCTCGAATTCTTTCACAGTTTGACCAGGAGCAAAACCAGCAATTTCTCCACCCTGTTCCTTTGAACCAGGATCTTCCGAATATTGCTTAGCTAGAGCAGCAAAATCTTCTCCATTATTTAATTTCTCTTTTATTTCTTTCGCAGTTTTTTCATCTTTCACTAAAATGTGACTTACTTTCATTTCTGGCTTATGGTTATCTTTCACATCTTTATCTGTAACAGTCGCTTTAATCGCTTTCTCAAGTGCAATTTCTGGCTTCATTCTCTCTTTTAGTTCATCTTCATTTTTCAGTCCAGCTTGTTCTAAAGCCATTTTAAAATTATCACCCATTTGATTCTTTGCTGCTTCTACTTGTTTTTTAGCTTCCTCATCTGAAACTTTGTATTTATCTAGCAATGCTTTATTTAACATCATTTGATATAAAGTACTTTTTCCATATGTTTGTTTTAATTCTTTACTTAACTCTTTCTCTGTCACGTTTCCTACTTTTGATGTTGCAACGTTACCCGAGGAACCACACGCTGACAACGCTAGCGCCATACATGTAATAATAGTTCCTATTAAAAGCTTTTTCTTTTTCAATTCAAATACCTCACTTTAATAATTGTATATGAAAAACTATATACTGTTATTGTGAAATTAATGTGTTTTCCGTAAGTATATATTTTCATATCAGAAAACAGCTTTATTAAATACTAAAAGCTGGCTTGCGAGCCGACTTTTTTTAACATCATTTAATCTGCACATGCTCTTCTTTAATCCATTTATTCCCACCTATATCTACATATCCATCCTGACGATTCCAAATGCGATAAGGTGCCTTCCCATCAACCGCTCCTGTATCATTTCCATTTGGTCCGTCGTACGTTCTAATTTCATATCCAGGTGCGTATTTTGAATAAGCATAAAACCATTGTATATTAAAATGCTCTAGCTTGGCCCATTGTTGTTCACTGCCTAAACAAATCATATCTTTTTCTCCGCCTCCCCAATAACCTTTAAAGATTAAATATGGGATTTTTTTCGTAATTCTGCCTGTAAACTGTGGATTTGCAGGATCTTCATATAGATTAATACCGTATCCATCAGCATATTTTGAAACAGCAATACCAATTCCATTTGATTGCTTTATATTTTCTATACTAGTTTGATTTGTACCTATAAACCAAGAAAGATCCTTATTTCCAATTAATTGATTCAAATCACATTTCCCAATACCAGGAACATTTCCTGAATCAGTATATTGCCAAATATCGCATGGATATGCTGGTTTATTCCCTCCGTAACGAGGAATCCATATAAAATCAGCATCAATATTACGCGCCCCAAATGATACATACGTATGATGCCCTACATATAAACCAACCTTTTTCGCACCTAATCGGCGTAATTCATCAATAAAGGCCTGCGTCCCGCTCTGCATATCTACCACTGTTTGAACTTCTACATCTGCCACCCAAAATTTAGCGGATTTATCACCTCGATTCCAAAAATCCTGCGCTTCTTTCTTTGCATCTGAAATAGATATAAAACGGCAAAATGCATAATTACCAAATGGTATACTACGTTTCCTCATTTCATTTACATAACTTTGATACATAAAGTCCACCGTATTCGAGCCGTCTTGTACTCTAGCAATAACTAAATCTAGCTCAGACGCTGCAATGTCCCAATTAATATTTCCATTCCATTTCGAAATATCTACAATATAACCCATTACTAATCAACTCCTTTTTATTATTAAATTCAAAGCTTGTTTTATTGTTAGACCCATATGCCTAATACCGACTCTCTATAAGATAAATAAATATAATCTCATCATTTTTTCAAAATATACAACCTATCTAGAATATTTTTCTTTATATTAAAAAGATAACTTCAACTTTCTTACATACTTCTGGGAAGTTAAACTAAAAGCCTTTTACTAATAACGTAAAACTATAATCAGTAGGGTCTTTTATCCCTCACGAATTGTAGGGCTCCTACATAGCTTTTTTACTTCTGCCGAATTTTGAAGTTGCTGTCTTACTGTTTATAAATATCGGAATAAAACTATAAATAATGTGCATACTATATGTAAGCTATTTTAGCTTACACTCATGACTGACCTCCAATATTTTTCAATCTCCCTGTAACTAGGCAGCTAAATAATTAAAGCTGCCTCTTTATAATTTCCTTTTAAAGGCTTATTTCATTAGAATTTCCATTTATTTACGTATACAGAATACTCACTATTTTAAAATCCAGATACATATATGAATCTGTTACCGTGTCTTTTGTTAAATCCAGTTATGAATCTATCGCATGCTTCATCTACAAAAGGATTATGTGCAATGCCCCCTCCAAGATCATGTTTTGTACAACGGTATCTTACCGTTGCGCGTGATATATCAAGTTTTCTAGCTATCATATTTGTACTCATGCCAGTGAATCTGAGTTTTATTATTTTCTCTACAATATTTTCATCTAACACTTTCCCGACACTTTTTCCACCTTGTTGATTTGTAAAAGTGTTTTGCGTATTCCCTTGCCATTCACCCACCTCACGATAATCTCTTCTATAAAATAAAAAAGCAGCTGTTAGGCTACTTTAAATTCGTCTTATCCCCAAACGAAATGATATATATATTCTCCCGTTACGCTTTCATTAATCCCAGCAATCCTAGCAAATCTCATTAAGTCCGCCCCTTGAAGAAAATACATTGTGAGCGTAACTGGTACTTGTGACCACATAAATTGATAAAGCTCATTCACTCTCTGATTCGTCGAAATTATTAAATCATTTGCAGGTCCATTATTCCATACAGAAGTTCTAACTGAGGTGAACGGAAGGTCTTTCCCATTAACCACTATTCTTGCCACACTTTGAGTTATGTCCACAGCAATTCCCTCCGTCATTACAAAAATCAGATCTGTTTCTATACTCATATTCCTGACTATAATAAATGTTTAAGGCAAACCCCTATTTTTCACTTCTATTTAGAATAATTTTTTTGGAAAATACGGATCTGTTAATGAAAATCTTGATTTTAATAATTTTAAAACGACTGTCTGTAATTGTAACGGATTCATTTCTAAGGTGCAAAATGATGAAAAACATACTATGCTAACAAGAACCATCTAGACTCCCATAATACACAGAACACTAAAGATCATCCAAACCCACTCATTCATTCCTTCCCCCTCCCTTTCCTATCAAGATGCTCATCGGACTCCCTTGTTACAAACTCTAGTCGCTCTTCTCTAGCTTCCCATTCCATTTGCTTCTTTCTCTTATCTTGCCTTAACAACAAACAAGACGCCACCTAGTTCACAGCAGCGCCTAACGAAGTGACTATAGAATTAATCATTAATAAGTATATCTGGACCCTTCTTCAACATATACGCGAAGCCCGAAATAAATACGATACTAAATATAATAATGGAAGACCACATATTAAAATGAAATTCTTTACCTACAACTAAATAATAGATGTTATGGACCAAGAAATTTGTATCTATGATAATTCCACCTAACATTGAACTAATTACAAGGCTGATTAAATAAAATTTGAGCTTCTGAAACACTTTCCCTCTACTCCTTTTCTACAATCAACTTTATTTAAATTGTTTTAGAAAATTATACCATTTATTTTCTGAATATTCTTAAACCTATAATTTATTTAAGGTTATTTTAAGAGAAGGAAGATTGTCTATCCGAATGCACATTTCGTTCAATAAAAAGAGCATCCACGTCAATAGATGCTAAGATGTGTGAAAGGATTATTTTGTTATGTTTTCTAACAAACTTCATTTCAAAATTTTCAGATCCAGATGAACCTCTAGACGCATACACCATATACTAATTTAAATACTTAGTAATAAAGCAGGTGAAAACTATGCCATCTGTTGTTGGAAATCTGGTTGTACAAAATAGTAACGGTTCTTTCAACTTAGGCGATTTTTACAACGTTTCTCCAAAGGAAAATACGAAGGCTTATAATGGTTCAGGATCATCCAATGTTGCTTTTGTTGCCAATACCTTTAGCGGTGTTAGTGCAACAAACACATTCGATTCTGATGTTGCAGACCAAAACCAAGTTGGAACAGTCTAAAATTACTCATTTTCCTCTTCCTCCCCTAAATAAAACTCAATATTCCGTCAATATTGTAGACAACATTATATTTTCTCCGATTCCCCCTTGGAGATGAGTGGTTAGCTTTTGCTAGCTACTTTTTTGCAAATACTAATTAATTTATCCAAGCACATTTCAAAAATAGATTCGTATGATATGGCGTATTCCTTTCTTTGAGAAAATAGTCTCGTCACGAGAGCACTTTATTAAGTGCTCTTTTTGTGTTCCAAACTAATACAAAATGAAATTTTTATATTAATCTTTGTCACACATTAAAAATTAGGAATTATATATTGAATACTAATTCATCAGACACGAATCATTTCTTATAAGGTCGCTCTTTACTTGCGCCCTTATTTAAATACTCAACTTTATTACGCCGCATATTTTTATAAATTGTATACAGTTCCATATGGAATTGTTGAAAAAGAAATTCCGTATGGCGTAATATGATGCACTGGGTGATAATACTCCATAAATGAATAATACGGTTGTATACCTTGTTGCATTTGTTGCTGTGCTTGTAACGCTTGTTGAACAGCTTGAATTGTACTTTGTGCCCCACTATATGTTATACCAGTAGTACCATACGCCGGACGCATACTAGCTCGGGGACTAAAATATGAATAAAACATTATTATTCAACTCACTTCCAAATAAGTTATTACAAAGTATGTTATGCGTATTAATTTCAGTGAGTGTTAAAACATAGTCCACTAGCTTTTATTCAAATAGCGTTTTTGTTTAGTTTTATACTATTAATCCTTTGAATCCCCCCTACATTTCAAAAACATAATGTAGTAAAATGTATTTAATAGTTAGAATACATCGTAAATAGGAGGTTGACGTATGAATAAAAGACTTAAGATATTAATGAAAATTACACCTTTCCTAAGTGTGATTTTCATCGTAACTGGATTAGTTATGGCAATATTAGGTGCACTAGATCATAACCTCAAATTATTTACTGGTTCACTATTCCTAATTGCACAAACTGTCCTTGGAATAACATATTGGATGAGGTTTAAAAAATTGGCTTCTAGAACCTATAACGCTTAGTACCAGCTGAAATGTTAAAGTATATCTACTGAATATTTCAGCTGTCACATTCTATTCAAATAACGCCTTTATATGAAAGTCGTACACATTTTTGACACATCAACCATCACTATCACTTGAAAACTCGTGATAATATTAATTCGTCGAATACGCCAAATTTCGACATTGCACGACAACAATATCTCTCCTATAAAATCCCTGTCCCCGCAGGGATTTTCTCTTTTATTCATTATTTTTCTCTTTTGCTTCACAAAATAACTGAGTGATTTCATATACACCGTTTACGATACATTCCACCTGACTTCACTCCTTGAATAATATTTTGAAATCAATACATACTATTTCCAAGCCGCTTAATCCACGGCTGGTACTTCTTTCTTATATTACAGCAGAAGCAGGTAGGTTTATCACTTATCTGCTTTCTCTGTATATTTTTTAAAGTATCGAAAACACTACCTACAAGCTGTTTGAACTAGCAGCTTCACTCTTCTTGTAATGGGACAGCAATTTATCACAATTGACTAGCTCATTCGAATCGCTGGCAGACAACAAAAATTATTGTCTGCTTTTTGTATGAGAATTTTCATTTTACATATACTACTTTTGAGCCTGTTTACCAATGCAAGCCATTTTGGTGTTTTGAATTCCGACTAAGCTTTTTTGTTGCATAGATTTTTACATCTTTGACAACACTGGTTATAAGCAGATTTTCTGTTTATTCGTAGTTCTAAACCAGAATAATTTTTCTCCTATTAAAGGACAGCAGGTACGACTGCTTGTCCTTTTTTCTTTACATCGCGTACTCTCCTTTTTGGTAGCTCCGGACCGCATTACCCTCATCATCGAAATAAGCAATTTCCCAATAAGGATGGCAATTATATTTCAGAAGTTTGACACAGCTCTGGAAAAAGCTTATAAAGAAAAGTGGGGTTCCTGATATTCGGTTCCATGATCTTAGACATACCCATGCAACATTAATGTTGCAACAAGGTATTCATCCGAAGATTGTTAGTGAACGATTAGGACATAAAAGAGTAGGTATCACATTAGACACCTACTCACATGTTGTACCAGGCCTACAAGAAAAAGTAGTCGAAGATTTTGCAAACAATCTATTTCAAAAACACTAATGTTTGCAAATACGGATTTTGCATAAAAATACTAGCATATCCGCATGACAATGGAAGGAGTCAAAAACATGAGAGAAATCAAGTCTGACAAGGAATTCAAAGACATCATCGCAAGCGAGGAGCCTGTAGTTGTTAAATTCTTTACTACATGGTGCCCGGATTGCGTGCGGGTGAAGTAGTACGTTTTATGCATGATTATGCAACGCTGATAAACGTTAATATATAAGGGTTTAGAGGACATACCAGCGACCATTTCCCTCTTACCATTACTAAGAAGTATTCGTTTAGTTTGCATTTTCGTTTGCAATCTGGTTTGCAAACTTGTTAGCATTTTTTTATATTTCTCCTACTACATATACCTTCACAAATACGTCATACTTAGCTGCTAACTCTTCTAACTTCTCTTCCCTATATTTTGTTACCGTAAAAAAATGAATGATTGGCATTTTCCCATTATATTTTTGTTTATATATTTGTGTGAACTCTTCGTACTTTTTTAACTTCTCTTCATTCACTTTCATTTTCTGTGATCGATCTACCTCGACTGCATGAAGTACTCCTTCTTCATCACGATACTTCACATCAGGAATAATTCTTTTCTTCTCACCATTTTTTCTATATCTTATTTCTGTTTCTATTTGCCAATCATCAGGACAATATAAATTTAACCAGGCTTCATTTCTCAATAGTGCATGCTCCATTCTATTTCTTGAAACAACCTTTCCTTCCCCTAATAATGCATGCCCCTCTTTGTTTAAGTAGTAAACATATTCTTTATAGTAAGTTACACGACTAATAAAAGGAGTTAAATCTTTCATGATTCGATTTGCATTCCGTATACCACCCATATTATGCACACACATCAAATGCCTTCTTGTCGCAAACTGAAGCTTTCTAATCGTCGCAAGTATCATCATCTGTCGTTCCCTCTTCAGTTGTTCCAATGTGCTCATCCTTCTCCACCTCATATTCTCTAAGATGTTTCCACATGATCTCATCTTCGATAAACGGGACTTGTAACTGTGTGAAGATATCTTTCATGTAAATGGCCCTTCCTGGAATGGATGGCAATTCTTCTAAACCTGGCTGATCTATTACAACTTCAGATGCGGTACGTGTAGGCAATCTAAATCCAAGTTTTGCATTAGACATTTGCTTTACTACTCTTGGTAGTGAATCGCTAGTTGGATATTGCGTACAAAAAACAATCCGAAAACCTAGCGCTCCACCTACTCGCGCAATGTGGCTGATCATATATTGACACTCTTCTAACATTTGATTATGTGGTTTTGGTAATCCTTTTGCTGGAGCTAATACCGCCCCTTCATCGATAACGATAAAATATCGATCCCTTTCTTTTGTATGAACAATATTCTTGATACCACGTTCTTTCATAAACTTTCCGCGCTCACTCATCTTCTCCATGACTTTTATAAGCATCGCATGTGCTTGCTGCGGTGTTTCTGCTATCATTTCAACTTGCTGCAGTTTCTTATATTTGCTAAATTCCAATCCTTCTTCTTTTAAATCGATTAAATAGAAATGTGCAAAATCAGGATTAGCTAATGACAAGGTAGTAAACATATTCTTTAAAAACACCGTTTTCCCCATACGAATTAAGCCGCCAATTGCCATATGTGGCGTTTCATCAAAATCATGATAAATAATTCTTTCTAGACTTTGACCAATAGGGACACACCATTTTCCTTTTGTCACTAAACGTGCAGACCAATCCCATTTCTTCGGTATTTCTTTATGGAAAACACGAATCCTTAATTTATAATTATCGTATTTAATTCGAACAGGCTTATTTAATCCTTCGCTCACAACATCCTCAACCTTTTGAATAATTTTACTCGGCATTCCGACGGGTAAGGTATAAATAAATGTTGTACTACGATCATCATCGACTTGCTTTTGAAACTTTGGATAATGTAGCTTATCTTCTCTTTTGATTGCAATTCCCGACACTTCAAAAAACACTTGTATTTTTCGCTTATCATTATCTTTACGTTGGAACTTATCACCGAACAATGCCACTGTTAAACCTGCAGCTGGAACCAACAATAATTCAATCATTTTTCTCCCCCTTTTTATACCCTTTATTGGGTATAAAACTCCCACGACACTCAACCGTAAACGTACAAGCGAATCTCCTTGTTATCTCTAGTAACTTAAATTCCATCACCTTATTCCTTTATAGAAACACAAAGAGAACGTAACGTAGAAGATATAAGAACGAGCCAGTGAGCGTTGTGTACATGGTCATACGTGGAAGCCAATGTGGAACACCCCGCCCCATTTTCTCAGCGACTTTCATTGTAATAACTGACAAACCTGTTGCCGTCCATACCACTACCGCTTCTCCTACAATTGTCATCTTTGTTTCCTCCTTTTTTCGAATTTCAAACCGTCTTTAGTCATAACTGGTTTATAATCTTCGAATATGTCTTCCCACTCCATATCAACTGTTTCCTCACCATGTAATTCCTCTTGTATTTTCCGAGCTAAGTTGTAATAGCCTTTGTATTCATAATCATCAACCTCGTGATGATGCATGTATATCCAAATCGCTTCCGCTTCAGCCTTTGAACGGGATTGCTTATGCATTTGCTTTAGATGAACCGAAGAATAGAGATAAGGTGTTTCATTCAAATGTGCATACTGCCATCGCATACGTTCCCTCTCCCTTCTTGATGTCCTTGATTCCACTTGGTATTCCTCGTGGTCTTGACATAGGTATATGACCTAGAAGAAATTAAATTGCCTATATCAAGAAAAATAATTTCCTTTTTTGAGAAAATAATTTATTAAAAGGTGTTTATCCTAGAAGTGTTGAAATAATTTGCAGGTGATAAAAATGAATATTCATTTGAAAAGTAATATTGAGGAATGGATAAAGAAAAGTGGATATAGAAAAGATTTCGTAGCGAAGAAACTAGGAATAACCGTTAAACAACTAAACAATTACATAACCAGTTCTTCTTTCCCTAATGCTCATCGATTATTTGAATTAGCCCGTATCTTTAACTGTACAGTCGATGATTTATACGAGGTACAAGAAAAAGACCCTGCTGATTAATTACTAGCAGGGTTTAGCGCGTATTGAGGTAACGGATGTCCCTCAATAGACTCCATATACATTTCAGCCAATCTCAATCCATCAATTAGCTGTACATTCAGTTCTTCAGCATAGTGCTTTGCATTTTTTGAAAAGCCACCTGTTGATACTACATAACCGCCTTTTGCCCCTCTTTTCGCAATGTTACTATGCACCAGGGCAACTGCTTTATAGGACATGTCACTACATAAACACTTGACCTGGCCAAGATATAATTCGCCGTTTACTGTATGTTCAAAGTCTACACCATAATCTCCTGTAGCTGTCGTTACAAAAGCAGAACCACCATAATACCTCTCGATAACATCTGCTACGAAAATTTCAAATTCCAACGGTGTTTGACGTATAAATACTGATGAGCATTTTTCATTTTCTAACGGCTTCATAAATCGATAATAAAGCCCCATTGCTAGTGTATGTTTAAATTCTTCATCTTTATTAAAACGAGCAATGAGCTGGTATAAATGATGGTCTTCTCTTCTCTTATAGACATACCATGAAATGTAAAGTATACCTGTTATTATTAGAAAAACATATAACATATACGCACCTCCTTAAAGGTAGTATTTCTTACAAAAAAATTTTTATTAATTACCTCCCCGTAAAATTATCCGAATTATTTGATATAATTATATTTGAAATACTAATACATATTCAGGGGGTAAACTATGCAGAAACCGTTTTATAGTCAGTGGTGGTTTTGGGGGATTGCCGCTTTAGTAATTATTGCTGTAGTTGGTGGGAAAAATAGCGTTCAAAAAGAAGAAGTGAAAACCGCTTCTACTGAACCTAAAAAAGAAGTTAAGCAAGAAAAAAAACAAGAAATTCCGAAACCTGAAGTGAAAAAAGCAGAACCTATGAAAATAGAGAAAAAAAATGAGGAATCAAATGCTGGCAATCGCTCAAATCCTTTAGCTATAGGGCAATCAGCAATTTTGGAAGACAAGATTTTTGATCCAGCAACTTCAAATTCATATGAGGCAAAAGTTGAAGTTTCTATTAAAGAGATTATTCGAGGTGAACAAGCATGGAAATTAATTCAAAAAGAAAATCAGTTTAATAAAGCCCCAGCCGATAATATGGAATATGTTTTGGTGAAGGTAAAAACTAAAGTAGTCGATGCAGATACAACTGATTTCGCTTATCATTCTAACGATATTATCAATACAGAATATGTTTCTGAAGATGGAAAAGTATATCAAATGGATACGGAACATCAGCCAGTCATTCCAACACCATTACGAAGTGCAGTATTTAAAGGTGCTGAAGCTGAAGGATATTCTGTACAATACATACAAAAGAATGATGACTTCAAATTCGTATATCAAACAACAGGCATGCAAAAAATTTATTTTAGCTCTAAATAATAAATGCACCTCCAATCGCGTCTTACAATTGGAGATGCATTTCAATAAGAACGCAAGGCAATATGCCGCGAATAAAAACATTGAGTTAATCGATGGAGATACCCTTATTAACATGATGAATTCTCGAAGCTAGCTCTTTCATAGGCTTAGCTTTTGTTTTGTTAAATATCTTACAAGAAGCTTTTTATTACTGAACTTTTTGTAAAATCCCTCTTATTAATCTGATATAATTATAATCGTGTTATCAATATATACTCAGGAGGATTAAGATGGCAAAAGCAGCAAGTGAAAAAGAAGAGAAAAAGCGCCGAGGATGTGGATGTTTTGGTTGTTTAGGTATCATTATTTTATTAATTATTTTAATAAGTTCTTGCGCTAAAGGTTCAGATAGCGATAAATCTAACAAAGCCTCTACTTCTACTAAACAAGAAGAAACAAAGAAATCAGAAGAAGTAAAGGAAGACGAGAAAAAACAACAAGATCTTCAGAAGCAACAAGAGGAACAAAAGAAACATGAAGAGCTCAAAAAACAAGAAGCTGAACAAAAAAGAAAACAGGAACTTCAGAAACAACGAGAAGAACAGCAAAAACAACAAGAATTGAAGAAACAACAAGAGCAGCAAAATCAAAATAAACAAAAAGAAGCTACTCCTCAACCAAAAACAAATCAAGCATCAGAGCAAAATGGTACTTGCAATATTAAAGGTAATAAAAATAGTAAAGGTGAAAAAATTTATCATATGCCTGGTCAACAGTTCTATGATAAAACAAATGCTGAAGAAATGTTTTGTTCAGAAGCCGATGCAAAGGCTGCTGGATATAGAGCATCAAAAAGATAAAATTAAAAAACCGGCTCCTTATGAGTCGGTTTTTGTTTTTCCTTCCCTACCCTACCACACTCTCCATATTTGGTGACATACTCCGCTTTCCTTAAAGACATATTTTAAATATATAAATAATAAAATTAAGAGTGTGAAGTTTTGATTAAAACTAGAACTGTTATATTAATTGTCCCTATAGCAATAATTTTTTGTTTATCTCTTAGCGCTAGATATCATGCTATATTTGATAATATATCATCATCAAATATAGAAACAGCATCGAGTATAGAGACAGCTAATAATACTAAAGACGCTACATCTGAAACCAAGAAAGAAACACTATACATACAACTTGATAAGTTAGATTATAATAAGGAGACAAATAAGCTCGATTTATCCTTATCTACTAATATTCCTGATTCTACAAAAGCAACTATAAAAGTTTATAGTTCTAAAAAATCGGAGAACTACGATTATACCACTACAAGTAGTGAGGCAAGGTTTGAAGGTGGCAAACTACAAAAAATTCTTTATCCATCTTATCCTGTCAAGATGAAGTATCACGAAAATGTATGTTTGTCATCTAAGTAAAGTCATACATTATAACTGCAAATATGTAAAAGAACATAAACGGAATACTACACGGATGCATTTGGATTGAATATAGAGTTTGAAGTTGATGAGTTTAGGGGGATAGCTAAATGATTATAGTTAGTTTTTTTATAAAAAAACATTTCGTGGAAGAATGATTTTCATAGGAACGTAATATCAAACTATGATTATGCAAAATTGCATAACATTTACCTTGTATAATGTGGTATCTTTATATCGTAATGTTTTTATTTAACTTTTGTATTCGTAATGTCATAACCAAGAAAATTGAAATGTTTGATTAGAAGACCTTCCTCCTATCAAACAACAAAAATCCCTAATGCTCTATTAAATCGAGTATTAGGGATTTTTGTTTGTTATAGAGACAGTTCTCTTAATTCACAACTACATATATCGGACTTTCTGTAATAAAGTATGTTTTACCGCGACTATTATGAACCTTATATTGCGGCGAATCACTTACCATTACTTTTGCATCAATAGTAAATCCCAAACCTCCATCTACAGTTACGGCCACATCTTTATCCTGTCAAGATGAAGTATCACGAAAATGTATGTTTGTCATCTATGTAAAGTCATGCATTATAACTGCAAATATGTATAAGAATATAAACGGTATACTATACGGATGCATTTGGATTGAATGCAGAATTTAAGCTTAATGAATTAGTGGATGTAAAATAAAAAAGGGCTGACTCGAAAGAGCCAGCTTTAATTCACAGCAGGTAAATTGATATTTGTAAAGGTGTTATTCGAATTGATGAAGTTACGAATATGATTTTTATTTGTGTAATATTTTAAATTCAATGGTGCTGTTCCTGTATAAACAAATCCATTGTCTTTTAAAATTAACTCGTTTACTCCCGCTGCTGCTCCTGAAGCTAAGAGAGAAGCGAATGCTGGATTATTAATAGTAACATTGCATTTCTCTACTACATAAGTTGTATATGGACGATTTGTATCAGATAAGAATAAATTATTTTTCGTATTAATCGAAATAGCACAGTCTTCCAGTGTAGTGTATGGTACTTGATTATCCACATTTGTAATACCAACTTCGCAAGTTGTATCTATAAGTTTTGATTTAGTAACTCTAATATTCATTGGACTCCCACTAAACAAATGATTTCTCAACTCGCAATTAAGAAGTTCTGACCTTGTGAACTCACAAACGTCTACAGTTTGAGTATTAGGGTTTTCTGACCTGACTCGTAAATTTTCGAATCTACAGCTATCATATTCTTTAACTTTAAACGTCATCTCTCTTTGTGTTAAAACCGATTTAAAGGTACATTTGCTTATTTTGTTTGCTTTTATCCATGGTGTGGTAGTCGGATTTTCTGTAAAAATAATATAATTATTATCAAATGTACAATTATCTCCCAATGCAACGAAATCAGGGTTTACGTATTGATTGTTAGATAAAGAAACCCTATACGAATCATTAGTTAAATTCATATTACCACCTGTGAAACTGTTGTCTATAATATTCACAAACGCCGTACTAAAATTAGAAGTCATGAGTCCAATGTTATTTTGACAGTTGTATAAGAAATTATCTTTAATAGTTGCATGCATTAAAGAATAAAGATTAATCGCTAGGTAATCTATATTGTAAATGTGATTATGTTCTATAAAGACATCATAGCAACCAACTAAAATACCGTGATAACTTCCGTAAATTTCGTTATCTTTTATGGTACAGCTTGCTCCGTATGAATCTTCCATGTTTATTGAATAACGAGTTGGATTGTTGAAAATAGGTTTTCCATCCAAAAACCTAACCAATCCTTTTCCATTATCGCGGATTTTATTATTTATAACTTCGTTGTAATTCCCCCCTAAAGTGATACCACCCCTATGCCCATTAAAAACCTCGCATTTTTCAACAGTGTTATGGTGAGGGATACCACCAAACATAATTGTATATTGTAGATTCTTATTTACATTGTTTTCATTATAAAATTGAAGTCTAAATTTCATTGCGTTAACTGGGATTGAAATATCTGTATAGATTCTTCTTTTCTTCATAACCCCTATGAAATTGTTGTTATTATCGTAAAAGAAGATATCCAAGTCTTTATTATTTAAATTTGTTGTTCTAGCGTATCCTGCTCCAGCTATAAGAAAGGAAGTAATCTTTGGTGTTAAATCTTGAGGTATATTTAACATCTTTGTTGTGAGTGTATTAGTAGAGGTAATAGGTTGTCCAGTGTTGTAATCTAAGGCACTCAAAGTAAGACCTTGATCAAATTCTCCATAGTCAAATATCGAGTTTGAGCTAAATGAAATATTATCGCCCATATAATCGCGAACCTTACAATTTTTCACGGAACAATAATTCGAACTTTTTTGAAAGAGAATACCATACGTATTCTCCATTGCTACTTCTAAAGGATTAGAAAAACTTCTGTCGTCCCTACACCCAATTATAGTTCCACCAAATAAATTAGAATTGATGACTTTACTAAATACGATACTATTCCCTTTGAAGTTGTAATAATCAGTAGTTGTTCTATTGTCAAATGGCGATTTTTTATTAGAATCGTATATAACTTTTAATGTTGATCCATTTAAATTAAAATCTAAATTGGAAACCATAGCAATCTCACGTGGATAACATAGAGCGTAATTGCCTTTTGGAAGAATAACTTCAGAGTAATTATTAGATGCTGCAAATTGTAGCGCATTGTTTATCCCCTGGATATTCTTATCAGCTTGTATATAATCTGCATCTACATAGGGTTTAGTAGGTAATCCTTCTTTTATACCCCACTGATTTAATTCAATTAAATAATCCAATTGTTATCACCTCTTAAATTTCTTAATATAGTATATTCATTGATAAAAGAAACCGTCCCCTAAAAGGAGACGGTTTTAAAAATCATTTCACATATACATAGGCTTCGTTTTTTCATTTCCATATTTACAATCCTCCCCTTTTCATCCATAATTTCAAAAAGGAGAGAGATTAAGGACTGATTATTAATGAATATTCTAGAAAAATTAAACGAGGCCTTCACATTAGAAGCTCAGGAATCATCAGCGAGTAAAGTGGCTGTTTTTATTTAAGCTAAAATTCGGGTAAAACATGTACTTTTACATACACACCATTCTTCACAGCGAACTGCTCCAGTGTTTTTTGCCTATATTCAGTCAATGTAAAAAAATGAACGATTGGCACTTTACCATTATACTTCTTCTTATAATATATAGTAAATTCTCCGTATCTTGTCATCTTCTCACTATTTACATTCATCATCTGAGTCCGATCTATTTCAACAGCATTTAAAATCCCCTCTTCATCTCGGAATTTCACATCTGGAATAATTGTCTTCTTATTATCATTTACTTTATAACGTATAGGTGTTTCTATCTGCCAGTCATCCGGATAAAACAGATAGAGCCACGCTTCATTTCTCATAAGGCTGTGTGCTAATCGAATTGTTGGTACTATTTTTTCAGTATCATCAAATAGCGCACGCCCTTTTTTATTAAGATAATATACATACTCTTTTTTATATACGGTACTGTTAACAAATGAACTTAAATCCTTTAAAATACGATTTGCATTTCTTATTCCACCTAAATCATGAATAGCCATTAAATGCCTACGAGTCGCAAACTTCAGCTTTCTAATCGAGGTCAGAATCATCATTTGACGATTCAACTTGATGTGCGTTTGTATTTTCATCTTTCTCCACCTCGTATTGTTTTAGTACATCCCACATCTTTTCATTAGAAATATACGGTACTTGTATCTCTGTTAACCTATCCGTTTTAAAAAGTGCACGTCCGGGTATACTTTCTATGGATTCCAATCCACATTCATCAATAACAACCTGAGAAGCTGTTTGTGTTGGTAATCTAAAGCCAAGCTTTGCATCTGAATTTTGCTTAACTTGGCGTGGTAATGTATCGCCTGTCGGATACTGTGTGCAAAAGATAAGTCTAAATCCAAGTGCTCCGCCTATACGTGCAATATGAGAAAGCATTTGTTGGCAAGCTCCTAGTAATTTTTGCTGCTCTTTTATCATGCTTTTATCTGGGCAAAGCTCTGCCCCTTCATCAACTATGATAAAGTATCGTTCTTTTATATCTGTCTCTACAACATTTGTATAGTGCCTCTCCTTCATGTACTGCATCTTTTCTTCCATTTTTTCAAGGATTGCATTTAACACTTGAAATGCTTGAATAGGTTTTTCTGCTACAAATTCAACTTGTTTTAAATTTTGATATGGTCCAAATTCCAAACCGCCTTTTAAATCAATAATGTATAAACAAGTGTGATTTGCCTGAGCTGTGATAAGGGAGGTCATTATATTTTTTAAAAACACTGTCTTACATTTCTTTATCTCTTATTGGTTGAACGAGATTCATACGCTTGGCACCTCTTTTTGTCTACGCGTTTTTTGATATACCTCTTTTTTTAGATTGAATGCTAGACGTAGTATAGCTCGTCCTTTTAACTTATAATACTTTGTTTTACCTATACCTAAATCCATCCAAATGTCTGGATCATATCCAACTTCATCTTCCATATAAAATTTCACTATGACTTCACGTTCATCATCTCTCAAAGGATTCACAGCATCATAAAGCCAATCCATGAACTCTTTTCTTTCTTGCTCATACTCTATTCTTTCGATAGCGATATTCTCTGTTGAACTATTAAATTCATTTGTAACTGATGGAGGAACAATTGAATATGACGGCGTCACTTTTGGCAACATATCACATGGCATTGTTGCTAAATATCTACGATAATCTTCGAATACTTTTTCAACCTCTTGTTTTGTTCTTTTCCCATCTACAATTGGCATTTTAAATGATAATTGTTTATTCATATTAAATTCCTCCATTTTTATTATTTTTGTCTTAATGCACCACGTCTGCGTTCATAACGCGGTCCATAAACCCCCATTAAATTTTCAATGTCACGAGTGGTTAGCTTCTCTTCTCTCTTTTTCTTATGTTTCTTTTTTGCTTGCTTAGATTGCTTTTTCCATTCACGTATTTGATCTTTTAAGTTCTTCATTATCCACATCCCCTTTCAAAAATAAAGAGGACACCATTTCTTAAAACAGCTTGATTGCTGCTCTAAAAATTGGTGTCCTCTAGTTTTCTAGCCGGATTATATTTAGTTTCTTTTCACTTTAAAATACCAGCTTATACAAAAATGTTTCTCCAAGCGCTTTTAACTCTAGATTTTTCAAAGGATTTCGCACGTCGAGCAATAGCTTTTCTGGTTTTCTTTTTCTTTAATTTAGACATTTCTATTAACCTCGCTTTCTATTCAAAGGATTATTTTGTAAAAAAATCATTCTAATTTATAATCACTATCTTTTTCTTAAATTTTCCATTAAAATTCAATAGAAATATTTTGATAACAAAGGAGCAACCTATGAAGCATAATATAAATCTATGGTCCTTTATTTTTTCATTCGTTTGCATTGCCTTTTTTCTTTTATATCTTGAAATATGCACACCTGAAATGAATGCCTCTTTTATAAACGTCGTTTATTTTCACCCTTTATTTTTTGTACTCATTTTTTCAATAGGAACTTTTTTTGCTGGTATTAAAGGATTCTCTAAAGTAGATAATTGGATAGCAATGCTTAGAAGCATAGTAACAGTTCTACTAACATTATTATTATCTGTGTTTTTAACACTAACTTTGATCGTGGGCTATGCATTAAGTTAAACGTATTTCTTCACGAGTAAAACTCAATATTCCGTCAATACTGTAGACAACCCATTTCTTAACCATATTCCATTACCTGAGCAGTTAGCTTTTGCTAGCTGCTCTTATTTTCTGTAATTGGTTACATTTACCTGATGTTTTCAACGTAATATTACGTTACGATATAGAAGGATAAAATATATTGAGCTGTTATACCATTACCCTAGGAAACTAGGGTTTTTATTTCTACCAAATGAAATTTTTATTACCTCGTTATTGTTTTTAATTTGGCATTCTAAAATAAATTGATGAACGAAACTCACTAGCTTTTCGCAAAAGCGCTTCCGACCAGTAGACGGAGCACTTTTGTTTTTTTATTTATGCCAAATAGCGTTTTTGTTAAAATTTCACTTCAATATACTTCATTTATGGTATATAATGATATTTGAAAACCAAAACTTTCATTTTAGAAAAGTCCTTACGTTTATGTGAGGGCTTTTTTACAGTCAAAAAAGGATTTTATTTAAATTTTACAAAACCTATCTTTACCAAAATAGGTTCAAAATTACCCATTTAGCATATATAATACTTTTAAACATTTTAAATTTATAATTAGTAATGGAGGCATTAAAATGGGAAGCATCCCAAAATTACCATCACAACAATCATTCCTAAAAAACCAAATTAATACTAACAATCACCAACGAACGAATAAAAAACTAAGACGTCGTCTTTTACTAGCGCTAGCTTTTATGCTACCTATGGTTATTTCCGCCCAAACCTCCCTTTATAAGCAAGAGCAAATGATTAAGGAAAAACAAATTATACTTAATAATGAAAAACAAAAATTATCTTATTTAAAGAACGTTGGACACTATTTTGAAAATGATATTAAAACTTTAACAGAGAGTGAAGAAGGTATTTTACAGTTCGGAAGAAAGTTGTATGGGTTTTCCAAGGCTGATGAAACTATATTTCTAATAGCTAAATAGCTTTTCGATATATAAGCAATTATCATTAATCAATGAGCAATTTAATGATAATCGCTTATTATCAACATCCCATTAAATAACTATTTTGTTAAGATTTTAAGTATCCAATTTCCCTTTTCGAATAATCTTTTTTATATCGCACATACTACCTGCAAGCCGACTTCCCACGGCTTCACTCTTTCAAATCGGAGCTCTCTCCTCCGTGTATTTTAAAAATATGGCGGGTAACTTAGTCAATTACCTGCCGTTTTTACGTATAATCGTAAAATTCCCTGTCCATACTGTTTAGAGAAAACATCTTATGCCATTTAGTGCGACCTCCAGCACATGATATTTGTACGGCCGTTCCTATAAAAGGAACGGTCTTATTTTATCTTCTCGTTTCTCTTTTCTATTCAAATAACGTTTTTGTCAAGATCCATGAATCCATTTATTAGGTGAAAAACTTTTATAGAAGCACCTTTTTGGACAAATTTACCGGATGGATTAACAGAAATTTCGTGTTATTCTTAACATGTTGAATAACCCAATACATTCAACAATGCTCTTGATTGCATACTTAGTATGTAACCATCCATCCAGATACCTTAGCTAATACGTCTCCCTAATCGTTGTAATTGCTAAGGTATCTTTTATCTTTTTAGATGCCCTGTGTGCAGGGCCTTTTTATTTCAGTGATGATGCTCTTTTTCCCATCTAGTTAGCGATGCTTTTAGTCCCAGTTCTTAATAAAATTCAAATTTTGTCTTACTTCACATCAACGCGCTTTTGGCTAGCTTCCCTGCTAAACCCGTCTGGATACCTTTTTGCTAGTTTGGCAACATTCATTTGAGCAATATCTTCTAAGGTATATCCAATTTCATGAGACATGATTGAAATGTAGTACAAGATATCCCCTAACTCTAAAGCGATTTTATGAGTATTTCCTTCTTCTTCTCCTGGACAATGAGCCGGATCAAAACCATGACCATGAAAAATAGCCTTTTTTACAATATCAGCAACCTCACCAGCTTCCCCCGTAGGCCCTAATGCTGCATTTAAAATGTGTCCACCGAAATCGTTATTTGTATTCCATGTACGTAATGTCGCTTCTTGATATTGATCTAATTCACAAATTTGATTGATATTCATTACAGCTTGTCCTCCCTTTGATTTACTGATTAATTTAGTTGCTGCATATACACCGTTTTCCATTGCTTTCATTTTGATTTCCCCTTCCTATTTAGCAAATCCCTAATCCTATCGGACGATTTTCAATCATATACTTATCAGCCTGATCTATTACGAGGAGCGCCACCTCTGCTTGGTGTCTCCTTAACGTTTTTGCCATCTTCGGTAAACTCATACCTTGACTCCACATTTCACGAAAACGTATAACGTCCCTTTCATCCCAAATGAAGTTAGCTTCTTCTAAAGCGATGTATATTTTCAAACGTGATTCCTTCATCGCTTCATGATTTCTTGTTACGCTCATAAGCGAACCTACCTTCTAAAAATATTTATTTTATCTTTTCAGTAAACTTAGTATCCACGCGATCAACTTTACCGTTAACCCAAACTGCAACTTGTTCACCGAATCCGCTCACTGGTGGATTCACCGCTGTAACATTTCCACCCTTAACTATATAGAGCTTATTACTTGTAACATCAATTTCTATCTTTTTCATATATCCATCTCCCTTTTCTCACTTCATGTACTCGACAACATCCGGTTTAAAGCCACTTCCTAAATAAACCCTTACTGGAATTATTTCTTTTTTATCCCTTGCTGCCTTACACAATTCTTCCGCTGTTTCCCAGTTAAAAAGCTTATCTACAGCTCTTTGAGATCTCCAAATTGCCATTACATATTGTTCAAAGATGTCATAACGATCATCTTGTTTAGTTGTGCGCGGTAATTCATCCGTACCCTTTGCATTCTTTGGAACTCGGACACGTACATCAGCATATGTAACGCGTCCAGTTCCTTTCTTCACATTTGCTTTCCTTACATCAAACTCACAAATTGCTGGCTCTACATCGAAAATATTTAACTGCTTAGGCATGTGCCATCCCACTCTTTTCAAGAAAGTCCATTAATTCTGTTGCCCCTTCCTTACTCAAAAACATTCGGCCGCCCAGCAATTCCATGTTTGATTCGGAAACTTCACCAGTTACAAAGCATGACTTTTCCTGTTTTCTTAAAACGATGTTTTCCCCATCAACATGAAAGTCGAGTGCCGTTCCTTCAGCAATCCCCAAAGTTCTGCGTAACTCTACTGGAATTACTACCCGGCCTAACTCGTCCACTTTTCTTGCAACACCTGTGTTTCTCATACCTTACTCCCCTTTAGTATTTTTATATTTGCTTAATATCTCATCCAAACGTTTCTGATTGTCTTCAAGATCATCACTTTGAACTTGCTGTGGTTGTTGTATTGGTTCAAGTTCATCTCGCTGATGTAACCATTCTGGTACAGCTTCCGTTCGTTTGGTATAACCTTTACCAGTACGCTTTTTCCTTTGTTGTTGTCTTCGGAATTCTGCTTGTGCTGCTTCTACATCTTGAATTCTTTTAAAGCCTTGTTGATGCCAATCTTTTAGAATTCCTTTTGTATAAGACCAATTACGTTTATTGTTTTCTAAGGTGATTTTCATTGCTTCAACTACTAACGATTGGTTAAGATCATCTATCCATTGATTAATTTCTTCTCCCATGAATGGAGATATATGTCCGAAATTTTTTATATAAAAATCGATTGCGAGATTTTCTGCTACCGGATTTTTTTCCTCTTGTTGTAATTTTTCTTTTTCTTTTTCTTTTTCTTTTTCTTTTTCTTTTTGTCCACGTAACGGTAACGTATCGCTGTACGTATCGTCAATTCCAGCCATAATACTTATTTTTTTAACTAAAGATTTATTTGTAGTTCTATCTAATACAAGTTTTACTAAAGATAAATCTTTAATTGTCTTTAGTTCTTTTTGAATACAATCTTCGACAGGTTTTCCGCCTTTAATCAGGTTATATTTGCCCCAATTCAGTATGCACAGTTCTCTAGTTTCCTCGTTATAAACTATCAATTCATGATGTTTTGTGAAACGATCTAGTAAAGCTTTAGCGCTTTCTATCGAATATCCTAATTCAAAAGCCATTTGTTTCCTTGTAATTGTATATACACCTATTTGAGTTGTATGTTCATTTGTCATTAGATATAGATAAAAATATCTATCCTCCGGTGTCATTTCTTCTGTTACCTTTGGATCTGACCAGAAAGTTGTTCTGACATGTCTGTATTTAGCCATTAATTTTCCTCCTCGTACAAACAGCCCACATGCTTTTTTTGTAGAAAATAAGCAATATGTTATAATAATGCTGCATTATGTTTTGGCAAACCGTTCTAGGGGTGGGACGGTTTGTTTTATTCTTCAACTAACTCACCTCCTCACAAAGGGTTATATAATGGGCACGTTCAACAACTGATGCATCAATTCCCTGACTCCTTAACCGCTGGATGATTTTAAGAATGTTCTTACGGTCCCTTTCGTGCTTTTCTTTCGCTCGATACAGTGTTGCAAGTTCTCTTCTAGCTAGCCGCGCTTCCTTAATCCATGTACAAAGTGCAATTGGATCCCGTTGTTTTACTGCTTTGATTTGCATTGTTTCGCAATATTGTAAGAACTTAACAAGTACCTCTTTCTTTTTCATGTCCTTTGGCAGAACTGGTGCTGTATTACTCATACCCCTTTCCCCTTTCGTAATTATTCATTTTCTTTCTCCAGCTGTTCAATCTTGTCGATTGTTTGAACAATGAAATCTATCAATGCCAAACCTCCACCAAATACCACGAAAAACACTGCAACCATCGCAAGACTTAATGGACTTTCAACCAATGATGGATTCATTTGAAACCTCCTATATCCATTTGTTTTCTGCTTGTTTTTCCATCCACTCATAAAACTTGTTAGTAAGAATCATCCAACGCTTCCCTTCTCGAAATGCAGGAAATCCGTCTGTTTTAACAATTTCATACATTCGATTTTTACCAACACCCAAAATCTCCATCGCTTCCTCTAAAGTAAGTAACGGCTTTTGATTGACGACTTATGACTGTTGGTTTTGAAGAATTTCTATTAATGGTTGGATTGCTTTTGTCACTGCTTGTTGTATTTGCTCCTCAATACTCATTTGCTCCCCTCATTCCCTTGAATATGTGTTTTTTCACAATCTAAATTTTGTATTAGTTCCAGTAACTCTTGAACCGCGTCTTCTTTCTTATAATTTGGATCATTATCTAATGCGTAGGTAATATCCATTAGTTTCATTTGAAGATGTATAATGCGATACCATTCTTGGAGTTGATTCATAATATTAGCTCTCCTTTCGTAAATCAGTGTTACTTTACAAACTCACTTTCCATCTCTTTTATAACGGATTCCGTTAGTTTATCATCAAAAAAAATAGATATTGGCACATTTAAAGCGCCTGATATTTTCTTTAATCTTTCTACATCTAAACGAACATCTTTGTTTACAATATGTCTATATCCTTGAAGAGATAAGCCAGTTTTATTTGCTATAAAAGTCTTAGTAACCCTTCTTGCCTTTCGAATCTTTTCTACATTTTCTATAACTAATATCTTAAACACCACCTTAAATAACGTTATCCGTTACATTCAATATACTAACGATTTCCGTTATAGTCAATTTCTTTTTTTATTATTTTCTCAAATTCCGTTAGTTATGTATCGAAATCCGTTAATTTTAGTTAAAATTAATGTATTGGTGTGTTACTAACTAACTTATACAGTTATTCATATACAAAGCATAGAGAGGTGAACTATCTTGAAAAATGGAATTGGAGAAAGAATTCGTGAGGGAAGAAAACGAATAAATAAGACTCAAAAAGAATTAGCTATTCACATGAAAGTATCACCTCAAGTAATTTCCAACTGGGAAAGAGAGTACACATATCCTGACCCTGATGACATAGTTGTTTTATCAAACATTTTAGGTTGTTCAACACATTTTATAATTACTGGTGAGGAAGAAACGATACCCACTTCTTCAACAAATGAAAAGCACTATGATTCCCTTAAAGAAATTTCTAGGCATGTTAAACAACTTGGTATAAACGACATGGGATTCTTTGATATAGAAAAATGGAAAAACCTCTCTCCAGAGGATGTGGAAATGATTAAACGTCATTTTGATATGGTTGTAGAATTAGCGGAAAAACGTAGTAAATAAGAAATATAAATGGAAATTTTAAAGAATTTTATACTAATCAATAAAAGCCCACTTCACGGGCTTTTATTTTTACAGTAAAATAAGAACAAACGTTCCTATTTTTTTAGCAATGAGGTGAAATTCATGGATTGGTCTTATCACACTACCCTATTAGAAGATTGGATAACTACATTTTATCAACAGCTTGGGATTTTAAAACCAAATGACTTATGTATTGAAAAAATCGCTCAACTCTGTAATATCATACTTTTAAAAGATGACATTGACTCATACTACATAGCAAATAATTATTTAAAAATGATTGTCATTGATTCACGCTTATCTAAAGAAAAACAAAAGGAAGTATTTTTCCATGAACTATGCCATATCCTGCGCCACACTGGCATACAAGGGATTATGCCTAATGCTTTTCGCGAATTGCAAGAATGGGATGCGGTACGTTTTACCAAATATGCAGCTATCCCCTTTCATATGCTAAAATATATTAATCCTGCAAAGGATACTATGGTCGCTGATATGTCTGAAGTGTTTCAAGTTACTCCTGAATTATGTAAGCAGCGTCTTACACAAATTCAAAGGAAAATACAAATCAAGGAGTGTTTAACATGAAAGGACATATTCGAAAAAGAGGTTCCAAGTGGGCAATAATAATAGACATTGGCCCTAATCCTGAAACGGGAAAAAGGCGCCAAAAATGGTTTTCTGGATATAAAACGAAAAAAGAAGCACAAGCCGACATGGCTAAAAGAATCGTAGAAATAGAAGAAGGCTCATATATTGAGCCCACAAAAATGAGAGTACGTGAGTTTTTCCTTCAATACCTTGAAGCAAGAAAGATAAACCTTCGAGAAACCACGTACTACAACTATCGAAAACATATTAACAATCATATTATACCAAAACTCGGAAACATTCCAATGCAAAAATTAAAAGGTGTAGATCTTGAAAAGTTCTATAGTGATTTATCTGAATCTATGAAGCCTGTTACAGTTCGAAGTATTCACCAAATCATTCGTACCGCGCTTGCTTATGCTTTGAGACACGAAATTGTGAAAAAGAATGTAGCTGATGTAGTAAGCCCTCCTAAAGGTGAAGAAAAAACTGTAAATACATGGTCAGAAGAACATGTACTCTGCTTTTTAGACAATGCAAAAGATAGCAGGTACTATGTTGCATACCTATTAGCTATCACTTGCGGCATGCGTAAAGGGGAAATCTTAGGGCTACAATGGAAGGATATTGATTTTGAGAGAAGCACTTTATCTGTTAATCGTTCCCTCTCTCATATCACCAAAGAATTTCATGAACCTAAAACATCTACAGGAAAGAGATTAATTGTTCTACCTGAAATTAGCCTACAGGCACTTCGGGAACATCTTCAGAAAATATATGAAGAAAAAGAACAGTATGGCGATGGGTATAATAATTATGATTTGGTCTGCCCTACTTATAATGGTAACCCTTGTAATTTCAGAAGTTTGACACAGCTCTGGAAAAAGCTTATAAAGAAAAGTGGGGTTCCTGATATTCGGTTCCACGATCTGAGACATACCCATGCAACATTAATGTTGAAACAAGGTATTCATCCGAAGATTGTTAGTGAACGATTAGGACATAAAAGAGTAGGCATCACATTAGACACCTACTCACATGTTGTACCAGGCCTACAAGAAAAAGCAGTCGAGGATTTTGCAAACAATCTATTTCAAAAACACTAATGTTTGCAAAATGTTTGCAATTACGGATTTTGCATAAAAATACTAGCTTATCCGTGTGACAATGGAAGGAGTCAAAAACATGAGAGAAATCAAGTCTGACAAGGAATTCAAAGACATCATCGCAAGCGAGGAGCCAGTAGTTGTTAAGTTCTTTACTACATGGTGCCCGGATTGCGTGCGTATGGATAACTTTATCGGAGATGTAATGGAAGAGTTCAATAAATTTGAATGGTATTCTATTAATAAAGATGAGTTACCAAGTATTGCTGAAGAGTATCAAGTAATGGGTATTCCAAGCTTACTTGTATACCAAAATGGCGAAAAGCTAGGTCACTTACATAGTGCAAATGCAAAAACTGAAGAGCAAGTTACTGAGTTTTTAGAAGCTTACTAAGAAACGAAAAAACCTCTGGATAATTTTTCAGAGGTTTTTTATTTGTTTTCACAATGTTCTTTCGTATTTTTCATGCAAATGAACATATATTAATGCTTTTCTCCTCTTCTACTTCAAGAAATCATTTCTTATATATTCTTCCTCCGGGGCATTACAAACCATCATTTTGAGAAAAATATATACGAATCATTATTGGCACCACTCCTTCCTTATGCCCTATTCATCATTAATTGTTTAACAACTTTCCACTTTGTACTTTTCAACATATTTTTCCTTAGCGAAACTTTGTTATCCCCTACTTAAAAAGCTATAAAACGTTAACAATGTTTGTATAGACCCACACGACTTTCATTTGATACTCTATTTATAGAAAGAAATTCCTTGTAGGAAGGTGAGTGATTAAAATGGATTCTCTTTCTCATAAAGAAGCTGATAAAGGTGCTATTGTCAGCATTATGGCATACATATGTTTATCCTCTATGAAAATCATCATCAGTTATATTACCCTCTCTAGCGCATTACGTGCTGACGGTTTGAATAACTTAACGGATATCGGTGCTTCTTTAGCTATATTAATCGGTCTAAAAATTTCTCGTAAGCCTCGTGATCCAGATCATCCATATGGGCATTCTCGTGCAGAACAAATCGCATCACTTGTTGCTTCTTTTATTATGGCAACAGTCGGATTAGAAGTTGTCATTAGTGCCATTCAATCGTTTTTCAATCCGAAACAAGCAGCACCTAATGTACTTGCTGCATGGGCTGCTTTATTTTCTGCTGTCGTTATGTACGGCGTATATAAGTATACGAAAAAGATTGCAATTCAAACAAAGAGTAAGTCGTTAGAAGCCGCTGCAAAAGATAATTTATCCGATGCACTCGTAAGTATTGGTACAGTAGTAGGTATAGTCGGATCACAGTTCAAAATGCCTATTTTAGACCCCATTGCTGCTTTAATTGTTGGTCTTATTATTTGTAAGACTGCATGGGAAATTTTCGTAGAAGCTTCCCATATGCTAACGGATGGCATTGATCCTGATAAAATGGATGAATATGCTGATGCTGTAGGGCATATTTCAGGTGTAGAACATATTGTAGATATTCGCGCTCGTATGTATGGGAATCAAACGTATGTAGATATTACAATTGAGGTAGATGCTCAAATGGATGTTAGCGAAAGCCATTGCATTACTGAAAATATTGAAGATATGCTTCGAAAAAAATTCGAAATTTACCATGCTCACATTCATGTGGAGCCCATGCAAAAAGAACCTATTATGACATAGGTTCTTTTTTAATGAACGCCTTATGAAATATAACACATAAAACGAGCCAGCTACCGCCCGCTGCCCACCCTGCTAGTATGTCAGATGGATAGTGAACACCAAGGTAAATTCGGCTAACTGAAATAGATAATACAACAAAGCTTGCTATAAAAATAATCAACAACTTTTTATGCAATGAAATACGATCTTCTGTAATTGTGACGTATGCAATAAATCCTAAAAAGGCAGTAGCATTCATCGTATGACCGCTCGGAAAGCTATATCCAGTTGCTGTAACAAGCTGTGACACATCCGGTCTTGCTCGTTCGTACCATAATTTGAGCATACTGTTCAAATAACGAGATCCGTAATAATTAATTGTTAGAAGCAACGCACTTAATATTTTTTTTCTAACAAGAAAATACATTACGAGTATAATGAGTAACGGGAAATATATTCTTTTTGAACCGATAAAGGACACCCAAGTAAAATAGGCTGTCAAATAATCGTTTCGAAAACTTTGAATAAAGTGTGCGACTACATTATCAAATTTTTCAATACAAGCGGTATGATACGAAAGTGATAGTGCGACAAAACAAATGAGTAGTGTACAACTTAACAAGTATAAATGTCGATATCGTTTCACATACATAACCTCACTATGCAAAAAAATGGAGCGGTTGTTTTAGTTTTCCTCACCATTTCTTTTTTATGCATAGTTTATTAAAAAATATAATTGTTAATTTTTTGCTGCATCGTCGGAATATCTTCGCTTGTTACTGTAAAGCGAATAACCTTCTCATCAAGATCTAGCGCTTCTGCGAATAAACCAGCTAGTCCACGTGATTTTCTATCTACTTCCATAATAATTTCTAATCGGTTGTGAGCACGTGGCAAAATTAATAATTCTAATTCATCTAATTTTCCATAATGCTCACCTGAGACTGGAATAAACTCAAACTCTTGCGCAAATGGAACTTGATTACGTAAACGATACGGCAATTCTTCACATTCTATATGACGCGCTTTAAAACCTAATTGATTTACACTATCTAAAACACTATTTAATAGTACATTTGGCAGCACCTGAATGTAATCACGGTCACTAGGATCAATACTTCTTTTAATATCAAGACCCGTATGAACCCAAACCGTTTTCATACCAAGTGTAAGTGGTGCTTCAATTGGCATTGGAAACGAGAATGGAATTTCTATTTTTTCATTTGGTTCTACAGAAAATGGATCTGTTAAACGAACTCGCTCTAAATCATATGTTGTCGTCACTTTTTTATCATCCACTTCTCGTACATACGATGTCGATAACGTTAAGTAAATGCTTTCAATTTGTTGGCTAACTGATCCTCCAGTTATATGAACCTTCCCTACAATCTCTTCTCCAACTATATGTTCATCTTTTTCAAGAACAGTATCTACTTTTGCATTACCAATACCAACGCTTGCTAAAAACTTTTGAAACATGGGGTCTCCATCCTTTCTAAAGCGTAAGCTACATCTTTTTTCAAATCTTGTACATTCTCATAATACGGCGTTTTTATTTGTAACATTCGCATAAGTATTTCACGATTATATTCTTCCAACACTAACTCTTCAAACCATGGTTTTTCATGTTTTGCAGTAGATTCATAATCAGCATACAATAAAAATAACGCGAAATGACCGAGCGCATAAAAATCGCTACGAAACTGAACTTCTCGCATCAAAGCTTGTTCACCTTCATAAATGGTAGCTCGCTCATCACCTTCACCTTTAAATTTAGCCAATCCAAAATCAATAATACTAATTTGATTTTCTTTCATTAATATATTCGGAATGCGTAAATCTCGGTGAATAATACCTTTACTATGAAAATACGAAACAATCCCTAATATTTCATATAAAATTTCAAAAACTTCACGTTCTTTGTATACATGACCCTCTAGGAAAATATAATCTTCAAAATTCTTACCTGGCATATACTCCATCACAAAAAAGTTCTTTTTCTCCCATATGAAATGATCATGTAGACTAGGAATTGTCGCATGATTTAATGTTTGTAAAATCAATTTCTCTTGTTCAAATGATTTTCTACCAGACTCATATCTTTGTTTACTTTGTCTCAATTGTTTTAAGACTTTATTTCTATTTATTTGCAAATCATTAACGACGTATGTAACCCCATAGCTACCCATTCCAATTACTGATTCAATGTTATAACGCTCTGCAACAATTGTATTTTTTCGCAGTGGTCTATCAAATAAAGCTAGTACACGACGCCATTTCATCAGCTACTTGAAAAGAAGCTACGGCTTTTGCGTTTTCTTTTATAATGATGGTGCCCATAACCAGACGAACGTCGTTTATAGTCGCTACTTGAATAAGAGCGCCCTCCATGGCGATAATCACTACTCGAATACGAACGATATTTTTTCTTTCCTAATATAGAATCAACAATTTTTTTGAACATCCCTTCACCTCTTGAATAAAATTTTTTTTAATTATACCAATAATTCTTATCTATATTTGTGACAAGTTTGTAAAGAGTAAAAAACGACGAGTTGAGCCCGCCGTTACTTTCAATCTTCCTCTTCATCAAATACTTCATCAATCATGCATTTCTCTAATAAATACTCAAATGTAATATCTGCCAGGTCCTCGATTTCTTCTCTTTTTGGAACGTATCCTCTTTCAATTAGTTGCTCATAAAAAAACTCCGCAATCTCTTCCGTATCAATTACGACTTCAATTTCCTTCATGAGCATCACTCCTTTATTTCTGTTTTATGAAAAAATCTCAAAATTATGTATATGAGATTAGAAAAATAGTTTTTCTTTTTTATAGGTCATATCATGTGGACGAGGTGCATACGATGTTAGTACAAGCTATTCAAAGGGGGAAATAATAATGGAATACCAATATGAAGTAGAGCAAACAAAAGAAGAGTTCATGCATGAAGATAAATGGGCAGACTCTCTTATTAAATGGCTTTTTATTTTTTTAATAGTTGTAGGCATACCTTACACTGCATATGTTGTTGTTCAATTTATTCTCTCTTTCTAGTTAACTATTTTTTCTCTGTCAATTTAACTAAATAATTATGAACAACATCCATTACAATTTTATATTCTTCATCTTTAAATGTATCGAATAATAATTGATAATCATTATAAATATCTAATAACCCATCAATAATTTCTTGACGATTCGTCTTAACACTCACTTTTTTCGAATTGTTAATCGATTTCAATTTTCCTAAATCTAATTTATTCATACCAGCTTTATCTTGTTTCATTTTCTTCAAAATTGCATTTGCCGTTTGAGCATTGGCAAGTAATGTTAAATCTGACTCATCAGCCTCTAACCATTCACCATCAGTAATTCGTGACAATTCATATATTGTATCTTCCCATGCATCATTTTTATATCTCCAGACTTCTGTACGAAAACCAACAATACGAAAAACATCTTTATCATATCCAGTTACTTGCACGAGATCACCAAACGTAAAGTTATAATTTAATTCAATCCACTCTGTGTCGCCCTTTTTCATTTCTTGCTCCGTCACATGCTGCAGAGTTTGCTCTACATAAAATCCATCATGATTATTTACTTCGTATACATAAACACCATCTAAAATCTTCATATTTGTAATTTTCCCAACGGTCCCATATAGCGTAATCACGACTATGTCCCCTACGTTATATTTAGGTTGTTTTTTTCTTGCCATCTATATCTCTCCTTTTTTTGACGTCGTGATTTTGATAACAGTATATGCAACCTACATAAAAACGCTTATCACAGAAGCTTATATTCGGAAATTTTTTCGATAAAAAATATAAACAAGTAGAATTTGTATTTAACTCAAAAAAGCTAGTATTTATACTAGCTTTCATTAATCATTTATGTCCTAACAAAAAGACGTATTATAAATAAAAAAACATAAAGAATACTTCACTTCCTAAAAGTAATGTATTCCTTATGTTTTCATTTACATAACACTTCAATATCGTTATCTCTCTTGTATGTATAAATCCCATGCTTCATCAAATATAGACATACTTTCTAGCATTCCACTTAACTCTAAGTATGAACTAATTTCATCATAGTCTTCAGATTGCTTCGGAAAACTTAAATCATCATACATCGCCTCTGCTAAATCTGATATTTCATTTCTAAATAAAGCTGCACGGTGCTTCATCATATAATGGTAAAATGTCTTTTTCAAAAATATTCCCTACCTTTCTAACTTGGGTACATTATACAAGGCAAAAAAGAAAAAAACCAGCATAAAAGCTGGTTAAAAGTCGAAATAATTCCTTTTTAATAATCGTGGCCTTCCCATCAACTCTTCATATGTTAGTTGTTTTGGCAAGTCTTTCGTATAAATTAAAAATAACTGATCTTCAATTTCTTTTACAGTATGGTCTGATTGATAGTCCATACCACATGAGGAACAAGAAATACATGGTGTCTCTTGGATTTCAATGGCTTTCGTACCATCTGGTAATTCCCAATATACAGTATTCAAGCTTTCTTTCGCTTCTGTACTGTCACACCACATACAATTCATACTGCATCACCCTCGGTTTTTTTGTCGTTTTCTTCTAATTTAGCCATTTGCGATTGATACTTTTTATCTTTTAGTTGGTCACGCTTATCACGTTTATCTTTTAAAGATGCATGAGTTTCATTATCTTCATAATCTTTACGACGATTCATACGCTGTAAGTCATCTGGAACAAGGTTAAATTTCTTATCGCTCATTAGACCTGCAATACCAACGTCAGAACGTTTCTCTTCATAAGTCGGATAAATTTCTTTAAAGTAGCCTTCTGCTCTTCCTGGAATATAATTTTCTGGCTCTGGATACGTCGTAATAACACCTTCAAAGTTACGAAGAACAACTTTATCCGCACTTTGTGAAATTAAATAGTTTGGCTGTAACGCAATTTTTCCGCCTCCGCCAGGTGCATCAACCACGAATGTTGGTACCGCATAACCAGATGTATGTCCACGTAAGCCTTCAATAATTTCAAGACCTTTAGAAACTGGAGCACGGAAATGACCGATACCTTCTGATAAATCACATTGATAAATGTAATATGGACGAACACGAATTTTTACTAAATCATGCATAAGTTTTTTCATAATTGGAACGCTGTCATTAATTCCAGCTAAGATTACCGCTTGGTTTCCAATTGGAACACCTGCATTTGCAAGCATTTCACATGCTTTTTTCGATTCTTCTGTAATTTCAATTGAAGTATTGAAGTGTGTATTTAACCATACTGGATGGTATTTTTTAATAATATTACATAAGTTCTCTGTAATACGCTGCGGGAATACAACCGGTGCTCTCGTTCCGATACGAATAATTTCCACATGTGGAATCTCTCGTAAATTTTTTAATACATATTCTAAAATTTTATCGTTAATTAGAAGACCGTCACCACCAGAGATTAATACATCTCGTACTTGTGGTGTTTCACGAATATAACCAATCGCATCATCTAATTGTTTCTTCGGTACACCCATTCCAATTTGTCCACTAAAGCGACGGCGTGTACAGTAACGACAATACATAGAACATTGATTTGTTACTAAGAATAAAACGCGGTCTGGATAACGATGCGTTAATCCTGGAACTGGTGAATCTTCATCTTCATGAAGAGGATCTTCTAAATCATATTTTGTTTTATATAACTCTTCCGAAATCGGTACTGATTGCATCCGAATCGGACAGCGTGGGTCATCAGGATTCATTAGCCAAGCATAGTACGGTGTAATGTTTAACGGGATCGTTTTCGTTGAAATTTTAACACCTTCTTCTTCTTCAGGTGTTAAATTAATCACTTTCTTTAAGTCATCTAAAGTTTTGATCGTATTCGTTAATTGCCAAACCCAATCATTCCATTGCTCTTCTGTAACATCTTTCCATAATTCGATATCCTTCCAGTGACGATTTGGTTTGTATACATCATGTAACATTGCTATTCCCCCTTTTTATACGCTCATCCTTTATATAAGCAATAATTATGCCAACTTTATATTCTTGATAAGTAAATGTGAGAAGTACCCTATTACATAAGGAAAAAAATATTTTTAAGTGCTGTACTAAAACGATATATAATATCATATTCATTACTTTTTATATATGTAAACGCTCTTTTATTGGTGCAAACACACAAAAACCGCCGATTATTCGGCGGTTTTGTCGTACTTGCTCAGTTTATATTGAAGCGTTTGACGCGGAATTCCTAACATTTTTGCTGCTTGCAAAATATTCCCTTCCGTTTTAATTAACGCTTGATCTATTAATTCCTTTTCTGTTTGATGAAGAGCTTCCCTAAGCGGTAATATACTTTTCTTCTTCGGAGTTTTCTCTTTCCGAAATGTACGCGGTAAACAATTAGCTGTCAATGAACTTCCTTCCACAATAATGACAGCATGTTCTATCGTATGTTTTAATTCACGAACATTTCCGGGCCATTGATAAGCTTGCAATCTTTCCTTTGCTTCCTTATCAATTTGAAGTACTCCTTTTTTATAACTTTTATTATATTCTTTCAAAAAATAAGACGCTAATAACAATACATCTTCAGTTCTTTCGCGAAGCGGTGGGATATATAACGAAAACACATTTAATCGATAGTATAGATCAGTACGAATTTTATTTTCTCTTAAACATACTTCTGGTGGCTGATTCATCGCCGTAATAACACGAACATCTACTTTTCTCGTCTTATTATCACCAATGCGGCGAATAACCCCATCCTCTAATACACGTAGCATTTTCGCTTGTAAATCAAGCGGCATTGAATTAAGTTCATCTAAAAATAATGTCCCTCCATCCACAAGTTCAAATAATCCAGCCCGTTCAATTGCCCCTGTATAACTGCCTTTTGTCGTGCCAAACAGCAAACTCTCTAATAACGACTCTGGCAAAGCTGCACAGTTTTGTGCAATAAACGGCTTATTTTTTCGTTTAGAAGCTTCATGAATCGCTTGCACAAATAGCTCTTTCCCCGTTCCAGTTTCACCATATATTAAAACATTCGCATCGGTTGGCGCTACTTTTTGTGCTAACTCTTTCGTCTGTTTAAAACGGGAATCATCAGTTACAATTGTCTCGAATGCAACATGCTTTTTCACCGTTTTTTTGCTAGTCGATCGTTTTATTTTCGATTGTAGATCTACAATCGTATCAGTAAGCTTTTGAATTGTAGAATAATCTTTCGCAATTTCTACAGCACCAGCAATATTTCCATCTATCAAAATAGGTAACGTCGTATTTACCGTACAAACGTCTTCCCCATTTAAATTTTGGTAATGTTGAACTTGATGTACGATTGGCTTTTTTGTGTTTAATACTTTCATCAATGTACTTGTTTCTCTTGATAATGACGGGAATGCTTCTAATAAATGCTTTCCTAGCACATTCTCAATTTTAGATCCATCATGTTTTGCGGCAACTGTATTATAAAAGATTGTAATCCCATTCTCATCTACTGCATGTATGGCCTCATCTATACTGCCCAAAATCGCTTCAATGACTTCCTGTGTCGAAACTGCTAGCAATGTCATCCCCCCTTTTGCCAAAAATTCAGCAAATTCAATGCCGAATTTTCGGCATCCCTCTGTGCGATTATAAGCATGACGATTCCGTTCTATTATTTTTATTATGATTATATATATTTCTTTTACCTATTTATAATTAGATAGAGTGAAACTTTAATCAGTGGGGGTTTTATTCATCCCCCACTGATTATTAGTTGCACCAATCGGGCGTTTACGGGCAGTTGATCTCCCACCTAACTTCCTCGCATTCTCCGAATTTTGAGGTGGGAGTCTTACTGCCCGTTAATGCGGGATAAATCTTTTACCCATATATTCATATCTTCCAACTTATCAAAAATGTAACAATTATTCGCAAGTCTTCCTGTGTACGTATAGCCTAGTTGATGAAAGGCTGCATTCATACCAAAAGAAAGCGAACGAGCAATTGTATAGGAACAAAAAATAGATTTTTCTTGGAGCTCTTCCTCTAACTTAATTAGTAAACTTTTCATAAACCCATGTTTTCGATATTCAGGTAAGGTAGCACAATTCGTTAATTCTGCATTTCCTTCTTTCACATTCATTTCAGCAGACGCTGTACTAATAATTTGTCCGTCGAATTCATATACGTAGTAAATTGTATCGTCTTCCTTCATCGTCTGCTTTACATAACTCGCTTCATTTAAAGGTGTTGGATAAACTTCAAATACCTTTCCAAAGACGGTTGCTAATTCTACTGTGTCTTCTTCGGTCGCTTTTCTTAACACAAACTTCTCTGGGATTTCTTTTCCCTTTACTTCTTTTGCTTTTACACCGCTTAAAATAGTATCTTCTTCAGTCCAATGAATACTATTTCGTCTTTCCTCATTATGATATTTCACGAAGAAGTACGCATCGTGTCCTTGAAAATAGTGAGGTATTGTTGCTTCTAATAAGAAACCGAAAGAGAGCCATGTTGAAACATGCTCTCCCTTTCCTTTTATAATACATTTAGTGAAAGAATGCTTCTCTGCTAATTCGTCAATTGTTTGTATAATACTTTCAACATTCCCTGTATAGTGGTCTACTCTAATACGTTTATTAAAATAATCTAAAACTCCTTCTACTGTATAGTGCTTCGTCTGTTCTCTAAAAGATTCATAGTATTTCATTTTTTCACCTCACACCAATCTAGTAATGTACATGCAATAATTTTTGCGGCAGTAATCATTTTATCAACTTCTATATATTCGTTTGGATAGTGTGCTACTTTCGTCTCTCCTGGGCCAAATACTATCGTTGGTACATTAGCGATTTGTGTGAACAAACCTCCATCTGTTCCCCATGGAGATGCTTCTATAATCGGTTCGTTCCCTTCAATTTCAACAAAGTTATGTTGAAGCGTCTTAATAAGCTCATGCTCTTCATCTAGCTCACCAGGGACCCATCTCGCTCCAAACCATTCCACTTCTACTGGATTTTCCACAAACCAACTGTCCACATCATTTAATTCACCGATCCAGCTTTCAAATTCTTCTTTTGCTGCCTCTATAGTCTCATTCGGCGCAATACCACATCTTCCTTCTAAAATTAACGAATCAGGAACAGAACTTGGCCAACTACCACCTTCAATTTTTCCAATATTAATTGGAATTGGAATCGGAATTCCTTTAAATAACGGATCTGTAATTCGACCATTCCTCTTCTCTTCTAATTTTCTCAAATGCTCTACAACAAACATACTTTTTTCAATTGCACTTACTCCTTCATAACGTGTACCACCGTGTGCTGCTTTTCCTTTTACATGTAAGCGAAACCACATTGAACCTTGTTGTTTCGGGAAAAACTTCATATTTGTTGGCTCTGGAATAATAACGCCATCTGCCTTATATCCACGTAAAATAGCTGCTAAAGTACCCGCACCACCACTCTCTTCTTCTATAACACTTTGAAAATGGATATCGCCTTTTAATTCAATACGAGACTCAATAATTGCTTCCATCGCAAGCATAAGTGCGACATTGCCACCCTTCATATCCGTCGTTCCACGGCCATATATACGATTTCCTATTTTCTCACCACTATAAGGATGATGGTCCCACTGATTTACATCCCCTTCTGGTACAACATCAATATGTCCATTTAAAATCATAGATTTCCCATCACCACTACCTTTTAAAGTTGCTACAATGTTCGGGCTGTCTGAAAAACTTGTGCGCGGTGATACAAAATAAGGATGATCTTTCATTTTTGTAAACGAAGGCTCCCAAATATCGAGGTCTAGACCTAACTCACGCAATTTTTCAATAACAATTGCCTGCGCACCACTTTCATCACCAGATACGCTCTTTTCTTGAATTAATCGCTTTAAAAATTTTACACTTTCTTCTTCATGACTCTCAATATAATCACAAACTTGTTTTTTTAATTGCTCCATAGATTACAACTCCCCTCATTCAATTACTAGTAAATTTGAGCTTATATGAAAATCAGCCGCTGTATGTCGTTTTACATCTTCTACTGTGTATGGTCCCATTAATTCTTGTAAAACGAGTCCACTCGTAGTCACTTCCATAACAGCCATATCTGTAATAATTAAATCTACACATTTTTTCGAAGTTAATGGCAATGTACACTCTGAAACAATTTTTGCATTTCCATATTTATCGACATGATTCATTACAACAACGACCCGTTTCGCTTTTTGTGCTAAATCCATTGCTCCCCCAATACCTGGAACACGTTTTCCTGGTACAATCCAGTTCGCTAAATCACCATTTTCACTTACTTGTAATGAGCCAAGAATCGTTACATCAAGTAAGCCTTTTCGAATCATACCAAATGCTGTGCAGCTATCGAAATAACTCGCTCCTGTAATAAGAGACGTTGGTAAACCCGCTGCGTTACATAAATTCTCATCTTCATTCCCTTTACTAGGCGTTGGTCCCATACCTACAATGCCGTTTTCTGCATGAAACATAACATTCATATCTTTTGGTAAATGATTCGGTACAAGCGATGGAATCCCAATACCTAAATTTACAATCATGCCATTTTGAATTTCTTTCGCTGCACGTCTTGCAATCTTATCTCTCACTTCTACGCCCATACCCATTTCCAATTCACTCCTTCCGATGGCACGATATAATTTACGAATACACCTGGAACGACAATTTCCTCTGGATCTAAACTTCCAAGTGGAACAATTTCTTCTGCTTCTACAATCGTTATATCCCCAGCCATGGCTACATGAGGATTCATATTACGAGCGCTTTTATCAAATACAAGATTGCCAAACGGGTCCGCTTTTTTCGCATATACAATTGCAACTTCAGCTGTTAATGCTGTTTCAACTAAATATGTCTTTCCATTCATTTTAACTGTGCGTTTGCCTTCTTCTACAATCGTATCAACACCAACATCGACTAATATACCACCAAGCCCTACGCCGCCGGCACGAATGCGCTCTGCTAAAGTTCCTTGTGGAGAAAACTCAATTTGTAATCTTCCTTCATTTAACTGTCTTCCCGCATTTGGATTTGATCCAATATGAGAAGTAACTAAAGATTTAACTCTTTCATTCGTAACAAGACGACCGATTCCTACATCGGGAAATCCAGTATCATTTCCTATTAATTTTAAATTCGTAACTCCTTTTTCTAAAATAGCCTGGATTAAAGATGGAGGGGATCCGATCCCTCCAAATCCCCCAAACATTAATGTCATATCATCATGGAACAAAGAAATTACTTCCTCTATTTCTTTTAATTTACCAAATGTATTTGTAATAGTTGTCATGCGATACTATGCCCTCCTTTTTGCATCATCTCTTCCACACTCTTTGCAAAAATTGAAAGTAATTCATCTAATTCGGAATATGTAGTTGTCATTGGTGGTGCCACAAGCAGTGCACTATCCTCTTTTCCTGCTTGCCCTGAAACAGCTTGGTATAAGAGAAGTCCATTTTTAGCTGCAACTGAAATGAGCTCCGACGCCTTTGTAAACGGTTGCAATTCTATTCCAATCAGCAACCCTTTTCCGCGCACATCGGCAATGATTGTCGATTGTTGCTGAACTTTCTGTAACCCTTTTATTAAATATTCTCCCTTTTCCGCTGTTTTTTCAGGTAGATTATGTTTCTCCATATATTCAATAACAGCTAAAGCTGTCGCCGCAGACAATGGATTTGCACTTAGCGTATGCCCGCTCATAACAGAACGTGATCCTCGTAAAATCGGCTCCATAACGCGGTCACTTACAATTGTCGCTGCCATCGGTGTATAACCCGCTCCTAATCCCTTACCAAGCGTCATAATATCCGGCTCTACACCCCAGTGCTCCATCGCAAACCATGCACCAGTACGACCGAGCCCAGTCATTACTTCATCTGCAATAAATAAAATATCGTAATGACTACAAATATCTTTAATTACTTTATAATATTCTTTCGGTGGGACAACCGCGCCCCCAGCTGCTCCGATAATCGGTTCAGCGATAAAAGCTGCAATATGCTCTGCACCAATTCGATCAATTGCTCTTTCTAGTTCAGTCGCACAAGAAAGCTGACAAGTTGGATACACCTTTTGGACAGGACATCTAAAACAATATGGAGCTGGAACAGTTGGGTAATCTTCCAAAATAGACACGAAACGTTGTCTGCGCAGCGGGTGCCCAGACATAGATAAAGCTCCCATTGTAATACCGTGATAGCTCATCCACCGTGACAAAATTTTATGTTTCCCTTGAATACCACGCTCCTGAAAATGCTGAATTGCGATTTTCATAGCTGTTTCATTCGCTTCCGTACCACTATTTACAAAAAAGCTCCAGTTTAAATCGCCTACACTTAAGTCACTTAACTTCTTCGCCAACTTTTCAGCTGGTTCACTCGTAAACTGTGATCTATAAACGAAAGCAATTTCCTCTGCCTGCTTTTTAATTACCTCCGCAATCTCTGCTACGCCATGTCCGATACCTGCCGTAATCGCTCCTGACGAACCATCAAAATATTTATTTCCATTTTGATCATATAAGTACACACCTTTTCCATGTGAGATCATTGGATACGGCTGACCAACAAGTGGCTTAATTAAGTAATCGCGCATAGCGCTCCCCCATTTCTCCAATTTGTATATATATATGAAGAAAATTGACGTTTCTTTCATAAAAAAAGAATTCTCTGCAAAAGCAGTGAACATATCAAAAAACTATTATAAAATATACAAATGAGTGCTAAATATTAGTGTAAAACAGAAAATTCAGAACTTAAATCAAAGACCAACCCTTGCCTATACGCTTTCATTTCCCTCCCCTATATAAAATAAACAACTAAACAACTATTCTCTTAATATAATGTCAGCTTCCCTCATTTGCTGACATTGTGTAAACTTCGACGGAACTCCTGTTATTCTCCTTCCTATTCCATTACTTTATATTGCATATTTTCAAACAAAATTCGACAATACACTTAGCCACATAGATAACAACCACTCTTACTTAAACATTTAATATCAGCTGTTTAGTACAATAAAAAAAGAACCGATTAACCACATTAATCAGTTCGGCACGACGCTCTTTTATCCGTTATTACCTTATCCAACAACAATTACTAACATTTATAGAAATACTCATAGTGCAAATCCATAATTCGTACTACAGCCTAAAGCACGAAATCCTCCATAACTATCGGGATATCCACCTCCAAGGTGCCACTCCTTCCATCAAAGTCAAACTACCTTTCCTTTATAAATTATGTAGGACAATTATCACTTTGTATGTGTGTTTGCCTATAAATAAAAAAATCCCCAGTTTAACTTTTCTCATTTAGAAAAGCAAGTTTTTCGCATAACCCATTTCCCGCTCCGCATATAATTGTAATGATGATAAAGGAGGAATGTTCATGGTTCAATCTGAAATTGAAAAATATGGACAAGAGGCTACACGTTACGAACAGCTCGCCCGTTACTATCAATACCGCAATCCTAAAAAGTATGTAGAACTATATATGAAATACTATGATGCGATTACAAAACTTGTACAGGCATATGAAAAAAGAGATTCACAAGAAGCGACTTTACCGTCACATATGAGAATTTTCCACTCAGCTCCCCATACACCAGCCGTTGATATTATAGTAAACGGACAAAAGGTGATTAAAAATATTTCTTTTAAACAATTCAGTCCTTATTTATCTTTAGTGCAAGGAAAATACCGTATTGATATTGTCCCTGTCGGAAACGAAACTCCAATATTCTCAGCATTAGTACCAATAATGGGGAATCACACTTATACCCTTGCAGCGATCAATAGCGATAATCATCTCCAATTACAACCTATTCTTGATAATACTCATTTACCATCTGGTCAAGCAAAAATACGGTTTGCACATCTTTCCCCAGACACCCCAGTTGTAAATGTAGATTTAAAAGATAGTGATCATTTATTTGAAAATGTACTCTTTAAACAAATAACAGATTTTTTACAAGTTAGCCCCGGTACAGCGGATATTGAAGTTTCACTTGCTGATACAAAAAAAGTACTTTTAACCATACCGAAATTCAAAGTTGAACCAAATACAATTTACACAATTTCAATAGTAGGTTATTCAACTGAGGATCCAAAGTTAGAGACCGTTATGCTTACAAATTAAAACAGTCTACACCATTCGTATGGTGTAGACTGTTTATTTCTGAAAGGCAATTTGAAATTCTGTCCAATCATTATTCGAACGACACAATATGGATCCGTTATGTTTTTCTACTATTTGTTTACATACGAAAAGTCCAATACCAGTTCCTAGCTTTTTAGTAGTTACAAATGGCTCAAAAATGGTTTCTACATTTTCTGCTGGAATCATAGGCCCATTATTTTTTATAACAATGCGAATAGTTGTATCCTCTTCAAATACATCAATGATAATTTTCCGCTCTTCTTTCATTGATTCAAGAGCATCAATCGAGTTCATTAAAATATTTAAAAATACTTGTCTCACTTCACTCCGATAGCCAACGAGCGGAATTGGGTACGGCAAATTCTTTTCAATTGAAACATTTGCATTCACTAAACTCGGATACAAGAACTGTATAATATCTTGAAACAAGTCATTAAGCCAAAATCGTTCAGATTCATTCCACATTTCTTTTTTCGATACAAGTAAAAATTGCGAAATCCTAAAATTTAATTGATCTAATTCATGCGAAATAATATCTAAATACGATAGATTAGGATGATCCGTCTTCAATAACTTTACAAATCCCATAATTGAAGTTAGTGGATTACGAAATTCATGCACAAAACTAGCCGACATTTGCCCTAAAATCGTAAGCCTTTCTTTATGTGTTTCATTTATATATTGCTGTTTTTCTTCCAAATTTCTCGATATAATTTCTGAGTATTTTAAAACGGTATAATAAATTAATTTGTCAAAACAAGTATGTATTTTGGCCATAATCGGTTTCAGTTCACGAGCGCTTACATCCAATTCGCACATTGCTTCAAAAAGTTCATTTCTTCCTACATTTGTATTGTAGACAAAATCTCCAATATTCGCATCTGCCCCTGCACGCTCAATGGCAATTTTCTCACATAATGGCTGAAGATAATTAATGTCTTTATCTTCCATAATAAGTTCGATAATTAACTCTAATAAATTCTCTCCATTTTGAACTACTTCGTGTTTAAATGGATCTTTTTCGGAAATTATCATTTTGTTTTTCCAGTTCTCTACGAATTGGTGCCTGTTGTTTTTCAAGTGCGAACAAAATACTTCTTTAATATCCTTATCGATTGGAAAAACCTCCATTCCCTCCATTTCCATACGACGAATACCCTTTATATTTTGAATATTAACACAAAAAATACAATTCGTTAATAGATTATTGTCACATTTTGTTAATTTCTGTTGATAAAATTTATTTTTCCTTCCTTATTTAATACTTTGTATTCATATATCCCTTTTTCCTTCCACTTTTTTAATTTTTTCGCATTCAAAACGACTTTTTTTGCATCCTTTTTAATTCTTGCGTACAATAGGAAGTGAAAGGTGTGAAAAATATGGTAAATAAAAATGTGGAAGACTATCTTCAAGAGGGCATTTATGGCCAAAAGCAAAACAAACCAGAAGAACGTAATATGTACTTAACTACATTACGTGAGCGCGTAGAAGTCGCTTTAACAATCGGTCAAGTAATGCAAAGTAATGTGTATACAGAAGTAACGGGTAGCATTATGCGTACTTCTCAATCATTACAACTATTTCTAAATGGTAGCATTGCTTACCCACATTTATCAAAATACATTAAATTAGCAAATGAAAAAAATGTTCCTTTTACAATTGTTCAAAATAAAGGCACAGAAACACCAATCGGTTTAGTACTATCTCATAGCACTGCTGTAGATAAAGAACAAATTTATGTTGAAGATGATATTTTCAAACAAGAAATGAAGTAATATAAAAGGTACACTTGTTTCATCAAGTGTACCTTTTACTTTATTTTTTAATACAAACTAATTTCATTTCTGTCATTTCTTCTATTGCATATTTAATTCCTTCACGTCCCGTACCACTCTCTTTCACACCACCATAAGGCATATGATCTACTCTGAACGTTGGAATATCATTAATCATGACACCACCGACTTCTAATTCATCAATGGCATGCATTGCTTTAGATAAATTATTTGTAAATAAACCAGCTTGTAGACCGTAGCGCGAATTATTTACTTGCTCTAAAGCCTCATCAAATTCTTTAAATGTATTTACAGTCATAAGTGGGCCGAATACTTCTTGACACTGTACAGACACATGTTCTGGAACATTTGTTAATACCGTTGGTTCAAATATCCTTGCATCACGCTTTTTACCACCGTATAAAACATTTGCTCCTTCCTTTATAGCTTCTTGCACCCATAATTCAATTCGCTCTACATCTTTTTTCGAAATGAGAGCAGATACATCTGTATCTTCATTGAGCGGATCACCTACAACTACCGTTTCCATCGCTTTTTTTAACTTCGTAAGAAATTCATCCATTTTCTTTTCATGTACAAATACACGTTGTACCGAAATACAAACCTGTCCATTGTTAACAAAAGCTCCCCATTTTACACGTTCAATAATCTCATCCATTAACTCCACGTCTTCATCAATAATAACTGCAGCGTTTGACCCTAATTCTAACGTCACTCGCTTTAATCCAGCCTTTTCCTTAATACCAATTCCAACTTTTGGGCTTCCTGTAAAAGTAATAGAAGCGACATCATCGCTCTTTACTATTGCTTCTCCTACAATTGAGCCTGGTCCAGATATAATGTTGAAGGCACCATTTGGTAATCCTGCTTCTTCAAATAATTCAACTAATGCGTAAGACGATAATGGCGTTTGATCAGCTGGCTTTAACACAATTGTATTTCCAGCAGCAATTGCAGGACCTACTTTATGCGCTACTAAATTTAGCGGGAAATTAAATGGTGTAATAGCACCGATAACCCCTATTGACTTTCGGATTGTATATGCAATACGCCCGTCTGCACCTGGTGCAGCGTCTAATGGTAATGTCTCACCATATATACGCTTTGCTTCTTCTGCTGCAAACTTATATGTTTGAACAGTGCGATCTACCTCTCCCCTTGCAGCACGAATCGGTTTTGCAGCTTCTTTTGCAATAATCTCTGCAAACTCTTCTCTTCTCTCATCCATTTTTTGTGCAACCTTTTCTAAAATAGTTGCGCGATCGTATGCTGATAATTTTTTCATTTCTTTCATTGCATTTTTAGCTGAAGTAATCGCTTCCTTAACATCCTCTTCTGTTCCTTGCGCAATTTCCGCTAATGTTTCTTCAGAATATGGTGCATACAACGGTTTATACGTCCCTACTGATTTCCATTCTCCATTTATATATAAATTCTTTTTCATAATGGTTCTCCTTCCGAATATTTGCATACAATAATATATTGCGTTTATTTCACCTAGTGAAAGGTCTGACTTATATAATTGTATCATAGCCCAAATTTACCAAAAAACATTTTGCTCAAAAAAAACTCTGCTACAAAGCAGAGTTTACGAACTAATTTGTTCTTGTAGTGAAATCTTTTTTTCATCTCCTACAATAACGATCGGTTCTGACTGTTTCGTTACTTCTAACCTCTTAATATAGTGTCCATCTAATTCTTTCACACAAAACTTATAATTTTCAATTTCAATGGTGTCACCTTCGGAAATCTCAATATTTTTTGTTAGGATCCAACCACCGATCGTATCGACATCATCATCGTCAATAGTCAGACCTAATAATGCATTAACTTCATTAACAAGTACTTTTCCCTCTAAAATTGTTTTCGTCTCACTAACTTGTTGGATTTCCGGCTGTTCATCAGTATCGAACTCATCTTGAATATCCCCTACAATTTCTTCTAAAATATCTTCAACGGTAACAAGGCCTGATGTACCACCATATTCATCAATTAATATGGCGATATGTGTTCTTTCTCTTTGCATTTTTAAAAACAAATCATGTATTGGGATTGATTCAATAACTAGAATAATTGGCCTAACATATTGCTCTACTGTCTTTTCATTAACAGCTCGATGCTTCACAAAATCTGTAAAAATATCTTTAAAATTCACAAAACCTATTACATGGTCCTTATCGCCATCAACAACCGGATACCTCGTATATTTTTCATGAGACATTTTTTGTAAAGCCTCTTCAGCAGGCATTTCTTTGTTTAAAATATTCATCTCGGTTCGTGGTACCATTATTTCTTTCGCAATACGATCATCAAATTCAAAAATTTTATTTACATATTTATATTCAGATTGATTAATTTCACCATTTTTGTAACTTTCTGAAACTAATAATCGCAATTCCTCTTCTGAATGCACTTCGTCATGTCCTTTTGGTGGCTTCAACCCAAAAAACTTCGTAATTAACCGAGCTGATCCATTTAAAAGCCAAATGAATGGAAATGCAATACGATAAAACAAAATAAGCGGCTTAGCAACAAAAAAACTCACTTGTTCTGCTTTTTGAATCGCGAATGTTTTTGGAGCCAACTCTCCTACTACTACATGAAAAAAAGTGATAAACAAAAATACTAAAGTTACAGCAAAAATGTCTGCGAGTTGAGTAGGGATGTTCCAATTCGCAAAAAACATATGCTTAAGCGCAGGTTTACCGGACCACCCAATCCCAAGAGCTGTTACGGTTATTCCTAACTGACAAGCTGATAAGTATTCGTCTAAGTTTGTAATGACTGTTTTGACAGATATTGCGTGATTATTTCCCTCTGCAATTAAATAATCAATTCGAGAACTCCTCACTTTAACAATTGCAAATTCTGCTGCAACGAAAAATGCCGTTAAAGCAATTAAAACAATCACTATACTTATACTATATATGTCCAAATACTTTTCCTTACTTACAATGTAAGCAAGGAAGCCACCTCCTACTTAAATTTATTCAAGTGAAGTAAGCATTCTTATACTCTAATAAAATTCTACATTAGCAACCACCTTTTTATATATTATATGCATACATAAAAAAGATATTTATAATTATGATAATCTAATTAGCTTATCACCGTCAAACTATAATAATTTCAATTTTTCGATAAATAAAAAATAAATTTATGTAAATCGTATATGCTAAACAGCTAAATTTCGTGAAAAAACACTTTCTTTGCCGATTCCACACTTCTTTTGTCACTCCTGAAGGGAACTTACTATATAACTCGAAATCATTCAACAGGATATATATAGGAGGGATTATTTTGGAATATAAAACACCATTTATCGCAAAGAAATTAGGTGTTAGCCCAAAGGCTGTCGTCCGGATTGCACAACAATTAAATCTTACGATAGGAAAAAATAAATATGGTCATTTTATTTTCACACAAGGTGATTTAGATCAAATGTTAGAATTTCATCGTTCTCAAGCGGATCAATATCACAACACTCCACCTACTCAATTAACATCGTCAAATGATTTTGAGCAATTAGCAGCTCAACTAAACACAATTACGAAAAGACTAGATCGAATGGAAGAGCAAATGCAAGATAAAGCAAATGATGTCGTTACATACCAACTATTACAACATCGCCGCGAAATGGAGGAAATGTTAGAGCGAATTCAAAATCTAGAAGGTGCCCTAAAGAAAGAAGAACCAATATATATTACTCCTGATGCAAAACCAACATATGTAAGAGAAAAGAAACCAAAGCGTCGTAAAATGATTTTTAGTATATTTGGACTATAACCTTGTAGACCCTTATTACAAGAATAAGGGTCTACTTTTTTGTATAAAGAAAGATGTCCGTGATTAGACACCCTTCTTAAAACTATACATATTCATATAGTTTTATTTTGTTAACATAATATTTTTACTGTATTCTGCAATAAGTGCCTGTGCATGAGCATTCCCTTGAATAATATCACGGAATTCTTTCAAAGAATACAAATGTGTAGCCCCTTTTCGAGCATGAATTCGTACTGGTACACCTTGTAAATTATCATGAAACTGGAATGGATTATCAATCGGTTCAATTGGAAAACCGAGTGTAAGTAAATACATATACATTCTTTTTGTAACTGCTGCAATATACCATTCAGCTTTCGTCTCTAACGCATGCATAAATAAAATAGCTGTTAACCTTTTGAAATGCCCTCTCCCCCGAGACGTTTTCGCAATGCTTAACTTTCCTATTTCATATACATTTTTCAAATCTTTCACTAAATCATTTTTAGAAAACGGATAGAAAAACTCAGAATTTGATTGTTCAGGTACCGTATACTTAATACATTCTACAGTACCAATATGATGTTCATCTTCTATTAATAAAAATCGTGATGGATTTAAATTACGTTCTACAAACATTAAGTTTCTTTCTTCACAAAAATCTCCCCACAGTTGCTCGAACCAAAAATGTTCTTCCTTTGTTTGAACACGCTGGAACATATTTACCCGCCTTTCCCATCGCCGCTCTGTTTTTGATAACGCTTTCACTATATATCATATAAGAACAAATCTTCGTATGCAACTAAAAATATTTACGTCTTATTATATTCTGCAAAATGAATTAAATTCCTACTAATAACCTTTTATCTCACATGCATCATTTCTTACTTCCACGTACTATCGCACACATAAATAGATTCAATTCCTCAGTTGAAAGATGCTGATAATTTTTAAGTTCGAACCGTCTCACATGTCTTTCCGTACTACATATAATTCTTCTTAACCTAAAGAAATCCTTTTAAAAAAAGGATTTCTTTTACATTTTATTACTTTTTAACCATTTCTCAAAAATTTGAATCATCCCATGCTTCCCAGCCAATTTCTCTTCTCCTTGTTTCGTTTTATATGGATATAGTTGTAAAAATACTCCACAACCAGATTCAATTTTTTTACTGTGCATATGGCTACCTGGATATACACAAATCACTTCATAAATCGCACTTCTCTGAAAAATTTGTTTTCCATTCTGTTCTTCTACATATTTAATAGACCAGTACTTATACATTTGCTCCGCTGCTTTTGTATTACCGACAGGCTGAAAAATATTGTACATAGGACTATATTTCACTTCGACAATAATAGATGATTTGTATACATACTTCTCTTCTTCCTTTACATAACAATCTAAACGAATATCTGGCTTTTTTGTGTCCTCTCCATTATAAAAATTACTTCCCTTACTTAATGCAATAAGTGGGTGTGTTTCAATTAAATCATTAAACGCGACGTGCACCTTTATCTCATCTTGATGTAAAACAACTGTCGTTCCATCTTGTAATCCATCTAAATAAAAATGTTCTTGTATTTGTTCACGGATAGGATTCTTATATTCAAATCCGATTTGTTCTAATATAGAAATAACGATAAAAAAAGCGTAATACTCATACACTAGAAATGTTGGCTTATATACGAATAATAAAGATGGAGATTGCCCAGTATGTTGTGGTACCAATTCTAAATGATGGATTAATTGTTGATGTGGTATAGATAAAGAGTGAGAATTAATATTGGCTGTTTCAGAAACTTCCCTCCAAAATGAAGAATACAACAAATTTTGAAAGTATTGCACGCTTCCATGTACGATATGTGCTAAGATTTTATATTCTTGTATTTTCACAGAACTTTTTCGTAAATCTGCTTCTTTCAACAAATGTATATTTTTATATTTTTGTTTTTCCCTATCTGTCACTGATCCATTTCGTTCAATCGTTTTCATAATTGTTTTAACAGATTGAAATTCGTCTAATTTTTTTTTCTTTGCTCCTTCTAGTATTTCAATAGTTTTACGTAAAAAAATTTCTGCTTCAAGTAAATAATTATAGAATAGCATCGTTTTAAATTTAAGAAATGCATTTTCTTTACTATTTTTTTGTTCTATAAATTTGCGATTATAATATTTCGTATAAAGTTTTCTTTCTGCCATAATGGCACTTTTTCTCGTCGTCCTCCGTTCCTCCATTTCCCATTCATATTCGTGAACAAACTTCGCATTCGATTCTACTCTCGTAAAAATTTGTTTTATTTTTTTCATTTTTTGCGGCAACTTCCTTAGTAATACTAAGTAAGAAGAATCCTCAATATCACTAAGTGCTGAAAAAGTTTTTTTATAATAACTTCTATCTAAAATCAACTCATTCAAAATTGATTTCACATAATTTTGAATCATTCCAAATTGGTCATCAAAAAAATTTTTAGGAACGACTTGAAACGCACCATAATACGTTTTGTCTTCTATGCGCACTTCAAAATGATATAAGCCACAGCGCCACGGATAAAAAAATTCAGTTTTTCCATGTTCATACAATAATACTCTTTGTTTTTTTTCATTTAAATCATATTGTGACTCTTTTATATTCTTTTGTCCCTCATATACTTTATTCCATATGAATGTAATATCCATCGGATTTTGATAATGGAAATGTAATCTTAGTGGTTTTAATTCTTGTACTTTATAAATACATTGAACTAATGCTGTAGTAGACGTACAAAGCCGATTTAAAAGGATAAAATCTCCTTTCCCCTCCGTTCCAATGATTAGCTTTAATACAAACGGGAGCGTTTCTTTCGTATCGACAATTGCTGTTTCATAACGCTCCTCATTTTGCATATCCATACAACTCCAGTTCTCTACGCTTTTGCCTTATATACGCTAAAGAATGCTCGAATGTTGATACACGATTTGCAAGCGAAGACTGTAAAAGCGGTATTAATGTTGCTCCTCTTTTCGCCTCTTCAGAAAGCAGAGGGCCAATCGTCATTTCTGTCCCCCTTAATTTTGTTAATACACGTTGCTTTATTTGCAAATCAAAGCCTTCTTCTCTGCTAATCATATAAGATTGATTATTTTGGAACGGTATATTTTGCAAATACGAAGCAATTGCACTTGCACATCGAAAAGAAATCCCTTTTGATGCATCGTGTGATGATAAAACATCATGTAACTTATCCAATAACTCCAATTCCTCTTCAGAAAACACCTCGGTCATTTCTTTATTCCTAAACCAATTTATTCGAAAGTCTCCCGTCGTTACTTTCAGCGATGGTTGCTGTACAACTTTCTCCTTTTCTAAACTCATCTCACAAAATGGAATCTTTTGTAGTGTAATCAAATTTGTTCGATCTAATAATCGATCAGAGAGCTCTTTCGTCGTTTCGTCAAAATTTACAGTACCAACAAAAATAACGTTCTCCCCAATTTCAACTGTAGGCGGAATTGCATTTTCTATTTCCGGTACTTTCTCATATAAATTCAAAATACGATTTTTCTTCTCAAGTTGAAGAACAGATAAAAATGGAGTAAACCAAAGCTCAATATGTGACATGTTCATTTCATCAAACACAACTATATATAATTGATTTGGATTTTCTTTCGCTTTCAATAACGTCCGAACTAACTTCGTTTCGCTTTCAATAAAAGTACCGCTCGGATGAAGATATCCGAGTAAATCATGTGGTTCTTGATACGATGGTAAAATAGGAATCCAAACTAATTCTTCACCATAATGTAAGCCAAGTGCCTCTGCATAAGCTTGCACAAAGCGCGATTTCCCAACACCTGGTATACCACCAAGAATCGTTAACAAATTTGTTTTAACACTAATATGAAAATTATAAATATCCGTTTCATCCAAATATAACCTTTTATTACGAACTACGCTTTGTACATACTGTAAAAAAGAGGATTCACGCTCATCCCATTCCCAATCCTCCTTTTGTACTTTTATATCTTCTACTTCAACTAGCTTACCTTCTTCAGCAATTCGTTTTTTTAATTGCTCATACACATTCTCACTTACAAAATATAAATGATCTTCTACTGCTATTTCTACATGTTTCCTCCAATCATTTATTTCAATATATTTACATTCTTTTCTTTGCTCAAAATACGCAATTGAACTTATTGATGATTTTAATGATAAATTTCCGTATAGCCTTCCTTCATGCCATAATAATTCAGGAGACTCAAAGTCTTTTGGTAATTTCGGCATAAGAAATGATAAATAACCATTGCTAAGCTTTCGTTCCAAAGACTCACCTTTTCTATAATTAGATACTTTTGGTGTTGGAATCAGTTTATATGCAGTTGCTATTTCTCGCGGCTCTTCTGTGCATATTAACTCCAGAAATAAATTTCCTCTATCATAATAAAGACGAAACATTACCAATTGCTTTTCTAATCTTCGCTTCTTTAAATCTGAAAAGATTTTTTTATTCTTTTTATTGCTGCATAATCCTTCAAACAAATAGTTTTCAGTTGTAAATAGCTCTTGTAACGTTAATGGTATTGGCGAAAGGCATTGTACATAGAAATTCTCCCCGTTTTTCTCTCCCTCCGCTTTTGCAAACTTCCCAATAAACCTCATATAATACATTCGCTTTATAAAACTTGGATGAAGAGCTTTATGTAATTTCACCGTAGTCACCTTCTTTTTTCATACTATTCTTAGTGTATGAACTACTACCAAAATTAGAAATAAAAAACCTAACGTCATCCGTCAGGTTCAAAAATAAAACGTATATTAATGAGAAGGAAATGCTTTTTTTTCTTGTAAAATGGCATTATGAGCAATTTTCATTTTAGCAAGCACGTACCGTAATCGATCTTCGGCATTTTCATCTTTATTTTGCTGCAACTCCGCCAAATTCTCTACAGAACTCGCTAAATTTTCAATCACTCCGCGTAGTTCAGGATGATGATTAAAAAAAGACTCTTGCACTAGTACTTTCCTTAAATCACTAGCTAAATCCATAATTCTAGACAACTGTTCTTTTTCTTCCATTTTCATCCCTCCTGAATATCTTATGTATTAAATATTCTCTAACCAAAGAAAAAAGCCCTTTAAATTAAAAGGACTTTTACATTTTTATATTTCCTGTCACTAGCATATAAAGTGATGTGATAGCTGCAAGAACAATTCCCCACATAACATATCTCTCTTTACCTGTAAAACAACGATTCCCTTGTTCTTTTCTTGCAAACATGTACACAATAATCCCAATACCATATACGATTGAAACAAGCAATAAATTCTTTAAACCAGCTGCATATATTAGCCATACAGAATATACAGAAGCAATTAAAGCTAACAAGCCATTTTTTACTCTCGCAGCTTTCAGCTCTTTCGTAATGACTAATTTCAATTGAAATAGGGCTGATAATAAATACGGTAATAAAATTGATGTTGACGCAATAAAATACATAATTTGATATGTCGATTCTGAGAACAGAACGATTATAAATATAATTTGGGCAACGACATTTGAAATCCATAATGCCATATGCGGCGTTTGCTTCTTATTTGTTTTCGTAAAGACTTTCGGAAACACTCCGTCTTTTCCTGCTACGTGAGAAATTTCAGAAACAAGTAAAAGCCAACCAATTAATGTGCCTACAAGTGAAGCAACTAATCCGATGTTAATCGCAACTGCCCCCCATGGTCCAACAACATGTTCTAATACATGTCCCATTGAAGGAGTTTCTAATACAGAAAGTTCATTTCTCGTCATGGCTCCCATTGATAGTACAGAAATTAAAATATAAATAGACATAACTAAAATTAATCCAAGTACTGTCGCTTTTCCAACGTCTCTGCTATTTTTAGCTCTTCCTGATAATACAACTGCTCCTTCAACCCCAATGAATACCCAAAGAGTTACAAGCATTGTATTTTTCACTTGACCAAGTACAGAGGAAACTGAGATTGTTCCTTCTCCCCAAAAGTCATGTGTAAATGTATCCCAGCGAAATGCTGTTACCATCACAACAATAAATAATAGTATCGGAACTAATTTCCCAATTGTTGCGATAACATTCATAATGGAAGCTTCACGAATTCCAAATAAAATAAGAAAATGAAGTGTCCATAATAAAAGGGAGGCACCAACGATGGAAGCAATATTATTTCCTCCTTTAAAAATTGGGAAAAAATAACCTAATGTGCTAAACAATAACATAATTGTTGCGACATTTCCTAAAATTCCTGCCAGCCAGTAGCCCCACGCACTGTTAAAACCAATATATTCACCGAATCCAGCTCGTGCATAACTATAAATTCCGCCCTCAAGCTCCGGTTTATGTCTTGCTAACGTTTGATATACGAGCGCAAGTGGAATCATTCCCATCGCTGTAATACACCAACCAATTATCGTTGCACCACTATTTGCTCCTACTGCTAAATCATGCGGTAAACTGAAAACACCACCACCAACCATCGTTCCAACTACTAATGCGATTAACGGAAAAAATCCTAACTTCTTTTCTATTTGTACCACCCCATCTGTCATTCTAGGTGTTATGTTCGTTCAACTATTAAAGTCACCTTTTTCTCTAATAGACGTTTCTCTTATATTTTTTCAGGAAAACATTACTTATTCTAAAAGAAAATGAAGAAAAATGGAATACTTTTTTGAAAAAATGTATAAGTATGCACAAAAAAACCGCTCATTTTGTAATGAACGGTCATTTCAAACAAATAAAATTGTATATTTCTTGTAAAATTAACGGATTAAATTCTCTTTTTGTAAAAATTGTTTCGCTACTTCTTCACTACTTTTTCCATTCACATTTACTTCATAATTCATTTTTCGCATTTCTTCATCTGTAATCTTTCCAGCTAATTTATTCAATACATTTTCAAGTTCCGGATATTTCTGTAACGTCTCTTTTCTTAATAATGGTGCTCCTTGATAAGGCGGGAATAATCCTTTATCATCTTTTAGTACTTTAAGTCCATATTGCTCCAATTCACTATCAGTTGAATATGCATCGATTACGTTCACATCACCCGATTGAATTGCACTATAACGTAATTTCGGTTCCATCGTTTTAACATTTGAAAACTTATAATCATATAATTTTTGCATGCCTTTATAACCATCTTCACGATCAGCAAATTCTAATGTAAATCCCGCTTTCGCATCCTGTGCAATATTTCCTAAATCAGAGATTGTGTTTATATTATATTGATCTGCCATTTTTTTCGGCATTGCTAGTGCGTATGTATTGTTATACTCCATCGGCTTCAACATAACCATATTATACTTCTTTTCCATTCCGATGCGAGCCTGTTCATATACTTTATCACGATTTGTACTTTTCGGTTCTTCTTTCACAAAAGTAGATAAAGCTGTTCCCGAAAATTCAGGGTATATATCTACTTCTCCTGACTTTAACGCTTCAAATACAAATGCTGTTTTCCCAAGACCTGGTTTTAATTCTACGTGTAAATCTGTATCCTGTTCAATTAGCTGCTTATACATTTGAATTAAAATTTCTGGTTCAGATCCTAGTTTACCGGCAATAACAATATCTTTCTTTTGTGTATTCCAAAGAAATGGTGAAACGACAACTACGATTACGATACATATCGTCAATATAACACGCTTAGGAGAGCGTTTTGGACTTTCAAGCATACGAAGTACTATATCAAAGAATAAAGCGAGTAACGCAGCTGGTAAGGCCCCTAAAATGATAAGTGCATGATCATTCCGGTCGATACCGAGTAGTATGAGCTTACCGAGTCCACCAGCACCTATTAAAGCTGCTAATGTAGCCGTTCCGACAATTAAGACCATCGCTGTACGAATTCCAGCCATAATAATTGGCAATGCAAGAGGAAGCTCTACCTTCCATAATCTTCTCCAGCTATTCATCCCTATAGCTCTCGCCGCTTCTATAAGAGATTCATCTAATTCCCGTATTCCTGTATATGTATTTCGTAGAATAGGTAATAGTGCATACACAACTAATGCGATAATAGCTGGTAGTTTTCCGATTCCTACTAATGGAATTAATAGTCCAAGTAAAGCAAGTGATGGCACTGTCTGCATAACAGCAGAAATCCCTATTATAAATTCAGCCATTCGTTCTTTTCTCGTTAATAAAATACCAAGCGGAACCGCAATGATTACCGCAAAAAATAATGAAATAAGCGATATTTGTAAATGCTCACTTAACGCACTTAGCAATTCTACTTTTCGTTCTTGGAACGTTTGAATAAAGTCAGTCACTGTTTAGCCTCTCTCCTTCATTTGTTCAACTATGTAATTTACTATATGGCGGCTTGTTAACGCACCAACATATTCACCGTTTTCTTCAACTGACACTGACTCTTCAACTTGTAAGCGAACTAGTGCTTCTTGTAAAGGAGAATTTAAAGATAAAGCATTCCCTTCTACTCGTATGCTATTGTCTAGCGGCAATATATCTTCTACATGCTTCCCCTCATACCAAGGGCGTCCGCGATTTCCAATGAACTCCTCTACAAACTCATTTTTCGGATTATGTATAATACCTTCTGGTGTATCTAATTGAACAACTTTTCCTTCTCTCATAATACAAATGCGATCACCCAGTGATAATGCCTCTTGCATATCATGAGTTACAAACACTATCGTTTTTTGAATCTTTTTTTGCAATTGTACAATATCCTTCTGGAGTTGTTCCCTGCTTAATGGATCTAACGCACTAAATGGTTCATCCATAAGAACGATTTTGGGATTAGCAGCTAATGCCCTAACAACACCAACACGCTGCTTTTGCCCTCCTGACAATTCATCGGGCATACGGTCGCGATATACATCCGGATCTAATCCAACCATATGTAGCAGTTCATCGACACGCTCTTGTATTTTCTTTTTGCTCCATTTTCTCATTTCAGGGACAACTGCAATATTTTCGGCAATTGTCATATGTGGAAACAGAGCAATCTGTTGCAACACATACCCAATATTCCAACGCAGTTCGTTTATATTATATTGTTGAATATCTTTTCCATCGATTAAAATTGACCCTTCCGTCGTTTCAATTAAACGATTAATCATCTTCATTGTCGTTGTTTTCCCGCAACCACTCGGACCAATGAGAACAAAAAATTCTCCCTTTTTAATTTCTATATGCAATGAATCCACTGCTTTTGCGCCATCTTCATACGATTTTGACACATGATTAAACTGAATCACAAACACAACTCCTTTATTGTTGTTTCCTTTATTTTGATGGAATATGGAACTCTTTTCAAATGATACGCATTATTCTATAAAAAAAGAGCTCATATTTGAGCTCTAACGGTCGAATAATACTGTTTTCATAATAGCAACATATTCACGCACATACATTTTTTTCTTAGAACGTCTCGGTGTTTCAGCAGCTAATGCCTCCATCTTCATGCCTAAACGCTTTGCAATTATTTTCGTTCGATATAAATGATACGTATTACTTACAACTACCGCATGTTTTACATCAAATAAATCCATACTAAACTTTAAATTTTCATACGTATTTGTAGAGCGATCTTCCATAAAAATACGACTCTCATCTATACCGTGTACCATTAAATAGTTTCTCATACTGTGAGCTTCCGGTATATCTTCATCTTCCCCTTGACCACCTGAAACAATTACTTTCACCTCAGGATGAGAATATAAATACTCCAACGCTACACCTAAACGGTTTTGGAGTGATAAAGACGGTCTATCTCCAAATAACTTTGCACCTAATATAAGAACGTATGGAGAGTGATTACTCAATTTTTCACGAGCAACTTTATTCATTCGAAACGTTATATAAATGATGTATAGCGGCGGTAGTAATAAGATTATAAGCAAGATCCATTTGTTCATAAATAAGTTTGCACTCCCTTTCTTTTTATTATATAAAAAAAGAAAGGAAGGCAGAAGTACTTTTTAAACGATTGATTTATTAGGAACACTCGTCCCTACTTTACGTTGTGATAGCACATAATAAATAGCGATTCCTAATGAAAGAATCAATATACAGCTTAATACGTAAAACGGGAGCATTACCCCAGCTTTAGATACACCGGCTGTAAAAAGCATTAATAATACAATTCGTATTCCTGTACCAATTAAGCGAAATAAGCTATCTACACGGCCCATTACTTCATTTGGGATTTCCTCCATCATCAATACATTTCTCGCCACTCTTGTACCAGCGTTTCCAATTGCATGAAAAATGGCAATTCCATATAATAACATAATGGACGGTTCAATAATCATTGCGGTAATTGAAATTACATATATGAGCATCGTCATGACGATTGAAACTTCTGTCTTTATATATTTCATCATAATTGGAATACTTATTCCTGCAAGAACCGCTCCGACACCGTACATCATACCTTCTATTGCGTATACAGAGGCACTGGCTTTTAGTATATCTGAAATATATACCGGGATTAAATAATTTGCCATCATGACACCGATAAACGGCATATAAGTCGCAAGTAAAAACCAAAAGAACTTGGGACGTTTTTTCATAAAGTGAATTCCTTCGAACAATTGCTTCTTAAATGTTACTTTCCTTTTTACTTCTTTTTTCTTTACGTACGGTATACATAAGAAAAGGAAGAATGCTCCTGCAAAAGTTAACATATCTACTAACAAGATCCATTTCAAAGAAATGATCTCAATTAGAAAGCTAGCAGCCGCTCCTGAAATAACTTGTGTTAACTGTCCTTGTATTTCCATCGTTCCACTTAAACTTTTATAATGTTCTGCTTGAAATATCTCTTGGTTGAACGCAAATATTGTAGGATAAAATAATAGATAGTAGAATGACCCTGCTATATAAATATGAATATAGTGAATAGAATGATAAGGTTGCCCAGCAAATCCCCATATAGCCATCATTCCTATAACGGCTATCCCGATACCTTCGTTACATAACAATAAAGATTTTCTTGAAAAACGATCAATACTTTGCCCGATAAACGGTGTTAATAAAAACATAATAAGAGTTGAAATGATCGAAACATAACCGAATGTTGTCTCTCCTCCACTCTCTTTAATTAACAACCATGGGATCGTTATCATTACAATCCCGGAACCAATAGCAGATAAACTATTGGCCCCTAGAATGTAATACAAACGAGAATCTTTATAAAGAGATGACATATCACTCAACTCCTAGTTGTTTTTTCACCTCTTTATATACGCCCATATATGCTTTTAATTCTTTAACTAAATCATGAATTAATGGTTTTGCATCTTCTCCAAGTTCACCGTCTTGTACATGTAATCCATCAAGCACAACTTGTTTTGGGATTGCATTTGCGTAAACACCTCTAGCAACAGTGCGCATACTATTTAATGCGTTAATTCCTCCTTTACCGCCTCCTGCAACCGCTAGTAATGCCACCGGTTTATGGATGAATTCACTGCTACTTAAGTAATCTAACGAATTTTTCAGCGCTCCGCTCATCGCATTATGATATTCTGGTGTACATAGTACTACACCGTCTGCTGCTTTCACTAAAGCTTTTAATTTTTTTACTGCTTCTAATTCACGTTGTGATTCTTCTCCGTTATATAAAGGCAATTCCTCTACTGCTAAATCATATAACTCCCCTTCAAATTGCTCTGCGATATATCTTGCAATAACACGCGTTCTTCCAAATTTTCTTGGTGTACCGTTAATTACGACTAGTTTCATAATTATTTCTCCCCTTTGTTTTCAAGTTATACTTATATATTATCAGAAATTTCTATACAAAACACAGTAAAAAGAGGGAAAAACTTTCATAAAATAGTATGAGAAATAAAAAAGAACTCATACTTTCGTATGAGCCTCACAAAATTAGTTTTTTTCACCTTTATGATTTAGTGTAAGTATGCTTTCTTTAGCTTCAAAATGATTAAACGCTTTTTCAGCTAATTTTGTTCGCTCTTCTGGCAATTCTATATATTTCATTACGTTTTCTACAATTTTTTCGTATGGTGTGAATACAATTCCAGGCCACTCTATCTCGTCCTCTGGATTACTATTTTCCGAAATAATAAACTTCTTATTTGCAACAGCATAAGAAACCCGGGGTGTTTCAAGAATTCCTGATAAATAAAAATGGATATTTAATATTATTTTAGACCTTGCAATCAACTCATTTCTAACAATTCCCCATGCGTTATTTTTAAAAACAATATTTAAATGTGGAGCAACTACTTTTAATTGATCGAAAATAACTTGCCGTCTCAGATTAAGAGCACCTATAAACAGGATATCAATATCTTCAGAAATTTCATCTTCAAATGCATCTTTCTTTATTTCCAAAGTTGGGGCGTAGTTCATTCCTACATGTTTAATCTCTTTTCCTACCCCTTTTTGTATTAACCATTCTATATTTTGTTTACTGTAATCCCAAATCTCCCTATCTTTTAATAATATTAAATAAAGCGGATGTGCATAAGGACTTCCTTCATATAGCTGCTCTAAATTATAAATTATTGCGTCTTTCGGAAGGGCATTCGGGTTAAATGCATATGTATGCGCTCCGAAAACAATCGTTTTCTTTGCATTTTCTAATATTGTTTCTGATAGAATAACGGTATTTCCCTCCTGCTCCAATCGCCATTTCAAAGCTCGTACAACATCTATGAAACTACCATACGTATTCGGACATATAAATAGGCAATAATCATATTCTTTATTCAAATAAGCTTCCATTAATCTTAAATTATTTTTATATAACTCTACTTCAGGATGTTCAACTAACAACTGATTTGCATATTTTTTTGATGCTTTATGCAATCCAGCATAATAAGCAGCTATGCATCTTTTTAATTCAACTCTTTCCCGATGTTCTTTCGATATATCCATGTCTAATAGAAGGTTTGCGATAAAATACGCTTTTAAATGATCACGATCGTAATAATAATCTAATAGTGGGATTAATTCTTCTGACGTATTACCATGCATCGCTTCCCCTAGTTCAATCGCCCATCGTATTAATTCCATGATTACTCCACTACTCCTTTAATCCAAAATTTATTTAATAAAATTTCGCATTATTCTCTACCATACTCGCTATATGCACTGGTAACTCTTCTTTTTTCGATTCAAGATACTTTTGTGATTGTGCACCTAAATGTTTTTTATGAGGTATATAGTAACCACTTATAGAAATTTCATAGTCAAATAAGTAATCATATACATGGTAATCTACAAATAAAAGATCCTCTGTTGGAAAAGGAATTTCTTTCCCTTGTAGTGCATACATCAAAGCGATATTATTTTGTGATCGTAGTCGATACAATTTTGCAAGCTGGTATAAAGGTTCGGCTCGAGTTGGTCTGTATTCCCATGCTTTTTGAAAATAAAAAATAGCTAACGCTAAATATTGTTCTTCTTGCTCCTTGGCATGTTCTTTTTCCTCACTATCTATTAATTCACGTTGTTTGTATGATGAACCCTTCGCTAAATATTCATAACAAAATCCTATTCGCAATAGCGAATAGAATACCTCTTCAGTCCATCCTCCTGCTTCCACTCTTTTTTTATACCACTTAATCGAATCTTCAAATTGATTTAAATGATAATAAGTTTGAGCTAAATAAAATAAATATCTTATGTGCAAATCTGGAGTCGTTTCTGGATCATTTATCCCTTGTAACAACAATCTCTCATCTCTTTCAAATTTATCACTTTTACTTCCACCATCTCCAGGATCATTAACGATAAGAGTATCTAACCTAGCTACTCTTATATTGTAATCCGCTCCAACTTTAGAACGATCAATATCCCAGTACTCATGAGTAACTCCTACCGATTTCCACGGTAAAGAAGCCTTTAAAAGACGTGTAAGCCAATATTTAATATGAATATCATATTGCAGTGTAAGATAATGATCTTCAGTTAAACTACTTTTATCAAAAGTTGATTCAACTTCTAAAATCATGTCCGCATCAAGTATTAATAAATAATCTGCTTCTGAATATGTTTTTTGAGCTAACGAAACTGCTAAACTTCTATTATAGCCAAAGTTTTTGAATGGTTCATGATGGACCGTCCCTGGTATCCTACTTTCTTTACACCAATTCTCAATAATTTCAGGTGTATTATCTGTCGATCCGGTATCACAAATAGAAACAAAGTCTACAATGGATTTTGTTGCATTTAAACACCTCTCCATTATCCTCGATTCATTTTTCACAATCATACAAAGGCATAATTTTTTGTCTGTTCTTTCATTGTTCTCCTTCTCATTTACCATTTGACCACCTCATATTTTATTAACACGCTCTTTTCGTATGTAACACCGTCGCTTAACTATACTCATGACATAATCAGCCTTTTACTATTTATGAAAACTTCATTTTATTTATTCTTATTTTTATGTTGGGACATCTTTGATGCTTCACTTTATATTTGATACAATCAGTATAAAATGGAACATGTAGTACTTAACATGGAACTCATTATATTTCATTGTTTGAGAGGAGGTTTTATTTTGTTGGATTACATTTGGCTAGATGACAACTCAACAATTTTAGAACAACTACCAAGCAACTTTAAATCTGCAGCGATATTGCTTCACCCTTTTGTCCAAATGCCTTCAGGGTGGGAAAAGTCAGTGAGAAAAAGACACTATCAACACATATATCCAAGTGTTGAAAAAATCATTCATGATGGGAAATCCGTTTCTTGGAAGGAAATTATATCTCATAGTGGATTAAATTCATACGCAGAACTAGCTATAGCCTTGTTAACCTCCATTAGTGTCTTTACAGAAGAATATAAAAGAGAGGACTTAGCTGAAAAGCTAAATTCAAACTTTAAACAAGATCTTTATTATCCAACAGAAGATCATACGTCTATATTTTTATTAAATACTTTACTTAAGCTCCTCGGTTCTAAAGGTGCAAAAAATCTATATTTCTCTGAACCAATCCTTGATAACAACGGATTATTACAGGTAAATGATACTACCCCCTTAGATATTTGGGACCTTAGCTATAATGAGTTAATTATTACTGACGAAAACAAGGATTATGCATTTATGAGTATGTATGAATCCTTTACAACTTTGTTATTAGCTAAAGACGAAAATATAGAATACATTGTTCAATCGATGAACGTTGAAGCTATCATATGCGGCCCAAAAACGTGTGTTGATTGGTATTTTTAAATTAGGAATATCTTAAACTATGTTTTTTGAACTACCCCCACTTTCACTTCGTTTAGAAGTGGGGGATTCCTAAGTAAAGAGTTCTATCGAACTCTAATTTATTAGGCTAGCTCCACAGTCCTTGCGGTTAGAAGCCTTATCGCTTCATTCTTTAGATTGATACTTGCGTTAATATCCCTATCATGGTGTGTCAGGCAAGAAGGGCAGTCCCATTTACGTAGGTTTAGATTTTTAACGTCTTTGTTTTGATATCCACAACAAGAACATAATTGGCTTGAAGCAAATGTTTTCGATACGACAATGATTTGTTTGCCATACCATTTTGCTTTATATTCCAACATGGTTCGAAATTGTGACCATGATACCTCACTAATCGCCTTTGCTAACTTATGATTCTTTAACATATTCGATACTTGCAAATCCTCTATACCAATAACATCGTGGTTTTTGATGATTTCAGTCGAGATTTTGTCCAAGTAATCTTTTCTAGCATTTGCCATGTATTCATGAATTCTAGCTACCTTTACTCGCTGTTTATTCCAGCGAGAAGATTCTTTCATTCTTCTAGAAAGAACACGCTGTGCTTTTGCCAACTTCTCCTCTAACGATCGAAAAAACTTCGGATTTTTATAGGGTGTTCCATCTGACAAAATGGCGAAATCTTTTAGTCCCACATCCATTCCAATGTAAGAATTTGTTTTCGGAAGTTCTTGCACTTCTGTTTCAACTAACAATGACACAAAGTATCTACCAGAAGGGTTCCGTCTAACCGTAGCATTTAAAATACGTCCCTTTACTTCACGACTTTTGGCAAATCGAACAAGACCTAGTTTTGGCAACTTCATTTTGTTTCCTACAACGGCAATATTTTCATTTGTTTGTTTTGTGGTATAAGATTGCACGTTGTTCTTCTTAGATTTGAAACGCGGGGCACTGTTTTGTTTTTTGAAAAATCGTGTATAAGCATCCGCAAGGTTGCGAACAGACGACTGAATCGCAATACTATCCACTTCTTTTAGCCAAACAAACTCTTTCTTCATGGCAGGAAGTTTGGCAGAGCATGTACCATATGTCAAACCTTTTCCAGTTTCTTTGTATGCATTATCCCATAGAGATAGGAAATGATTGAATACAAAACGAGAACAGCCAATCGTTTTATTGATTAGGGTCGCTTGTGCTTTATTTGGATAGATACGAAATTTATATGCTTTATTGATCATCATTCATTTCACCTCCATTTCGATATGCTTCTATTATACAACAAACATACATTCGATAGGTAGTGAAGTAACACTTTATGTATGTCGAACAATTAAGATGGCTTCCTGCCATCCCTTGTCCGAAGCCAATTCATCTCCCACCTACTCACTTCGCGTTCCTTGAGGAAGGAGTCTTCTTGGCTAAAATGATAAAATATAAAAGAAACTTGTACATAAGCACAAGTTTCTTCATTAAAACCATTCCCTATTTTTTAACAACCTCATGTCCACCGAATTGATTACGAAGAGCTGAAACAACTTTCCCATGGAATATATCATCTTCTTGAGAACGGTAGCGCATAAATAATGACATTGCGATAACTGGTGCCGCTGCTTGTAGTTCAAGCACAGTTTCAACAGTCCATTTCCCTTCTCCTGAAGAGTTCATTACACCTTTAATACCATCAAGTTTCAGGTCATCTGCAAATGCTTTTTCAGTTAAGTCCATTAACCAACCACGGATAACTGATCCATTTGCCCACACTTTCGCAACATCTTCATAATTAAAATCAAAATCACTTTTATCTAACACTTCAAATCCTTCAGCAATTGCTTGCATCATTCCATACAACATCTCTCGCAAGATCTCGTAAGATATTTGGAGATAGAAAGCTTTGAATCTCGTGAGCAAATAATTGTAATTCATTGGATACAGAAATAGACATACAAAAACGCCATCCTTTCCTATGATTCAACAGAAAGAATAGCGTATTTTTGTAACCCCTCCACCTAAAGATAATAATTTTCGTTTTCTTAGCTTGATGGACATAGGGCGTGGATCCCTACTATCACTTTTTTTACCTTGTAAATATATGTTCCATACTATAAAATCTAATAGCATTTATATTTTTCTGAAAAATCAAAACAAAATATGAACTTTATTGTATAATGTTGTAAAAAGATGTCGGAGGGATTTAATGTTAAATAAAATATCTCAATTCACAATAAAACTTTCATCAATTCTTTTATCACTCTTACTATTACTAAATTTACCTTATTTATTTATCACTCAACAGGGATTCACTTTTCAACCAACTCATTTTTTTAATCAGATCGTTACTATGTTAAAACAGGTTTTCTCACCTGAATCATTAGTGGTTATAGGATCAGACCCGAAATTTGGTCATTTCAAAAAGACACCATTATTTCCAACGGTTTTAGAACCTTACCTATATTCATTTACTGTATTATTTATAGCCTTTTTTCTTGCGCTCTTTCTATCATCTAGTATGGCATTTTTTTATTTTTTAGCAAAAGATTATATAAAAAAATGGATAAACCGAATTGTGTTCATATTAGAAGCTATCCCAGATATGATGATGATGATTTGTTTGCAAATATTTTTCATATGGGTACTTCAGAAATTCGGGGAATCTCCTGTCACCATTATTTCTTTTAATGAAAATCGAGCTTATTTACTCCCTATTTTATCTTTAGCAGTCTTACCTACATTACAAATGTTTCGGATGATGGTGTTATACATAAAAGAAGAACATGGAAAACATTACGTAGAGGTTGCATATGGAAAAGGACTTTCATCAAGTTATATACTATGCATCCATTTATTCAAAAATATATCTATCCACTTCTTTCACCATTTAAAAACGATTTTTGTTTTCTTACTTTCTAACTTATTCATTTTAGAATTTGTTTTTAATATGGAAGGCATTATTCAATTTTTATTTAAGAAGGCGTTTATTTCACCTCCAGCTGCATTTATCATACTTGTTATGATTATTTTACCGTTTTATGCCATTTTTCAAATAATCTCATTCATGATGAATAGATGGCAAAAGCAATTGAAAGGAGCAGCATTATGAAATCTATTTGGAAATCAAAACGATTTTTAATCGGCTTTACTTATCTATTCATACTTGTTTCAGCCAGTTTTATTTATAGTTGGTTCTTTAAAGATAACATCCCAAAACCTCCTCAGTTACTTTACAATGACAATAACGAATTACTTGGAAAGGCCCCCTTTCCGCCATCGTTAATGCCGCCTTTTGGATCTGATCGTTTTGGAGAGTCTGTTTTCTTACAAATTGTAGAAGGAGCAAAATTCACCATCTTATTAGCTGTGGCAATTAGCTTCTTTCGAATTTTATGCGGAACATGTATAGGAATCCTCTTAAGTTTATACGCTCCAAAATTCAAGAGATTTTTCCAGGCATGCTCAGAAGTTTTTTATTATATCCCAACTCTATTTATCGCATTTATACTCATCACGCCCGTTAATATTGTAATCACATCAAATGCTGATAGATTAGATCCAAATATTTCATTTGCGTTTTATCAAGTACTCGTACTTATTTTCGTCGCTCTGCCTACACTTTCTTTATATATATCCTCAGAGGTTGATGAATTTATGAAACGAGATTACATTTTAAGTTCACAATTACTGGGGGCTAGCCGTTTTCATATTATCAAAAAACACTTACGAGTCTTATTACTTGATCGCTTATTTGTGTTATTTATGGAACATATCGTTCAAACACTCATACTCGTTATCCATTTAGCGTTGCTTGACATTGTAATTGGCGGGATACAAATGCGGGAACTCTATGACGGAGTGCTCAAACCTGTTTCTCTATCTAATGATTGGGCAGGCCTTATTGGATTAAATCGTTATGAAATGAATCTTTCATGGTGGATTATTTTTTATACTCTCGTTTCATTCTTTATTACTATTCTATTTATTAAGCTTATGACAATCGGAATTCAAGATGCACTGAAAGCAAGAGATTCGCAAGCGGTAGCAATTCACTCCGTTCCAGATCATAAAAAATTTGTTAAAAATAAAGATTCTTTTTCGTTTGCAAATAAATTGAACCTTTAATCATTATTCAGCACTGATATTAGTGGAATATAAAGAAGATGATCCCTATTGAATACAGGGATCATCTTCTTTATGCCGTCTAACTTTTTTAAATATCCTTTGCTAGACTCATGCTTTTTATATTTAAAGTGAATTATTTGCAATCACTATTGTGCTGTTTAAAATCGATTACCATACGTCCTTGAATTCTACCTTGTTCCATTTCTTCGAATACATTTTGTACTTTATCAAGAGAACAAGTTTGAACAACCGGCACTACTTTTCCTTCTGCACCGAACATAAATGCCTCTTCTAAGTCCTTACGAGTACCCACTAGAGAACCAACTACTTCAATTCCATCTAGTACAAGTCGCGGAATGTTTAAATCCATAGTTTCTACTGGTAAACCTACTGCAACGACTTTACCACAAGCACGTACTGCATCAACTGCTGAGTTGAATGCTACTTTAGAAACGGCTGTTACTACAGCAGCATAAGCACCACCAAACTCCTCTTGAACAATCTTATCAGCAGAACCTTGAGAAATTGGATTGATAGTCATATCAGCACCAACCTCTTTTGCTAAGGCTAATTTATCGTCATTGATATCTACTGCAATTACCTTTGCACCAAATACGTTCTTAGCATATTGGATAGCTAAGTTACCTAATCCACCACAACCATAGATTACAATAGGCTGACCAGGTTTAATGTCTGATACTTTAATAGCTTTATATGTAGTTACACCTGCACATGTAATTGATGATGCTTGAGCAGGATCTAATCCCTCTGGTACTTTCACCGCATAATCAGCTGTAACAATACATTGTTCAGCCATACCACCATCTACTGTATAACCAGCATTCTTAACTTCACGACAGAATGTTTCTCTACCAGTTACACAATATTCACAACGTCCACAAGATTGGAACATCCATGCAATACTTACACGGTCACCAACCTTAAGTGAAGTAACATCATCAGCAATTTTAGTAACAATACCTACACCCTCATGACCAAGGATGCGGCCATCCGTGTTACCAAAATCATGATTCGCAACGTGTAAGTCAGTGTGGCAAACTCCACAATACTCTACATCTACTAACGCTTCACCTGAGCGTAACGGACGTAATTCTTTTTCAATAACTTCAATGTTTGCTTTGCTGTTTTTATTAACCACTACTGCTTTCATATGTGATCTCCCCTTTAGTGTTTTAGAGTTTTAATGAGTTCATCTCACAACTCCTGCCCTCACTGTTTTGGCTAATTATTGTACCAAATTTAAGTGTTCAATCATCATTACATGTTCATCATAACATGTAATTTTATAGATGCATTTTGAAATATTGAACAATATTTGAATTATTACATAAGTCGTTTTTGATGTATTTAAAGAAAAAAACTGAAATTTCCATTCAGAATTTTATCATATCCACATTGGGATTTAGCAGGCTATTCTTTTGATTTTAAATGCGAAGTATATAAAGGTTAGAAAAAATGAATGGTTTTAAAGATGGGAGATTATGACTATAAGAAAAATATTTTAAATAAATTTTTTGTAGTTCATCTTGGGGTATTTACTTTTCTTAGATTAATTGTGATGTGATATCACCGATAAAATTAAAGGAAAAGCTATAGATAAACATGTGGCATATTTCTACGTGCAATTATTACAAGTAGATCTAGAGGATATATCAACTGACTATTCACCAATATAAAAAGCTCTTCATTTGAAGATCTTTTTATATTCGCTTCATCGAAATTGTTTCACGTATGCTTTGTAAATTTTGCAGTGTTTCCTCTTGTCGCTGCAACGACAATCCCACATACAAAGTATCTAATAAACTTAACTGTGCTAATCGTGATGAGCTCGCTTCTGTACGGAACTCCGTCTCACGCGTCGAAGTATATAACGTTATTTCAGCAAGTTGACTTAATGCCGACTTTTGATAGCTCGTAATCGCAATAATACGTGCTCCTTTTGTTTTTGCTACTTCTAACGCTTCAAGTAATCCTTTATTACTGCCCGAATGAGAAATTGCAATGACAACTGCTTCTTTTGTCAGCAAGCCCGCCCCCATAATTTGAAAATGAGAATCCGTATGAGCAATACAAGAAATACCTGTTCTCATAAACTTATGGTAAGCATCCATCGCAATAATACCAGATCCACCATTTCCATAAAACTCAATTCGTTTCGCTTCATTCAGCTCACTTACTGCTTGTTCCAGTGCGTTATCATTTAATAAATGTAATGTATCTTGTAGCCTTGTAATATATGAATGAAAAACTTTTTTAGCAACAGTGACCATATTATCTTCTACCGATACTTCCTCATGAATATTTTGCATCGGTGTATGTACAATCTCACGAGCTAATGTGATCTTTAAATCTTTAAATCTTTAAATCTTGAAATCCTTGAAAACCAAGGTGTTTGCATAATCGAAATATCGTTGCTTCTGAACTATTCGTAACCTCAGCTAATTCCGTAATAGATTTATGTACAACATCTTGTGGATGTTTCAAAATATGTTCGGCAATACTTCGCAATTTCGGTGATAAACCATTTAACGAAGCCTGAATCTTTCCAATCCCACTTTTTATACCAGGCATAACGTATCTTCCCCTTCCATAGTAGCTATATTGTACCTAATAATCGAAAGAAGAAAAACCTTTATTTGGAATCACTACTTATTTTATTAGCTTTTATACATTTTCCCATAACATCTTTGTAACGTAATAATCCTGTTTTTGTATTTATTTCTATCTTTTCATCTACGTATGTCGTTCGGAATGTTGCAAATTCATCTCGCAAAGAACAGAAGTGAAGCTCAAGTTTATACAATACACCATAACGTTTCGGAACTATAACATAGAGTTTATTTTTCGTTTCTATAATTTGAATTACTTCATTGTTTTCTGTTACATACTTCCCCACACATTCTAACTTGTTTGCAAAATTCCGCTCAAACTTCTTTATAGGTAGAGGCATCTGAACCTCTTCCCCATTTATAATTTCAGCTATATTTTTTGCAATCTCTATGACTGGTGTAATATTTATATTACTTAGTACAATAATACAAATATTATCTTTTTCATATCGAATCATATAATTCACAAAACCATTTATATCACCAAAATGGCTAGCGGAAGTATTTCCTTCTCGCTCTTGTGTAATTGCCCAACCATAACCATAATGATTCAAATATGCAGTAAACATTTTTTGACGTGAAGCATCTGAAATCACCTCACTACGTCGCAACGCTTTATGCCATTTAAATAAATCTTTAACTGTCGAATACATTCCGTATGCCCCTAACGGGATAGACATATCAATATATTCAGTTTGAATTACATCTCCATATATCGTATATCCTGTTGATAAAGACTTTACTATCTCTCTACTCTCATCCTCACATCCGGTATTATGCATTTGAAGTGGTTGACATATATATTTATGTATATATTCTTTATATGATAAACCAGTAATCTTCTCAATTATTATTGTTAATAAAATATAACCAGAGTTTGTATAACTATATTTCTCACCTGGTTTAAACTCTAATGGATACGTCTTTAATAGTTGCACCATGTCTTCTTTAGATATAGGCTTCCTCATCATATCCGACCAATAATTAGGCCAACTTGTAAAATTTGAAATACCCGATGTGTGAGTTAAAAGGTGGTGAATTGAAACATCCTCTCCATAAGAGAAACCCTTTATATATTTTGTAATCGAATCTACTACTGAAAGTAAACCTCGTTCCTCTAGTTGTAATATTGCTGTACAAGTAAACGCTTTTGTTAATGATCCAATTCGAAATTTTGTATCAATAGTATGAGGAATATTATATGTGAAATTCGCTGTTCCAAATGCTTCGCTTAATAATATTTCATCATTCTTTGCAATAAGTACTGTACCATTAAAATAACTAGCCTCAACTAAACTTGACATATAACTCTGTAGCACAGCCTTTTCTTTCATATGTCCCTCCTAATTAGCTCCATGTTTCACCGCATATAAAGCAGCTTGTGTGCGGTCATCTACTTCCAATTTAGCCAATACGTTAGAAACATGTGTTTTCACAGTCTGTTCTGTAATATGAAGCTCTGCAGCAATCTCCTTGTTACTTCTTCCTTTCGCAATTTCACGAAGTACTTCTTGCTCCCTTTTCGTTAACATCGAAAAAGGATTCTCTTTTTCTTTCTTGACTGCCGGACGTCCTAATAGCGCAGGTGTTACTTTCGGATGAAAATTCGTATTCCCTTGATATACCGCAATAATTGACGCAACAAGTTGCTCTGGCTGCACTTCTTTTAATTGATAACCATCTGCCCCAGCTTCTAATGCTGGTAAAACATAATCTTGTTCTGAAAAACTACTTAACATAAGAATTTTTATTGTCTTATCATATTGTTTTATACGTTTTGTCGCTTCAATACCGTCCATTTTAGGCATTGATAAATCCATTAATACTAGATCTGGCTTTTCTTTTTGAACAAATATTAGTGCCTCTTCACCATTTTCTGCTTCTCCAATTATTTCAAATTCCTCTCTCGATTTCAAAAAAAATACGAGTCCCCTTCGAACGATATGATGATCTTCTACTAGTAGCAATTTAATCTTCACCAGACTTCTCCCTTTCAAACCGGTAATTGAATTTCTATTTTCGTCCCCTTTTCCGGCTCTGTTTTTATTCGAAATGATCCTCTCATTAACTGAATGCGTTCCCTCATATTTTTCAAGCCAAGTGCTGACTCTCTTACTTGTTCCTGCACAAATCCGATTCCATCATCTTCTATGTAAAAATATAAATTATTATTTTCTACTTTTAAATGAACACATATTTTTTCACATGAAGCATGTTTTTTACAATTATGTAGCGCTTCTTGACTAATACGCCATAAAACTTCTTCTATTTCATCTCCAATTGAAACCATCCCATCAATTCGAACTTCCACTTGAATTCCTAATAGCTTTCCATAATTTTGAATCGCTTCTACTAAACCTTTTTCTAACCCTTCAGGACGTAATTGCCAAATTAATAACGTCATCTCTTGTAATGCTTCTTGCGATAATTCTCCAATATAACTCAACATCTCCTGAAGCTCTCCATCTTTCGTCATATTAAGAGTGCCTTTAGCTGTTAGCATAATAGAAAATAGCAATTGTTTAACTGAGTCATGTAGGTCACGTGCAAGCCGATTTCTTTCAGCTACAACTACATATTTTCGTTCTTTCTCAACTAACTGAATACGTTGTATCGTTGTTCCAATTTGAAATGCGATCGATTCTAATAACGCTAATTCTTCCTCTGAAAAATGTGTTTTATGAGGCGAGGCCACATTTAATAGACCGAATTTCTCTGATCCAGAACGTAAAGGAATTGTCGCGTGGTGTGTAATGTCTTCTGTCTCACCCCAATTACATTCAATCGCATCTTCAATACGTTTACATTCAATAATATTTGTCGCTTTTTCCAATCTCCTATTCACAAAACGTTCTACGCACCAACAGTCACCTTCACACATCGGCTTTTTTTCTTGCCACGTAAGAGCTGGCGGTAAGTTTTGGTCTACAAGCATACGATGTGTCCCTTTTTCATCAATAAAAAATATCCACCCTGTTTGTAAATTCATAACTTGTAATAATGTATGTAAAACTTTTTCTAACATTTCCTGCAAATTTGTTGCTTCATTTAGTAATTCAGCAATTTTTTTTAATGCTTCTAAACGTTGCATATCTTTTTCGTCAAAGTTCATTCTCATCACCAACTACCATTATAACATTAAGAAATTTCTAAATTCTACAAATAACAAAAGAGCACAATTCTTGTTGCAGAATTGTGCCCAAGTGCTGAGGTCAATTTTTCGGGAGGTATTATGCCCCCTAAAGCTCATCGAAATCTATCGGCCTAAAAACCCGAATTGTACCCTTAATTTCTAATCACGCTTCATGAATTGACCTAGGATCTCCAACCAACTAGTTTTCTTTACCAGTCTGGTGAAGCTGATTCCCATGGATTCCCTGTAATTTTTCGGTATGAACGTACATGTTCGCTGCTGGCATTTGCACTTGATTCTTATGGAATAAAGACATTAGTTCAAACCTTACTTGCCTGGAAGTTTCAAAGTAATCTTCAGGTTTAATCAAACCTATAATACAAAATTCGTACCCAACATATTTAAGGTTTGGATTTAAGTCTGTAACACCAATATATTTAAATGGTTCAACAGCCTCATTCCCTACTCTATGTAGGCTTTGTCCCAATTTTTCATTGCAGTTAACACATACTTCTTCTAACAATTCCTTTATTCTTGTAGGATCTTCCTGATAACTTACCGTAATCCGTTCAATAACCCGCATCCAGCCTTTATTAAAATTTTGTATCGTTCTAATCTCTCCATGTGGGATGGTAAGAAGTTTTCCTGACCATTCACGAATTTGCATAAAGCGAATACTGATTTCCTCAATAGTTCCTGAACTTGTTCCGTTAAAAGTAACAAAATCGCCGACGCGAAACTCTTTGTCCGTTAATCTTGCGAACCCTAATATAACATCTTTTAGCATCTGTTGTGCAGCAAAACCGATGACAACTCCGGCAATCCCTGCACCCGCAAGAATACCTTTTATATCTACAAATTGACTAATTAGATAAATAATAAGGCTGACTACAATTCCATATCTAACAATTGATCGAATTACACTTTGAATCGTCTGTTCTACTTCTTCATCCAAAAAGCTTGACTTCCTAAAAAACCAATCAATAATACGGTTTATGACAAAAGAAAAAATCATAAGAATCAAAGCAAATAATATAAATCTTAAAAGCAAAAACTCCCTTACATAATTAAAAAATTCCTCAGTAAAAGTTAATAAACTCATCCGTCCACTTCCTTAAAAATGAAAATTTCATACAGAGCTGATTTATTGTTAATTCTTTTTAATCATCTCAAATTTTTTCTAGGAACATCTGTTATCCTGATTTTAAATATCACTTTCTTAGCTTATGTATTTTGATTTTGATTTTCATTCCCAGTTTATCTTCAATAATATGCCACTTTAATTCACGGTTCCTTAATCAATCTTTCAATTTCAGATGTCCTTTTCCTTTTTACTATAAATATACCCTTTTTAATCCCCTTAAAGGAGATAACAGTGGAATTTTTTATAAACATTACGACTTTATTTTAAAACGCCACTTATCAAACTTTTGATTTAAACCAACTACCAGAAAACATTAGTCCGTTCATAAAGAAACTAATTCAGCAACAAGTCGTCTCTATTTAAACGTCAAAAAGAGACCTTTTTACAGGCCTCTTTTTTACTTCACTTCTGCATTTAAACAAGACTTAAAATGTCCAAGTGCAAATGCATGTCCTTGTTCATTAAATGATGCTACTGCCTTTTCATAAACAACAATTTGGAACCCTTTATTATAAGCATCTACTGCTGTATGAAGAACGCAAATGTCTGTACATACACCTACAAGATGTACTTCCTCTATTCCTCTTTCTCTTAGCTTCATCTCTAAATCCGTTCCTGCAAAAGCACTGTAACGTGTTTTGTCCATATAGTATACATTCTCTGCGGTTTTATATTTTTCATATATATCTTGTATTTCACCAAATAAGCCTCTTCCATTTGTATCCTTTATATTATGTGGTGGAAACAATTTCGCTTCAGGATGATATACATCATTTTCTTCATGTTTATCGATTGCAAATACTACGTAATCTCCATTTTCGATGAATTGCTTCGTTATATTAACAAGTTCTCGTTCAATTTCTTGACCTGGTTTTCCACAAGTTAAAGCACCTTTTTCAGCTACGAAATCATATGTATAATCAATGTTTACAAGCGCTCGCTTCATTACTGATATCTCCCCTTCTTTTGTTTCACAATAAACAATAGAAAATATGTTATTACGACATTATATATTTCATTCGACATTTTTAACTAAAATCCTACATCTTTCTTATGGGAATTTATTTCAATCCTAATTTCTCATAAAAAATAAAAACAATTATAAAACATGTATTTCCCATTAGTAGGTCTTCAACATTACCTGAACAAGTTCTTGTATAATAAACCAGGCTATTGATACAGGGATACAAAGTAAAATGATTCAAATTAATATCTTCACATTACTTCCCTCTTCCCATGCAGTTATAGCAAATAATATTTTACTATCATTCGTACTGGGAAGAGAAGCCGATTATTCTCTACGACGTAATACACGAGTATACTTCAATAATTTACCGGGAATCGTTATAAACTAAAAAGTACACTACCACTTTAAGTAATGTACTTTTTATCCATATTAAGACGCAGGCTTCGTTTCAAACGTCGCTTGATTAAAGCTAATGACTTTTCCTTTCGGGTCATTGTTTTCAAACTGAACTGCGGTAATCGTATGACTACCTGTCTCAAGCATCTTTTCTTTTAATTGTACTGTTGTCTGTGTTGTACTAGTAACTTGATGTTTATCTGCAAACATTTGATCTACAAATACAAATGTTTCTTTATCATTTTGAAAATTAGAAAGTTCTAATTCAACTTGCTGAATTAAAGTATCCTTTTTTATGAATACAGTTGGTATATTGCCATTTTCAGAAGTACCATCTGGTGTAATTACTTTTACTTTTCCTTCTCCAACTGGAATTGCGCCTTCTGGAAATACGACCATATTCTCATCACTTGCATTTACAACTTGTTCTTCCTGATTTGACTGTGCATCCTCTTTTTCCTTTGGAGCACCACAGCCTACTAATAACAATACAGACAATCCAGCGATTATGAATTTCTTCAAAATTCATCCCCCCTGTTATTTCGTTATAATTTATTATACAAAAATAACTTCTTGATTTTAAAAAAAGTTTTTAACACTTTCATGAACAAATATTAGCTTGCTCACGATTACTGTACCATACTTTCATTTTAAGAACATTATTTTTTTTTAAGAAATAAATAGAAATTCCATCTTATCCATCATTTTAGCCCAATTCACCAGAAAAATATCCGTTCAAAATAAAAAGACATTGTTCTTTCAATGTCTTTTCTACGTAGCATTTAAAAAATAAATGTTGTAATCGCATCTACTTCTTTTCGCGAAAGTTTCTTCGGCTTATCTTTCGGATAACCAAGTGAAATTACCATATTAATTTGTTTTTCAGGCTCAATTTGTAAATATTGTCGCAGTCCATCTTGAGCTAATAATACAGGTCCTGTCATTGGACAAGTACCAAGTCCCCTCGCATGTGCAGCCAACATTAAATTTTGTGCTGCTAGACAGCTACTCTTAATCCCTTCCTCTTCCCACACTGAATCAGGAACGAAAGCAATTGGATCAAATATCTTTTCACGAAACTTTGACTCGTATGGTGTTGCCAAGCATACGATTAATACTGGCGCTTCAGAAAAGGCAGTTGCATAAGGTCCAAATGAACGTGTTAATAATTTACCTGCTTTTTCTTCTCCACTTTCTGTCGCTTTTGCCGCAAGTTTATGTAACGAATCCCATGTCATTTGTTCAATCTCTTTAATTTTATCTCGATTCATGATGACCAAGAACTCCCACGTCTGCGAGTTAGTATCACTTGGTGCATATCTAGCACAATCAATAATTTCTTTTATATCACTAATAGCTACTTCTTGTTCTGTAAACTTTCTAACACTACGTCTTCCGTGAATTACTTCCTTAAAATCTTCATAATTCATATATTAAATCCCCTTTTACAGCGTTTTCAAAACTTGTCCTACACTTGAATTATATCATGAAAAAAAGCTGGAAGAATACCAGCTTCTTTTCCTAATACTTAATTTGTTACTTTAAAAGAGACAATGCTTTCTTCATAAGCTGCTTGTAATTTTTTTGTAATATTACCTCTCTCTCCACTTCCAAACTGCTCATCACCAATTTGAACAACCGGGAATATCTCAAGAGGTGTCGCTGTAAAGAAGCATTCGTCAGCCTCGTATACTTCTTGTAATGAGAATTCACGCTCTTCTACTTCAATATGTAAAACTTTCGCTAATGTAATAACATAGTAACGAGTAATACCATGTAGAATGAAATTATCAGCCGGATGTGTAATCAACTTATTATTTTTCACCATAAAGAAATTCGAATGACACCCTTCTGTTACAATTCCATCACGTACTAATATCGCTTCTTGATACCCTTGCTCGTTTATTTTATTTTTAATCATAATATTAGGAAGAAGGTTTAAAGATTTTATATGACAAAACTTCCACCGTATATCCTCTTCCACCGTTACTTTTATTCCTGTTTCCATTGTAGCAATTGGTCTTGGAAACGAAACGATATTCGCAAAATATGTCGGTTGTAGATCTTGTTCATACACATGATTTCGTACTTGAGCCCCTCGTGATATTTGAAGGTACACATTCCCATCCTCTTGAAATTGATTTTTTTCAATCATTTGATGAAGTTCCTCGACTAGCTCTTCCTTTGTAAAAGGTGGAACAATTTTAATTTCCTTCATAGATTTAAAAAAGCGTTCCAAATGTAAGTCTAATAAATGAGGCTTCCCATCGTATAGCCTGAATACCTCATATATCCCATCACCAAATTGGAGCCCTCGCTCTTCTAACGCAACCATTGGCTGTTCTTCCTTCGTATTTACAATTCTCCCGTTAAACAAAATCCAATCTTTATGAGTAGCTTTCATTCATTCCCACTCCTTTATTCCATGATTGGTTTTATTGTACAACTTATACGCAATCAAAAGAAGGAATTTTCTGTATTTAATTAAATAAAAAAGGAATTGTTATTCCGGACCATACTACATACAAAACCCTCCATCTTATCATCTCACTAATAAGATGGATGATTACTCAATTTCACTTTCAATATTGATTATATTTAATATATGATGGGTCATTATACACCCATTGTCCATTCCCTAAATCTAACCATCCGTTACTTTCCTAATATACGACATAAGATTCTGGCGAATTTAGTTGACGAATAACTGAAGAAGACGTTGATGAACCACTTCTTAAATTTACATTTTTCCCAAGGATATAAGCAATCCCCTTCGTTTGTGGTGTCGGCTGTGGGTTTGGGGTTGTGGATTTGGAGGATTCGGATTTGGAGCTACTCCCAAAGCAGCTGCTATTCCGTTTGCATATGCTTGACTTAGATCTTCAATAAATTGTGGATTTTTCAATAAATTCGCATCAAACGTTGTATCAATAAAAGCAGTTTCTGTTAATACTGCATCCATTGCAGTCTCTCTAAGTACTGCATAATTTACTTTTTTGGCTCCTCGATCACGAAGGCCGTATTTTGTTAATACAGGATTAACTGCCGCATGAATTTTTTGTTGCTTGGCATATGCCGAACTACTATTAGATAACGCATTGTGTATATAACTTTCAAAACCAGTGCCACCACCACTATTAATATGAAATGAGATAAAATAGTCTGCGCCATAGGAATTAGCAATATTAGCACGTTCTGATAAAGAGATAAACACATCACTATCACGTGTCATTTTAATAGTAATTGGGTAATTTGCAGTTAAAATATCTCGAACACGTCTAGCAATTTGAAGTGTTAACTCTTTTTCCACTAAACCATTACCAACAGCCCCCGAATCATATCCACCGTGCCCTGCATCTATAACCAGCTTCATATAACTTTTTCGTTCCTTTCTTTAATGTAATAAGCTTATATTTCTACTCGTCCTATTTTATGTTACTTGTACAAGTTCCGTTACAAATACAAATAAAAACCGCCTTATGTAAGGCGGTTTTTATCGCTTTGCTTTAACCAATTTAAAATGAATATGTACGATTGATAGTGGATGTAACGTATGCAAAATAAAATAAATAAAAGAACTATCCCAACGCCGCTATATAGCAAACCAAACTTCAAAAAGATGTTCAAAAGAGGTGGAAAATGAGTTATGTTTTGTAATACAAATAGCATACAAAACAAAATTAAAAACACGGGGATAAATTGTAATTCATACGGTCTTCTCTTCTTATACATTCTTTTTCGAATAAACATCTGGCATAGTTCCGCTACTATAAAACACCCTCCAACTAATACAAGCCCAGAAGTCATTGTCATACGTTCACCTGCCTTTTATTCATTTCATCACGTAATAAATATTCGTTACATTTGCTTTATATATACTCCATTTTCCTCAATAAAACCAGATCCCTCTATGAAAGACTTAGCTCGTTCTGTTAATTTCTCTTGTAATACTTTTATCTCTTTCACATTTCTATGTTTCATCATTTCTTCAAATGTAAAATACGTATTCGTTCCATATCCATAACCTTGATAATCAAAATGGATAATTAGCTGAGATAAAATAGCACTCTCTTCTTGGACACTATAATCTATTACACCGATATATGTATCATCAACTTTTACACAGTACTGAACCTTTTCCACACTTAAACTGTGCGAGCGAAACATTTCTTTAACAACGCTTTCATTTTCTATATTTACTTTCTCAAACGTAATCATATGTTGTACATCCTTTTACTATTATTGTATCAATTAAAAGTGCTATTTATGAAAAAAACCTTAAGACCAAATGCGATCTTAAGGTTTTTCTAATTAAACTAAGCTATACGCACGTTTTGTTTCTTCATGGAATTTATTCGTATCGTATTTATGCTCAACATAAATTTGATGCCATACCATAAACGCAAGTACAGTCCAAATTTTACGGCTATAATCGCCTTTATCTGCACAATGTGCTTCCAGTAAGTTTAATACATACTGTTTGTCGATTAAATGCTCAGTTTTGCTTTCGTTAATAATATTTACAGCCCAATCGTGCATTTCATCTTTTAACCAGTGACGAATTGGTACTGGGAATCCAAGCTTTTTACGATCTAATACGTGATCTGGAACAATTCCACGTGCCGCTTCACGTAAAATAGCTTTCGTTGTTCCGTTTGCAATTTTAAATTCTGTCGGAATTTTAGATGCAACATCAAATACTTCTTTATCTAAGAACGGTACACGAAGTTCTAATGAATTTGCCATCGTCATTTTATCCGCTTTTAATAAAATATCGCCGCGTAACCATGTGAACATGTCAATGTACTGCATTTTACTTACATCATCATAATCTTTAATTTCGTTATACAATGGTTTCGTGATATCCATATAGTTAACACTTTCATCGTAATACTTCATTAATTCAGCTTTCTCTTCTTCACGGAAGATTTTCGCATTTCCATAGTAACGCTCTTCAATTGACGTACATCCACGCTCTAAGAAGCTTTTCCCTTTAAATCCTTCTTTAAGGGCACCACTTAGTGCCTTTAGAACGCTCTTTCCTGGGCTAGGAATGTAAGAGAACATTTTTAAAGAGTTTGGCTCGCGATAAATGTTATAGCCGCCAAACAGCTCGTCCGCACCTTCACCCGAAAGTACAACCGTTACATGTTTACGCGCTTCTTTAGCAACGAAATACAATGGTACAGCTGCTGGATCCGCTAAAGGATCATCCATATGCCAAATAATTTTTGGGAACTCATCCATAAATTCTTGCGCTGAAATGAATACGTTATGGTTTTTAACTCCTAATTTCTCAGCAGTTTCTTTCGCAACATCAACTTCACTGAAACCGCGTTGCTCAAAGCCAACAGAGAACGTTAAAAGATTTGGATTCATTTCTCTTGCGATAGAAGCAATAATCGATGAATCGATACCACCAGATAAGAAAGAACCTACTGGTACATCACTACGCATATGCACTTTTACAGAATCATATAATACATCACGAATCGCTTGGATATGCTCCTCTTTCGTTGCACTTGAAGCATTGAAATAAGGTTTCCAGTAGCGATGAATTTCCATCTCTTTTCCGATTTCTTTTACGAAGTAATGACCAGGCTCAATTTTATTAACATCAATTGTTAATGTTTCTGGCTCTGGACCATATTGGTACGTAAAGTAATGTTGTAATGAAGTTGGGTTTACCCCTTTATCTTCCATTACATGCATAATACTTTTCTTCTCAGATGCGAAGAATGTAGTATCACCTTGTTGTGCGATGTATAAAGGTTTAATACCAAAGTGGTCACGTGCACCGAAAAGTTTCTTTTCTTCACGATCCCAAATCATAAATGCAAACATACCACGAAGGTAGTCTACACATTTTTCTTTCATATGTGCATACAATGCAATGATAACCTCTGTATCAGATTGTGTTGCAAAAGTTGCACCTTTTTCAAGTAACATTTCACGTAATTCTACATAGTTATAAATTTCACCATTAAAAATAATTACATATCGATCATTTTCATAAGTTAGTGGCTGATGTCCTGCCTCTAAGTCAATGATACTTAAACGGCGGAAGCCAAATTGTACATGTTCATCACGAAAATATCCTTCGTCATCTGGACCACGGTGGAAAATCATCGTGTTCATATTTTCAAATTGATGTTTTTCTGTTTCTGAAAACCCTCTAGGGTTTTCACATAAACATCCTACAAAACCACACATACTTCTTACCCTCTTTCGGTTTTCATTCTGTCTCTATACTACTATATCAACCTTATTTATACTAGCATAATCAACTGAATATGGCGACCAAAAACTATAAAAAAATCACTCCATTTCACATTTTTAACAATTTTTTATGAAAACATGAAAACTAGGCACACACCTTTCTCCGCTTTTGTCATATGATATTGCAAATTGATTTCTAGGAGGTAATACCATGAGTGAAGAAAAAAAAGATTCTTCTCGCCCACCTGTTCGTAATTATTTAAAGCAAATTGATGATTTTTTCGAACAAACACCTCTTCGTAATGTAATTGCTGATTTAAATCATTTTTTCCAAAAAGGAAACCGTTTATTAACATTCCCTGTAGATTTATACGAAGTTGGTGACGAACTCGTCGTTACAGCCGAACTACCAGGTATTCAAAAAGAACAAATTCAAATTGAAATACAAAGCGAATACTTAAAAGTCTCTGTGAAAGAAGATATACTTGAAGAGACAGAAGAACAAACATCTCATAACTATTATCGCCGAGAACGTTCCAGTTCAGAAGCGTCAAGAATTATTAAGTTACCATATTTAATTAATAAAAAAACAGCGAAAGCTTCTTATCAAAACGGTGTGTTAGAAATTCGTGCACCAAAACTTCCGCAACAACATGATATATTATCCATAGACTAAAAGACAAAAAAGAAGGGTGCTAAGCACCCTTCTTTTTAATCCACTAATCGCTTCATATCACGTATAATATCTTCGTATGGCGTATTACTAATACCACTATATTTTTTCATTACTTTTCCATTTTGATCGACTAAGAAAAATGATGTTCCATGAATAACTTGCCCATTCTCTGGTTTATCTACAAGCGATTGGAAATTATCTTTTGAAAATTTTGTAATATCCTCCAAAGAATATCCTGTTAATAAGTTCCAGTTACTTGTATCTTCTGTGAACTTTTGAATGAATGCTTTCAAATTTTCCGGTTTATCTAGGTCAGGATCTACGCTAAACGATACAAACTGAACGTCTAACTTCTCTTCCTTCGCCATCTTCTGTAATTTCGCCATATTAGCAGTCATTGGTGGGCAAACTGTTTGACAGTTTGTAAACATGAAATCTGCAACCCATACTTTTCCTTTTAAATCTTTTGTACCAAACTGCTTTCCTTCTTGGTTTGTGAATTGGAAAGTTTCTAAATCCCAGTTTAATGGTTTACGGAGTTTCGATCCTGAGCCACTGCATCCAGCTAGTACAAAAAGACAAAAAACAACCATAAGACCAATTAACTTTTGATAACGCTTCATTATTAAACCTCTTTTCTCTTCCCTTAATTTATGTAGGTTATGTATATCATAACCTAAGTAAACACTATGAGAAAATTGTTTACTTCATTTGTTCACGAAATCGTACGATTTTACGTATGTTACTTCTTATTATTAAGCGAATTACTAGACAAAAGTTCTATTGTTAACTACTATTATTTCTCTATACTTTATTTACAAACAAGAATCCATTTTAAAGTGAAACTTTAATCAGTGGGGGTTTTTCATCCTCCGCTGATTATTAGCCCTCACCAATCGGGTTAAATTTTGTAAAGGTAATTATCAATTTTTTTACAATTCCTTAAACATTAATCCATTTTACACACTGTTTCCCTTTACAACATTTCGGTACAATACAACTACAACGATTTTAAAAGAGGTGATGTTCATGGCAAAGCGCTATGAAAATATGGATAATGTGAGTACAAAAAAATCAATTCACTCCTTCTTACGCTGGCGTAAAGAGAGAAAACAAAACAAAAAAGATTTTTCTTTTCTAGTAGAACAATCACCTGTTAAACAAAGTAAATTTCTGCAAAATAACTTTAAAAAAACGACTGTCACATGGATCGGTCACTCTACTTTTCTAATTCAAATGAACGGCTTAAACATTTTAACAGATCCAGTATGGGCAAATAAATTAAAGCTAGTTCCAAGACTTACACAGCCAGGTCTCGCTTTAGATGAACTACCTAAAATTGATATTGTTCTTATTTCACACGGCCATTATGACCATTTAGACTTTTCATCTCTTCGTCAACTGAATAATGATGTTTTATACCTTGTGCCAATTGGATTAAAAAAATTATTTACTCGTAAAAAATTCACCAATGTAAAAGAATACAGCTGGTGGGACAGTATAACAATTGATGAAGTCGCTTTTCACTTCGTACCTGCCCAGCACTGGACGAGAAGATCCTTATTTGATATGAATACCTCTCACTGGGGAGGATGGATTATCGATAATAAGATTACTTCAGAAACCATTTATTTTTGCGGTGATAGCGGTTATTTCAAAGGTTTTAAAGAAATCGGCAAACGTTTTTCAATTGATATTGCACTCATGCCAATTGGTGCCTATGAACCAGAATGGTTTATGAAAGTATCCCATGTTTCACCGGAAGAAGCTGTGCAAGCCTATTTAGATATAAACGCTACGCATTTTATTCCAATGCATTACGGTACTTTTGCGCTAGCAGATGAAACTCCAAGGGAGGCTGTAACACGACTTCGCAATAACTGGAATTTACGAATGCTACCGTGGGAACAACTACATGTTCTTTTTTTGGGCCAAACTTTCACTTATAGCCCTACTATACTAGAGAAAGAGCCAGAAAAAATTACTGAAACCTCTCATGTATAACAAAACTACTTTTTCGAATAATTTATCATATACTATAGAAAATCGAAAAGGGTGTTTTCTATGAAAAATTATTTACAGACTCGCTATATCATTAGCGGAAGCGCCTGTATTGCCCTTCTCATTTCTTATTTCATATACACATAAAAAAGCTACTTGAAAATATATTTCAAGTAGCTTTTTTTATTATTCTGCTAAATACATAAAACCAATTGCTCCTGGTCCTGTATGAGTACTAATGACTGGTGTTGTATAAAAAATCTCTGATTGAGTGAATCCATTTACTTTTTCAACAGTTGATTTTACACTTTCTGCTAAAGGAAGTGCTTTTGCATGTGGAATTGCAACAGCTTTTACAACTTTCCCAGCAGTATCTTGCTCAAATAATTTAGCTAAAGTTTTAACAACTTGCCCTTGACTACGAACTTTTGTCACTGGATTGTATGCTCCACCTTCAAGGTTTGCAATCGGTTTGATGTTCAGTAAAGAACCGATAAACGCTTTCCCTTTACCGATACGTCCACCTTTCACTAAATTCTCTAATGTATCTACGACTACATATAAACGAGTATTCTTCCTCACTTCATCAATACGTTTTAAAATATCTTCTAACGAGCGCTCTTCTTTTGCCATTTTTGCAGCTTCAATTACTTGATATGCTAACGCATGGCTAATGAACTGAGAATCAACGACTGTTACTTTAGTATCTGTCATTGATGCAGCACTATTTGCTGTTGAAACAGTACCACTCATTCCACCTGTCATATGGATGGAAAGTACTTCACTTCCATCTTCTCCCAACTTTTCATACATTTCTACAAATGTACCCATAGCTGGTTGTGATGTTTTTGGTAATTCTTCTGATTTCGCCATTTCCTCAATAAATTCATCTGGTTGTAAATCAACGCGATCTAAGTATGTTTGTCCATTTACAGAAATAGATAATGGTAAAACATGAATATCATACTTCTTAATCACTTCTTGAGATAAATCTGCAGTTGAATCTGTTACAATTTTAATTTTTTGCATATTATACTTCTTCCCTTTCCAATACGCTCTCCTTGTTATTATACTAGCATTCCCATTGCTTTCAACAATTTCGAACAATTTTCACCAAATTAATTATATTTTTATACCTAAAATAAAAAAAGACAGAGCTTACCTAACTCTGTCCCTGCTGTGTATTATGCATTCTTTTCAAGAGTATTTGTTTTATATACATTTGAATAATCATTCCACTTCAAACAACTTTGTAAATATTCACGGAAAGAGTACGAAAATCTTGGGTTTTTATGTTTTTGAATTTTCGCAATAAATAACTGAAGACGAGACTGAATTAGAAACGCTAATGGATGTTGTGCTTGTAGGACAGGGATTTCAAATATTTTAATACAATTCCCTGTTGAATGAGTGAAATAAAAACTTTTCGTAATCACAATATCAATCCTCTTTTTCGTTGGATTTTTGAACTTCCTCCACTTTTCGCCTTGACACGTTATTTAAAGTGAAGGTTTCCTACGAATACTAAAGTATCTATAGGCGAACCCCGTAGTCCCTACGGTTAGAAGCTTTAGGCTCCATTCATCTCCACCTAATCCGGACCCTGTCCTATATATCCCTTGAGACGGGAGTCTTATTATCCGTAAATAGCTAGATAACTCCAGTATAAACTTATAAAAGTGAAAAGTTTGTCTAAATTTTGGAGATTCTATAATTTTTTTCTTCTATATATTGTATACGATTATAGCTAGAGTATAACAAATAAAGTGAAACTTTAATCAATGGGGGTTTTGTCCATACCCTACTGATTTTCAGCCCACACCAATCGGGATAAATAAAAAAGTGCCTTTATAACGAGGCACTTTTCGACTGTATTTCTTCTTCTTTTTTCTGTTTTCGCTTACTAACAATCTTTGATAAAGCGATACTAATTTCATAAATACAAATAAGCGGTACCGCTACTAAACTATGTGATAAAAAATCAGGCGGCGATATACACGATGCAATTATAATCAACACTACATAAGCATATCTTCTTATTTTTTGAAGAAATTCTGCCGTTAGAAGACCTATGCTCGTTAAAAACATAACAACTACAGGTAATTCAAATATAACAGCAAACGGAACTGTTAAATTAAGTACAAAATGAAAATACTTTTCTGTAGTAAACATCGTATTAAACATTTCATTACCAATTGTCGTTAAAAAATGAAATAGAAATGGCATGACGATAAAATAACCGAAAGATAGGCCTGCTATAAATAATATAGACAATACCGGTATATACATTAATGTCATTTTTTGTTCATTTGGATGTAAACCTGGTTTTACAAATAACCAAATTTGTATCGCTGCAAAAGGAATTGTACAAACGATAGCAACTACTGTAGCAATCGAGAAAAAAATCCATAACACATCACTTGGACCGAGAACAGTTAATTTCATTGGTAAATCTTTTACAAGCCAAAAATAAATATCCTTCGTAAAAGTAAATCCGATAATTAAAAATAATACGAATGATATTACTGTATATATTACTCGTTTGCGAAGCTCAACAATATGTTCTACTACGCTCATTTCCCGATCTTCCATCTCGTTCACCACACTTTATTTGTCCATTCCAAGAAAATTTCATCATATTCTTTTATTTACTTCTTTTCCTTCTCTTGAAATGCCTCATCAGTCAATTCTTTTGTTGATTTTTTAAATTCTTTTAACGTTTCCCCTAAAGCTTTCCCAATTTCCGGTAACTTTTTAGGGCCGAATAAAATTAACACTGCTACTAAAATTAAAATTAACCCTGGAAAGCCAATATTTGAAAACATTTCCCCATCCCCTTCATAAGTAGATTCCTTGTCCTACTATTCCATAAGTTCATTTTGTCAAAAAATTTTGTAAACGTCAATGTATCCGCTATCTTTTGTCAAAAAAATTCAAAAATATAATCAATTATACAAATATCATTTTCTAATCCTTTTGTATATGATATGGTTAAGAAAAATATATCTTATCTCATTACAAGGAAAGGGATTTACATTATGACACAAAAAATCACAAGAATGACCCAATTTGTAAAAGAAGAGATTGCTAATGCAGTTACCCATGGTATCGGTGCCATTTTAAGCATCCCTGCCTTAATCATATTAATTATTCACGCTTCCAAACATGGTACAGCATCTGCTGTTGTTGGCTTTACCGTTTATGGCGTAAGCATGTTCCTGCTGTACTTATTTTCTACACTGTTACATAGTATTCATCATCCAAAAGTAGAAAAGTTATTTACCATTTTAGATCACTCCGCCATATATTTATTAATCGCAGGCACGTATACACCATTTCTACTCATTACACTGCGTGGCCCGCTCGGTTGGACGTTACTCGCAATTATTTGGACCCTTGCGATTGGTGGCATTATCTTCAAAATTTTCTTTGTTCGTCGCTTTATTAAAACATCAACATTATGTTATATCATTATGGGTTGGCTCATGATCGTTGCCATTAAACCCCTTTATGAAAATTTAACTGGTCACGGCTTCTCACTACTTTTAATAGGCGGTATTTTATATTCTGTCGGAGCTATATTCTTCCTTTGGGAAAAGCTTCCGTTCAATCATGCCATTTGGCATCTCTTCGTATTAGGTGGTAGTACAATGATGTTTTTCTGCGTACTCTTTTATGTCTTACCCGCAGCATAAAAAAAGTTTCAGCTTGTTTAAGCTGAAACTTTTTTTATTACTTATGTAATTGAGATGCAATTATATCTTTTGTATGCTCTGTTAACTCTTTAGCATCCATACTTGCATATTCTTCAGGTGTAATCGGCTTAGAAATTGTTAATGTCGCATGAGCTGGTTTCATACGGTTTCCATTTGCCTCAAACATCTTATATGTACCATCTAAAGTTACTGGTAAGATAGCTACGCCAGATTTTACAGCAAGGTGGAAACTCCCTGCTTTAAACTCACCGATTTCGCCGCCCTTACTTCTCGTTCCCTCTGGAAAAATCACGATAGAATGCCCGTTCTTTAATAGCTCAATTCCATCTTTAATTGCTTTAAGAGATTGACGACGATCGCTACGGTCCATGAATACACAATTCATTAGTTCCATCCAAGTTGGTACAACCGGAAATTTTTTAATTTCCGCTTTAGAAACGAATCCAATTGGCTTATTTAAGTAACCTAGTAAAACAGGAATATCCATATTACTTTGATGATTACTTACAACAAGTACAGGCTTGTCTTTCGGAACATTTTCAAGTCCTTTTACTTCTACAGTCGACCCAGCAACACGTACCATTTTCTTACCAAACCAGTTTGTTGTTTTATACACAACACTATCTTTTTCTTGCGGTGACATCGTATTTGCTTTTCTTTTAATACGCCACAATCTTGGTGTAATCGCAATTACGATTAAAATTAAATAAAAGATTTTAAAAAACGTTTGAATCATACAGAACCCCCACCTATTATCATTCCGACCTTCATTATACTAGACAAACGAAGGAAAAAGAAGAAAAAATGTCCAAACAGCAAGTGTTTGGACATTTTTGAAGTTTTCTATATTAGAAACGTTTTGCTAATTCACGTGCATTTGCAATCGCTGCTTCTTTAATATCTTGTGCTTTTTCAGGATTTGCATTCATACCTTCAACTGCAATATATTCAGTATCATTTACACCGATGAATCCTAATACTGTTTTCAAGTGATTGCGACCGAAGTCTACAGCTGCGTATGCTCCTTCAGAATACACGCCACCTGTAGCTTGAATGTGAAGCGCTTTTTTGCCTTCTAATAAGCCAACTGGACCATTTTCAGTATATTTGAATGTTTTACCTGCGATTGCTACGTTATCTAAGTACGCTTTTACTACTGGTGGATAGCTAAAGTTCCACATTGGAGTTACGAATACATAACGATCTGCATGCATAAATGTTTCTAAGTTATTGTTCATTGCTGCAACTTTTTGTTGTTGAACTTCACTTAAAGTTTCGAATCCTTCACCTGCTGCGAATTTACCCCAAGCAGCAAATACGTCTGCATCAATAGCTGGTACTGTTGTATTGAATAAATCAATTGTTACAACTTCGTCTTGTGGATGTTCGTTTTTATATGCTTCGATGAAAGCTTCTCCTACTGCCATACCGAAAGAACCTTCTGCTGAATTTGGATTTGCTGTAATAAATAGTACTTTTGTCATTGTATTCTCTCCCTTTTTCTATTTTGTCTTTAATTTGAGATTTATAATTCTAAAGTAAATAACTTACCTTATGTAAGTATAATACAAAAAGTTTTAACTAATGTCAATTAAAAATAGCAACTTTTTTTTCGTAAGTTAATAAGTTATATTGCTTCATATTGTTTTTGTATATAAATATTAAGATTCTGACCAAATAAAAAACTACCTCCATATTTCATGGAGATAGTTTTTATCAAATTTTACTTTTGAAAAACATGTTTCACTTTTTCAGCCGGAATATTACTTCCACCTCTACCTTTTACATCTTCAATCATCATTGTAATGACCATATCAGGTGAATTTAAATCGAACGCAGCGAACCAACCTAGTTCTTTTCCTTCTGCCTCTTTTGAAACTTTTAATTCTGCTGTTCCTGTTTTACCAGCAAGAGTCATACCATCAATTTTCGCAATTTTCCCGGTACCATCTGGATCATTAATTACTTTTGTTAAAGCCGTTTTCAATATATCTTGATTTCCTTTAGAAATCACGTTCTCTTTCCAAGCTTTTGGTTGTTTATCTGTTTTAATTAGATACGGTGACGGAATCGCTCCATCATTTACAATTGGTGCATAAGTTAAGGCTAAATGAAGTGGAGTCATTAAGACTTGTCCTTGGCCGTATCCTGTATCTGCCATTTGAATATCATTTTTAATGCCATCATTTGCAATTTTAGAAGCAGGGAATCCGTACTCAATTGGCAATTTCTCATCAAATCCGAATTTCTTCGCTTCAGTCATAAATTTATCTTTTCCGATTTTCAAAGCTTCTTGTGCGAAATAAATATTATCCGAATACTTCATTGCTTTATCAAAATCAATCGGATTTGCGTCTTTTACACGTGTTACATAATAATTGCCCCAAGAAGAATCTTTCGTCCAGTTCAATCCTTCAATTTTCAATTCTTCTTTCGGATCAATCGTTTTTGTTTCAAGACCAATCGCACCTGTAATAGGCTTAAATACAGAACCTGGAACTGATAATTGTGTAAATCGATTCGTCATCGGTTTTTTCGGGTCATTATTCCAAGCTTCACGTTGAGCTTTCGATGTCCCTCTCGCAATAAGGTTAGGATCGTAAGCTGGACTACTTACAAGTGCAATCGTTTCTCCGCTCTTCGGATTAATTGCTGCACTTGATCCAGCCTCTCCTTTCATTTCATTATAAATTTTTTCTTGAACAGCACTATCAATAGTTAAAGTTACATTTTCTCCATCAACAGCATCTGTTTTCGCTAAATTTTTAATTTCCTTACCTTGTGCATCTTCCATGAAGACGCGGCCACCTTTTTTACCACGTAACTTTTCTTCTAATACTTGTTCTAATCCTGCTTTACCCACTGGATCATCTGCTTGATACCCTTTCTTTTGAAGCGTTTTTAAATCTTCCGCATTCACTTTTCCGATATAACCAGTTAAATGCGCCGCCGCTTCTCCTAACGGATATGTACGAACATTTACCGGTCTTGTTGAAACACCTGGTAAATCAATGTACGCATTTTGCGTTGCCCCTTCAGGCAATATCCCAATTGGTACAAGATAATTTGGTTTTACCCATTTAGCAGCTAGCTTTTGATCAATTTCTTCTACAGACATATTTAACAACTTCGCTACTGCTTCTTTCGTTTGTGGAGCAGCATCTCCTAATTTTTCTGGAATCATTCCGATTTCAGACGCTTTTCCATTCGTCGCAAGACCTTTTCCATTACGATCGTAAACTTCACCACGTTTTGGCTGTGTTGTCTGCATACGCACTTTACTATCTTTTGTCATGCCTGGGAAAATAAAATCAGGAGTCCAATCTACTTTCCATGATTCTTTATCTCCATCTTTTTCTTTCACCATTTTTGCTTCATAACCAAAAGAGACATTACCGCCAACTGTATCCATACTTACTTTAAAAGGAACAGGGCCATTCTCTTTTTTATCCTCTTTTACTTCTCCTGTTTCTACTTTCAAGTTTTTCACTTCTATACCTGCATAAATTTTTTCATATTTCTCTATGAAATCTTTTTTCGAGATATTCTTTTTTGCATTTTCTGATAATTGACCGTACATATCTGCAAATTTTTGTTTATTCCACGCTTTTGCATATGTATCAAACGCTTCTTGTGGTTTTTCTTCTTTGCCGCATCCGACTAGCATTAATGCTAAGCAAAGAAAAAGAATCCCCCATATTTTTCTCAACCGATTCTCCTCCTTTTATTACATGGCGTACTTCTAAAAATTTATAGCATTATATACATGCTAGCTCTCATTATAGCACTATTGAATCCCATCTATAAAGTTACATCTGGTAATATAAATAAAAAGATTGATGTGAATACTCACATCAATCTTTTTTATTGTTGCTTCTCATAAATATGATAATAGTACGTGTATGGATTTTTTTCATCCGTTAAACCCTTCTCCACAAAAACTTCTTTCCAATCGGTCATATCTATTTCTGGGAAGAATGTATCTCCATCAAACGCATGATGAATCTTTGTAATATACAATTTCTCCACATACGGTAAGAATAAATCATAAATTTGCGCTCCTCCAAAAATAAAGATTTCTTCTTCATCTTTGCATAACGCAAACACTTCTTCCACAGAATGAGCAACTTCACACCCTTCAACATGATACTCTTCATTGCGAGTTACGATAATATTACGTCTTCCTGGGAGCGGTCTACCGATCGCTTCATAGTTCTTTCTTCCCATAATAAGCGGGTGACCCATCGTCGTTTTCTTCACGTACTGTAATTCACTTGGCAAATGCCATGGTAGTTTATTATCTTTACCAATCACTCTATTTTCGTCCATTGCCACCATAAATGAAACAATCATCTTTTCATCTCCTCTACAATTACACTGCAACTGGTGCTTTAATTGCTGGATGTGGATCATATCCTTCTAATGTTAAATCATCCATTTCAAAATCAAACACAGATTTCACATCTGGATTTAATGTAAGTTTAGGGAACGGACGTGGTTCACGTGCCAACTGCTTTTCTACTTGTTCAAAATGATTTGTATAAATATGTGCATCACCAATAGTATGAACAAACTCTCCTACTTCAAGACCACATTCATGTGCAATTAAATGTGTTAGAAGAGAGTAGCTTGCAATGTTAAATGGAATTCCAAGGAAAATATCACCGCTTCTTTGATATAACTGACAAGAAAGCTTTCCATCTGCTACATAAAATTGGAATAGCGTATGACAAGGTGGCAATGCCATGCTTGGTACATCTTCGGGATTCCAAGCAGATACAATCAAACGACGTGAATCTGGTGTTTTCTTAATCATTTCAATTACATCTTTTAGTTGATCAAGTGTCTCACCAGCTGTCGTTTTCCAAGCACGCCACTGCTTTCCGTATACGTCTCCTAAATAACCATATTTCTTCGAAAAATCATCATCTTCTAAAACGTTCTTTTTAAACAATTCCATTTGCTCATCGTATTGCTTCTTAAATTCCTCATCTTGTTGAGAGCGAAGACCGAAATCTGTCATATCTGGACCATTATACTCATCACTTTCTACCCAGCTCTTAAACGCCCATTCATTCCAAATATTATTATTATGTTGTAATAAATAACGAATGTTTGTATCACCTTTCATAAACCAAAGCAGTTCACTTGCTACAAGGCGAAATGGGACTCTCTTTGTCGTTAATAAAGGAAATCCTTCACTTAGATCGAAACGCATTTGATATCCAAATACAGATACAGTACCTGTCCCCGTACGATCTTCTTTCTTAGTGCCGTGCTCCATTACATGACGGCATAAATTTAAGTATTCATATTCAGCATGTTTCATATGTAGGAAAACCTTCTTTCAATCTTATATGAGATTTATCATAACATGAAAAACATCGGATTTAATAATCTAAATTAATAAAAATACTTTCAATAATTCTTACAAAATTATTAACTTTCAATATTTAAAAAGGTTTTCACTTTTCTATTACAGAAAGTATAGTGCGGAACATAAAAATTATATTTGGAGGTTAGAAGCATGTCTAAAATCAAAACCCCTGTTTTAAGTACGTTACAACATACGATTGAGAAAATGATGAAAGATTTACACGTTCCAGGTACCGCTGTAGCTGTTATAAAAGATGGTGAAGTAATTATTTCAGAAGGTTTTGGCTATCGAAACATAGAGAAAAAAGAAGCTGTTACTCCGCAGACACGATTCGCAATTGGTTCTGCAACGAAAGCATTCGGTACACTTTCATTAAGCTTATTAGCACAGCAAAAAAAATTTAATTGGGATACTCCTGTCCAATCTTACGTACCTAACTTTTCTTTATCCGATATACTCGCTAACTCGCAAGCTACAGGACGAGATTTAGCTTCTCATCGTACTGGGGTAAGTCGTCACGATGCTCTTTGGTACAGTTCTTCCTTATCTCGTAAAGATATCGTAGAAAAAATTAAACATTTATCACTTGATGCACCGTTCCGCACTGCATTTTTATATAACAACTTAATGTATGCAACAATTAGTTATATTGTGGAAAACATTACGAATCAAACATGGGAGCAATACGTTACAGAACATATATTAGAACCTTTAAATATGAGGCATACAAACTTCTCTGTTACAGACTCACAAAATACAGATGATTACGCATTACCTTACGCTGAAGATAATGGTGAAATGAAAGACATTCCATTCCGAAATATCGATACAGTTGGAGCGGCTGGATGTATTAACTCTTCCATTGAAGATATGGCAAAATGGGTTCTGCTTCACTTAAACAAAGGAAAAACAGAAAATCATGATTTGATTTCTACTGAACTACTCCAAGAAATGTATACACCGCATACGCCAATCCCGGATCAGCCAATGTTATCAACAAGTGAATCACCATTAAATAGCTACGGACTCGGTTGGTTTATTAGCGCTTATCGCGGTTATAAACTGATTCATCACGGCGGTAATATTGATGGATTCTCTGCACTTGCATCATTCATACCAAATGAAAACATCGGTATAGTCGTACTTACAAACTCCGGACAAACTTTACTTCCTACTTATATTACAAAGCATATTTACGACGAACTTCTCGGACTAGAATTTATCGACTGGCATAATCGTTCTGTAGAAGATAGTGAAAAAATGAAAGAAATGATGAAAGAGGCAACTGAATCACTTCCTGAAGCAACAAAAGGAACTAGCCCTTCCCATGCATTAGATGCTTATACTGGAACTTTTGAGCACCCTGCTTATGGAATACTAAAAGTATTCCAACAAGATAATTCCTTACATGTACAATTTATGGATACGGAATTTCAGCTAAAGCACCATCATTACGACATCTTCTCTGCATCAATTAGTTTGTTCCAAATGAAGATGGGGCTTTTATTCGCTTATGAAATGAATGTAAAGGGTGAGTTTCCGACCCTTCAATTACATGTTCCTGCAACTTTAAGTACTCAGCCCCTTACATTCACTAAAATTGAATAGTAAATTTAATAGAGGGAAGCTTTCGCTTCCCTCTATTTTTTCATAATTAGAAATTCCATCTAAAACTATTTATTTAATTATCTGATTGAATATTCGTATGCTAATTCATCAAATAACAACTTATTACTACTCAAACCATTAATTATTATATAATCTCACAATAATCCTTCCTGAGGCATGACTTTCTTATTATCGCTTTACTGAATATGGAAGAATATCATGATTATTGGTGCGTTTAATTTTCTTATCCCTCCAAATAATTTTTTTCAAACACATAAACACAGTTACTGAAATAGCGACTCCAACTGTAACATCTGAAGCAAAATGAGCCCCTACCATAATACGACTAATTGGCACTACTATCATCCACAAAAGAATGAGAATCCAAACACCTATCTTTTTTCTTTTTAATGAAGCGAAATATTCTGGTAACAAGCTAAACCAAATGATTAACGCTGCATTGGCACTATGGCCTGAAGGGAACGACATAAACTCATCACTCTCGGCAATTCCTTGAGGTACAAACCATTTTGAAAATCCTTCAAACGATCCAATAGAAATCATATGACGATAACGTTCTCTACCCCATCCTAATTTTATTAGATTAAATGTAATTAATACAATAACTACACTTAGTAATCCAATTAATGCAATGTCTCTCAATCTTGCATCATCGTATTTACTCCATGATTTAGAAATCATATAACAAACTACAATAGAGCAAATCATAAAAATTGGAATTAAAATTTTTGAAATGGCTAAATAGTGTACTAGCATAAATGACGCTATAAAAGCGAATAAAAGAATGATTACTCCATAGCCAGCTCCAGATAGATAATACCCTCTTGAACCTTTATTTTTTCTAGTTTTAAATAAATACATACTAGAAAATAAGGCAATAAGCATCGCTGGAATTTCTCCTATAGCCTGTAAAAAAAGAGCAATCTTATTAGTTGGTTCATATAAACTATTGGATATTTGTAAGTCTGTAAATGCAAAGATACATAGTAAAATAGCGAAGCTGGAAATTAATAGTACTGTTCTATTTTTCATCACTCCCCCCTACTTTCCACTATGCTTTAATATAAAATTCCCCATCTCAATTGCTAAATCTTCACTTTGAGGATAGACACCTACGTTATCTCCATAAGCGTGCCCCAACCCTCGATAAAGAACTGTTTCAGTATCAACTCCTTTTTTAGTTAATTTAGCTGCATACGCTAAACATTCTATCATTAAAAAATCATGCTCTCCTACCGTAATAAATGTACTTGGATAGTCTGAAGATACATCAACATATGGACTTAAATACTTAGAATTAATTTCTTGCGTACCAAGTACTTCTGACATACCTCCGACCATTGAATGCATAATATTAAGCATTTTTTCTAATCCCTTTTTATACTTAGGAGCAATTTCATATTTATCTATACTCCAAGAGTAAAATTCATCTTCATAATCACACATATTAATTGTAGGATATAGAAGCAGTTGTCCCTTAACGAGATTTCTACCATCTTCCATGTCTCTAGTAGTACAATACTGTGTTAAGTTACCTCCTGCACTATCACCAGCAACAAAGATATTATTCTTATCACCGCCTAATGTGTCAGCATTCTCATAAATCCACTTTAAAGTAGTGTAACAATCTGTATGTCCAGTTGGAAAAGGATTTTCCGGAGCTAATCGATAATCCAAAGAAACGGCTAGTATATCCGTTTTCTCTACTATCAATTTCACAAGCTCTTCTACCACATCAGGTGATCCTGCCATAAATCCGCCACCATGAATAAAGTATAAAATTGGTGCATTCTCTCGTTTAGAACTGCTGTTATAAATTCTTATCGGAATATCAAATCCATCTTCAGCTTTAACAGTTTTATGCATAATATTAATGTCTTTAGTGACAATAGGAACACTTTTAATACCATTAAATTGTTTTCGCATATTCTTTACTGATTTTTCAGAAGCATCCATTTTCATCATATTTTTAGGCATAAACCTCATTACATTCATTTGAACCTTTGTGTCCTTATAAAGACGTGGATCCATAGCCCCTTTTTCATCACAATCTGGTATGTTTTTTACTAAGACTTTTGCCCCCTGTACGTTGATAGTTTCTTGTTTTTCTTGAATTTTTTCTAAAAGGTCTAAGTCATATTTTCTAGTCATCCAGTATTCATCCTCTCTCGTTTTAAGCGCTTTCATTTATTTGGATTATATAAATCCCCTTTGAATCTTACTTCATCTGCTATAATTAAATTAAAAACGTTCCATGTACCAAATGTAACATGGAACGTTTTTTTATTGTTGTTCATATTTGATTCAATTATTGTCATTTTTTGATATGATTTTCTTCCTATACTGTAATGGTGTATATCCATATTTGTCTTTAAACTGTGAAATAAACGATTTTACATTTGGAAATCCGTGTTTTACTGCTATATCTTGTATAGAATTTGTACTACTAATAATATCCTTATAAGCTTTATAAAGTCTGTATCTTGTTAAAAAAGAGGTGAAATTTGATCCAAAGGTTTTTTTGAACATACGAGAAAAATGTTCTTCACTTACAAAAAAGTGTTTTGCTACATCTTTCAGTTTAAGTTCTTCATCGTAATGTTCGTAAATATATGTAATCATCTCTTTTTGTCTATTTCCAAGTTGAAAATCATTTTCTACATTCTCCACATCTTTACAGTAACGCAATAAAATATAAACAATTTCATACATCAAACTGTTAATTTTTATATAACTTAAATCATCCGATTTTGTGACTAACTCCTTTAATTCATAAAATATTTGTTGGAGTTTTGTTTTCTGAACGACTGATTCTTTTATATTGAATCTATATTTATCAAAATCTTCATTTACCTCTTTAAGAAATTCATAAGAAATAATTAACATCATTACTGCACAACTTGTATTTTCAACTTTTTCAAATTCGTGAACATCTCCACTATTTACAAAAATAAATTCGCCAGCGGATACTTTCTTTTTTTGCCCATTCACACACAAAATAATTTCTCCAAATACTACAAGGCTAATTTCAATACTTCTATGCCAGTGCGGTGGAATATAATAGTGAAAATCAGTTGGAAACATTGTTTCCTCTATATATTCAACCATTCCTGGAATTCTATCACGTAACTTTATTTCTTCATATTTTCCTTGCCTGACTTTCAATAGTCCACCCCCTTATTTTATTATAAAATAGACGTCAAGTTTCTCATTACATTTCTGCATTCGAAGTATATACAACCTCCATGATAAATCTATTAGAATCGTAAACATAGATTGTTTAGTGTTCATCCGAATATTGATTCCTATTGATTAGGCCACATTTTATTTTCACCTTATTATCGGAAAGAAACGCTGCTACTTCATTTAATTTTCTCCATCCAAATAAAGGATAATAGGTAAAAAACACCGAATTCTTTTATTCAACTAATTAAATTATAAGGAGGTAAAGTTGTGTACACAGAAATTTTTAAAGAAGTTGTTTCCATTACTCACCACGATTATTCAGGATGTCTTGATAAAAAGAGCTGGGACGATCCTACTCCATATTTAAACAAGATTGAACAATTAGAGGAACGCGGAGCGTTAACACCCGTACAGTTTACTGAAATTGTAGGAAATTACTTATTAGACTTTAAAGATAATCATATGTTTTTCAAAATGACTTCTAAAGAACAACCACTTACTAGTGTCGGGTTTCAAGTTAAACGATATGAAGATCGGCTATACATTACATCCGCTAACCAAGAGAAACGTATAAAAAAAGGACAAGCTATTCTTGCATTAGATAACATAAAAATTCCTGATCAATTAATAAAATATAAAAAATATTTAAATGAGACTACATATGAGCGTGAAAAATGGGACTATGTTTTATCGAAGTCATCCAATTGTACAATTATAGATGGAGATGGAGTAATCCAAACTATTCCTTTACAAAAGTATAAACGAAGTAATTACACGCCTATCTATTCATTAGAAAAGTATAATGAAGATACACTCTTAATTACTTTGACTGACTTCACAAATACTGAAGCCGTTAATAAATTAATAGATACATACAAAAACGAGCTTGATTCTTTTCCGAACTTAATTATAGACGTCCGATTGAATCTCGGTGGAAGTGATGACGCGTTTTTCAAATTACTCCCTTATTTATTTGAAGATAAAGAAATCTCCCTCTTCGATTCTTCAGATACAATGCAAATAAATCATACAGAACGAAACTATCATTTACGAATGAAAGACTTCGAACAAGAAGATTATAATTCTTTAGACGAACTTTCAAAATCATTTACTGATATGTTTATTCAAGATTTAAAAAAGAATTATAATAAAGGGTTCGTTACATTTGATACCTCTGGATTACCATTAGAAATGCAGACTTTAAAAATACATGGAAGAAAAATGCCAAGTAAAGTATTAATACTAACAGACGTAACATGCGCAAGCTCTGGCGATTCATTTGTAGAAATAGCAAAAAAATCATCTAAAGTGAAAGTCATAGGTCGCCCTACCGCTGGTGTAAATGATTATTCTAATTTAGCAGTAATGGAATGGGCTGATACATTCGCTCTGTGCTATCCTACTTCACGGCTTTCTATTATAGATAAAGGCGAAGGAATGTCCGGAATTGGTATACAACCGCATATACATATCCCTTGGACGCCTGAACATATACAAGAAGATGTAGACTTGAAAGTAGCTTTACAGCTCTTAAACCAAGAAGAATGGTAATTAAAAAGTAGGTGTGAGATAACACACCTACTTTTCCTACTGATTATTAGCCCACACCAATCGGGCGTTTACGGGCAGCCCTACTCCCACCTAACTTCCTTGCATTCGCCAAATTTTGAGGTGGGAGTCTTACTGCCCGCAAATAGCGGGATAAGCATAAAAAAAGAACAAGATTTTCTCTTGTTCTTCATTAAGACAGCCATTTCGGCGGCACATTCGTATTCCAATAAATATTTCCTAGTTCATGATGTCCTGAGTATCCATCATCAAAACGATGATAGTGGAAATTAAAATAATATCCATCTTGCGGTGGATGATCTCTCCTCACGTGAAATCGCAGTAAGTCATTTCCTGTTTTCGTATCATATACATGAAAAATCTTTTCATTATTCCCACCAGCTGGTCTTTGGGATATTGCTAATGATTGTAACGATTCTTCTGGCACATCATTTGCAAGTTCCGCGATTGCTTCTTCAATTTTAGGTAATACAACATCTTTAAATTCATCTTCAATTACAGGCCCAATTTTAGAGCCGAATTTTTGCATAGATTGCTTCTCAGCTTCTTGCATCGCATAGTTAACAAAAGTATCGGTGGTTAACCTTTCATTCGTTTCTTCATATGTATAGGACGTTTGCTCCAAATTTTGTTGCCTAGTTGTAGTAGGCTTGTCCGCTTTTGCATTATCAAGCAAAATGGAAGGAGGCGTCACTAAACCAAATGTAAATACGGTAATTAATGCGACTAAGGTTTTTCTAAACCAATTTGGCATTTATATTCCCTCCCCTTTCACTCATTATATCTTATATAACGGTTGTTTCTTCTATTATACAAAATGATTGTAATTTTTGCACTTTACAAATTTGTTAACGTTCACATATTTTTCACTTGAATATGACATTGTAAGATTTCATACACTATATATACAACAACAATGAGGAGGCGATCAGATGACTTTAGATGTCATGTACTCCGCCGTAAGTATTCTCGTTTTAGTATATTTTATTTACCAATGCATCACAGACTAAAAAAGAGCCTATTCGGCTCTTTTTTACGGTAAAAATACAATCCATCCAATTAATAATATGAAAATAACTCCAATGATTACTGCTGACAATAAATAAAACTGAGAAAGTATAACTGTCCCGTATATAATTATCGCTGGAAGTAATAAATAACGATTTACCTTCCATCTTAACAATAGTAATTTTCCTTCGTCACAATATAAATGAAGGAACATTTTCTTCGTGAATTCATTCCAATAATCACGTGCATAGTGAGCAATTGCAAGTAAAGCAAATACAAGAATAATAGCTGTTATCCACCTTGGAGTCACGATAATACTTACACTACTTATTAATACAATTTGAACATAAAACATTAAAGCACTACTTGTACGCAAAAATTCTTTTAAAAAAGATTCAATAATGCGTGAATCAGCTTTTTTACCTAATATTTTTTTAGAATGAGGGAACATCCACGGTTTTTTATTCGAACTACTCGGTTTCGCCGCATGTCCACCAACTTGCATAATCCCTCTCGTCCAGCGCATACTTTCTTCTTTTTCTTTCTCAACTTCTTTAAAAAAGTAATTTTTATAATTCATCTTTTCTTTTACTAAGACTACAGTAAGTAAAGCTGCTAGACCGATAAAGAGTATGGAAAACAGTGGATTTTTATAAATGAAAAATAAACTGATTCCAAAGAAAATTAATCCAAAAGAAAATAGAACATTTTTTATAATCCATAAAACCCATCGTTTCCCTACACGTACATTTATGAATCTCATCAACAACGATAACATAAATCGAAAAACAGTAAAGAAAATCCAAAATAGTACGATTTGTATAATTGTCGCTCCCATACTTTTCATCAATAGCGGTAGCATAATGAATACTACAATTACGTTCGTTATTGCAATCCGAATAAACGTATATATCATGCCGAACTTCATTAATCTTTGCATATGATTTGGGTACGAAATTAAAAATAAACTATCTGCTTGCTCAAAAAATGAGCGAACTCCTCTTGAAAATGTAACAAAGTAAAACGCGAGTAAACCTAATCCAAAATAAACGGTCTCTTCCATAGATAATTCCTTCATCCAAAGTGAACGATAATATATCCCCATAAATATAAGTGCTGGAATAATAATATATAACGCTACTGTCCAATCAGCTACAGAACGAATTGACTTCCATTTTCTTTGCAATTCATGACGTAGCCTTTTATTAAACTGTTGTTTAATCATGCTGCTCCCGCCTTACAATTGCATCGAAACAATCTAACAGTGTGCTTCCTGGCATCTCTGCTAACGATTGTATCGCCTCTAAATGCCCATCTGCTACTAACGTACCTTGCGAAATGAGTAAAAACCTTTCGCAAATTCGTTCAGCTGTATCTAGTACGTGTGTACAAAGTAAAATTCCTGCGCCCCGCTCTTTTTCTTTATATAAATAGTTTAAAAATTCTCGAGTTGCCACTGGATCTAAACCGATAAAAGGCTCATCAATAATATAAAAATCCGGTTCCGTTAAAAACGCGAGTATTAGCATCGATTTTTGTTTCATACCTTTTGAAAACTTCGATATGTATTCATGTATATGTTTTTCCATTCGGAACGTATGTAATAATCCCTTTGCCTTATCCTCCCAGCTTCCTACTTCATTTCCACGTGCAGCCATTAACAATTCAATATGCTCCCATAAAGTTAAATATTCATAATACGTCGGATGCTCTGGTACATATGCATATGGATTTTTCTTTTCACCAAACGAGATTTCACCATCCATATTGACAAGTAAACCGAGTATCGATTTAATTGTCGTACTCTTTCCTGCGCCATTTGCGCCAATAAGAGCAACTAACTCTCCTTTTTCAATTGCAAATGCAATATCATGAACTGTCTTTTCACCAATTTCATATCCGGCTGAGCGGATATTCACTTCTAGCATACATTTCCCTTCTTTCCATTTACAATACAATCAAGGAAAATGATAACATATCCCTCTTAATATAGTATTATAGCATTTCTAAAATATTTGTTTCGGTAGCAGGAAAAAACACATTTTAACAGAATATTTAATGTTTGAAGTTTTTAATTTAAATGGAGTTGATCATATGTCATTTCAAATTCGTGAAGCAGTCATAAATGATATAGATACATTATGTTCTCTTACAAAAGAGTTAAAAGGCTCTTTTATATCACATGAGGATATGAAAAATCGTTTGCAATTTGTGAGAATGAGTCCTTTTGATTTTTTATATGTTTACGAAGAAGACAATACTATTTTCGGATTACTAGGATTTCGTATACGCGAGAACTTAGAGGATGTAACGCGTTATGGCGAGATTTCAATTATTAGCGTAGATTCTACAATACGCCGAAAAGGTATCGGACAAGTTTTAATGGATTATGCAGAACAATTAGCAAAGAAGCATAATTGCATTGGGACGTGGCTAGTTAGTGGTACAAATAGATTAGAAGCTCATCCTTTTTATAAAAAATTAGGATATGAAGTAAATGGATATCGATTTGTAAAACATTTTTAAACTACATACACATAGAAAGGGCTGTAACTATGAACAACATCGAAGCAATTTTCATTGATCGTGACGGAACAATTGGAGGTGATACTACAATACATTATCCAGGCTCTTTCACATTATTTCCTTTTACGAAGGAATCTTTACAAAAATTAAAAGCTCAAAATATAAAACTTTTCTCTTTTACGAATCAACCGGGTATCGCAGATGGAAAAGCGACTGTAAATGATTTTACGAAAGAGTTAATAGAGTTTGGTTTTGATGATATTTACCTTTGTCCTCATAAACATGATGAAGGATGTGAATGCCGCAAACCAAGCACAGGCATGCTCCTGCAAGCAGCGGAAAAACATGGGCTTAATTTAACAAAATGCGCTATAATTGGTGATCGCTGGACTGATATTGTTGCTGGTGCAAAAGTAAATGCAACGACAATATTAGTTCAAACTGGCGCTGGATATGACGCCTTACATACGTACCGAGATAAATGGGCACATATTGAGCCGAATTACATTGCAGAAAACTTTGAAGATGCTACGAATTGGATATTAAATCAACGATAAGACAAGTTAAATTCTTCCTCATAACTTTCTCCTTTTGACTATTCTTTTCCTAAATGCCAAAAGGTATGAAAAATAATAAAAGCTCAGCCTACGAAAAGAGTAGGCCGAGCTTTTATAGATTAGTTTAAAAAGTTAATTCATAATGGAAATAACGATTATCTCTCAAATATCCATTTTCAGCATATAATCGCTGTGCTGATAAATTATCAATTTCTGTTTGTAGTTTTAAACCTTTTGCACCATTTTCTAATGCGAACGTTTTAGCAGCTTCCAGCAACTTTTTACCCGTTCCTGCCCCGCGTTTCTTCGCTTGTACAAATAAGTCATTTAATATCCATAATTCTTTCATCGAAATAGATGAGAATGATGGATATAATTGTGTGAAACCAATATATTCCCCGTCTTCTACCGCTACAAAAATGACTGATTCTTTTCGCTCAATTCGATTTCGTAAAAATGCTTTTGTTCCTTCAATATCGGAATCTTGTCGATAAAATACGCGATAGTTATTAAAAACAGATGCTAGTCCATCTAAATCTGCAATTGTTGCTTCATATATTCTCATTTTACTCCATTCCCCTTCCAATACTGCTTCATAATATCTGTTGCCCATTCGGGCTGTTTTATTTCTTCTCTCGGTATAAACTCTTTCATAACAGGCTTTATATCCAAAATAGGTGTGCCATCGATTGCGTCTAATCCTTCAACAACAATTGTTTTTCCATCTCTTCTTATCACTTTAACAATTGTCGCTCCTAGTCGATTCGGACGATTTTTTCCACGTTGTGCAAAAATCCCTACCTTTGGAAAATTACTATTATTTCTAGGGTGTCTAGCAGAATACTGAATTTGTTCATCTGTTACTTTATGAAAATAGAAAATAACTTCAATATGAGAAAAATCTTCGATCCCTTGTATACTTTCCTCTGTATACGAATCACTTAAAGTAATAAGTGATCTTATTTCTCCCCACTCATCATCTACTATTTCCTTTCTTTCATTATGTACAAATGCGATTGGTTGAACTGAGAACATCCGCATTCCCCCTTAAATGTAACCACTTACATTATAAAATATTTTCTGAATGTTTTCCACTTACACGGTCATTGTTTACATAATAAAATTATCTTCATCTTCTAAAGACATATTCACAGCTTCAACTGCATGTATGCGGGCTGTGTCAAATAAAGGAACTAATGCATCTTCCTGTTTTACTAATAGTCCTATTTCTGTACACCCTAATATAATGCCTTTTGCTCCTCTTTGCACCAAATCTTCCATTACATTTTTAAAATACTCCCTTGATTGTGGGGTTATTTTTCCTAGGCATAATTCGTTATATATTATTTTATTTACTCTCTCTCTATCCTCTTCTTTTGGTACAATTACTTTTATATCATTTTCTTCTATACGTAATTTATAGAAATCCTGCTCCATCGTGTATTTTGTCCCAAGTAGACCAACTGATTGAATTCTATGTTGTCTTATTTCCTTCGCTGTTGCATCAGCAATATGTAATATTGGAATACGGATTCTATTTTTTATATGCTTAATAACTTTATGCATCGTGTTTGTACAAATTATTATAAAAGCAGCGCCACCCTTCTCCAAAGAAGATGCTGCATTTCCTAATACCTCTCCCGCTTTATCCCAATCTCCTTCAGATTGATATCGTTCAATTTCTTCAAAGTCAACGCTGTAAAGAAGACATTTTGCTGAATGTAATCCACCTAATCTCATTTTTATTTCTTCATTTATCATTTTGTAATACTCAGTAGTTGATTCCCAGCTCATTCCGCCAATAAGACCTATTAACTTCATATATCCTCCTTCAAAATAACATTTTAAAAACGTGATTTATCATATAATTTATACATAATTAATCACGTTTAAATCCTATAAAAATAATAACCTTCCTCCAATTATACCTATTACATTTATAGTAGTTCTTTTTCATTTCCGCGGAAATAATTATAGAATATTCAGAAAATAACCTTTGTGGTTATCTTATATTGATAATCAAAGCATTTTCGATATAGCTCTTTTATTTCATCATAAGATGGAACTCGTGGATTGTTACTTGGACTACCACTTGCAATAGCATCTTTCGCCATTTTAGAAATAGCATTTTCAAATTCACCTTCATCAATTCCGTATTCTCTTAAATTAGGAATTCGAAGATCAAAGCAAAGTTTCTGAATTTCAGCAATCGTGTAGTTCGCCACTTCTTCATCAGAATACGAATACAAATCTTTGTTTAAGCTACGTCCTACTTCAGCTAACTTTTTTACCGCATTCATTTTTGTAAACTCTAGAACTGTAGGTAATAGTATTGCATTCGATATTCCATGTGGCACATGGAATAATGCTCCTACAGGACGAGACATACCATGGACTAATGTAACAGAAGCATTTGAAAAAGCAATTCCAGCTTGCAATGAAGCAATCATCAGTGCTTCTCTTGCTTCCATATTATCCCCATCCTCATATGCAAAACGTAAATATTTCATTATACTTTCAATAGCTGAAAGCGCGAGAACATCTGTTAGTGGTTGTGAAACTTTAGAAATATAAGCTTCAATCGCATGGCATAATGCATCTATTCCTGTTGCTGCGGTAATATGAGGTGGTACTGAACTTGTCAAAATAGGGTCTATTATCGCCAATTGCGGGGTAAAGCTCGGATGCTTTATCATCATTTTCACATCCGTTTTTTTATTCGTAATTACAGCTACACTCGTTACTTCCGATCCAGTACCAGAAGTTGTTGGGATTGCAATAAGAGGTAATGGATCATGTTTTATTTCGATACTATTTTGGACATATTCTTCAATTTCTCCACCATTTGTATATAACACTGCTACTGCTTTCGCAGCATCAATACAACTTCCCCCGCCAATACCGATAATAAAATCACATTTTCCTTCTTTACAAATAGATAACGCTTCTAATACGTGTATATTTGTAGGTTCAGCGTTCACTTTATTATACGTAATAACTGTAACCCCTTTCGCATTTAATTGCTTCACACATCTTTCAACATACCCTAATTTCTCCATAATTGTATCACTAACTATGAAAGCCCTTTTCCCTAACTTCTTTGATTGCTCCCCTAGTTTTTCAAGCGAATTTCTCCCATATAATACAGACCTCGGCATACGAAATTCAGCAACTTCTTGCAAGTACTCCACCCCTTCTATTTCTAATAAATATTTTATTATATAAATTATCAATCTGATAAATCTTTTCTTTTCATCTATTAACTATTTATTAATAGATTCCTGTTAAAGTATAGAACACGATGACTAAAAATACAGCAACCGTTTTCAAAATTGTAATAGCAAATATGTCTTTATATGACTGCTTATGTGTTAATCCTGTTACCGTTAGAATAGTAATAATCGCCCCATTATGTGGTAATGTATCCATTCCTCCTGATGCCATTGATACAATGCGATGCATCACTTCTAACGGAATGTTATATTGCGTTGCTGCAGCAATAAATTTATCTCCCATCGCACTTAAAACTATTCCCATTCCGCCTGATGCTGACCCAGTAATCCCAGACAAAATATTAGTTGTTACTGCTCCATTTACTAATGGATTCGTGAAAGTTGCAGAGATGCTATCTCTCATAATTGCAAAGCCTGGAAGTGCTGCAATAACACCACCAAATCCAAACTCAGCTCCTGTATTCATTGTTGCAAGTAGTGCTCCCCCAATACTTGTATTCAATCCAGCTTGGAGTCCAGTTACTACTCGTTTCCAATATAATAAAAGCGTTGATAAAATCCCTATAATAAGTGCCAATTCTACAGACCAAATTCCAACTACCGCACTTAATTCAACTTTTCCAAATGCTTTCATACCAATAGCTGAGAAATCAAAGCCATTTGGATACCACTTTGGTATCATAATTGTGAAAACCTTATTCATTACACCTACTAAAATAAGTGGTATAAACGCAATTACTTGCTGTACTCTTGTGATTTCAATACCACTTAGTATCGGCATATCTTTTTGTTCTAATTGCAAAGATGCTGCCATTTCAGATTTTCCATCGTTAAAGCCGAAGTATCCTTCTCCTCCAGCTTTTGCCTTCTTTCGCCTACTCTCTAAATATAGTAAACCTAACGTGAGAACAAAAATTGCTCCTACAATACCAAGTATCGGAGCTGCATAAATATCAGTTTTAAAAAAGGTTGTAGGTATTACATTTTGAATTTGTGGTGATCCAGGTAGTGCATCCATTGTAAAAGTTACTGCTCCAAGAACGATTGTACCGGGAATTAACCGTTTTGGGATATCAGCTTGTCGAAACAATTTTGCTGCAAACGGATATACAGCGAATACAACTACATAAACACTTACACCGCTATATGTTAAAATAGCTCCCATTAAAACAATGGCTAAAATTGTACGCTTTTCCCCAACTAACTCTATAATTGTCTTTGCAATAGAATCAGCAATACCTGACATTTCTACTACTTTACCAAAAATGGCTCCAAGCAAGAAAACAGGAAAATATAGTTTAATAAACCCTACCATTTTCTCCATAAAAATATTAGAAAAGAAAGGTAAAACATAACTAGGCTCTGTCAAAAATACCGCAAATAATGCAAAAATCGGTGCGAATAATATTACAGAAAATCCTCTATATGCTACAAACATGAGTAAACTAAGTGCTAATAAAATAATAACTAGCTCCAATTATACCCCTCCTTTTAAACTGAAAATTCAATCTTTTAATACTAAACTTCTGCTAACATCTCGTATCCTTTTATTTCATGACATTCCTCCTCTTTTTATAACAAATTTTTTATGCTAAAAATGTCTAATTATAACTATTCGATTACATACGAAAAATCCCTTTAAACAAAAACGATTTCATCGTCATACGTTATAAAGGGATTGTTAGTTTCTCTTTTTATAGGTTTACCATACTTTTCTCTAAATAAAAGCTTTGCAACTCTTCGACATCTTTCACTATATAAGTCGCCCTAGCTTCACTCAGTTCTTTCTCACTTCCATAACCATACAATACACCAATAGAAGCGATTTCATTATTATTAGCCCCTATTATATCGTGCTTTCTATCTCCAATCATTACAACTTCTTCTTTTTTGAGTTCTTCATTTGTTTGTAATATATGAGCAATTATTTCTTCCTTTTTTATCCTTGTCCCATCTAAATTGCTCCCAACAATCCCTTCAAAAAAAAGTGTTAACTGAAAATGCTCTATTACTTGTTTCGCAAATACAGTGGGCTTTGAAGTTGCTACATACAAACGATTACCTGCATCTTTTAATTCTTGCAATAGAGTCGGAATCCCATCATATATTTTATTTTCTAATAGACCGCTTTTCTTTAAATATTCCCGGAAATAAACGACAGCTTGCTCAATTTCTATTTCACTCATATTATATCTCTCTGCAAACGATTGTTGAATCGGTGGACCAATAAATGAATCTAACTCACTTATTTTCCCTTCTTCAATTCCCATCTTTTCTAACGCATATAGAACAGAGTTTATTATCCCTTCTTTCGGATCCGTTAATGTTCCATCTAAATCAAATAGAAATATTTTATACATGTTTCATTCCTCCACTTATTTTACTTTATATGTAACCCACCAAAAACACTCACCTATATGAAAATTTAAATCTAATGCAAATGGTTCAAGAATAGATTGCAATTCTTCTTGCGTATAATAGTTTTTAATAATCTCATACCTCTCACCAGTCGAGAGTGTACGAATTTTATATGTATTTACATCTCCATCTTTACGAATAAGCTCTCCGCCAATTCCTTCGTTATACAAATTATCTGCAAAACAAACTATCGCTCCTTTTTCTAATACATGATGAAACTGTATTAAAAAACTAGTAATCTCTTCTTTTTTAATGTGTGAAAACCAAAAGTTTGCATATGCCCCTTGAAAGATGTCTTTCATTTGTTCTAGTTTAAAAGCGTCACCTTTCTGAAAGGTAACCTTTTCCTTAGAAAGCTCTTTCTCCTTTGCTATCGCTAGTACTTCATCAGAATAATCAATCGCTGTTATATGTGCAGCTACATCTGTTACATACTTCGTCCAATACCCTGTTCCGCAAGCAACTTCAAGAACTTTTCTTCCTATACATATATCTTTTAATTTTTGTTCAAGCATCTTTTGTTCCGCCTGCCTTACTGGATCTTCCCGATTGTACACCGCTTCATATTCACTTGCACGATTACTATAATATGTATACATAGAAAAGCTCCCCCTCTATTAAACAAACCACATCCTTTCCATAATATCATTTTTATTTTTTTCAGAAAATTACTTTTTCTACCTCTCATACTTTCAGTTACAAAAATACAAAAGATATGATAAAGTGAAAAAGTTACAATTAATTTCATAGAAACTGGTGAAACACATGTCAATTACGTTAATTTTTATTATGGCTTTCACAATTGTTATCCACGCAGTTGAAACAAGCTCTTATAGTATTCGATTAGCTGGTGTCCGTTTAAAAAAGATTGCCGTTGCCTTATCTGTCGTAGGAATGGTACTGCTTATTTCAAGAACATCTAACTTACTACAAGCCTTTTTAATTGGTGGTATTGTCGATGAAGCAAAACTAGATTCTTCTATTAATTTAGAGCATATTATACGGCTCGTTCTATTATCTGCCTCTATCGGTACATTGTTGGCAATTATACTCTATCCAACTTTGACAAAGCTATTTGGATATGTCATTCAAAACTTTGAAACAGACGGTTCTTTCATACGAATGATGAAAACAAATAACATTCAAAAATTAAAGCGCACAAAAAAATATGTACGCTTTCCAAAGTTAGAAATGATTCATCGACTAAGGATCGGTGGTATCCCAAAGCGTATTATGCTTATTAACATGTTCGCAACTGCAATTTATACAGCGGGTGTCCTTTCAGCTCTTTACGCTTCTTTTTTAAATCCAGATTACGCAACAAATGCAAGTACAGCATCTGGTCTCGTGAATGGTTTTGCTACTATTTTATTAACAGTATTACTCGATCCACGTATCGCCCTTTTAACAGAGCGCGCTCTTCAATCAGAGGACGGTGCTGAGGCAATGAGTAAAATGTATGGTTGGCTAATGATTTCTAGACTTCTCGGCACCTTATTAGCACAATTTTTATTTGTACCAGGTGCTTATTGGATTTTATGGATTATTGAACTAATGCATTAATCCACTAACTCTATAAATAGAGGGGAATTTATCAATGACTATAAAAACCGAGCAAGATATTATCCATTTCATACAAAATGATCCGTGGATGATGAACGTATTACAAATGGCAAAATCACTACAACTACCTGATTGGTGGGTTTGCGCCGGATTTGTTCGTTCTAAAATTTGGGATACTTTACATAACTACGAAGTACGAACGGCTACACCAGACGTTGATGTTATTTATTATGATTCAATGCAGAAAGATGAGGCATATGAACAATTATTAGAAACGAAGCTGACAAATATGGATGCCACTATCCCTTGGTCAGTAAAAAATCAAGCTCGCATGCATGTAGTGAATAAAATGCTACCTTACTCTTCTTCTGTTGATGCTATTTCTAAATTTCCTGAAACAGCAACTGCTCTTGGGGTTACATTAGACGAGAAAAACAATGTCATATTAACATCTCCTTGCGGAATAGAAGATGTACTTTCATTACAAGTGAAACCCACACCTCATTTTCTTGAAACGAAAGAACGTATACATATGTACAAGAAAAGAGTTATTAAAAAGAATTGGCAAAGCAAATGGCCTAACATTACAATTACTTATCCAGAAATTTAAAAAGGGTGCTTCTCATTATTAGAAGCACCCTTTCTTTTTTTATTTCAAAAAATGAATGACTGTTTCAGCGAATCGGTCTGCTTCCTCATAATGTGGTGTATGACCACTCTCTTCAAACACGATATACGTACCATTTTGAGTATCTTGATTAAATGTTAGAATTTGTTTTTCACAAGTTACTGCATCATGTTGCCCTACAAGTAAAAGCATTGGGCTCTTTACCTCTTTTAGTTTTGATAACAATGACTTATAAATTTCTCCCTCTTCTTTTAATCTTACAAAATGGATCTGCGAACGACTAGAAAATTCTTCCCACTCTTCGTAACTATATAAACTATCGTCTGTTTTATCTTCCTTATAACTGTAAATTTCCATTCTATTTTCCGCTAGCTCACCACTTAATCTTATATAAGCTTCTAACAACTCTTCTGAACTAGCATTACTAGCTGCTAAATCTAGGCACTCTTTTGCATGTTCTTCTTTTCCATACTTTATTAATAAAGTTCCTGTCTTTTGTAACAAAGCTCTACTTGTTAGAGCAAAATCGAAAGTCGGCCCTTCAAATATTATTTTCGCTATTGAATTCGGATACGTCACCGCATATAACAACGCTAAAAAGCCACCGAAAGAATGCCCAATTACAGACCATTTTTCAATTTGCAATACTTTTCTTAGCTCCTCACAGTCTTCAATTAAATCACTTAATCTAAAAGGTTCTTCTTCAGTAATTACTTCTGAACGACAAACTCCTCTTTGATCTAACGTAATTAAATACAATGAATCTTTTAATCGTTCCGCTTGATGAAATGAAAAATCATAACAGCTTTCACCCGGTCCCCCGTGTAAGTATAAAATCGGTTTATTTTCAGGAGACCCATGTGTTTCGACATATAGTTTTTTCCCTCTAATATTTATTAATTTTCCTTTTGCAGCAAAATCATATTTTAATTTCATCCTCGCCCTCCTTTTTTCACTGAATATTATAACATTTCAACTTAAATAATCCCTATTACATTTAAAAATACGATGACTATCGCAAGGGGAGCTACAAATCGAAGTAAAAATACCCAACAAGTAAATACTTTCTTTCCATAATTTCCACCTACGTAAAATTCTGCTTCTAATACCTTTTTCTCCATTTTAAACGATACGAAAATACTGATAAACAATGCTCCAAGTGGCATTAATATATTACTAGATAAGAAGTCCACTGCATCAAAAATATTCTTACCAAAAATCGTAATATCACTCCATACTCCAAATGATAACGCGGATGGTATACCTACTAGGAAAATGCAGAAACCGATGATCCATGATAGTTTATTTCTTCTGTCTTGCTCACCATTTGCTAATGCTGAAACGACCGTTTCTAGTAGTGAAAATGCCGATGTTAATGTCGCAAATGTAAACAGCGCAAGAAATACTGTTAAGAATACTCCACCGAATGGAATTTGACTAAATACAGATGGTAATACGATAAATAGTAATCCAGGTCCTTCTGTTGGCTCCATTCCTAATGAAAATACTGCTGGGAAAATAGCAAGTCCTGCAAATAAAGAAACGAATAAATTCAATCCAACAATTGTTATTGCCGATTTTGGTAAACTTTCTTTTTTATTTAAATAGGAACTATACGTAACCATAATCGAAATCCCTATACTAATCGCAAAGAATGATTGTCCCATTGCGAACAAAATACTTTCTGAAGTAATCTTTGAGAAATCTGGTTGTAAGAAAAACTTCACACCTTTCATCGCATCATCAAGTGTTAATGAACGAATAATAAGAGCTACAAATAAAACGAACAACGCTGGTAACATGTATTTACTTGCTTTTTCAATCCCATTTTGTACACCTTTTGATACAACCCATATCGTAATAAACATAAAAGCAAAATGACCAAGAATAGCCCAAATTGGATTTCCAATTGTTTCAGTGAATAATGTACTGTAATTTTGTCCCGGAGTAATAAGCTGTCCTGTTACTCCCCTGAATAAATAGATTAATACCCAGCCACCTACAACACTATAAAACGAAAGTAATATAAAACAAGTTCCAACGCCAAGACGTCCAATCCAGTGCCATCCTGTATTTGGTGCAATACTTTTAAATGCTCCAACTGCTTGTTTCTGTGTACTGCGTCCAATCATAAATTCAGCTATAAGTAGCGGTAGTCCAATTAATACAGTAAATAATATAAAAATTAAAAAGAATGCTCCTCCCCCGCTCTTCCCAGCGATATAAGGAAACTTCCATATTGCGCCAAGTCCAATTGCTGATCCTGCTGCTGCCATTATAAAACCTAATTTCGAAGTCCATTGCTCCGTCTGTTTCATCCCATTTTCCTCCTAATTAAATCTTTTTATATAAATAATTAAATTTAATATACCAATCCAAATAAACCCTCCATTTCTTCCTCTATATAATAAAAAATGGCCTAGCATCTCTTTATATAAAGAGACGCTAAGCCATTTACTTAACGCGGTACCACCCTTATTGATTCCATTATGAATCCACCTTAGTAGTAATCGTTTGATTACAAACCTAATATCGAAGGTTAACCGTTAAGATTTACTAAGAATGTGATTCCGTTCCACCTTACTGCTCCTAGGCGAGTTCAGGATGTCATTTGACTATGTCGCACCAACCCATAGCTCTCTGCACAAATACATGACCTTACTACTCCTATTCAACACATTTTAATATTTAGAATATATTTTCTTTTGAAATTAATATGAAGTATATCGGTTATATTTGTTACTGTCAAGATATATATTACTTTTTTGTCGAAAAGGATTTTTATAAAGCCTTATAGAAAATATTTACAAATATAAATTGTAAGGAGAAAATACATTATGTCATATTTAAAGAATGGATGTTTTTTTATTATCCGCTCATTTTTCATCATCTTTGGTATTATTGCGATTTGTTCTTTACCACAATTGTTTTTTGGTAAATCTCCAAATTCATCAAATTCACTAGCAATGCAACCAACACCAACTTTACAATTTAATTTGAATAACTATTTAGATTCGATATTAAATGTAATCTCTTCTTTATTTCACCCTACAACAATTACTTACAAAATCAGCAATGCAGGGATTCAATCACCGGATCGAGACCTATTTCCATACTTACTAGAATCATATAACCATACATTAATTATTATGATTTGCGCTTTTCTTATTGCCGTACTCCTCTCTACTACTTTTACAATTCTTACATTTTACTTTCCAAAACACATTCAAACTATTATTCTTAAAATTTTGCACGTACTAGAGGCGTTGCCAGACTTATTTTTCGTCGTTTGTGTACAGCTATTTGTCATTTGGATTTATAAAAATACAAATTTTCTCGTTACGGTACCTTTTCCTACAATGCAAGAAAAAACATATTTGTTACCCATATTAACATTAAGCATTTTGCCGATTATTTTCTTATACAAAATCAGTCTACTAAATTATAAAGATGAGCTACAAAAGGATTATGTTAATGTTGCAGTCGCAAAAGGATTAAAACCGTTTTACATTTTATATAAACACATACTCATCAACGCTCTATTATCTATTTTTTATAATGCTAAATCTATTTTTTTATTTATGATTTCCAATATGATTGTACTTGAGTATTTATTTAACTCATATGGATTGTTTAAATTTTTAATTATGCATCAAACACCGGAAATTGTTACAATCAGCATTTTACTTTTAACGATTCCATTTTATCTCTCCTTTGAACTATTAAAACGTATTTTACCAGGAAGAAGGGATTTACTTGTTTAAAAAGGTAGTTTTTAATATACGATTTTTAATCGGTCTTTTTATTTTAGTAACTATTATTGTTGCAAGTTATATTACTAAAGAAAAAATGGACTCAGGAAAAATCCAACCTGGTCCTGCTTTTCAATACATTGACGATAAACTAGTTAGTACTGCTCCAGCACCGCCCTCTTTTTCTCATCCTCTCGGTGTTGATAAAGAGGGGAATGACGTTTTAATCTGGACTCTTTATGATGCAAAAACGCCAATATTTTATGCAGTGATTATTAGTTTTTTCCGGATCGTCTTTTCACTTATATTCGGTGTTCTTCATGCATACTTTTATCGATACGTACGCTTTTTAGATATTCTATTTGAAACATTCCAATACGTCCCTACTACCTTATTAGCAATTTTTTTATTATCACCTGTAATGCTTGTATCTCCAGATGAAGAACACCTTTGGCTTTCTTATATGATTTCAGTTTTGATTTTTATTAGTGTACCTAATTTAGTACAACTTTTCAGTAATGAAATTCGTTTATTGCTACAAAATGAATTTGTGACAAGTTCTAAAACATTAGGAGGTGGGTTTTTTCACATTTGTAAGATCCATTTAAAACCCTTTCTTACGCCAAAAATTTTCATTTGGATTAATCAACAAATGCTGCAAACTTTAGTTTTATTACTGCATTTAGCACTATTTCAAACCATTTCATTTAACGTTGCTGGTACACTTGTTTTACTTAGTCACAATCATCAGTTTTTATATGTTTTACCTTGGATAGCATTCGGTCCCGTTTTATTTTTCACTATCGTTATTTTAGCTGTATACATGATGTTATCCGGAATGCAAAATGCACTAAAAAATGAAATGGTTCATATCGATAACTCACTTTTATTAAGTGTATTATCAAAAGACAAAAGAGAAAGAAAGAGAAAATATCTTTCCCTCTTCAAACAAAATGTAAAAATGAAAGAACAGTAAAAAAGAATCTTCGCGATTATCGCGAAGATTCTTTTTTATGGTATAAGGCGCGTACAATCTCTCGGAAAAGCGCTCGCCTCTCGTACGTTTGTTAATTCTAAAAATTTATACACAACTCTTTCTAATCCAATTCCGAATCCGCCATGTGGTGGACATCCGTAACGAAATGTATTCAAATAGGATTGAAATTTCTCTGGGTTTAACCCTTTTTCTTTAAAAGAAGCAAGTAACATATCATAATGATGAATTCTCTGTGCCCCTGATGTTATTTCTAATCCTTTATATAATAAGTCAAATGAATCAGTAATAGATGGATTCTCTTTATTCGGCATCGTATACATTGGTCTCGCTTCTTTCGGATAATGCGTAATGAAAACAAATTCACTATTATATGTTTCCTTTACATATTTCCCTAGTAACTTTTCACCTTCTGTATCTAAATCCCCTACAGGGGATTCTTTTCGATACTTCATTTTTAAAATTTCTTGTGCCTCTGATAATGTGATTTTAGGAATTTCTGCAATGACAGGTACTGTTATTTGTAATAGTTGTAGTTCTTTCTCGCATTTTTTTCCTACTTGTTTAAACATATAGCGTAACACATCTGTTTCTAATTGCATCACTTCATGAAAATCATGAATAAATCCAACCTCTACGTCTAACGATATATATTCATTTAAATGTCGTGAAGAGTTATGATGTTCAGCCCGGTACACAGGAGCAATTTCAAAAACACGTTCGAGTCCTCCCGCTACCATCATTTGTTTATAAAACTGTGGTGATTGAGCTAAATACGCTTCTCTTTGGAAATATGGAAGCTTAAAAACATTCGCTCCTCCTTCTGCCCCTTGTGAGACAATTTTCGGAGTAAATATACGTGTGAAATCGTTCTCTACTAGAAATTCACTAAAGCTTTGAACGAGTGTAGATTTCACTTTAAAAATCGCCGCGATTCGTTCATGTCTTAATGATAATACCCGCTCATTCAACAGTTGATCTAAGCCGACTTGTAGCTTCTTTTTATTTATTTCAAATGGAAGTGATTCTGCACCATTCAATACTTTTACTTCATGTGCAAGTAGTTCAACACCTAATTCTGTTTTCGTTGTCTCTACTATTTCACCAACAACTTGAACGACACTTTCAACATCTACTTTATATCCAGCTAACTCGTTTTCTAATACACATTGAATAACTCCCGTTCGGTCCCTTAATAATAAGAAACTAACATTGCCAAGATGACGGATTTTTTTTACCCATCCTTGTAGTAATACAACCTTCCCGCTACGCTCTGTACATTCTCGCGTGAGTGAACGCTTCATTATTTGACCCATTATATTTCCCTCCAATAGTTTTATATTTATTTACATTATTGTTGTCATCGTCATCATCCACGGTCACTCACCCCCTTTCAAAGAATACAAAAATCCGCCCCTATAAATAGGGACGGATTTTTTCCGCGGTACCACCCAAATTGTCATACTGACCATCTTAGTCCTGATAACGGTAGGTACCGTTTGCTTTTACTAATTATCACGTTCAAAGCAACACTCACAGGTGTCCTTCCATCATGCGGTATCGCAATCTTCCCAGCAACCGATTGCTCTCTGTAGACCCTTGCATCATGTACTTTTCCTGATCATCACTTTTTATATTTACAGAGTATTCTATCTCTTTGTTTTATAAAACGCAAGCCTTTTTTTCAATATGTTCTGATTTTTCACATCCATCTTTGCACAATCTCCTCTAAAGCCATTCCCCGAGAGCCTTTCAATAATACAATATCCTTTTCATTTATTATTTCTAAAATCTTCGCTGCTACTCCATCTTTATTTTGAAATGATTGCACTTGATTTTTAGGATAGTTCTTCTTTGCTTCTTCCGCTATCATCATTGAAAGCTTACCATACGTAAAAACGTATTGAATTTTCTCTGGACTTAACATTCTTCCGATTTCTCTATGATATGCCTCAGCTTCATTTCCTAACTCCAACATATCCCCAATTACAATGATTTTTTTCTCATAAGTATTTAACTTCTCTAATGTTTCAATTGCTGCTGTCATTGAAGATGGACTCGCATTCCATGCATCATTAATAATCGTAAAACCTGATTTTGCAGATAAAAATTGAAAGCGCATATCTGTAATGTTTATTTGTCTTAACGCCCGCTTTATTTTCTCTGTGGGCACATTATAAAATTGACCTATAGCTATTCCGATGATTACATTTAATATATTATGCTTCCCATGCAAAGAGACGTCATACTGTACTTTTTTTGATTCATTTAATTTGAAATGACTACCATATTCATTTAATCGTACATTCGTAGGATAAAGATCATTTGTATCCTTTTCACCAAATGACTTATATTCTATACCTAGCATTTTATTATTTTGAGAAAGTAATGGCTCATCACCATTATATAAAAATAAACATTTTTCTTTGAATCCGTCTATAATTTCTAATTTAGCATTCGCAATTCCTTCTCTTGATCCAAGCGTTTCTAAGTGAGACTGTCCAATCATTGTAATTATCGCTACATCCGGCTGCGCTATATTTGATAACTTTCGAATTTGTCCTTCTTCACTCATTCCCATTTCTAGTATTAAAAACTCCGTATCTCGTTTCATTTCTAAAATCGTTAACGGCAATCCAATTTGACTATTTAAATTACCTTTCGTTTTATGTACGTTATAAGTTGTACTTAAAATCGTCCCTATTATATCTTTTACTGTTGTCTTTCCATTACTACCAGTAATTCCGATTACTTTCACATTAAGTTCATTTCGGTAAAATCGTGCTAATTGTTGTAGCGCGAATAGCGTGTCATCTACAAATATAATCGGTATTCCTTTTGGTGGATCACCGTGAGATTTTTTCCATAAGCACGCAACTGCCCCATTCCTCATTGCCTCTTGTACGTAATCATGCCCATCTTTTACACGTATAATTGGTACAAACAAATTTTCCTCTTGAGTTTTTTTAGAATCAATTGACACTCCCACTGCAACTAATTTATAAAACAACTCATGTAGCCCTTCACCATCTACTACTTCTTCAAGTTCTTTCAAACTAATTTGAATCATACTATCACCTTTTCTATTTTATTACATAAATTTAAGTTTTTTACACATATTAATATAAATTTCATAGCGGAGGTGTGCATATGAGAAAAACGATTAGTTTCTTTTTCCTATTGTTATGCATAGTTGCAGTTAATGAAACGTATGCTTATTCCCCAAACTCTTTACCAGTCTCTCAAAACTCTAATCAATGGCAAGTGAATATTGATGAAGTGAAAAAAACGGGTGGAAAATTTTTGCAACCTAAAAAAGGTGTATTTCAAACATATCATTTCTCTGTAAAAAATCTTGGGAAAAGCGAAGTATATAACGTACAAGTTGAAGTCTTCCGCAATGAACCAAATACGAAAACAAAATATGAACTCTTTTCCCTAAAAGAAAGTCGTCTAGCAAGCGGAAAAACTGGATTTGAACACGCTAATTTCCCTGTTGCTACAAAAGCCGATAAGGTTGACGTTATCATTACGTGGCAAGAACATCCTTTCCGCTCTATGAGAAACGGTCAAAAAGTTGAAGCTAGAAAGTTTAAAGAGCATTTTGTTTTTAAAGAAGCGACAAAGTAAACTTGTTGATATATTTACATTATCGCCGATATAAATAAATTTTCTAGTACCGGTCCTTAAACAAATCAAAAACGTCGTGGCTTATAAATGCCACGACGTTTTATATTAATTCGTACTAATTCCTCTCGCAGTCCAAATACGATCAATTTCAGCTGCGTGTTGTCCGCCGTATAAAAGAGCATCTGCTTGCTTAATCGCTTTTGCTCCATCACGGAATTTCGCATTTGGTGTTAATGACCAATGTGATTGTAAAATAATTTTTGTTGCTACATCACGTCCAAAAGCTTGTGCCATTTCGTATTGACCTTGAGCCCAAATTTCCCCATCATCGTGTACTTCATTTGTTATATCTTTTGGATATACTTTATTATTATCTAATCGGCGTAAGCACGTTGGATCTGAACTAGAGTAAGCAGTCGCATCCCATTCTCCAATGCATGCTTTTCCGTAACCCGTCGTTGATACCGCATCTTCATACGTTGCGCCTAAGAAATCACCAAATCCTTCTCCCATCGCTCCGCCTTCTGCTGAACTTCCGAATCCAGGTACTTGGTTATCTTGAATCGAATGCCCGTATTCATGTGCGATAATGCCAGCATCTTCTGCATCATCTACTCCGCCAGTACCGAAAGTTAAAGCTTTCGTTGATGGAGAATAGAATGAATTATCATCAGTTGTACCATTTACATTCACTTTAATGGAACGATTATTAATATTTTTAAAGCCTAATCCTTGAATGTAACGCTGTAATGTATCGATATGATAATATGACATAACATCTTCAAAACTATCATTTGCACGTGTATAGTTAAATTGTAGATTTGTAGATTTCGTCTTCGCTTTTGAAGAAATCGTGACATACTCCCCAATTAAAAATCCTGTACCATCTAGACCTTTTAAAGTAACTGTTTTTAGTTGATTATTTAACGCTGTAGAATCTGCATCATTATTATCCTTTAACCCTGCTAAACTACCACTTGATACGACAGGGTTAGGTAAAAATACTTTCCCAGTTCCTTCTGCTTTTCGGTTTATATCAACCTTTTTAATTAACTTTCCGTTTTCCGCATCAATAAATGTTTCCCATGCACCAAATGGATTATTAGAATGGACTACAACTTTGTATACTGGGATAGCGATTCCCTCTTCAATAATATATCCGAAGTCTTTCTCTGTAGGAGCCCATAGATTTTGCTCACTTTCTCCTCCAACATACGCCATTGATTTTTGTTCCGCATCTTTTTCACTAATCTTGTTCGTTACTTCCTTCACACCTTTAACAGACTGATAATCAGAAACTGCCAGCACTCCTTTTCCCTCTCCATTAAGAGTAACTGTTATTTGTTTTGAAAATACAGGAGCACCATTGACTACTTGTTGAAACCTAACGTATGAAGCTACTGACGTTTCTGTTGTAGAAATATATTGTAAGTCTGAAAGGTCTGGCTTTAATCCATACTGATCAGCATTCCCTTTTAAATATTCAATTGCCTTTTTCTGTGGTGAATAAGCTTCTAACTTTACTTCCTGTTGTTTTTCAAGTGCTGAAACAGTAGAAATTGTCCCCATTACTAATGGCACAGTCATTGCCATTGCCACCATTTTTTTGTTTAACATAAAACCACTCCCCCTAATAAATTGAAACCTTTACCCCATTCCTATAAGGCTATTACTGTCCACAAGTAACGAAATAAAGTGAATCTACGAGTAATTCTATATGAGCAAATATATTACCTTTACATTTAAGGTGAGTGAAATTTTCTCAATATTTATGTGTAAAACGAGAAAAATAATGTAGAAATATATTTCTTTATTAATTCCCTTAACCATATACTTTTTAAATTAATGTATTAAAAAACAGGCTGTTTTTTACCTAACGGTAGGTTGAAAATATTATTAATGAATGATACGATTTATGTAACCTTTTTTATTAGGAGGATTTATTATGAGCAAAAGTGAAGAAACACTCTCTTCGATAATTGAGGCGAGTTACCGCTTATTCGCTGAGAATGGTATCGCTAAAACAACTTACACGATGATTGCTGAAGAAGTTGGTATCGCCAAACCATCTATTTATTACTACTTTAAATCTAAAGGCGCATTAATCGAAGGTATTTTTAATGAATTATGCAAAGCAATGCAATTCTCTTCTTTTTTCCATACAGAAGAGTTTACGCATGAAAATTTTATTGAGAAATGTATTGAAATTGGATTCAAAATGATTGATGAACAACGTAACGATCCTTATTTTAATCGTGTGTTGCAAGAATATGTTTTACTTTCTTCTAGAAACGATATGTACAAAGATCGATTACTAACTGTGCAAACAGAATATTTAAACGGATTTGAATCACTCCTCATAAAAGCAAATGAACTTCAACTCATTCAAAATAAAAATCTAGTTTCAAAAGCTCATATGTTAGCGTTAGTACTTGATAATATCGGAAGTTATATGATGTTTGATATAAATATGGATTATAAACAAATATGGATTGAAGCTGTTAACAGCATATTTGAAAGAAGTGATTCTTATGAAAAGTAAAAAACGAATTATCGGCTTAGATTTTGCTAGAGCTTGGGCGATGTTTGGAATGTTGCTAGTTAATTTCATGGTGATAACAGGGGCGGAAGGAAATGGTCCTCCTCTGTTAAAAACCTTTATGTCACTTTTTGAAGGTAGAGCTTCTGCCTTGTTTGTTATACTTGCTGGGATTGGCATAACTTTAATGACTAAGTCATCTGTTGCTAGCCACGAGAAAATAAAAATTAGTAATAGCCGAAAAATGATATGGAAACGATCACTATTCTTATTTATTTTAGGACTATTATTGTACGTAATGGAATGGACGGGGGATATATTACACTACTATGGCGTTTATCTTTTCATTGCTGCATTACTAATTACTGTACGAAGAACTATATTAATATGGCTTTCTATCATTATTCTACTCACTGCACAATATCTCCAACTTACTTTCAATGCCTTCGAAGGATGGGGAGGCTCTACTCCATTTATAAACTATATAGACTTTTGGACAGTAAAAGGATTCCTTCGCAACTTATTCTTTAATGGCTATCACCCTATTTTCCCATGGTTTTCATTCTTCTTAATCGGTATGATAATTGGCAGGTTAGATCTTCATAATATAAAAATTAGACATTGGTTGTTCTTACTCGGTATAACAACAACCGTAATTATAGAGCTATTATCCAAAGTATTAACACAGCTATTTATCCCATACATTGGTGAAGAATCATCTACATTTTTGTTTAACACAGGACCCATTTTACCCAATATATTATACGTCGCATCAGCTACAGGATCTGCTATTGCTATATTAATAATTTGCCTCCATCTTGCTGAAAAATATGAAAAGAATTGGTTTATTACGGCCATTGTACAAACAGGCCAACTCACATTAACTCATTATGTAAGCCATGTATTTATCGGTATTGGGACATTGATTCTATTAAATAAGATGGAACATCAAACACTACTTTTCGTTTTATTATTTGCTACTGGATTTTTCATTTTCAGTGTATTATTTAGCACTTTATGGAGAAAGAAATTTTCTAGAGGCCCTATCGAATGGATTATGAGAAAATTAGCCGGATAATTTCTCTTCATACAAAAAGGAAGTTGGAATCGTTCATTCCAACTTCCTTTTTATTTAATTAGCTGGGCTCAGTTTGATTCGAACTTTTGTCTCACCTAATGAAAGTTCATCATCTTCTTTCGTTAATGCACGAAACGTAAATTGTTTTACGAGTAAATTTTCTTCTAATAGCCCTTTATGGTTCGTTAATGTATGCTCCAATTCATCTTCTGTATCAAGAACAACATCAACTCGTAAGTTAACCGGTAAATTCAATTGTTTACGATATTCTTGCACTGCTCGAATGAATTCACGAGCCACTCCTTCTTGTAACAATTCCTCCGTTACATTCGTGTCTAACATTACTGTATACTGTCCATTAGTCGTATTTGAGAATCCTGATTTCGCTACTTTTTCTACTAATACATCTTCAGACGTTACAACTACTTCTTCCCCTGATGCTGCTTGATATGCTGCTCTTTCAGTTGAAACAAAGTTCTGTACTTCTTCTTGCGATAATTGTTTTAGCCACCCATTTACTGCATTCACATTCTTACCGAACTTCGGTCCCGCTGTTTTAAAATTCAACTTTAATTGATATGATGTGTATTTCGTTTCATCCAGTTCAACATGGAACGCTTTAACATTTAGCTCATCCATTACGATATCACGATAAGATTCCCAATCGATATCATTTTCCTTATGCTCAAGTAATACAAGCTCTGCTAACGGCTGTTTTACTTTCAATGAATGTTGATTGCGATTACTTCTCCCAAGTTCAACAACTTGTAAAACAGCGTCCATTTCTGCTTCTAACTTTGACTGAATAAGTGATTCGTTTACAACCGGATAATCTGCTAAATGAACACTGCTTCCTTCTAAATTTAGATGAATATCCTCAGCTACAAACGGTGTAAATGGTGCGATTAGTTTACTAATTGTAACAAGTACTTCATGTAGAGTTGCATAAGCAGCTGCTTTTTCAGGATTCATTCCTGACTCCCAAAAACGATTGCGTGAACGTCTTACATACCAGTTACTCACTTCATCTACGAGCGCAGCAATTTCACGAGCTGCATTCGTAAATTGATAATCATCTAGTGCAGTTCTTACCTTTCTCGTTGTGCTGTGCAATCTTGATAACACCCATTCATCTAATTTCGTACGTTTAACTTCATATTTTTCTTTCGGATTATATCCATCTAAATTTGCATATAAAACATAGAAGCTATACACATTGACTAACGTATCTACAAATTTAGATTTCGCTTCTTGTACTGTTCTTTCAGAAAATCGTTTCGCATTCCACGGAGCACTGTCAACGAGTAAAGCCCACCTTAGTGCGTCGGCACCAAACTTCTCTACTAAATCCACAGGATCAAGTGCGTTACCTTTACTTTTAGACATTTTCTGTCCTTCTTCATCTAATACATGCCCTAATGATAATACTCGTTTATATGGTACTTTCCCTGTATATAGCGCTGATACTGCTAATAAACTATAAAACCAGCCGCGTGTTTGATCAATTCCCTCTGCAATTACATCTGCTGGAAACTGTTCTTCAAACAACTCTTTATTTTCAAACGGGTAATGATATTGCGCAAAAGGCATGGAACCACTATCAAACCAAACATCAATTACTTCTGGTGTTCGATTCATTGAACTTCCACATTTCTCACAGCATACTTGTACTTCATCCACATATGGCTTATGCAATTCTAAATCTTCAGGTGTTTCTTTTGTACTATGCTTTCTTAATTCATCAATACTTTTCGGTGCGAATTGATGATCGCAGCTTTCACATTCCCATACGTTTAACGGTGTTCCCCAATATCTATTTCGGCTAATATTCCAGTCCACCATATTTTCTAAAAACTTCCCAAAGCGTCCATGCTTCATATTATCTGGATACCATGTGACAGTATCATTATTTTGTAAAAACGTCTCTTTAATCTCAGTTGTTCGAATTAACCAACTTTCTCCTGCATAATAAAGTAACGGCGAATCACAGCGCCAACAATGTGGGTAGCTATGTTCATATTTTTCTTTATGATATAACAAACCTTCTTTAGCTAAATAACGGACAATATCAACGTCACATTCTTTTACAAACTTACCTTTTAGAAATGGTACTGCTTCTGTATACTCACCCTTCTCATCTACAACATGTAAAAATGATAACCCTTCATTTTGAACGACTCTATAATCGTCCTCTCCATATGCTGGAGCGATATGAACGAGTCCCGTACCACTATCTGCAGTAACAAAGTCTGCCGCAATAACACGGTATCCATTTGTAACTTCTTTCATCGGAAACGGTGCTGTATATGAAATATTTAATAATTCTTCTCCTTTATGAACAGACATTACTTCATAATCTTCTTTTAGCACTTCTTGCACACGGTCTTTAGCAACAATATACACTGATTCTTCTTGTATTGCTTTTACGTATTCCATATTCGGATGTACGGCAAGTGCAACATTCGCTGGGAGCGTCCACGGTGTTGTCGTCCATCCAAGGAAATATTCATTTTCACTATCTTTCACTTTAAACTTAACCGTTGCGCTTAAATCTTTAACCGTTTTGTATCCTTGTGCAACTTCATGTGAACTAAGCGATGTTTGACAGCTTGGACAGTATGGTGAAACTCTATGCCCTTTATATAACAAGCCTTTTTCATGAATTGTCCCTAAAATATGCCATACACTTTCAATATATGGATTCTCTAAAGTAACGTACGGATCATCCATATCTACCCAATATCCAATACTCTCCGTAAATTCACGCCACTGCTTCTCATATGTGAATACACTCTCTTTACACTTTTGAATAAACGGTTCAATTCCGTATTCTTCGATTTCATGTTTACCTGAAATGCCCAGTTGTTTTTCAACGCCTAATTCTACAGGTAATCCATGTGTATCCCATCCGGCTTTTCTTAATACTTTATATCCAGCCATCGTTTTATATCTCGCTACTAAATCTTTAATCGCCCGCCCAAGTGCATGGCCGACGTGTGGTAATCCGTTCGCTGTTGGTGGCCCTTCATAAAACACAAAAGATTGTGCACCTTCTCGATTCTGAATTGATTGCTCGAAAATACTTTGTTCATTCCACTGCTTACGAATACGTGTTTCTCTCCCTACAGCTGACTCTTTTACATCTACTTTCTTCATCTACAATCACTCCTTTGAATTTTTTAAAAGCACACAAAAAACCCGTCCCTATGAAGTAGGGACGGGTTTACCCGCGTTACCACCCTAATTCTATTAGCTTTTCACTAATAGCACTTAGCAACGTACTAACATACGCGTTCTTTGTAACGGTAGACATCCGTCCGAGCTTACTTTATTCAGCCACGGCTCCTCGGAGATGATTTTCAAATAACGTCTGCACACCGGCTTTCAGCAATACACCGGCTCTCTGGGGAACAGCTCACTATTTTACTCTTTCTCGTCTTCAGATTTGTATACTTTATTAAAAGTTATTTTATGCCATTTAACAATTAATTGTCAACTAATTCAAAATATATTTTTATTTATATCCTTTTTCTCTATTCGTATACATTTATTTTTCAAATTCTCGCAATCCCGATAAATCTTCATCTTCCTCTGCAAGTTCAGCAAAAAATCCGGTTTCATCTTCACGAAGTACAATTCTAAGTTCTTCTCTTGCCTCTTCATTTCTGCTTAATACAGCTAAGTAACAAGCATGATCATATCTTGCTAACAAGTTAGTAACATCAATATCTAATATTTCACTTGTTATCTTTTCTGCCTTTATCGTTTGTCCAGCTCTATGATATGAAGATGCTAAAGTAAGAAGAATTGCCGTTTCATTTGGATGATGTATAGTAGCACCTTCTAATAAATGAATCGCATCCTCAAACCTCTCTTGACTTTGGTACATTTCTCCTAAAGCAAGGAATCCTCTACTTACGAATGGCGTTTTCTCAATTAATTGTAAGCAAATTTTTTCGGCTTTTCTTTCTTCTCCAGTCTTACATAATACATTCGCTTGTAAAAGAAGCGTATCATAATCATCCGGTAACTCTCGAACCATTTGTTTCGTTAATTCGAAAGCATCTCGTAACATATCTTCTTCCTCACACTCAATGAAAAGACTTACAAGTTGCTTCGCTACATCATAATCCCACTTATTTTCTAACGACGTTTGTAATATCTCTATCGCTTCTTTATTCATCGCTGCATTCTCGTAAAATATCGCGAAACGCTGCGCTGCCATACTATTTTTCGGGTTTAACTTTAAGGAAATCTCAAATAAATCAATAATAACTGTAATCATTGAAATTTCCTTCGCACGATTTTTCATGCGATAAAATGCTCTTGTAAATATAGATTTTTTCGGCTGTTCATTTTGCTGCCTTTCTACTAATCTTTCGGCAACCGCAGTAGCTGCATAAACAAATGCTGTACTTCTTTCTGCTTTTCTCACCTTTAACGTATGAAGTGTGTCTCTTATTTGGGATAATTTTTTATGTTGCTCCATTGCTTTTACGTACACACCAAATATACGTTCACTTTCCAAATCTTTATGCATTACTTTCAACGCAACTTCGATTGCTTCTGCATTCTGCTTTTTAACAAGTACTTTCGCATAATGATATAGTACTTCCACATGCTCTTCATCTATCTTCATTGCGTATTCGATATATTCTTTTTCTTTATCTATGTCATTCATCGCACCAAACACGTATGCAATCGCATCTAAACGCCATATTTCAGAAACTTCTTCCGCTAATTTTTCTAATTCAATTAGCAATTCTTCTTGAAGATTCATTTCTACGGAAAGCTGCGCCAAATATTCCATATTAATATGCAATGGCTCTTCTTTCATCGCCTGTACCATATGACTTTGTTCTTTGAAACGATTCTCTTCTTTTTCATATATTTCAGCAAGCTGTAAATGTACACCTATGAAATTCTCATCTATTTCTAAACATGTTTCATATGCATGCTTCGCTTCTTGAAATTGCCCTAGCGCCATGAATGTTTCACCAATACGGAAATACGGCAATGAATCCTGTTTTTTCTTAAGTGCATCATTATATCGTTTTATCGCCTGGTCATACTGTCCAATAGATTCATATAAAACACCAGCGTAACAACCGTATTCAATTACTTCCGTTTTTTCTTTTTCTAACGTTCTTAAAAAAGCTATGCCTCGTTGCACAAAAGCTGTGTCTTTTATTCGACTTACATACTCATCTAACACACTGGATATATTAGCGTATACTCTTCGTATACCGTTCTCTAATTTAGAAAGTGCAAGTTTTAATTCTTTTTCATCCCCGCCTAATGCAATTTCAGCATCCCATAGCACCATGCCAGCATTCATAAGGAAATCTTGATTGTCTTCAAATTGCTTATTGATACTAACAAGATAGTTTTTGGCATCCTCATATTGTTCTTTTGCCATATAAACTTGAATTAAACCGAAATGAGAATATACATCTTCATTATTTTCTTCTAAAGAACGCTTATAAATAGTTTCTGCTTCTTCAAGTTCATCGTTTTGAAAATGAACATCTCCTAAACGAACATATAAAGACGCCTGATCTTCACAATTTTGAATTCCTTGTAATAAAATTTCCTTCGCACTATTCCCATCATCCAAATCTGATTCATAGATTTCCGAAAGCTTCGTATATACATACGCTGCCGTTTTATCTAATTGAATCGCCACTTTAAGTCCTTTTACCGCCAAATACACTTTTCCTAAATGCTGAGCACATCTTGCACGTTCATACCATATGTGCGCTTCATATTTATATTCTTTTAATAAATCATTAAAGAATCCATATGCCTCTTCATATCGTTCTAAATCTATTAATATTAAACCGTGATTTACAAGCGTAAACCTTTCTGGACTACGTTCTATAGCTGTTAGAGAATACTCTAGCCCCTTTTCAGATTGATCCATATACATGTATGATAAAGCTAAGAAACTCCACGCAACTGGTTGGTCTGCATCCAATTGTAATGATGAACGAAAACTAGCAATCGCTTCTGCATAATTATCTTGTTCAAAAGAATAACGTCCATTTATAAAATGATATAACGCTTGATTGTTTTTCTTCTCCACACTTTGAAGCATTTGTCCTGCTTTCTTCATATCTTGCAGGCGAATAAAACACTGTGCACTATGCAATTTCACAAAGTCAGAGCTCGGAAACTTCTCCATTAACTTTTCTATACAAAACTGAATAAACTCTTTATCTACTTCAGCATCTAAATGTTTAATTGTATATAACCAAGTGTTTGGATTTTCACTTGTTTCTTTTAAAAATAGTATCAACTTTTCAATTCCCTCTTTATCTTGCTCATCTAAATGATCTGTAAGAGAAAAAATTGATTTAAAATAATTATGTTCTTCCACACTTAAAAAGGAAAGCTGTCCTATTCTATCTTTTGGCGTAAACGTAATAGCTAAACAATCTGTATAACGATATTTTTCTTGCAACTTATCATATTCTACAAGAATCGGTTCTAAGAAATTCGGATCTTGAATATAAAAAGCTTGTAACACATTGTCATAACCAGAAAGTACTTGTACATGGGAAGCGTGATCAATATCTATACTTAATAAAACGGGAATACCTTGATCAAGTAACTTCTTATAATTCTCTTCATTCCCTTTAAAATAACGATACTCGTAACCTAATTCTTCTAAATACGTAACTGTATCTGAAAACTTGGAACCTGTTACATCAAAAATATGCTTTGCAATTTCGTCTTGCGTGCGGTTTTCTCCCCATAATCCTAACATCATTTCCAAACTCGTCGGAACACAATAGTTATCCTTTTGTACAATTGGAACTAACGGTAACCGGACCTTTTTTCCATCCGGATTTTTTTCTATATGATGATATAAAGAATTTTTCAAACTCGATTCTACTTTCAATAGTGCTTGTAACTCTTTAATCTCATTCATTTTATACAATGCTTCTGCACGTAAATGTATGAAATAAGTTGTGTAAGCGTGATACGAAAGCATTTGATTCATATTATCTATTACCGCTAACATTTCTTCAAAACGCTCTAAATCTAATAAATATTTCACCTTTTCAAAATGGAAGTATGGTATTTGTGGAAACTTTGCAATCGCATCGTTAATGAGTTGTAATGCTCGCTGCTGTTCTCCTTTATATGCATATAATTGTGCTAGTAAATATGTAGCTAACTCTTCACAATCTTTATGCTGCTGTCCAGCTAAAAGTTGTTCCTCTGCTTTCTCCCACTCACCGGTCTGTATATATAAGTAACCCCATTTATCAAAAACTGCATGCGTGCTATACTTTTCTGCCTTTTGCATATAGGCATATGCCTCTTCATTTCGCTTCATATCTAACAAACATCTAACTAACGTAAAATATGCTTTCGCTAAAACATCAGCATCAGTTTCTTCTTCATTTACCTCTTCCAAAGAATTTTTTAACAATTGTTCTGCATCAAGGATTTTACGCTCATCAATTAACTCATCACAATACAAAGAGAGCGTTCTCATATTTGGGAACTTTTTATAAGTGTAACGAATTAAAAAGGAGCTATATTGATGCATTAACCCTTCATCAGCAAGGCGAATTAATATATCAAACTCTTTAGGTGATGAAACGTTAGAAAGCCAGTTCTTCACGTATGATAATTTATTCGTTTCTTTTATATGTGCAATTTCATTATTTATCTCCTGTAATCCATCTATAAATCTCTTTTCCTTCAAACAAATTTCTAATTGCTTAAAATCTAGCATGCATTCACCTCAAATAATTATTTATACTGCCATTTGCAAGCAGTATTCTAACCTACTTGCTTAGATTTTACACATCATATAGTATGCATTCAACTAAAACCTCATATAATGAACGATATTATTTAATATTATTCAAGTTTGTAACTAAATATCTTAAAAACGATGATTTTTCTCGGCATTTTGTTTAATTTGATGAAATATCCTATAACCTTAAAAAGAGGATTTTGTCTCCTTTTTTGTAGAACCTTATTTCAGTAAATGAAATTATATCGGCGATTTTTAAATTATATCGACTGACTCTTAAAATATATCAGCGATTCGACAAGGAATATCGATTCACCTGCAAACTTTGACAATAATAGCTACTTCTATTTCATACGTTAAAGAGAGAGTGTCCTGTAGGACAATCTCTCTTTTGTTTCACTTATCAAATTTTAAATCTACAAAAACACCGTAATGATCACTTTGAACTACGCATGATTAAGTTAATGTTGAATTTTCAAATATTTAAAGTAGCAATTCTCATTATATCCCTACTTTTCTAAAATTAGATTCTTCACCTTATTTCACCATATGTAATCCTCATATTTGGGGCGTAAACTATAGAAGAGTGTATATGACACGTTTCAAAAAAGCGTAGTTCTGCTTCATATTGAGCTAGCGCTTCATCATATGTTAAGCCCCGACTCATTAAACGGTCTATAAATGGTTGTTTTTCACCTGGATTACTAGCAATCCCCTCTTCTTTTAGAGAATTATATAAACCTTGTTTATCACTTTGATTTATATTAGAATCTAAAAAATTCACTTTATCACTTACTCTACATTCAATATTTTTAACACCTAATTCACTTAAATAAATCGGTATTTTCATACCAATATTGCCGTCTTTACCACTTTTTTGCACGTCTCGTTCGAATAACCTCTGTAAAACACCAAGCTGGATGATTTCCGATTGGTTTACTCCACCGAGTACATATGAAGACATATTAGAAATCCAATGTGGTTCAAAACATATTATTTTCCCATCATCCTTAATTGAATTAATCATTTTTTGTAACATCGTTTTAGGTGAATTCATATGTAATAAGAAAGCATGACAGACCGCTATATCGTATTTATTTTTCAATTCATTTTCTGTAGCATCCCCCTCAATAAATTCTGTTTCATATGGGAGTGCACGAAACAACTCTCTCGCTTCAGCTATTAACGTTTCCCCTCTATCAATCCCTGTATACTTTGATCCAACTGGAAGTAAAGGCAACAAGGTCAAACCTATATAACCATATCCACAACCATAATCAACAATATGTACTGGATCAGAAATCTTCCAAACCGAATTAACTAGAAAGCTTAAATAATCATCGTTATAATATAAATCTCTCGTATTTCTTAAATACGCTAACTTACTATTCCAATCATACTCTTCCAAGTCTAGCACCCCCTATTATTTACAAAACTATAGTTCTCCATTTAATAAATGTATTCCTATGTTTCTAAAAATTTTAGAGATATTTAGTTCTAATTAATGCGTTAAATTATACATGTTCTTTACTCTCCACCTATTTGACAAACTAATTTTGAGAAAAATAAAAAAAGATTACATACCTGAAACGATATATAATCCTTTTTATAAAAATATCGAAATAAATAGAAGTTAAGTTGGTACAATCACAATCTGAGCAATCGGTACAATCTATTACGTCACAATCTAAATTTCTCTTTTTTTTGCTTCTTTTTAAATAAAAATATAGTAGTATCATAAATAATAAGCAAATAACAAAAGCTATTGTTGCTTCTATATATTTTTCATGAATGATAAAACCAATTCCACTTCCTCCTGATATAAAAATTAGAATTATGTAAATCCAAAACATATAAGTAGCTACCTCCATTGTTATATGGATTATGAAAGAATCCATATAATATTAGATGCAATAAATAGTCCCATACCATTACCGCTTAATAAGCCGGTAGTTACTCTTAGCAAATTTGTACTGCTTCGCAATCTCCACTTTTGGGTGAATCCATCGATTAATAATGGAATTTGAGCAAAAAAGGATAGCATTAATGAGAGACTAAACGAAGGCGTTATTAAAAAGTAAATTGGGAACATACAGAAACCAATAAGCATACCTGTGCATCGTGCACATAAAGGTATGTATTTTTGTAGTTTAAGGAAACTCCTTTCCGGTATTCTATGACAAGGAATATGTAAAATGAAACCTCGAATCAATACGAACCATCCTCTCTAAAAATATTTTAATTGATTTCACAACAAAATTATAGAGTTCTTACACTTCGTAGCATATAACTCCTTATAGTTAAGAGTTTTATTCAAGAAAATACAAAAAGACAAATCAGGTTAATGGTCGCCCGATTTGTCTTTTTGTTACTATATTTAGCTTTAATTTGATCTGCAGTTCATTACTAAAGTACTGTGAATATTTGTCACTGCACATAAACACATTTTTATTTTACATCTCCTCAGGAGCCCCAACACCAAGTAAACGTAAGCCTTCTTTTAATACAACCGTCACAGCATAAACTAATGCGAGTCTGCTGTCTTTTTCTTCGCTCTCTTCTAAAATACGAACATTTCCATAATATTTATTGAACGCTTGTGCCACATCTAATACGTATTTTGAAATAACGGATGGCTCATTTTTGTTGAAGGCTGCTTCAATTACTTCCGGGAATTTGTTGAGTAATTTTACTACACTCCAGCTGTAATCGTCTTTTAATTCAAAATTACACGTTTCAAATTCCACACTTTCTTTTCTTAAAATCGAACAAGCACGCGCGTGTGTGTATTGTGCGTACGGTCCTGTTTCTCCTTCAAATTTCAACATATTTTCTAATGAGAATTCGATATTATGCATACGCTCATTTTTTAAATCGTGGAAGATGACCGCTCCAACACCGACTTGTTTTGCTACTTCTTCCTTTTGTTTTAAAGTAGGGTTTTTCTCTTCAATATTTTGTTTCGCAAGCGCAACTGCTTCTTCAAGTACTTCTTCTAGTAATATAATTCTGCCCTTACGTGTGGACATTTTCTTACCGTCTTTTAAAATGAATCCGAACGGTATATGCTCCATACCATCAACCCAGTTGTAGCCCAGTTTTTTTAATACAGTGAAAAATTGATTGAAATGCAAACTTTGTTCTGGGCCCACAACATATAGCGCTTTATCAAATCCATATGTGTTTTGACGATATAAAGCTGCCGTTAAGTCACGTGTTGCATAAATAGTCGCACCATCAGATTTTCTAATTAAGCAAGGCGGCATACCTTCTTCTTCTAAATTAACGACTAATGCGCCTTCTGATTCTTCAAGTAAATTGTGTTCCTCTAAAATCCCAACGAAGTCTTCCATCTTATCGTTATAAAAAGCTTCTCCCTGAAAATTTGTAAATTCCACACCGAGAAGTTCATAAATACGAGAGAACTCCTTTAAAGACTCGTGACGGAACCAATTCCAAAGTTCGACTGCTTCTTCATCACCTTCTTCTAATTTTTTAAACCACGCACGTCCTTCTTCTTCTAGTTCTGGGCTCTCTTTTACTTCTTCATGAAACTGAACATATAGCTTAAATAATTCGCGAATTGGATCTTCTTTAACAACTGCTTCATTGCCCCATTTTTTATATGCAGTAATTAACTTTCCAAACTGCGTTCCCCAATCTCCAATATAATTAATTCCTACAACTTCATATCCACATTTTTCGGCGATATGCTTTAACGAGTTACCAATCATTGTAGAACGTAAATGCCCCATTGAAAAAGGCTTCGCAATATTTGGTGAGGAGTAGTCGATAACTACCGTTTTTTCATGTCCAAAATGATTTTGGCCGTATTCTTCTTTTTCTGCTAAAATCGTTTTTAATACCTCATCGCTTACTGTTTGACGATTAAAAAATACGTTTACATAAGGACCAACAGCCTCTACTTTCGTTAAGAACGGATCATTTAATTTCTCTGCGATTTCCTTTGCAATAATAGCTGGTGCTTTCTTATATTGCTTCGCAAGTGAAAAACACGGGAACGCTGCATCTCCGAAGTCATCTTGCTTTGGCGTTTCAATTAAGTCTAAAATTTGATTTTGCGTTAATGCATTCGTAATAATACTTGATAGGCTTTTCGCAAACTGCGTTTTATACTCCATACTACAACCTCCTTATTTTTTAAAACACAAAAAACTCGTCTCTAAAAAAGAGACGAGTTTTAACCCGTGGTACCACCCTTGTTGTTCATTTCGAACCACTTTCCCGTTTGTAACGAGGACAGGGGGCCCCGGCTTACTCTACTATTCGTTCAAGAAGCATCTCCGAAGTGCGCTTCATCTTTTTCTCTGCACCAGGCTCCCACCATCCCTAGCTCGCTTTCCTTCTGAAAAAGATTACTCTCTTCATCACAGACAGTATATTTAATTAATTATTGCTTATTATACATCTTTTCAAACAATTAGCAAGGGTCAATTACACCAAAATGAAACTTTGCACTTTTTCTTTTGTATACATGAAAATTGTGTTTTTCAAATCTAGAACTACGGAAATGATCTTTCAAAACGACACGTTTTCTCGCCACGCGCTTCGCTTCCGCAATTGTTTCATCAGTAATATCATGATACAAAGCGAAGTGTTTTAATCCTCTAATTCCATCTGATTCGATGACAGTTTCTTCGAACATCGGATCAAGATATACGACGTCATAACTATTATCTTCACATTGTTTTAAAAATGCGAAATGCTCCGTTTGCTTTACATCGATTCTTTGCATTGCCTCATCAATTTCTTCAACTAATGAAGACCATGTTTGCAAACCGTTCTCCATGATGTAAGCCATATATTCATTACCTTCAAGCCCTGTTACTTTTCCGTTCTCACCAACGGCATAACTTGCTACAATGCTATCTGATGCCATACCGAGCGTACAATCTAACACTGTCATTCCGCTCTCTAACTTTGCAGCTTGTACCAACGGATCATGCTCTCCTCGCATTAACCTTTTCACACGAAACATCGCTGAGTTTGGATGAAAGAAAAACGACTCTTCCGTACCTTTTGGATAAATAGCTAATCGGTTTTTACCTACGACAAGTACATCTTGTTCGTACTGCTCATGCAGTTTATATACAGGTATATCATTCCGAATAACGAAAGCACTATTTAATTCTTCTGCTACTTTTTTTGCATATGCTGTCATTTCTTTATTTGTTCTTCCTGCTGTTGTTACTATCATTGTTTCACCTCTATATAAAGAAAAGAGGGAGATTTACTCTCCCCCTTCTTTAGCAATTCTTTTCGAAAGCTTGTTCTAAGTTTGTAATAATTTCGTCCATTGTTGCACCTTCAATTTCATGACGGTGAATGAAGTGAACAACTTCTTTTCCTTTTAGTAATGCCATAGATGGTGAAGATGGAGGAATTTCTCCGAAGTATTCACGCATTTTCGCGGTAGCATCTTTATCTTGACCTGCAAATACAGTTACAAGATTATCAGGTTGTTTTTCAGCACGTACAACTGCTTGACCTGCTGATGGACGTGCTAAACCAGCTGCACAACCACAAACAGAGTTTACAACTACTAATGTTGTACCTGATGCATTCTCCATAAATTCTGTTACAGCTTCTTCTGTAGTTAACTCTTCAAATCCAGAACGCACTAGCTCTTGGCGCATTGGAATTACCATTTGACGCATGTATTCTTCATATGCATTTGACATCTTGTAATCTCTCCTTCAACTTTCATTCCAAATTTATCATATCACGCTCTATTAATAGGTGCAAAAGAAAGATAGTGATGTCTTTATTTTTTTAATGGGATTTCACAAACCCCTTCACGGCAATGACCTACGGGTACAAGTTTTCTATTATTAGCAATATAATCATATACTTTACTTCCAAATCCAAGAGCTATCGATAGCTTAATGAAAGGAACTGCAAACCAAAAAGACGGGACAGCCTTCGCTAAGACGTATATACTATGAATGCCATCGTACCATTTATTGTTTTTTAATATATACAGTCTTTGTTCCATCTTGCTCTGTAATTCTTCAGAAAGTTCGTATTGATCCACTACCTCTTTATCTCGAAATGAAACAAATTTCATCTTGCCTTTTTTATCTACTTTTTTCGTACGGTCTGCCACTGCTGTGCACATCGGACACCAACTATCATAGAAAACAATCATAAATTATTCTCCTTTACGAGACTCCGTCATTTGCTTCCATACAGAACCTTTTGCTTCTTCGCCGCCTTCAATACGTTCTAAAGCTAAACGCGCTTGCATCGCTACTTCAAACTCTGGATCATCTTGCGCTGCTTTTAGTGCTGGAATTGCACTTTCATCACCAAGTTCAAATAAGAACATTGCTGCACGCCAGCGTACTAATTTACTTGAATCTTTCAGAGATTTAATCATAACGAACATCGCTGCTGGGTCACCTACGTCTGATAAGCAATCCCCTGCTGTACGGCGAACACTTACAGAACGATCTAATAACGCCTTATATAATAACGGCAATACTTCATCACCTTTTACCATACCTAAATATGCTGTTGCTAAGCGGCGGATAGATACTTTCTCATCATCTAACGCCTTTTTCAATACTGGAATATCTTCTTCAGTAGGATCCATTTGTTCTAAAGCTACAAAACGTTTTTTCCAATCAGAATCTTCCATCATCTCTTCTGTTACTTTATATGGCTCACGCTTTTGAATCGTTACTTCAATAGCACCTGCTTGATCTAATAATTCTTTAACCGTTTGATTTACACGTTCTTCTGAATAAGCAGCGACAAGTTCTTCTACTACTTCTTTCCCGATTTCTTCAAAATTACCGTAACGTGTACTTTGCTCTACCCATTTACGCTCTTTCACAACGTTAGGTGCAGACATTTGCACTTTCATAATTGATTCTTTAAAACGATCAGGTAAGCCAACACGCTCTTCTGTCGTTCCATCTGTTAACTTCACTTGCATCGGAATAGTAAAGAACATTTGAACAAACACTTTCACTTCTCCAAAATGAGAAAGTTGCTGTTCTTCACTTTCTTCCACTATTTCTTCACCGAAAACGGTACGAACTTGTTGTAATAAAACTTTCCAGTCATACTTCGCATTTCTCTCTACTGCTAAAAAGTCTGCTACATGATACACACCTTTAATGCCTTCAATTTTCAAAATTTCTTGTACTTGTACGGGTGCTTGTTCTTTATTTTCATTTGTATAATTATTACGTGCTCCTGATGGTAATACTTCATTCAAAATAACTTTCATTGTATTCGGACTTGGCGTCGGTTCAATTGCTTTAATCTTCACGTAAATAAACTCTCCTTTATTGCATGTTCTTAGCTGTATTGTAACATGTTATCCCTCTATACTCCTACTCGGATGCTTAATTTTACTACTTTCTTCCCACCATCATACTTTTTCATTCTTTCTTTTTCTTTATATAGAATAATAAAGTTTCTATAGTGCTTAAAGAAAAGAATATATCTTTTTTAGTGGACTATATCCTATTCGCGTAAGTTTACTGATTGCAAAATAATTCATATGGAAGTGCTGAAGACCGACAGGCTGTAGATAAGATATGGGAGAATGTACTGACTGATAGTGGCCTCGCCCCTATTGATGTTCATACTCCATTATGGTTGTGGAATCGTACAGGTTTCCCACAAATTTCAAGCTAAGAAACATTACGAAGCAACACCTAATAAAAATACTTTTCACCAAATTCTTCCGAACCTATTGTTTAAAGTCCCATTTTATTGCGATGCCCCCTCCCTCCTTCTCTCTAAAAATGTAATACTCTCAATTACAACTTCAGTTCTATATATTCTCTTTCCCTGTTCATCATCGTAATTACTCGTATGAATACGCCCAGTAATCCCAACAAGGGACCCCTTCGTACAATATTCAGTTACATTTTCAGCCGATTTTCGCCAAACGACACAATTTATAAAATCCACTTGTTGTTCACCTAAACTATTTCGAAACCCCCTATTCACCGCAACACATATTCGTGCATAAGCCACTCCTTGTTTTGTATAGTATAATTCTGGCTCCTTTGTCAATCTACCGATTAATACAACTCGATTCATCATAAGTTATACCACCTCACACATTTTTCTTCATTGTAAAGAAAAATGTGTGAAGGGTAAAAATTGCAAAATCGTATGTTTGTAAATAAAATTACTTATTTTATACCTTATAAAAGTAAAAAAGAAACCTTACATGTTTCAAACATATAGGGTTTCAAAATTTTTTACACTTCGCTGCAAGAAATATAATATCCCCCACGAGCCAACTTAATTTCAGCACGATAAAGTACATTTTCTAAATAAAAAATAATCGGTTTTACTTTACTCTCAAACTTTAGTTGTTCATTACACTCAGTTGCGTATCTATCAATAGCCGAACAAATCACTTCCGTCGATGGATACGTTAAAGCGTCATCTAGTTCTATGAAAAAACTTTTAGAAAATAGTTTTTTCATAATCCCTTTTTTCTCTTTCATCATATTCCATCCCCCTTCAATTCAAGTTGTCAACTTCCATATTATACCACATTTTCGATTTATCCCGCATTAACGGGCAGTAAGACTCCCACTTCAAAATTCGGCGAATGCGAGGGAGTTAGGTGGGAGATCAACTGCCCGTAAAAGCCCGATTGGTTCAACTAATAATCAATGGAGGATGGACCCCCCCACTGATTAAAGTTTCACTTTATCTTTGAAAATAAAAAAATCCTGCATTTTTCATGCAGGATTTTTTACTAGTCATTTTTCGTAAAGTAAGAAACAAAACGAAGAATTTCTAAGTATAACCATACTAGCGTCATCATTAGACCCATTGCACTGTACCATTCCATATATTTTGGAGCTTGGCTACGTGCACCACTTTCGATTAAATCGAAATCTAGTAATAAATTTAATGCAGCAACTACGATAACAACTGCACTAATGATAATACCAATTGTACCACCTTGGTGAATATACGGAACAGTTACACCGAACATGTTTAGTAAGAATACGATTAAATACATAACCATAATTCCCATTGTCGCCGCAATTACACCTGTACGGAATTTATCAGTTACTTTTACTACGCGCGTTGCATATAAAACTAACATCGCAAATAGAATAGAAATTGTTAGTAATACAGCGTTTAAAACGATAGTATCGCCAAATTTCATTGTATAAACCGCTGAAATACTTCCTAACACTATCCCTTCTACCGCTGCATAGATTGGCGCACCGATAGGTGATATGCGCGGGAAGAATATAGACGCAAACGCAACGATTGCCGCAATAACTAAAGCACCAATTAATACTGGCATCTTCATCGTACCTTGCGTCATCTGTATGTATGAATAGACAGACGTTGCAAGCAGCAAGATAAGCATGATAAACGTTTTGCCTACTGTTCCGCCAATAGTCATCGCAGAAGCATTTGCTCCTTCTTTACGGAATGCCTCTTTTTTCAACATTGGATTAGATGTTCTCATTTTTTCCCCTCCTAAAATAGGTTCTACCAATAGTGTAAAGTTTTTCTCTTTACTTTTCAATATATGCAGCTTGTTTTTATTTTAATCCTTCAACGATGTCTGATAGTTCACTCCATCTTTCCATCGTTTTTTCTAGCTCTTCTTCTGTTTTCTGCTGTGCTTCAGATAATTCTTGTGCCTTTGTAAAGTCAGATCCAACTTTCGCAAGTTCTTCTCCAATTGACTCAATTTTCTCTTCTAGTTCGGCAATTGTATCTTCAATTGTTTCCCATTCACGTTGTTCATTGTATGAAAGTTTACGTTTACGTTGTTGTTTTGGAGCTTCTTCTACTACTTTTTTCTCTTTTTGAACTTCCGCTTTCTCAATAAGTTCTTTCGTTTTTTCCATTTCTAAATAATCTGTATAACTACCTAGGAACTCACGCACTTCGCCTCCACCAGTAAAGATGAACAGTTCATCTACTACTTTATCTAAGAAATAACGGTCATGCGATACAGTTAAAACGACACCTGGGAAATCTTCTAAATAATCTTCCAGTACTGTTAATGTTTGTGTATCTAGATCATTCGTAGGTTCATCAAGTAATAGTACGTTTGGTTCTCCCATTAAAATACGTAATAAATATAAACGTCTTCTTTCACCACCAGATAGTTTACCAAGCGGTGTACCATGTGAATGCGTCGGGAATAAGAAACGTTCTAACATTTGAGATGCACCAATTACTTTTCCATCTGTTGTATGAATAACTTCTGCAATCTCTTTAATGTATTCAATCATACGCTGATTTAAATTCATCTCTTCATTTTCTTGCGTATAATAAGCAACTTTTACAGTTTGTCCTACTTCAACTTCACCACTATCAGGAGATAACTTGCCTGCAAGCATATTTAATAGAGAAGATTTCCCGCTTCCATTCGCCCCAATAATTCCGATACGATCGCCTGGTTTCACAATATGATTAAAATTATGTAGTACCGTCTTATCGCCAAATTTTTTCGTTACATCTTTTAACTCAAGTACTTTCTTTCCTAGACGACTTCCACTTAGTGCAATATCAACTGACTGTTTTGCAGCTGGTCCTTCTTGTCCCTTTAGCTCATCAAAACGCTGAATACGCGCCTTTTGTTTCGTAGAACGGGCTTTTGCACCACGGCGAATCCAAGCAAGTTCACGACGATATAAATTTTGGCGTTTTGATTCTTGTGCCGATTCTTGCTCTTCACGAAGTGCTTTCGCTTCTAAAAATGTACTATAGTTTCCTTCGTAGCTATATAGTTTACCGTTATCTAATTCAAAAATACGGTTTGTCACACGATCTAAGAAATAACGATCATGGGTTACAAGTAATACCGCACCTGTATATCTTGCTAGATATTCTTCTAACCATTCAACTGTCTCATGGTCAAGATGGTTCGTAGGCTCGTCTAAAATTAATAGATCAGGTGTTTCAATAAAACATTGTGCCATTGCGATACGTTTTTTCTGTCCACCAGATAAATTTCCAACAGTTGCAGTGAAATCTGTAATTCCTAATTTCGTTAGAAGAGATTTCGCACTTGCATTTGCTTCCCATGCACTCATTGCATCCATACGTTGCTGCACTGCAAATAATTGTTCCTGTACTTTTTCATTACTTGGATCTTTTTCGATATTTAATAATGCTTTTTCATAATCACGAAGAAGACGAATTAAAGGTGTATCACCATGGAACACTTGCTCTAATACTGTTAGTTTTTCATCAAACTCTGGTTGCTGTGATAAATAACTAATTGTATAACCACGTGAATGCGTCATATCACCTGTATCAGGAGTTTCTAACCCTGCAATAATTTTTAATAATGTCGATTTACCAGTACCGTTTACACCAATAATTCCGACACGTTGTCCTTCTGTAATACTACATGATAATCCATCAAATAACGGTTTTTCTCCGTATGATTTCGATAAGTTCTCCACAGTTAACATTTTCATATTTGTGCATTCCACTCTTTCATAAATTGTTCAATAAACTCTTCCATATAACGATGACGTACTTCAGCCTCTCGTTTTGCTGCGTTCGTGTTCATTAAGTCTTTTAGTTTTAAAAGTTTTTCATAAAAATGATTTAAAGATGGATCGTTATTTTTTCGGTATTCATCTTTCGTCATCACTTCACGAGGAGGAATATTTGGATCATACATTAATCTCCCTTTCGCTCCTCCGTATGCAAACGTACGAGCTATTCCAATTGCACCAAGAGCGTCTAAACGATCCGCATCTTGAACAATTTCCCCTTCAATTGATTCCACTTTGCCACCATGGCCACCCTTAAAGGACATATTCGCAATAATGTGGAGAATATGTTTACTTTCCTCTTGTTCAACATGTAAATCTTCTAAGCAATCAGAAACTTTTTTCATTCCTGCCTCTTCACTCTCATTTAACTTCTCATCTGCTACATCGTGAAGTAATGCCGCCATTTCAATTATAAAACGATTTCCCCCTTCTTGCTCGGATAAAGAAATCGCCAATTTATGTACTCGTTCAATATGATACCAATCATGCCCACTCGCATCTTTTTCTAAAATATGTTTTACGAAAGTTATTGTTTTTTGAATTTTTTCTTGTTTTATCATTTTATCTTCACCCAGTTTCTTATTGTAACACGCCCGCATTTTTTCATCACATATTTTCTTGTCCGCCCATACACTAGGTGGTAGGCATCATCATGAAGGAGGAATAAAAATGTTCTATAATAATCAACCGCCTTACCCACAACAACCATTTTCCCCTCAACATCAGGATCAAAGATATGCAGAACAACATGGGGAGAAAGAAACACAACATCAAGAACCCCCATACGAACAAAATCCATACGCAACTCCGCAAAATCAAGAAGCTGAATATCAACAAAATCCTTATGACACACGTCAAAGTACAAATACAGAATACCCACAAAACCCATATGAAACAAGCCAAAATCTAAGCCCTGAATATCCACAAAATCCATATGTAGCACCACAAAATCAAGAACAACAATATCAACAAAATCCATATGAAACACATCCAAATTATGAATATCCACAAAATCCATATGTAGCACCACAAAATCAAGAACGACAATATCAGCAAAATCCATATGAAACTCAGCATACTCAAGAACAACAATATCGACAAAATCCACAGGCAACTCAGCATATACAAGAGCAACAATATCAACAAAATCCATACGTATCTCAGCCACAACAACCGCAATACCAACAACAAATGTATCAACCAAACTCCGATTCACGTGTCTCACCACCTGCACCACCAACAATTGATCCGACGCAACCACAAATTTTACCTCCAGGACCAACGTTAGATACTACACAGCCACAAATTTTACCTCCAGGACCAATTACAGAACCAACACAACAACAAATCCAACAAGTTGTCGGCACACAGTTTTTAACTTTAAAGAAACCTGTACTAGATTTCGTAAAACCTTGGGTAGATTACGGTTTAAATGAAGCAAAACATACATCACACCAACACGCTTTAACGGAAGTTGCTGCTATTATGTTCTTAGTTGGAAAAGGATTCAACCCGACGATTGCTCATTATATTGTGGAATCTTGGGAGAAGAATGAGCAGTTTTAATCTTATTCATTTTGTGTTAAATAAAACTATAAAAGTGTCACAAATGCCTGTTATACAAGCATTTGTGACACTTTTTCATTTGTTATATTATATTCTATACCACAGATACTTCATATGATGGAAATATAGTTGACGGAAAGATTTCCGATGATAATATCCAAGAAGGGGCAATGTGTGGTAAACCCCCTGAAAAATCTACAATAGAAAAGGTTTGGGACGGTATTGTAGAAGGTACGGGACAAGCTGTTGAAGATACAGTTGAAGGATTTAAGGCACTTGGTAAATGGGAGACGTGGGAAAACATGGGGAATGCCGCCCTGCATCCACAGATCCAGCAAAATCTTTATCTTGCCAAGATGGAGCATCATAGAATCGTAGATTACTAACTTTATAAACAACACGCTTTCCAACAATAGAAGAATCCACTGTGCTTTTCTTACTAAACTTCACATAAGATGGATCGTTTTTAATCCATTGCTCACCGCCAAGATTTAACCAACCATCCTTTTCGTTACATCATAGTGAGTCCATAATCCTTTTTCCACAGATAAACCACGGTCACGAAGGATTTTAGCAAGTAACTTCACGTATTTATCATAGCTGCGTTTGAATTTCTTGTAATCAAATGTTCCGTCCTCATTACGTACAGCAAAATAGATTTCTTTTACATCATGTTTGTTTGTCATCATTCATCATCCTCCAAAATAAAAAGCACCCGAATGGATGCTTAAATTAAACTTATTCATTATCAATATCTCTACTTTCATCATTAACTGATTTCGGGTCTAACAAGCTTCCTATATCAGGCGGCAAAGTTAACTCTATACCAGCTACTGGTTGATTATCCTCATTAAAATAATACTTCTTCACCTTATTCAATTCTTCATTTTTCTTATTTTCACTCATATTACCCCGCCTTTTATGTATGATATTAAACACTTTACTTAATTTGTACATTGAGAAAGATAATATACTATTTTTTCAACTCACACACGACTTATACAATTTTTGCATAATGAAAGGGCAACTGTGCACCAGCTGCCCTTTCGTCAAAATTTTATGATTATAAATACGGTAAATGAAGTAGTCTTTACAAAATGGATCTCGTCACGAGAGCACTTTATTAAGTGCTCTTTTTTTCTGGAGGTTTTCTACAAAATGAAATTTTTGTGCAAAAGATACAAACTCAGACAAAAATAACGATTTTGTTACTTTTTCGTAACTACTATAGGTATATGTACATGTTACAATTTATATGATTTTACAGATTACCCCTTGCAACTCCATGTATATTCTGCCCTTGTTGCTCCTCCGATAAGGGCAGTTTTTAATAAAGAATAGAGATTTTATTTAAAGTTTACAAAACCCACATTTACAAAAATGAGTTCAAAATTCCCATTTTGTTTATATGATTTCTTAAAAAATTTAAAATTCTATAATTAGTAATGGAGGCATTAAAATGAGCAGTACCCCAGAATTATCACAACAATTAGTCCCCCAAAAACAATTTAATCCTAACAATCGACAACAAACGAAGAAAAAACTAAGACGGCGTTTGTTGTTAACTTTAGCTTTTATATTGTCTGTAACTTTGTCTGCTCAACATTCCATTTACCAACAACAAAAATTAATAAAAGCAAAACAAGCCCTAATAGGTCAAGAAAAACAAAGATTATATGCTCTAGAAAAGGTTGGAAAATCCCTTGAGAAAGATATTAAGACTTTAACAGCAAGCGAAGAAGGAATGTTAAAATTCGCAAGAAAATTATATAAATTTTCCAAACCTGGCGAGACTATATTCCCAATAAATAATTAACGTATAAATATCTGATAGTAATTTAATTTATTTAATATTTGTATCACTGATTTTAATTATTTTTGCTCCAAAAGGTATAGGAAGGAACTTTACTATTGTTGTTTTTATACTTGTAAGTATTTCCCACCCCTTCTTTTCCATTATTGGTGCTATGTTCGGGGCTAGCTGAAACACATTTAAAAGACATAAGCCCGGTACAATACCGGGTCCATGCCCAAGGAACTTCCAAATGAAATAACGTGTCTAACTTTTTTGGATCACTTCATTCTATCAAACTTTTCAAATCCGCTTATACTAGCGCCTTCTATTAGGACCTCTTTTTTCTAGGACCTACAATTAATTTGATTGCTGTTCTTTCTTGATTATTGATAGAAACCTCTTGAAATGCTGGAACAAGAACCAAGTCAATGCCACTTGGAGCTACAAAACCTCTTGCAATCGCAATTGCTTTAATCGCTTGATTTAAAGAACCAGCTCCAATCACTTGGATTTCTACATTGCCACTTGCTCTTAGTACACCCGCAATTGCACCGGCAACTGAATTTGGACTTGATTTTGAGGATACCTTTAATATATTTTCCATGTAAGTTGCTCCCTCTATTATTTATTAGCTTTTCGTTACAGTTTGAAAAATAGTTAACGTATCTTTATTCCTACCAAAAGCAAACAGTACTGTATAATTACATTCATTCGATACTTTTTGTCTTCTTCCTGCTCAACTACATAAATAAAAAGCGAGGACTAAATTTCAAACTTAGTCCCCGCTTTATTCATTATCTCCTGGTTCACACTAATATATCTTATTGATTAAAGTTTCACTTTATTTAATTCTATATGTTTATTTCTCTTACTTCTCCACATAAACAGACTTAACAATCGTACGATTATAAGGCTGTCCTTCCTTATTCATCCCTTTTATATCAATCGTAATGTTATATACGCCTGGCTGCTTTACGTTTTTCAAAGCGCCTGTAAACGTATTAGTATTTATATTTTGCGATTCATTTGATTCAGATACTAGCTCCCCTTCTTTATTAATTACTCTTACTGTTACTAAAAGGTCACCTTTCATTTCAGGAGCTGTAGGTGATTTTTTTAGTTTATAATCTGTTTTATCTAATTTGACTTTTGCCGGCATTTGAAGGACGAACGGGGCTTCTTTTTTGTAATCAGTTACAATTAAATATGCATCTTTCGGCTGCTTCGCCATCATTTTAACTTGCCATTCTCCTACGTCCATTTTATCAAATTTAAATGTTCTTATAGTCGCTCCTTTAAAGAAAGATTCACCTTCACCAATTGCTAAAGCACTATCTTTATTTGTATAAACTTTTCCTTTTGGAGATATAAGTTGTGTTTCTACATCTGAAGAGGCAGTTAAAACTGAGACTGTTCCTTCTGCTTTTTTGTCTACCACAACAGTTTGCCCTATCCACTGATTTTGTTGTAATTCTCCTCCTAAAATATTTTGATTAGAAGTTGTGTTTAATTGTTCTACCTTTTCATCTGAACTATAACTCGGAGCTAATAAAGCTGGTACTGCTACATTTGCTGTACGTAAATATGGTTCAATTCTTGCGAAAACAGCCGAACCTTTCCGTATATTGTCATGATCAAATCTTGAATCTGTAAATAAATGTGTTCCATACGGCAACTTAGCACTCCATTCGTTCACTAATCCATCATTAGAACCGTATGATGCTAAATACAGTCCGCCCATAGATAATGCTGAAAATACAGGTCCCCAACTTGTCCCAGTAGCCGTAAAGTAGCGGTTCAACTTAACTGCAGGATTATTATCTATTGTAGATCGAAATTTTGCCATTTCACCTAGTTGTAATGAATACGTACCATCATCTTTTTGACCTAATATAGAAGCAAGCCATCCTGCCCACCAACTATATGATAAATCCGCTAAATTTGATCCATAATGCGGAGTGGCAAGTGTAATAACATTTCCAACAAATCGATTCGCTCCGTATCCAACTAAAGCAGCTTGTGTATCGATACCACCTTTACTATGAGCTACAATATTTACTTTTTTACCAAAATGATTATAAATCTCTTCAAGTTTTTGCGCTAACAATTTTCCATTGTCCCACTGACTCGCTGACCCTTTCCCTGCAGCATCATACAATTGAATAAATACAGTTTGATAGCCTGCTTTTACTGCATAATCGTACATATCATTTATATCATGATACACTGTTTTTCCATACCAACTATCCGCATTACCATTTCTTCCTTGCACAAAGAGAATTGGTGGTTTATTCTCATCATAATTAGCTGGCTTCTGACCTAAAAACCATTCTCCAGGAGTAAATACTTCTTTATCTGGAAATCCGGTCTTAAGCTCTTTTACAACCTCCGCCTGTATATTTGTACCAATAACCATCGGACTCATAATAAAAAGTACAATAAGTAATACGATACATCTTTTCATAATCCCCATTAAAATCCCCCTTTTTTCGTCCCGAAAGAAAACGTTATCATTTCAGTAAATACCTATTGTTAAAAAACTATTTAATCAATTATTTTTGTGATACATTTGAATAAGAAATTAATAACGACATTCCTTTCTTATCCAACGATATTCTCTAAATAATCATCCATTCCTTTTTGCAATAAGGGCATTAAATATTTCTCAACAAAGCTTTCTCTTTACAAAAAGCTGCGTATAAAAGGTCTCTTTAATAACCTTTTATACGCAGCTTCTTTGTTTAAAACTCGATGATGTACTCATCATCATATTTATCGTAATGTAAACCAGCTCCGATTTTCAATTCTGTAACTTGATCTCTTAAAAATGGTGCATCTTCTATATTACTAGTTGCAATTTCAATTCCATATTTTTTTGTTAAGTGCGCTAACTCTATTAAAAACCATTCTCTTCGCAATGCGACTGGAATGTCATAGTATACTAGCGCCTCATTTATTCTCATAAATATAAAGAGTATCCCCTCTATTTTTAATACACTTTTTAAATCTATATTTCATTATAAAAAGCTAATGAAACATTATAGTATATGCATGTCTGTTTTAAACGTGCTATTGCAAAATTAGTATAAAAAAGACGGCATACCCCTTATTAGTTTACATAACAAAATTATGCGATAGTAAAAGGGTAAGGATTGTCCCTCATCCTTTTACTATTAAAATTTAAATTAAGAGTATTTTGGTACACCTAAAGCTAAAAATAAACCTGATACTCCTGCTGTAATTGGTACTTTTAACGTAATAACATCATCTACTTTCGTTACTAAAAAGTAAGCATTACCTTCTTGCAACACGCAATTCACTAACAATTGAAATTCCATTCAAATCCCCTTCTTTCAGACGAGATACTATAATCTATGAAAATCTTTTCGAAAGATAATAGGAGTTAAATTCATTTTTCCTTATATATAAAATATTTATTTTTTGTTTGTTTATCTATTAAAAATAATATAAATTTTTTTATTTTATTAGAAACCCTGTTAATCCCAATGAATTCTTATATAATCAAAAGGGCAAATCTTACAAATGGAGGTATTGAAATGGCAGTTTTGAGTAATATTGGTACAGCTTTATTTTTTATTGCTTTTATTCTTTTAATCTTATGTATTATTTCATTCTTTAAGAAAAATGGTAAGGCGATAAAATATGGTCGTTTTACCGTTATTCTTTTTATGATTTCAATTGTCTTAATGGTGACCGGCACAACAAAATCTGATCACCCAGTCATCGAATTTTTTACTATTTTAAGTTTCGTTCTATTTATATTCTTCCTTGTTCTTGCCATATTATCTGTTATTAAGAAAACAGGTGTAGCAAAAAAACAATTTATTATTACCGCTGTGTTATTTGTCATTTTCGTTGCGCTATTAGGTATTTCAGGTCCTTCATCTGAAAAAACGACAACAAGTAATAAACAAGTCGCTTCTAATAATGAAGAGAAAAAAGATGCCGAAAGGAAAAAGGAATTAGAAAAGAAAGAGGCGGACGAAAAAACTCGTAAACAAGAAGATGAGAAACGCCAAGCTGAGGAACAAGCTCGTAAGCAAGAAGAACAACGTCAAGCTGAAGAACAAGCTCATAAACAGCAAGAAGAACAACAACGTCAAGCTGAAGAACAGGCTCGTAAACAACAAGAAGAGCAGCAACGTCAAGCTGAAGAACAGGCTCGTAAACAACAAGAAGAGCAGCAACGTCAAGCTGAAGAACAAGCTCGTAAACAACAAGAAGAGCAGCAACGTCAAGCTGCTGAGCAAGCCCGTAAACAACAAGAAGAGCAACAACGTCAGGCTGCTGAGCAAGCTCGTGTACAACAGGAACAACAAAAAGCACAGCAAAGTCAAACACAACCAGTTGCTGGAAGCAATAGTAATACATATTACAAAAATTGTACTGAAGTTAAAAATGCTGGAAAAGCTCCTTTATATAAAGGTCAACCAGGATATAGCTCTAAACTTGATCGTGATGGCGATGGAGTCGCATGTGAGAGATAATAATAAAAAAGAAGCTCATTAGGAGCTTCTTTTTTATTATACTTCCTCAATTTCCACTTCTAAATCCACGGGCTTCGTCTCTGGTACAAAACGTCCCATTACTTCCCCCTCCTTTTGAATTAGAATCCTCTTAAAGTTCCGGCTCACTACTTTCATAACGAATAATGATGTAATTAACACATAATAAGTGATGTATATCACTAAATAGATTTTAAATTACTGCTATTCTACATTTAGATATTAAATTTAAACTTTATGGAGGCATTCATATGGAGCATACATTTACTGAGACTTCTATTATTGGTGATATTGTTACACAATTTCCAAAGGCTAGTGATCTTTTTAAATCATATAGAATAGATTTTTGCTGCGGTGGTAATAGACCACTTATAGATGCTATTAATGAGCGGAATTTATCAGCAACAGAGATTATCACAGAGTTAAACACTCTTTATCATAATACGAAACTATTAAACGAATCTGAAATTGATTGGAAAACTGCTTCTTATCGCGAATTGATTGATTACGTTATAAATAAGCATCATCGCTATTTAAATGAAGAGTTGCCACAGTTAAGTCCATATGTGACTAAAGTATTACGCGTTCATGGGGCAGGTCAGCCTCATTTAGCTCAAATTCATAAGCTATTTCATGAACTAAAGATTGAATTAGAACAGCATTTAATTAAAGAAGAAACGGAAGATTTCCCATTAATTTTAGAATTCGAACAAAATCCAACTGATGAAAACTATGCAAAATTACGTAAAGTAGTAGATGCGTTGGAAAATGAACATAATCATGCTGGCAATATTATTAAAGAACTTCGTAAAGTGACAAATGACTTTACACCTCCAGAAGGAGCTTGCGGCACTTATCGACTTGTTTACCAGCGCCTTGAAGCTCTTGAATCTGATTTATTTGAGCATATTCATTTAGAAAATAACATTTTATTTCCGCGTGCAATTACGATAGCATAAATAAAGCGCAGGACATGAGTATAAATACTCATGTCCTGCTTTTTCATTGTGTAAAAAAACATTCACACTTCCCCCAACTATTTCACTGAAGAGCTTGATATAATTTAATTTATCGAAGAAATATATCAGTTAGCATTAAGGAGTTGTATTTATGAATGAAGAAATGATTAAAAAACATTTACGAGAGGTCTTCCTCTTTAAAGAACTTTCAGAAGAAGAACTACTGCCTATTGTAGATATTTCAAGTTTACGAACATATAAATCTAAGTCATTTGTATTTATGCAAGGTGAGCCACTTGACCGTGTTTTCTTTATCCACTCAGGGAAAGTTAAAATTCAAAAAACAGATGCAACTGGAAATGAACAAATTGTTGCTGTACTTCAAGCTGGCGAAATGTTTCCACACGCTGGGTTCTTTAGGCAAGGTGTCTTTCCAGCTCATGCCGAAATAATTGATACTGCACAATTAATCGTTACTCCAATCGCCGATTTTGAGAAAATTTTGATTCAGCATCCTGAATTATGTATTAAATTATTTAAAGTTTTGGGAGAAAAAATTGTAGATCTTCAAAACAGATTAGAAGAACAAATTCTTCATGATACGTATGAACAAATTATTATGTTATTACTTCGTTTATGTAAATCAAATGGTACACAGATAAATGATACTTATACATTAAAAACACAATTTACAAATCGAGAGCTCGCCAATATGATTGGATCCTCAAGAGAAACAGTTAGTCGTACAATAAGTCAATTAAAACGAAGAAAATTAATTGTTCTCGATGAAAATGGCTGTTACATAATTGACCCTAATGCTTTAGAAGCAGAAATCCTTTAAAAAATGAAACTTTCTCAACGGAGGATTCTTCATTCCCAATTGATTATTCCTCCTTTCTCTCTTCTTTAATGCCACTAAAAAACGTATTCTCTCATAAAATAAAACTTCTAATCAGTGGTCCCCCATAGACTATTAAGCATCCATCTCCCCTTTATACTTCCAATTCAATCTGGCTATCTGTCCACATAACCAAATATCCTTTTCTTTTCTTCCTTCATATAAATCCGAATTTTAACAATTTGTGAATCATTATAAAAATGTGATAAATATCACATCTCCCTATATTTTGATTTTCTATAATGGAAATATAATTATTTGTTCAACATTTCACATAAAAGGGGAAATGAATATGAAAAAACGTTTGGTTATGATCGGAAATGGTATGGCTGGAATACGCTGTATGGAAGAAATATTAAAACATGATAGTAGTTTATATGATATTACTATTTTTGGAGATGAACCGCATCCAAACTACAATCGTATTATGCTCTCTCATGTTCTTCAAGGCAAAACAAATATGCATGACATTATTATGAATGAATATAGTTGGTATAAAGAAAATGAAATAACTTTATATACAAACGAAAGAGTTCAAAGTATTGACCGAGAAGAAAAAGTCATTGTTACAGAAAAAAATCGTACTCTTACATACGACAAACTCATTATTGCAACAGGATCTAGTGCTTTTATATTACCTGTTGAAGGTTCCACCCTTCCTGGTGTGACAGGATTTCGAACAATTGAAGATACACAATTTATGATAAACAGTGCTAAAGACTATAAAAAAGCAGTTGTCATTGGCGGTGGATTACTTGGTTTAGAAGCCGCAAGAGGCCTCATTGACTTAGGGATGGATGTACATGTTGTTCATTTAATGCCGAGCTTAATGGAGCAACAACTAGATTCCAAAGCTGCTTCCTTACTGCGTGAAGATTTAGAAGCGCAAGGCATGAAATTTCTTATGGAAAAGAAAACTGTGAAGATTCTTGGAACAGATCATGTCGAGGGCATTCAATTTGAAGATGGTGAAATTGTAAATTGTGATTTAATCGTGATGGCTGTTGGAATACGTCCGAATACCCAAATAGCAAAAGATGCTGATTTAATTGTAAATCGCGGTATTGTAGTCAATGACTATATGCAAACGAATGATGAATCCATTTATGCGGTTGGAGAATGTGCAGAACATGACGGTATTGCATATGGACTTGTTGCACCACTTTATGACCAAGGTGCAGTATTAGCAAAACATATAACACATTTACAAACTGCTGGATATGCGGGCAGTATCGTTGGTACACAATTGAAAGTTGCAGGTTGTGACTTATTCTCTGCTGGCCAAATTTATGAAGATGATCAAACGAAAGCAATATCAATCTTTGATGAATGTAAACGTTCCTATAAAAAAGTATTAATTCGTGACAATAAAGTCGTTGGTATTGTTTTATATGGTGATACCGCTGATGGTACACGCCTCTTTAGCATGTTAAAGAAAGAAGAAGACATACAAGAATATACAGCAGCTTCCCTTCTTCACAAAGCTGGTGAAGAAAGTGAACTTAACGTTGCTACTATGAGTGCTGATGACACTGTTTGCGGATGTAACGGTGTTACGAAAGGCACAATAGTTCATGCCATTTTAGAACAAGAATTAACTACTTTTGAAGAAGTAAAAGGATGCACGAAAGCCGCAGGATCTTGTGGTAAATGTCGTCCACTTGTTGAACAAATTTTATCTCATACACTTGGAGATGCTTTTGATGCCTCTGCACAATCTATTGGTATGTGTGGATGTACAACGTTATCACGTGATGAAGTCGTAGCGACAATTCATGAGAAAGGTTTAAAATCTCCAAAAGAAGTACGAAATGTACTTGGTTTTGCACATGAAGACGGATGTTCAAAATGTCGCCCTGCTTTAAATTACTATTTACGTATGGCTATTCCGGAAGAGTATGCAGATGATAAATCATCCCGTTTCGTTAATGAAAGAATGAATGGTAACATCCAGCATGATGGTACATTTTCTGTTATTCCACGCATGTACGGAGGCGTTACAACAGCAGATGATTTAATGAAAATTGCTGAAGTTGCGAAAAAATATGATGTTCCTCTCGTGAAAATTACAGGTGCAAGTCGAATCGGCTTATACGGTGTTAAGAAACAAGATTTACCTAACGTATGGGCTGATTTAAATATGACTTCTGGATATGCGTATTCAAAATCTCTTCGTAATGTAAAATCATGTGTTGGTTCTCGCTTCTGTCGTTTCGGTACGAAAGATTCATTAGGACTTGGTATGCGCCTTGAGCAGTCATTAGAAATGGTAGATACACCTCATAAAATGAAAATGGGTGTAACGGGTTGTCCACGTAACTGTGCTGAAGTACTTACGAAAGATTTTGGCGTTGTGTGTGTTGAAAATGGATTCCAACTTTATATCGGAGGAAATGGTGGTACGGAAGTACGTGAAGCTGATTTTGTAATGATTGTCCCTACCGAAGACGATGTCCTTCGCATCGCTACAGCTTACGTACAATATTATCGTGAAACTGGTATTTACGGGGAGCGCACTGCCTACTGGACAGAACGATTAGGCTTCGATCACATTAAAGAAATACTACAAGATACAAGTATGGTCACTATGTTAAATGAGCGTTTCCAAACAGCTCGTAACACATATAAGGAAGCATGGGGACAAGCACTAGAAACAAAATCATTAAAAGCGATGTATGAAGTAGAAACTGTAAAATAAGGAGCGTGCATTATATGTTACAAACGAAAGAAAAAATAAAAGTTATGCGTGCAGAAGACCTTCCAATTCAAATCGGTAAAGAGGTGCAAATGAAAGACATGTCTATCGCCCTATTCCGCCTTTCAAATGGTGATATTCGAGCTGTAGAAAATCGTTGCCCTCATAAAAATGGACCATTAGCAGAAGGAATTGTCTCCGGTGAATTCGTCTTTTGTCCACTACATGATTGGAAAATTTCATTAATAACAGGTGAAGTTCAAAAACCTGATGACGGTTGTATTCAAACGTATGATGTAGAAGTTATTGACGGAGATATTTATATATACATGTAATTTACAAAAGGAAGCCTCCCTTGGCTTCCTTATTAAATAAAAATAGACGAGGTGCGAATATGAACGGATATGTATATTTAGTTGGTGCAGGACCAGGTGAGGAAGGGCTTATTACAAAAAAAGCGATAGATTACTTAAAGCGTGCAGATATCGTCTTATATGACCGCTTATTAAATCCTACCTTTCTTAGTTATACAAAAGAAACATGTGAACTTATTTATTGCGGAAAAATGCCAAAGAATCATATTATGCGACAAGAAATGATTAACGCCCACCTCCTTCAATTTGCGAAAGAAGGAAAAACCGTTGTACGCTTAAAAGGCGGAGATCCCTCTATTTTTGGTCGTGTTGGTGAAGAAGCAGAAACTTTAGCAGCAGCGAACATTCCATATGAAATTGTACCAGGTATTACATCTAGCATCGCCGCTAGTAGCTATGCAGGTATCCCCCTCACCCACCGTAACTACAGTAATAGCGTTACTTTACTAACTGGACATGCAAAAGGTCCTTTAACCGATCATGGAAAATATAATTCATCCCACAATAGCGACACAATCGCCTACTACATGGGTATAAAAAACTTACCTACCATTTGTGAAAACTTACTACAAGCAGGAAAAAAAGAAGATACGCCAGTAGCAGTCATTGAATGGGGTACAACTGGCAAACAACGCGTTGTCACAGGGACACTTTCAACCATTGTTCATGTGGTCAAAAACGAAAATATTTCTAATCCTTCAATGACGATTGTTGGTGATGTCGTTTCCTTACGTAATCAAATCGCTTGGAAAGAACGTAAACCATTGCACGGTAAAAAAGTATTATTTTCAGCTGCTACAAATAAAGAAAGTTCAATAAAACAAATGTTACAAGAATGCGGTGCAGAAATATATCAAATTCCAACTTTCAAAAAGAAAGAATACACATTAACCTCTGAACAAATCAATGAGATTTTTAGCGTTGATCGCCTTGTATTTTGTTCTGCTGAAAGTATAGAAATCTTGATGCGATCATGCAGTAAACATCATAAAGATATTCGTTCCTTACACGCGGAACTTCAATATATGAACCTTTCCGTTCAAGAAAAGCTTACGCAATATGGATTGTTAAGTAAACCTGCACAGTTTTCTTCTCATTCTACTATTTATTTAGGCCGAAACATTAACCGAATTGCTTTTATTCAAGAAAAAATTGGTGCTGGTTCTTATATGATGACTCATGAGTATACAATTGATAATCGCTTCGATGAAATTCATTCACGTATGCTTTCTGAATTCTCATGGGATAGCATTGTATTTGAAGGGCGTGCTTCAATTGATACGTTTCTAGCAGAAGTAAAACGTCTCGGCTTTATGCATATTCTTACTCTTCCCTTCTCGTATACAGACGTTCCAACTTTACACTACGCGAATAAAGTCGGGTTTCATAATGTAGATCATCAATTACAAGACATTATTACGAAGAAGGATATGGTGGCACAATGAAAGGAATTGTATATGTTGGACACGGTAGCCGATTACAAAAAGGTAACGAACAATTCATTCACTTTATTCACTCTGTTATGAAAGAACATAACGAAAGGATTCAAAAAATAGCTTTTCTTGAACTCACAACTCCTACCATTCAAGATGCAGTTACAGAAGCGGTAATAGAGGGAGCAACTGAAATAATGATTGTACCTGTTTTATTATTTGCAGCTGCTCATTATAAACGCGATATTCCTTTTGAGATAGAGCAAATACAAAAGGAATATCCACATATAACATTTTCAGTTGCACCACCTTTTAGTACACATCCACGTATGGTTGAACTTGTAGTAAAACGCATACGTGAAACTATGCCAATGCAAGGTAGTAGCGTTCTGCTCGTGGGACGAGGTAGTAGTGATCCTCAGCCCATATATGAGTTACAACAAATTGGATCAGCTGTCGAAAGAAAACTCGGTATGCCAGTATCTTGTTCCTTTTTAACAAAAGGAACTCCCTCTTTTACCGCTGAGCTCAAAAATATAACATCGTATACTTCCCATGTATATGTTATGCCGTACCTTCTCTTTACTGGATTGTTGCTTCAAAAAATTAAATTGCACACAAAAAAATATGATCACGTTACAACTTGTAATTGTCTTCAGTTTGATACATATATGAAGTTAGCATTATTAGAACGAATGGAGGAATGTGTGTATGTATAGCATGTACCCTCTTATGTTTAATCTAGATCAAAAAGTAGTTGTGATAATTGGTGGTGGTAAAATTGCATATCGAAAAGCGGCTGGATTAAAAGATACAGGTGCTTTTGTCACAGTTATTAGCCCAGAGATTTGTGAGGAAATGAAGGAGCTTCCTTATATTACATGGAAGCAAAAAACTTTTACTAATGATGACATTAAAGGTGCCCACCTTATTTATGCGGCAACAAATCAACATACTGTAAATTTGATGGTCAAACAGGCCGCCCATGATTTCCAATGGGTTAACGTTGTAAGTGATGGTACAGCATCCTCATTTCACACACCTGGCGTCATACGAAATGATGAATATGTTGTAACTATTTCAACTTCAGGTAAAGATCCATCGTTTACGAAGCGTATGAAACAAGAATTAACTTCTGTCCTTCCTAATCTTATAAAAAGACTTTCTCGTACTCACAAATTGTAATCTATTTCTTAGCTAAAATAGTAATTAACTTTGGACAAACGTTTTTTAGAGGCGTTTGTTCTTTTTGTTTTGGTTTCGTTTTTTAGAATCGCACAAGCAATTGGACAAGAATCTGCGAAGAATAATAATGGTGTTGGAAACTTGTAAGCAAGTGAATTTTATGACAACTGCAACATTACGGCATAAAAAACCTTTATTGAGAGCAACTGGTTCAATAAAGGTTTTTTATTGGATATTCATTCAACCAAATTAGCGCTTGTTCATAATCATCAAAAAATTTTACAGATTCTTTTGTATTGGATTGTTGTAAATAATTCATTATCTCCCCTTCTTCAAGAAGAAACGCAATTGCCTTACTGTGATTCAAAATGGTTTCATTGAAGAACTTATCTTTCCATGCTTTTTGAACAGAAAAATGATTTGGCGTGTATCCTTTTCTATTCACCAACAATTTGTATTTCCGACCCTCGGAAATGAATTGCTGACAAACCTGCTCAAAGCCATTAAACCATTCATAAACATCATCTGTTTTTATCTTGCCAATTAGATGGGTAACAATTAAATCTCCTGAAACTGTTGTGCTGATATTCTGTTTACTCAACTTGGAATCATCTCCCTTAGTTACAATTATGCGTAAAAATCTCATAAAATCAATAAGGATAAAATTCTTATGCAATAAAGCAACATTATTTACGAAAAGAGCCTTGTTATTAATAAAACAATTCATTCTCTTTTGTTCAAGTAAAAAAAGGATGCCTCTACTAGACATCCTTTTTTTCTTATTAATTATTCTTTAACATCACTAACAGCTTCTCTTGGCTATACATCCACACTGTAATGATTAAACAAGCAAGTGCTACTTCTGATAATGCCATAAATCCAATTGCATAATGACCTGTTAGTTGGAATAGCAATGTTAAAATTAATGGCGGGAAGAACCCTCCTAGTCCGCCTAAAGCTGAAACTAGTCCATTTACAATCCCTGCTTGTTCAGAGAAATACATTGGAACGAGTTTAAAGATTGTACCATTTCCAATACCTGCACAAAATGCAACTAGTAAGCAACCAAATGTATACACATGCATACTAGGCATAAATGATAAAATAATACCAGATAGTGTTAAGCCGATAAATACGAAGATTAATATTTTAAATGGATTAAACTTATCACCAAGCCAACCACCAATTGGGCGCATCATTGTTGCTAATACGATGAATCCTGCTGTCCGCATACCTGCATCTACTTTCTCTAATCCGAAGTGAGATACTAAAAAGTTTGGTAAATATACTGTGAATGCTACAAATGATCCGAATGTTAAAAAGTAAAAGATACATAAAAACCAAAGTTTTTCATTTTTATATACACCTTTTATTTGTTCTATTAATGGTGTATTCACCTTTTTCTCCTTACGATCGCCTAATAAAAAGTTCATAAGTGCAAATGCTGCAAGTAAAACTAAATAACACTGTACAGTTGTTCTCCAGCCAACTGAAGTTGCAATAACAGGTGCTAAGAAGGAAGTAATTGCTGTTCCTGCGTTACCGACACCGTAAATACCATTTACAAAACCGTGACTCTCTTTCGGAAAGTATTTTGGTAAAGAAGTTACCCCTACCGAGAAAACAGCACCACCGATCCCTACAAATAAGCCACCAATAATTAAATCCATCATAGAATTGGCAACACTAATATAAAAGACAGGGAATAATAAGAGAATAAAACTAATAAAGAATAATTTTCTTGCTCCGTAACGATTTGTCCAATAACCAATTGGAATGCGAAGAATAGAACCTAAAATAACGGGTACTGCTGTGACCATAGAAATTTGTCCTGCAGTTAATGGAATATCCACTTTAATATAAGGCATTAATGATGATAAAATGACCCATACCATAAAACCGATAACTAGATTAGAAGTTTGTAAGCTTAATTGAAAATTAGGACTTTTCATCCTGTTCCCTCCTATGTATGCATAGTTATATTAATTCCCTCCAGTCTAATCACGTACTAACATGATTAGACTGAAAAGAATCAACCACCACTTACTGGCGGAATCATTGCTACAACATCACCAGTTTGAATTATGTCGTCTTCATTTGCATATTCTTCATTTATAGCGACCATAATTTCGTTTGAAATTACTACGTTGTATTTCTTTATAAGAATATCTTTTACCTCAGCAACCGTAATATTTTCACAATCTATTTGCAACGTTGACTTACTTGCTTCTTCTTGCAAATTTGCAAATAATAGTACATCAATCATCTTCTCATCTCCTTTTCAGGCTCACCATTTACATATGCTACTTTCTCTAACTGATCACCTATCCATGACTCACCATCTTCCCAAAACTCCTTTTTCCAAATCGGAACAATTTGTTTAATACGTTCCATAATATATTCATTCGCCTCATAAGCTGCTTTCCGATGTGGTGTAGAAACGGCGACAACAACGGCAAGATCAGAAATTTGCAATGTACCAATGCGATGTGTAATTGCCACATATGTCCCAGGCCACTTCTCTTCTACTTCGATACCAATTTTCTCGAGCTGTTTTTCCGCCATATTCTTATAAGCCACATACTCTAAATATAGCGTACGACGTCCTTTCGTAAATTCTCTGACAGTACCAATAAAAGTAGTAACAGCACCACACTCACGCCGAATTACTTTACTTGTAACATCTTCAATTGAAATAGGTGTATCAATTACTTCATAATACGTATGTGTCATCTTGCACCTCTTATCTTTGTCTAAAACATTTTTTACATAGATCATTAAATGGGATCCTAATCTGTGGAAAATCCATCAATCTATTTTTCTACTATTTGTATGATCGAAGTGGTTCTTCCCATGGCCACTCGCTTCCTACGTTTGATTCTAATAACAGTACAGAAACAGTTATTCCTGCTTCAAATCCTCTCGTTCCTCCCGGTAAAACGATACATGCATTCGCATCCGCAAGTGAAGAAATTGCACTAGATTTATCTAAACCAACTGGTATAACTTGCAATTGACCATCTACAATTTCCACTTTTCCTCTTACAAAACGAGTAAATGGGTTTGCTTTCGGAAAGTCTTTTTGTAAAATTGCTTCTGCACGATATACATGCGGATCTTTCCTATGCAAATATGTTTGAATGACTGGTCGAACATATAATTCACATCCGACATAACAAGCAGAAGGATTACCAGATAGACCAAATAATAGTTTTCCTTCTAGCTCAGCTACAGTTGTCACACTTCCTGGTCGCATCGCTATTTTATTGAAAAGTACATTAGCTTGTAATCTCTCATAAATAGCAGGTAAATAATCGTAGTCTCCTACTGAAACACCACCAGTTGTAATTAAAATATCAACTTCTTTCATCGCCTTTTTTACAGTGTTATAACACGTCTCTAAATCGTCAACGAATTGTCCATAATACCGTACAATTCCACCTGCTCGTTCAACTTGAGCGGCTATCATATAGGAGTTACTATTTCGAATCTTCCCTTGTTTCAGTTGCTCTTGTACTTCCAAAAGTTCACTTCCTGTTGTTACGATCCCAATAACCGGCTGTCTTACAACATTTACTGAACTATAACCAAATGTAGCAAGAAGCGCTGCTACTCCAGGATTAATAGCAGTCCCTTTTTTCACAAGTAGGGCGTTTTGTTTTACATCTTCTCCTTTAAAAGAAATGTTATCACCAGAGGCGAAAGGGCGTTTTAACTTCATATATGTTTTTTCGTTTTCTTCAAACCCTTCCGTTAGCTCTAACATAACAACGGCATCACAGCCCACTGGAATTGCGGCTCCTGTCATAATACGTACAGCTTGAAATGCTTTCACCTCTTTTGTAAAAACAAAACCAGCCCCAATTTCACCAATAACTTCGAACTGAATCGGATTACTGCTACTTGCTTCTTTTGTATCTTCCGCTCGAATCGCAAAACCGTCGTATGGAGAGCGATCAAAATGCGGGACATCATGATCCGCAACAACATCTTCTCCAAGAATTCTTCCATAGCTTTCTATAAGTGAAACCTTTTCAGTTTCACCTCGATGAGCGTACTCCATTACACGTGCGACTGCTTCTGCCACTGGAATTGGTATACGTTTTTCTACCATTCTTTTTTCACCTCATTTTGATAAGGAGAAACTTTCTTTCTGTTCATCCTATATATTTTGCGTATAATCGTTTTGCTATTTTCATATCATTTGTCCCATGAATAAATGCCCTACCGTCTGTAAATAAAACAAAACGATATTCATCAATTAGAAACGATAGTAAATACGGAGTTTTTTGGACATTCACACTTTTTTGTAAGCGATTTTGAATTTCTTCTAAATTAAGAGTTTTCTCTATTCCTGGACGGATTTGAACGGTATTCCGCCCGCATAACACTTCAGTTTTCATCTGTGATTCAAATGCTAAACTTGGGTACGTGCGTACATTTCCACAAGATGGACATGTACTTTTTTTCTGCCTATTTACTTTTAATGAGAGATATTGATTGTTCCAAATATCAAATGATAACATTGTTCCTCGCAACGACTGAAAATCATCCACCAATATTTTCATCGCTTCTGTCACTTGGTGAGCAACGACCATTTGTACAGCTGGCTGAATGATTCCTGCTGTATCACATGTTGCACCACCCATAGGATGATCCATTAAGCAGCGAAAACACGGTGTTTCCCCTGGAAGAATTGTATACGTTACACCGTAACCTCCAATGCATCCACCGTATATCCAAGGTATATTTTCTTTTTGTGAAATATCATTTATAAGTAGTCGCGTATCAAAATTATCAGTCGCATCTAATATGAGATCCACTTCTTTTGTTAACTCTTCCATTTCTTGCATTGTAACATCCGTTACAACAGGCACAATTTCTACTTCAGAATTAATCTTTCTTAAATGTTCTGCCGATGCAATTGCTTTTGGTTTACACTGCTGCGCATCTTCTTCTGTATATAACTGCTGCCGCTGTAAATTACTCCATTCGACGTAATCGCGGTCAGCAATTGTCAATTTCCCAATTCCCATCCTAACGAGCGCTTCCGCATTTGCAGCTCCTAGCGCACCCGCACCAATTAGGAGCACATGTTTTTCTCTTATTTTTCCTTGTCCCATTTCACCAATTCCAGAAAACAATACTTGCCTTGAATAACGCTCTCCCATGCGGAATCCTCCTTTCGTTATCCACCAATATAAGACATTTCAACTTTTGGACGTTTTTTTGTACTTTCTGCCGTTCGTTCATCTGAATACTGATCTTTTCTAGACTCCCATGTATGTTGTAGAATTTTTAATAGTGATGCATCGGAAATATTTTCTCGAAGAAGCGTTCGTAAGTCCGTTCCTTGGGTTGCGAATAAGCACGTAAAAAACTTACCGTCTGCCGAAATACGTGCTCTCGTACAAGAAGAACAAAATGACTCAGAAACAGAAGTAATAAATCCAACTTCTGCATCGCTCCCTACATATCGATACAATTTTGCTACTTCTCCAAAGTAACGAGGGTTAACGGGCTCAATCGGATATACACGATTAATTTTCTCTATTAATTGTTCCTTCGTAATAACTTGTTCAAAGTTCCAACCGTTCGTACTGCCCACATCCATAAACTCGATAAAACGAAGCTGAATTTCTTGTTCTTTAAAATAACGAGCCATAAGAAGAATTTGACTATCATTCATCCCTTTTTTTACGACCATATTTACCTTTACTTCTAATCCAGCTGCCTTTGCTGCTTCAATTCCTTTCAATACAGGTTTTGTACTTACATTTCGTCCATTAATTTTTTGGAAGACATGATCCTCTATCGCATCTAAACTAATATTTACACGTTTTAATCCCGCTTCTTTTAATGCCTTCGCTTGTTTTGCTAAATGAATACCGTTTGTTGTGAGTCCAATATCAGTTAAACCTTCTAGCTTTGCAAGCCTTGCAATTAACTTCGGTAAGTCTTTACGCAATAATGGTTCACCGCCAGTAAGCCTAATTTTATGGGCTCCCATACTTATAAATAATCTCGCTAATCTTTCTATTTCATCGAACGTTAATAAAAACTCTTCCTGTAAAAAGGCGTAATCAGGTCCGAACACTTCCGCCGGCATACAGTACGTGCACCTAAAATTACAACGGTCAATAACTGAAATACGTAAATCTTGAAGTGGCCGTTCTAAAGAATCTCTCATCTTCTCGTGCATCTATATCCCTTCTTTTCTACTCAAATCCTTAGTAAGCTTTCAAATTTTTTATTTGCCTTCATTATAAAAAAGAAGCTACATATTCAATGTGACTTTTCTCACATTACTTTCCCCATTCAAAAATTCTTCACAAATCCGTTCGAATTTTGTTCACATCTCTAGCCTCATTCTCTTTTTCAAAATAAAAAACTTAGAGTTATATAATTCCTTACTACAAGTAGCTTTTTTAAAATTTAATGCTGTTTTCCCTTACGGTCATTGAAATTTTACTTTTTTTTTAAAAATAGCTCTTGCATTTTCATCATACTTACACTCAAAATAGGAAATGTATTGCTTATAAGAAGAAAGGTGATCGCTGTGGCAAACAGTATGACATTATCTCAAGATTTAAAAGAATTACTTGCATCTGTTGAATATAAAATGCAAATTAAAAAAGGAAGTTTTATTTTTCAAGAAGGTATGGAAGCAACAGAACTCTATATCATCCACTCCGGAAAAGTACAAATTAGTAAACTAAGTGCTGACGGGCAAGAATTAACACTTCGTATTTGTTCAGAATACGACATTATTGGCGAATTAACATTGTTCACGGACAATGCGAAGTATTTATTAAATTCAAAATGCCTTGAAGATGTTGAAGTAGGAGTTATAAAGCGTGAAGCCTTAGAAAAAGCATTACTCCAAAAGCCCGCTCTTGTATTTGAATTTATGAAATGGATTAGTGAACATTTAAGAAGAATGCAAACGAAATTCCGAGATTTAGTATTACATGGCAAAAAAGGTGCCCTATATTCTACTCTCATTCGAATGACAAATAGTTATGGTGTCTTAAAAGAAAATGGAATTCTCATCGATTTACCATTAACAAATCAAGAACTTGCAAATTTCTGTGCAACTTCGCGTGAAAGTGTAAATCGAATGTTAAATGATTTAAAAAAACAAGGTACGATTTCCATTTATAAAGGAAAGATTACAATTCATGATTTACAATTTTTAAAATGTGAAATTGCTTGTGAAGATTGCTCTGCCTCTGTTTGTAGCATTGAGTAGCATCTTATTTAGATGCTACTCTTTTTTTCATATTTAGCTACTTCACACATACAGTTACTCGCACCTATAAGGAAAGCCAAGGCCTCCAATTAGACCTCGGCTTTCCTTATAAATTACTAAACATATATAACAAAATTATTTTTTCAATTCATTAGGAATACGTCTTCTGTAAATTACATAACTACGGCTTAAATATTTAATTGGGGCACTAAATACATGTACAAGTCTTGTAAATGGCCATACTGCGAAAAGCCCCATCCCTGCAATAATATGAATTTTAAACCATACAGGTACTTCCATCATATATTCAACTTTCGGTTGGAAAATAAATAGACTTCGGAACCAAGGACCGATCGTTGTACGGTAATCAAACCCTTTTGAGTCGATATTTAAAAACGTTGAGGAAAGTCCTGCCAGCATTACAATAAGTAATAAAATAAGCGCAATATAATCTCCCTTTGTACTCGTTGCAATGATGCGTTTTACTGTTAAACGGCGATACGTTAATATAATTAAACCGATGATAGAAGCAACACCTGCCGGAAGTCCGAAACTAATTGCAACTATATGGTACATATGCTCAGAAATCCCTATTGAGCGGTATACGGACTCTGGAATTAATATCCCCATAACATGACCGCCAATTACAAACATTATCCCAAAGTGGAATAATAGACTTCCGATTCGGAGCATTTTCTTCTCTAATAGTTCACTAGATTTTGATGTCCATCCAAATTGATCATAGTTGTATCTGAAAATATGTCCACCGATAAAGATTGCAAAAATGATATAGGGAAATAACACCCATAGAAATTGATCCATCATTTTGACAACTCTCCTTTCTAATTCATTTGTACTCCCCAGGCGTCGATAGCTAGGAGTACGGCTGCAAGAATTGGTTCGTACATACAGTCTGCTTCTTTTAACTGCCCGTGCAATGCTTGTATATTCTCCTTGTATTTGCTCATGATTGGTTCACTATCTTGCTCATTTGCATTTGCAAAAAACTCAAGCAAAAGCGGTAAATAATCAGGGAGTTCTTTATCTGTTACGCTAAAACCAGATTTTTTATAATGCTGTTTTAACTCTAATAATTCAATACCTCTTTCTCTTTGTTCACCAGTGTTCATATAAGTTAAATACATATTTGTCTTTTTACCAAAGTCGAATGTATATACGTAAGAATCAATTAATTGATCGTTCGTTTTATCCAGTGCTTGTTTTATAAATGCTGTAAGTGATGCTTTAACATCTTCCTGTTCAATTGCTTCAATCTCTTCTTGTAATTCAGTTAAAGCTTCTCCCCACCCAAGTTCCGGGTAGGAAAGAAGAAAAGAAGAACAAGAAAAAGCAGTTTGTAAACTTTGTTTCATAATTTTCTGCCCCCTTTATTTATGAAATTGTCGTACAAGAGCCTGGGCCACCCGCGAAGGAAAGACCACAGCTTCCTTGTTCACTATATAAATCTGCAACTTGTTCGCGGTGAGACGTCGGGATGACGAAGCGATCTTTATATTTCGCGATAGCAAGAAGACGATACATATCTTCTACATCTTCTTTCGTTAAACCAAGTTCTTTTAATACAGCTTCATTTGGTTCTTTATTAATTTGCAATGCTCTCATATGTGTTCGCATGACAGCCATTTTTTTCAATGTAAGACGAATATGTGATTCATCTCCTGCAGTGAGTAAATTCGCTAAATATTGAATTGGAATACGCATATTATCAATAGCAGGGAAAATCTCTTCTGTTTGCCAGTTACTACCTTTTCCTTCCACCATATTCATAATTGGGCTAAGCGGTGGGATATACCAAACCATTGGCATTGTACGGTATTCTGGATGAAGAGGAAGAGCAATTTTCCAATCGATAATCATTTTATAGATTGGTGACTCTTGTGCCGCTTTCATCCATTCTTCAGGAATGCCTTGTTTTTTTGCTTCAGCTGCTACTTCTGGATCATTTGGATCTAGGAAAACAGTAAGCTGAGATTCATATAAATCTTTTTCATTTTCAACAGAAGCCGCTTCTTTTACTTTGTCAGCGTCATATAGCATTACTCCAATATATCGAATACGTCCTACACATGTTTCAGAACAAATTGTTGGCATACCAGCTTCAATACGAGGGAAACACATTGTGCATTTTTCAGCTTTATTTGTTTGCCAGTTAAAATACACTTTTTTATACGGACAAGATGATACACAAAATCTCCATGCACGACATGCATTTTGATCCACAAGAACAATCCCATCTTCTTCACGTTTATACATCGCACCAGATGGACAAGACGATACGCAAGATGGATTCATACAATGTTCGCATATGCGTGGTAAATACATCATAAAGACATTTTCAAAATCCGTTTTAATTTCTTCTTCCATTTTCTTTACGTTTGGATCTTGTAATCCTGTAATATGTCCGCCTGCTAAATCATCTTCCCAGTTTGGACCCCATTCAATTTTGTCGATAAATTCGCCTGTAATTGCTGATTTCGGACGAGCAACTGGTTGATGCTTACGCTGTGGGCTATTTGTTAATGTTTCATAATCATAGTTCCAAGGTTCAAAGTAATCATCAATTGTTGGTTGATCTGGATTGTGGAAAATATTCATAAGACGCTTCATTTTCGAACCGGATTTCAGCTGAATTTCACCATTTTTCAATTCCCAGCCGCCTTTGTATTTCTCCTGATCTTCCCATTGTTTCGGATAACCAATTCCAGGTTTCGTTTCTACGTTATTGAAATACATATATTCAGCACCTGGACGATTTGTCCAGGTGTTTTTGCATGTTACGCTACAAGTATGGCAGCCGATGCATTTATCTAGGTTCATTACCATTCCGACTTGTGCTTTAATCTTCAAGCCAATCTACCTCCTTCAGTTTGCGAATTACAACGTTTAAGTCGCGTTGATTCCCAGTCGGACCATAATAGTTAAATCCATAGCTTAATTGGCCGTATCCACCAATCATATGTGTCGGTTTAACGTGAATTCGAGTTGGACTATTATGGGTTCCTCCGCGGTTACTTGTTAATTTCGTACCAGGTACGTTAATGTGGCGATCTTGCGCATGGTGCATAAATGCCATTCCTCTCGGTATACGGTGCGTTACAACAGCACGCGCTACAACAACACCGTTACGGTTAAAGCACTCGATCCAATCATTATCAGCAACGCCAGCTTCAGCAGCATCCTCTTTATTCATCCAAACAGTTGGACCACCTCTAAACAGCGTTAACATCGGTAATGAATCGAAATACATACTATGAATCGACCACTTATTATGCGGTGTTAAATAGTTTAGTGTAATCTCTTTCCCTTCTACTTCAGGTCGTGATTTGCGGAACGGTTTATGTTGCAGAATTGGTTTAAATGTTGCCATCGTTTCACCAAATTCTTTCATCATGTCATGATCTAAGTAGAAAGATTGTCGACCAGTTATCGTTCTCCAAGGGATAAGACGTTCAACATTTGTTGTAAATGGCGAGTAACGGCGTCCACCTTTTTCAGAACCCGTAAAGGCCGGAGAAGTAATTACTGTTTTAGGCTGTGCTGTAATTTGTTCAAATGTGAAGCATTCTTCTTCACGTTCTTCTGCTAAATCACGCAGTTTTAAATCGGTTTGTTTTTCAAGTGCTTCCCATGCTTTTACAGCCATATGACCGTTTGTTGTAGAAGAAAGTGTTAATACCGCCTCGGCAGCATTTATTGCTTCTTTTATGTCTGGGCACCCTTTCGCAATGGAATCCGTTCGAACAACTCCTAAGCGACTCTTTAATTGCTCATATTCTGTTTCTGCAGACCAAGAAATCCCTTTCGTACCAATCGGTTGTTTTCCAGCATTTGGTCCAAGCGCTGTCATTTTGTCATAAATCGTTTTATAATCCCTTTCGACAACATGAATTTGCGGCATTGTTTTACCTGGGATCGGTTCACACTCACCTTTACTCCAGTCTTTAATCTTGCCAAGTGGTTGCGCTAATTCTTGCGGCGTATCGTGCAGAAGTGGTGTTGCAACGACTTCTTTCATTGGTTCAAGATCGATTTTCTTCGCTAAATCTGACACAGCTTTAGAAAGAGAGGTGAAAATATCCCAGTCAGAGCGTGCTTCCCACGGTGAACCGATTGCTGGATTAAATGGATGCACAAATGGATGCATATCTGTACTGCTTAAATCGTGTTTTTCATACCAAGTTGAAGCAGGTAAGACGATATCAGAATAAAGCGCTGTTCCAGCCATACGGAAATCTAAATTAATGAGTAAATCTAACTTCCCTTCAGGTGCTTCTTCATGCCACTTAATTTCTTCTGGTCGTAATGAATCACTATCGTCATTCATTAATCCATTTGTTGTACCTAATAAATGTTTTAAGAAATATTCGTGACCTTTACCGGAACTTGAAATTAAGTTTGCACGCCATACGAATAAGTTGCGCGGGAAGTTGTTTTTATTATCTGGATCTTCAATTGCAAATTTCAGTTCTTTTTCTTTTAGTTTTTGCGCAACGTATTTTCCGATTTCTTCTTGCGTTGTTGCACCAGAAGCAACAGCTTCTTTATATAATTCAATCCCATTCTTCTCGAATGTTGGATATGAAGGTAACCAGCCAAGTCGTGCTGCTAATACGTTGTAATCACCGTGATGTTGATAACGGGAGTTGCCCTCAACTGGTGATGCTAAATGTCCTACAGGTGTATCTTCATAACGCCATTGATCTGTTACAAAATAGAAGAAAGATGTACCGTTTTGTAATTTCGGTGGCCCTTGCCAATCTTTTGCCATCGCAATTGTTTGCCATCCTTCTGCTGGTCGTAATTTTTCTTGACCAACATAATGTGCCCAACCGCCGCCGTTTACACCTTGTGCTCCAACGAGAAGAACAAGATTTAGAACTGCACGATAAATCGTATCAGAGTTAAACCAATGGTTAATACCGGCCCCGACAATAATCATCGAACGACCATTTGTATCAACAGCATTTTGTGCGAACTCACGAGCGATTTGAATAATAAGCTCTCGTTTTACTCCTGTCATTTTCTCTTGCCATGCAGGTGTAAACGGCACATCATCATTGAAGTCTTTCGGTTCTTGCCCACCAAGTCCTCGGTTTACACCGTAATTCGCTAACGTTAAGTCATATACAGTTGTAACGAACACTTCGCCTTCTTCTGTCATAACTTTTTTCACTGGAATTGTACGTTCTAATATTGTATTTCCATCATCAGAGAAGTACGGAATTTGCACCGTTCCAACACTATCTTCCATTCCAAGTAAAGAAAGACGTGGTTCAATCTTTTCACCTGTTTGTTCATCTTCTAAACGTAAGTTCCATTTCTTTTCGTTATCCCAACGTGACCCCATTGTGCCATGAGGTGTTGCAAAATCATTCGTGTTCTCGTTCCAAAGCACAGGTTTCCATTCTCCTAATTTCGTTTCGCGTCCAATATCAGAAGCATTTAAGAAACGATCAGCAACGAATTGATCTCCTTTTTGTTTCAATGTGACGAAGAAAGGAAAATCAGTATATTGCTTCGCATACTTTGTGAAGTATTCCACTTGATTATTTACGTAGAATTCTTGTAAGATCACGTGCCCCATTGCCATCGCAAGTGCACCGTCTGTACCTTGCTTCACACTAATCCAATCATCAGCAAACTTTGTAGACTCAGCGAAGTCAGGACTTACAGAAACGACTTTCGTTCCTTTATAACGAACTTCTGCTAAAAAGTGGGCATCTGGTGTTCTCGTCATCGGTACATTTGAACCCCATGTCATAATGTAGCCAGAGTTATACCAGTCACTACTTTCTGGTACATCTGTTTGATCGCCCCAAATTTGCGGAGAAGCTGGTGGTAAATCAGCGTACCAATCATAGAAACTAAGCATTGGCCCACCCATAAGTTGCATAAAACGGCTACCAGCTGCATGACTTAACATCGACATAGCTGGAATTGGTGAGAAACCAACATTTCGGTCTGGACCATATTTAATTACTGTATAGAGTAATGAAGCAGAAACGAGTTGTAATACTTCATCCCAATTCGCGCGAATGAATCCCCCTTTACCACGCGCCTGCTTATAAGCACGTGCTTTTTCAGGGTTTTCCACAATGCTTTTCCAAGCATCTAGTGGTGATTTATGATTTTGTAATTCCTCTTGCCACATATTCCAAAGAACACCACGTACATATGGATATTTCACACGAAGTGGACTATAAATGTACCAAGAAAAACTCGCTCCACGCGGACATCCTCGTGGTTCAAAGTCAGGCATATCAGGACCTGTTGTTGGATAGTTAAGCTCTTGTCCTTCCCATGTTACAATTCCATCTTTCACATAAATGTTCCAGCTACAAGAACCAGTACAGTTCACACCGTGTGTAGAACGGATTACTTTATCATGTTGCCAACGCTTTCTGTACACATTTTCCCATTCACGATCTTCATATGTTTCTTGTGTATGATTATCGTTATAACGATCTATTGGTGAAAAATATTTTAAACGTCTCATTAGTGCTGAAGGTTTCTTCTTCATAATGTTCACTCCTCTAATACGTCTCTCTTACATACCCTTACTATAAGAGAGGTTGTAAAATACAGATGTGACATTTCGCACAGTTCAAGAGATTGTCAAAAATTCCGGAGAAAATATGAAAAAGTGAAAATCTAATCATTGTGGGGGGCACATCCTTCACTGAATGTTAAATTACTTCCTCGCTTCTACCAAAGTTTAAGATGAAGTACAGATAATAATGAGCACGCAACATATTTCTTATATAATAGAGGAAGCAATGCAGAACTAGTTGAATTTTATATACCTAAATAGTTAGATGAGCTTATAAATTAAAATGCAATACCTCAAGGAGGAATTGTCCGAAAACAATTGACTCAACAACGTCAGGAAATTCTTATGAATTGCCAACATATTAGATTGAATGGATAGAAGAATACGCCAAGAATGGCAGAAGTATAAAGTAATAATAAAAGGAGGATATTATGGTATTAGAGCCACTTTATGCTGAAAATATAATAGTAGCAGTTATATATAATAATGAATTCAAATGGTATGTAACAGACAAAGAACTATGGTTTTTAGATTATAATAAATTAGATAATGCATATAAAAATTTAGGTGTACGCATTCAAGATAATGACGAAACTGAAGAAAGAAATGGAATAGAAGTATTAGATAATAAAAATATAGAAGTATTTTTACCAAGGATTAATAAATATAAAACAACTAAAGAGGAATTAAATTATTTACTACTTAAAAATATTAAAAGTAAAAATGCAGGAGACGATCTATTAGATTTGAGTCCAGTCTTATTAATTAACTTTGATAATAAAATACTATATTCGATGTTTCCGGAACCAGCATCATATGAAGAATATGTACCAAAAGATTGGATAGGTAAATATGAAAGTTTCACTGAATTCATACCTGAATCAGAGAACTATTGGATAGATGAGTTTCATAATAATCTACTTTTACAATAATTTAAATATGACAAGAGTGATGCTAGTATAAAGGAGTTGAATAGTAATTAAATACCCATATAGTTTTGAAGTACTTAACAATAGAGATTTAGTTATGAGACTTCCTCAAGAAATTAAACTTTTTGAAACTTTTTTAGGAGTTGAAGTTTCTGCTTTTGGAGATTGGATTTTAGAAGAAATACATAGTGTTTTAAACGGAGAAAAAAATTACGGAGTAGTAAATGGCAACATTTGTGGTTTAGAAATTCGAATCGACACAACTACTGTGTTAGACAATTTAGCCGAAGATGGTAAAGGAGAATTTTGTGAGATTGAAACAATGGAATTGGTAGAATTAATTCGTATTTGGTTAGATAAACGAAAAAAATTCAAAAAAGAAAAATATAAAGAATTGTAATACTTTAAGTGGCTAGCCTCTACATGAAGTCGGCTTTATTTATTATTTCATATAATTTTTAATCACAAGACGTATGATATATGTTTCCAACCTTTACGCGTAGGAATTCCTACGCTATTTATTTTGGTCACCGAGGTCACTCTTTCCTTCCCCTCCCTTATTTTTAACGATAATACTATTTTATATCAAGACATATTTTATATAAAACTACAAATCATTATTTACTGTATTGCTCTTAGTTACGGAAACAATTATACTAAATGTAATCTGTATATAATCTGAATATTCATAAAATTACAAGCAGGATTCCCTTTAAGGACATAGACATTATAAAGTATATGACCGCTATTTTTTAACTTATAAGTTTCTTCCTACTAATATGAGTTCTCAATATGAACTTATATAATACCATTACGAATTACCTCTTAGATTACTATCATACTGCAATAAAATGAAAGAACTACTTTTCTTTAACCTAAATTCTATTTTCCACTAAATGAATTAGAAAACGATAATAAAATTAGGAGGATTACGATGCCCCAGCTTGATTCATTACATCCCATTGTAGAAAAAATAATCAACAATATTGAAAAATTAATGGTCGGAAAACGAAAAGAAACGATCTTAGCCTTGACAGCTCTCTTAGCTGAAGGTCATGTACTATTAGAAGATGTTCCCGGTGTCGGGAAAACAATGCTAGTACGTGCTCTTTCTAAATCAATTGATGCCGATTACAAGCGAATTCAATTCACACCTGATTTACTGCCATCAGATGTAACAGGTGTTTCTATTTACAATCCAAAAGAGCTCCAATTTGAGTTCAAGCCTGGACCAATTATGGGGAATTTTGTACTTGCTGATGAAATTAATCGTACATCTCCAAAGACACAATCTGCCTTACTTGAAAGTATGGAAGAAGGCAATATCACAATAGATGGCATTACAAGACCGTTACCAAAACCTTTCTTTGTAATGGCTACACAAAATCCGGTCGAATATGAGGGAACATATCCTTTACCAGAAGCTCAGCTCGATCGTTTCTTGTTGAAGCTAAAAATGGGATATCCTACACCAGAAGAAGAATTTGAAATTTTAAACCGGATGGAAAAAACAAATCCACTCTCCCATTTACAAGCTATTACTACAATAGAAGAATTACTTTATTTACAACAAAGCGTACGGGAAGTAAGCATGGACAAAGCAATCAAGCATTACATTGTAAAGCTTGTTAATCAGACTCGTTCTTATAGTTCTATACAGCTAGGTGCAAGTCCACGCGGCTCAATTGCTTTAATGAAAGCTTCACAGGCTTATGCATTCATCCATGGCAGAAATTATGTTATTCCAGACGATGTTAAATTTTTAGCTCCTTACGTGTTAGCTCACAGACTCATTCTAAAAATGGAAGCAAGATTTGAAGGTATAACAGGAGAACAAGTTATCGCCAAAATCGTTGCACGAACTACCGTGCCGACTCAAAGGACGATGAACCTTTGATGAAACGACTACTACGAGCACTATATCACGTTACCAAGTTATTGCTAATCCCTTTATGCCTAGTCTTAACATTTGTATACGCTATGCTTCAAGGAGGATTTGTAAGTTGGTTTTTGTTTTACAGTACGATTCCTATTGGCCTTTATTCACTAATACTCCCCTTCTACGCTTTACGGGACGCTGAAGTAAAACGAATAACAAACCAAAACGAATATGTAGCAGGAGAACAATTTTTAAGCACTATTACAATAAAAAGAAAATTTCCTTTTCCCTTACTTTATTTAGTTATAGAAGATGAACTGCCACCACAATTTACAAGTTGTAGACAAACAAAGATGAATAAGGTAATACTCTTTCCTGGATTAAAACGAAATATTTCGTTTCAATATGTTATTGACGCAATCCCTAGAGGAGAGCACACTTTTTCAAGCGTACGTGTCAAAACTGGCGATCTATTCGGTATGATAGAGAAAGAAGTAACTTTTTCAGTTCCAGATACATTTTTAGTCTATCCCCAGTATGTAGATATAACGTATCGACAATTGGAAAATCATTTCGAACAAGGAGCGCTTTCAGCAAATATAAATTCAGCAAAAGACTCTACAGTCTCTGTCGGTGTCAGAGACTATAAACCTGGTGACCGCTTTTCATGGATTGATTGGAAAGCAACTGCACGAACAAACAATATTATGACGAAAGAATTTGAACAACAGCGCAGCCATAATATCATGATATTCATGGACAGAACCCACTCCCCTCTATTCGAATCAGTCGTAACGTTTACTGCCTCTATTGTGAGGGCTGTCTTGAAGCAAAATTCACCAGCGTCATTCGTGTCTGTCGGAAAAGAACGAACTATTTTCCCTTTAGACAATGGAGATACTCAGTTGCAACAAATCTTTTGTCATTTAGCGAAATTACAAGCGGACAGTGTATTCCCGCTCTCTCGAAGTGTAGAAATGGAATTAAGAAAAATTTATCAGCCCGTAACGATTATACTCGTGACAAGCGATCTTTCTCCCGATATTCAAAAGGCGGCTGACTGTGCTGCTATAAAAAATAGAAAATTAATGGTGTTTGTCGTGAAAGAAAAAGCGAATCAACTCTCACATCGAGAACTAAGTATACTAGAAACTCTACAAAAACGAAAAATATTTGTAAACGCGGTTTATGAAAACCGGTATACAAACGTGTTTTTTGAGGTGAGCAAATGATAACATTACAAACAAAATACCAATGGGATATGAGCAGATTCTTCATGCATGTATGTGCACTTCTTCTTTTACTAGAATGGCTAAGACCCCTTATAGGTATTACAAACGTAGGTAGATTAGATATTTTTGTAATATTTATAGGAATTTGCTTCACTCTCTCTTTTTTTCAAACAAGGTGGCAGATTCCAATAAAAATCGTCACGATCTTATTCATCATTCATTCCCTGTATTATAAAAATGCTTTTATAAATCCATTTTGGCTAACAACATTTTTTTCTGATATTTCTCGAAATTCCTCCCTGTTTTTCCAGGGGAATTTGCTGGATATTTCTCCAGTTTTTCCAACATTTTTATTTTTTCTATCATTTTGGTTTTTGAGCTCTTTCGTCTCTTTTTGGATGATTCATAAAAAACGTGGGTTGTTATTTCTTTTATTGACTATTATTTATATCACAACTTTTCATAACTTACATTTATACAATGCAAACTACACTATTATTCGTACTGTTGTCATCGGCTTTTTTATGCTTAGTCTTCTTCAAATAGAACGAATAAAAGAGATTGAACACTTACAAAATTATGCTAGAGAAATCTCAAAATTACTTAGACCTCTTACAATATTTATTGTATTGTCAGCAACCATCGCATACTTTGCTCCAAAATTTGGTCCTCAGTGGCCAAACCCAATGGATTTTTTAAAATTCAACACATCCGAAGCAAGTAAAAAACAAGAAGTTTCTAAAATTGGGTATGGTTTAGATGACTCACAATTAGGCGGTCCTTTTAAACCGGATAATACAATTGTTTTCACAGCACAAGCCCAAAACAAACAATATTGGAGAGTAGAAACAAAAGATTTTTATACAGGAAAAGGCTGGGAGGTTTCTGAAAATCAAAAAAAGGTTTCTTTTAAAAATAAAAACGACGTCTTGAGATGGTACGAACAAAATACAAAAACGGAGACAACCGAAGCAACAATCACTATGCAAAAAAGTGATCCTCACCTTACCTATCCAGCAGGATTAGTATCAGTTGAGGCTTCTTCTGATGTATCATACAGCGTTGACCCATTTTCAGAAAAAATCTATACGATGCACGGAGACTCTTTTACTACTTTAAATTCGTATAAAGTAAGATATGAGATCCCGGAGTTTTCCATAGAAAACTTGAAAGCTGTAAAAACGAATGAAGGTCATGAAACAAGTCCTTATTTCATGACAAAGTACACACAACTTCCCGAATCATTACCGCAGCGAGTAAGAGACTTAGCTGTTAATCTTACAAATGATAAAGACAACCGATATGATAAAGTATTAGCTATTGAAAATTACTTCACAGACAATTCTTTTGTATACGAAACAATGAATGTCTTGTTCCCTGCCAATAACCAAGATTATGTAGATCAATTCCTTTTCGATACAAAAAGCGGCTACTGTAATAATTTTTCGACGTCTATGATCGTGTTACTTCGTTCTGCCGGAATTCCTGCTCGCTGGGTAAAAGGCTATACAGAAGGAACTCTTGAGAATACACTTGTTGGTACAGAAGGTGAGAATGTTTATAAAATCGCGAACAATAACGCACACTCTTGGGTCGAAGTATATTTTCCAGGATACGGATGGATTCCATTCGAACCAACAAAAGGATTTACCAATCCCTATAATTTTATAAATAATACTCCTGCTTCTACTTCACAAAATAGCGAAGAAAATAATTCTAACAACGAGCAAATACACCAACGAAACAATGAAGCAAAGCTCAAAAATTTAATAGAAAATACAGAAGAAGCTCCTACTAAAAAGATTACAAATTCTAAAAATGGATTTTCTTGGTGGTACGTATTCCTCTCTACGATACCGATTAGTATCATAGGATACATTCTCTTCACCACTAGAATGAAATGGATTACATTTTTTATCATTCTTTTCTATAAATACCGAAAAGATGATGTTGTTTATAGAAAAGCTTACGATGCACTTTTAAAACAATTTGCGAGAATCGGTATACCACGAGGGGAAAGTCAAACATTCCGAGAATACGCTCTCCGCATCGATACACTTTACAACTCGACTGATATGCAACAACTTACTTTCAGTTATGAGAACGCTATGTATCAAAAGGGACAGGCCGCAGCAGAATGGAAGAAATCCGTACACTTATGGGAAGTGCTTATGAAAAAAGCAGCTTCTCTGCCTAAATCAAATGAATTCCATTCAGTGATTTAATCTTGATAATGTGAGTTTAAAGAAAACACCTCAAAGAACTACTTTGTTCTTTGAGGTGTTTTTTAATAAACATAATAAAAGATAGCTAACTCCTAATCGTCTCCGCCATCTCTTGAACTACCACATACGGATATCGGTACAACACTAAATACGTATAGTCACGTACTACCAAGTATGCAAAAATCGGTAGCGGAAAAGTTAAACGAGCTACTTAGCGGAAGTGACCAAAGTAGTGACTCCTAATTATTAGCCAAGTACCTTTTCAATCTCAACCTCTAAATCCACCGGCTTCGTCTGCGGTGCAAAACGCCCTACTACTTTCCCGTCTCTTCCAATTAGAAACTTCGTAAAATTCCACTTTACTGCCTTCATACCTAGTAAACCTGGCGCTTGTTCTGTCATGTATGTATATAGTGGGTGTGCCGCATCACCTTTCACATCAATCTTTGCAAACATTGGGAAGTTTACACCGTAGTTTAATTCACAAAAACTTGTAATATCGGCTTCTGTACCAGGTTCTTGTCCCCCGAATTGATTACAAGGGAAACCTAGTATTTCTAGTCCTTGCTCTTTATATTTATCATATACTTCTTGTAATCCTTTATACTGTGGTGTAAATCCACATTTACTAGCTACATTTACAATAAGAAGTGCTTTTCCTTCGTAATCTTTTAACGATTTTTCTTCACCTGTTATTGTTTTAGCTGAAAAATCATGAACTGTCATTGTTCCTATCCCTCTCTTCTCTATCATTCTATGTTTATACTATACTACATAAGTGAACATGCAGCCCTTTTTACATACTTATATGCCCGAAATGATAGCGCTTTATTTTTGTTCAAAAATTCGACACAAACTACTAGACTTTTATGATGGAAAGTTTTACAATTGAATTGTGAACAAAATGTGACAGTTTACATTATAAATTGTGACATTTTCAATTCCATTATAAAAGAAAAGGATGGTGTTGATTATGAAAACTGCACAGCGTGAAATGATTTCAAATCGCGAGTTTTATTTCGTACTATATATGATGTTATTGTATGTTACTGGTTGGGTAATCGATGTAAATGGCTTATTCCTAAGTTCCTACTTTAATTTAGCAGGAGAGATTACACTTCCATTAGTTGGCGGTATTGTTGGACTGTTCGTTATGTCTATTAATAAACAACAAACGAAATAACGACATTACATAAAGGCAGAAGACGAATTTTCGTTTTCTGCCTTTTTCTTTTTTTAGCGTATAATATAAAGTGAAACTTTAATCAGTGGGGATTTTACGGGCAGTAAGACTTCCACAAATAGCGGTAAAAATCTACAAGTATATAAGGAGTGGTAAGTATGAAAAAAGTAGAGCAATTATCTTCCCATCTATATCTTATTGATGATTACGACTTACAACATAATGAACGAACAGGTACGTACGTTTTATTAGGTGACGATATTACTTTAATTGAAACTTGTGCAGCCCCTTCTTTTCCCTATATTTTAGACGGCTTACAACAATTACATATTGATTTACACGATGTAAAAAACATTATCGTTACACATGTTCATTTAGATCACGCAGGTGCAGCAGGTTTAATGATGGAGAAATGCCCAAATGCTACTCTATTTGTGCATCCACGCGGAGCTCGTCATATGATTGATCCAACAAAACTTATTCTAGGTGCAAAAGCAGTATACAAAGAAGATTTCGATAAGCTCTTTGATCCAATTCTTCCAATTGAAGAAGAACGTGTTCATATTGTACAAAATAGTGATACATTAAAGATTTCAGAAGACCGCATCCTTACATTTTATGATACACCAGGACATGCGAAGCACCATATTAGTATTCACGATTCAAAAACAAACGGTATTTTCACTGGTGACACGATTGGAATTTACTATCGAGAGCTAGCTGATCTTGGTGTAGAGTTATATCTACCATCAACTTCCCCTTCGCAATTCCAGCCAGATGCGATGATTGCTTCTAAAAATCATATTCAAAGTATGAATGTAGATACTATTTATTTCGGTCATTACGGGGCATCATCTCATGTTACAGAAGTATATAACCAACTGGAACATTGGTTGCCTATTTTCGTCGAGACTGGTAAGGATGTCTTTAAAAAAAATAAAGATTTCGATGAAGCTACTAAGACATTAAAATCTTTATTAATGGAGAAAGTCTCCTCTCACCTTACAAAGCTAGGCGTCCCATCAAATCATACTGTTTATAACATTTTACATCTAGATTTAGAAATTAGTGCGATGGGAATTATTGATTATTTAACGAAGCAAAAGAAAGCAAGTTCCACTATTAACTAATGGAAAAAGAAGATATATACAACGCAGTTATCGTATATATCTTCTTTCCTTGAATATATTTTTTAATAAAGGATGGTGGAATGGAATGCAAAAAGTGATATTATACCTCTGCTTTACATTATTTATCATTTTATTATTATTTGTTGGAGTAAAAATTCAATTTTATTTAGATACAGACGCGCAAGTGAATTTTAACGTTTACCCAAGATTATTCTACTTTACACTCTTCCCTCTTTTGGTCGGCATTCTATTACGATTCCTTCAATCCATTAATCGCGAAACGAGTAAACAAAACTGGAGCTTTCAGCCGGATAAATTTATTGCTATTACAGTACCTACAATATTAATTTCCTTTTCCCCAGCCCTACTCTTTTCACCACTTGGCGAATACCTACCGTATTTAGTTAATATTATTCTTGTGAATACAACTTTCGTTACCATTATTAGTTTAATAGCTGGTTACTCACTCTTAGATTGCTTTATACAAAGGGACAAGACAATTAGTAAGGAATACGACTAAGTGATATCCCACTTTCACTTTATTATGCAAGTCAAGGGTAGTTCTCTCCTGACTTGTTTTTTGTTTCTGTAGGAAAGAATAATAATACAGCTATCGAATAATATTTGGAGGAATTTCAGTAGGAGTATTACATTTTGCTAATAATGCAAAAGAACCAAATAATCAATTTTAAGTGTAGTTGATTATGGTGGTTTATTTATTAGTGCAATACTCCTTGTGAGAGTTGCTATACATGCGGTGAGAAAGTTCAAGTAAACAAAAAAGGAGAACCTGATAATAAAGGCTCTCCTTTTTTTGTTATCTCACCTTTTCATTTACATACTCCATAAACTGCTCCGCTTTAATAAATCTTTCTTTGTATGCCTCAGGTACTTCTTCTACTTTCATTCCACCCGTTGATTTTGTTTTTACTTGTACTATTTCATATGTCATTAAAGCTTCCACATAGCGATCAAACTCTTCTGGTGTTAATACTTCTTCACTAGATTTATGACCGTTTAATTTATCAAAGTATGGTTGAAGTCCCATACTTATCTTTTTCATTTCTTCCCTTTTCTTCGGTGATAACTGATCATAATCAATATTACCGTTTGAATCTCCATACTCAAGCTTTGCATTTGTTAATTTCTTTAGTTCTTTTGTAAACTCTTCATATTCCTTTGTACCCATATCATCTTTCGCTTGTGATAATTTTGCACTAAAGCGCATATATCCTTCTAATGTCATAGCTCCAGCATGCTTCTTTAAATTCTCAAAAGATCCGTATATACCATCTGCCATAATAGATTGATAAGCAAAACCCGTTGTCGGAATTAAAAATGCTGCTGCAAGCACTCCTGCTATAAGGCGTTTCTTCCTTTTACTCCCCCCGCGCTTCATTTTAATTTGAACGATTACTTTTTCTTTTAACTCCGGCGGGGCTACAATTCCCTTCGCTTCTTCTTGTATAGATTCTCTAACTCTACAATCTAAACTCATTTCACATTCCCTACCTCTCCTAAAAAGATATCTTCTACTTGCTCTTTCTGGCGTAGTTTCTTTAAAGCCGCATGAATTCTAGATTTCACGGTACCGATTGGAATATGTAATATATGTGCTACTTCTTCTTGTGAGTAATCGTGTAAATATCTTAAAATAATAACTTGTTTCAATTTATACGGTAATTTATGTATGAGCTCGATTAGTTTTTGATTTGATATTTTACTTACAATATCGTTAGAAAAATCAATTTGTACTGGTTTTCTTTGCTCTTCTGCTTTTTTTACAATCCGTAGCCGCATCCACCTCTTTCTTCTATAAGAATGAATTTGTTTAATCGCAAGTCCAATTAGCCAAGGACGAAATGGCTTCTCGCTATCATATTTACGAAGCGATTCATATAGCTGTATGTATATTTCTTGAACGACGTCATCTACATCCGTCTTGTCTTCTATTAAAAAATGTGCTGTCTTATATACTTCTTGAATCGTTTTATCATACAATTCGCCATACGCTTCTTTATTGCCTGATAGAGTTAATTGAATTAAATCTGCATAATCTATTTCATCCTTCATGTAACACCCCTCCTTTGTCTTATACTATATATTGGCAAGTAAATGATATTTCGTTCGATTTTTTTCAAAGGTTTTTATATAAGGTGAAACTTTAATCAGTGGGGGATTGTCCATCCCCCACTGATTATTAGCCCACACCAATCTGGCTTTTAGGCGGGAGTCTTACTACACGTTAATGCGGGATAAATTAATATAATAATGCAATGCCTTCATAAGTTTCACTTATAACCGTGCATAACAATTATATAATTTCCCAATTCCTAATGAAGATTTAAAATGATTTATATAGCAAAATTTAGGGGGATATATGATGAAAGCTATCGTTGTAACTTCGTTCGGTGGTCCTGAAGTGATGAAATATACAGATGTGGGCATTCCGACTATTTCAGAAAATCAAGTATTAATTCGCATTGTTGCTACTAGTGTTAATTTCGCCGATATTAAATCACGCTATGGCAAAAAAGGAAACAAAGCATTCCCCTTTATTCCAGGGATAGATGCAGCTGGTGTTGTAGAACGAGTCGGTTCTCATGTGAAAAATATTTATCCTGGACAGCGTGTCATTGCTTTTCCTCAAAATGGCTCTTACGCTGAATACGTTGTCGCAAACGAAAATCTCACTTTCGTTTTACCTGATGAAGTCGATTTCCAAACTGCTGCTGCTTGTCCGATCGTATCTTTTACAAGCTATAATTTACTCGCAAATGTGGCCAGACTGCAAAAAGATGAAGCAGTTCTAATCCATGCAGCTGCTGGTGGAATTGGTACTACAGCAATTCAACTTGCAAAACTATTAGGAGCTGGAAAGGTTATCGGTACTGTCGGAAGTGAAGCGAAAAGAAAAATTGCTTTAGACGCTGGCGCTGATTATGTTATATGCAATCAAAATGAGGATTTCGTAGAGAAAGTTAATGATCTTACAAACGGAGAAGGTGTTAATGTTATTTTAGATTCTATTTCTGGTACTGTGTCAGAGAGAAGTTTAGATTGCCTTGCTTATTATGGTCGTCTTGTCCACTTCGGTAATGCTAGTGGAGAAGTTGGTAATTTTCGAACGAAAGATTTACATGCAAGTTGCCGTTCTATACTCGGTTTTAGCTTTGGCACTACACGGAAAAAACGTCCCGAATCTCTCAAAGAAACTGCAAATCAAGTTTTCCGTTATTTACGTGATGGAAGTTTACAAATTAATGCTACGAAATCTTTTCCTATTCAAGATGCAGGGAAAGCACATGAATGGGTCGAAAGTAGACAAAGTACAGGGAAAGTAATACTAAACGTTCAGACAGCTCCCTAAAATGAATACATGAAATCGAGGTGTCATTCATGGGATCACGAATTATGCATGTTATTATCGCTAACGGTATTGCCGAGAAACTATCTATTCAAGATAAAACTTCTTTCTTACTTGGAGGTGTAGCTCCTGATGCTGTTCATTCAAAAGACGAAAAAGGAACTTCACATTTTTACTCTGGTACAACGAAGAACTATACGAGAAGAATAGATTACGAATCATTTATTCATAAATACGAAAAGCATATGGACTCCCCTTTTCTTTTAGGCTATTATACCCATCTCATTGCCGATGATAATTGGCTAAATGGATTTTTTCTACCTTGGCTCAAAAACAGAATTGAGAACGACGAAGCCATCGCACCTATGTACTATAACGATTTTAAATTATTGAACGCAAAGTTGTTGCATCATTATGATAAAGAACAACAGCTCTTCTCCCTTCTTAATCAAGAGGCTCACATTGTGAATATCGAGGAAGTGTCAGAAGAGAACGTTTTAGCTTTTCGGCAATATATTTTTGAGGATATGCTATATCCTGAGCAACACTTGCACGAAAACTTACAAGTGTTTACATTTGATCAAATCGTTGGTTATATTGAGACAGCTATTGAAAAAGGGGCATTTTTTATCAAACAACTCTCTAATGAAAAATTCACTTCAAATATTTAATCCCCCTCATTATATATGAGGGGGATTTTGACATAGCAATGCCATTATTTTTTCTTTTCCATTACTGCAAAGTAATTCCCTTCACTATCTGCAAAGTTAAACACTTTACCAGAAGGCATGGTTACCATTTCTCCAACTGTAACATTTTTATTTGTTAGATCTTTATATAGTTGATCAAGGTTTTCTGAGAAGAACATTAAAGACGGTGTACCAAGATTCAATTCCGGACTCATTTTAGAAATAACTTCTTTATTATGTAGTATAATGCTCGTTTCTGCATCGTTAGTTGGAGCAATTTCAATCCATCTCATTCCTTGCTTGTTATCTTCCTCTGCAATTACATGAAACCCTACTTTTTCAGTCCAAAAATTTACTGCCTCATCTTGATTATTTACATATAACATAATTTGTCCAACTTTATGAATCATTTGTTACCCCCCTAATGGTTTTTATATTCTATGTAGCTTTCTACAGTTACTATTATTAATCCTTTTTCATTCATATGTACTTCTTCACAAAATTTATCGACTTACTCATTCCATCAAGCTGGTCAATATAATTATTTCTTTCAATTATGTTATACCCGTCGAATCCGATTTTATTTAATGCCTTGAAGAATGTATCAAAATCCACTTCACCATTTCCTGCCGCGACTTCTATATACTCACTTAAACCATTTCTTTTTACTTCCTTACAATCTTTAATGTGCGTTTGTACTATATACTCTTTTAACAGAAATAAACTCTCTATCGGATTTTCATTTACTTCACTTATTATATTTGCTGGGTCAAAGTTAACAGCTAGTCCATTTGAGCTTATATTTTCTAAAAATCTTTTTAACACTATTGCTTTTTCAGATCCCGTCTCAATAGCAAAGACTCCCCCTAATCTTAATGATAAATTCCCTATCTCATAACAAGTCCTTTGCATCTTATCATATCGCTCGCTCTTTTCATCATCTGGAATTTTCCCAATGTGAGCCGTTATTATATTTGCTCCTAATTCTAATCCCTTATCAGCAACACGTTTCAATGGCTCTATTACACTTTCAACTTCCGCCCCTACAATTCCACTTTCTCCAAAACTAATTGCTAATGACGGAACTTTAATTCCATTAAAAAATAAGCTTTTCTTTAAATTGGCCCATTCTACCTTTGAAATATTAGCTAAGTTAAAATTCGTATTCATAGCATATAGTTGAATATAGCTTAACCCCCATTCTCTCGCCTTTTTTATTCCTTCATTTACTTCAATATGTTTTGTATTTAAAAACATTCCTAATTTCCTGTTCATAAATGTACCTTCTTTTTATTATTTCGTATCATGTTAATATTCGACTCTTTTTATGTTACTTCCTTGTACAAACTAAACTAGAAATGCTACACCTTTATCAATATTTCCTGTAGAATCGTTAATAAAATTTCATCGATTTTTCCACAACAAAAAAGACGTAACTATACATAGTTACGTCTTTCCAATCATTTATCTAGGCTTTTTCTTACCAGTAAAAGCTGGCTTCTTTTTCTTTGGTGCTGGTGGTTTAGATTCTACAAATGCCCCTTTGAACATTTCTTGTTTCGTAAACACGATACCTAATTTTTTCGCAAATTGTAGTAATTTACGCTCTTCTTGTGCTGTTACAAGAGAAACAACCGTTCCTTCTTTCCCCATACGTCCAGTACGTCCTGAGCGGTGAATATATTGGTCTACTGTGTCTGGTAACTCTAAATGAATTACATGTGTTAAATCATCGATATCTATTCCACGTGCTGCAATATCAGTAGCAAGTAAAATTTCTAATTTCCCGCCGCGGAACGCACGCATCGTTGCTTCACGCTCTTGCTTACTTGCCTCTGCATGAAGAGCTGCTGCTTTCATTTTACGGAATTTCAATTTCTGAGTAATTTCATCTAAACGGAATGGGTCATTTAAGAAAGCAACTGCTTTTACATCGCCCATATGCATAATTCTTCTTACGTAATCATTTTTTTCGCGTCGCTCACAAATGATATACGTATGCTCAACTACGCTTTTTGACTCTGAACGTGTTACACGTACTAATTGTGGTTCAACTGCTAAATCACGTGCCGCGTCTTCTGCTGCTTTTGTCATTGTCGCCGAGAAGAATACTAATTGACGATCGCGCATCGTTGATTTAATTACATCCTGTACAGCGCCCATCATCTTTTGTTTTACAATTTGATCAAACTCATCAAATACAATCGTTTTCACTTCATGCATTTTTAGCTTTTTCATACGAATTAATTCTAAAATACGTCCTGGTGAACCGACAATAACTCTCGGATGTTTCTTTAATTTTTCCACTTGGCGCTTAATGTCTGCACCACCAATTAAAGATGCACCTGAAATATCAGTTCCCGCTGTAAACTTTTGAACTTCTTCATGAATTTGCATAACAAGTTCACGAGTTGGCGCTAAAATTACAACTTGGGGTTGTTTAACTTCAGGATTAATTTTATGTAAAAGGGGTAATAAGTACGCTAATGTTTTTCCTGTTCCAGTTGGAGATTCAGCTATAACGTCTTGTCCTTCTAAAATAGTTGGAATCGCTTGTTTTTGAATTTCAGTAAACTCTTTAAAACCAGCCTTCTCCCAAGCTTGTTGTAAAAATGGTTGCATATCTTTTATCATTCGTTTTTCTCCTTTATCTCTATTTTTGAAGAAAATGTTGTATTGTTCGCACCGTTTCTATCATGTGTGAAATAACAGCTATTAAATCATCAACATGGTCTTCTGTAATCGCTTTTTGAAATAGAACCTCTACCTTATTATGATATGAAATCGCTTGCTTATTATATTCGTATGAAATTTTCTGCGTAATCATTCGCTCTTTTCCCCATATAGAATGTAATAATTTTTCAATTTCTTTGCATCCTATCTCAGGGTGCTCCATTTCGAACGAGAATTCCAGCTTCATTTCACAACCTGGTATAAACTGAGGTACTTCTAATATTTCACCCGATAAGTTCTTTGCATCAACAGATAGTGAAAATGTCGATTCTACCATCGTTTTACATGTTTCAGTTAGTTGAAATGAAATACTATACATACGACTTAGTGAAGCAAGGTCCATCACATCTTTTCGATCTGTTACGAGAATATCACCGTGTAAATCGAAATCATAGACAGCTCCTTCCACGATTACCTTTAAATTTTCAAAAGCAGTTGGATCAAACATAATTTCCTCCAAAAAACAGGCGCCTTTCTATGGAAAGGCGCCACTTGATGTATATATAGTTTACAGATAAACGAGATGAATTACAACCTTTTAGAATAAACCTACTGCTTTTCCATCTTCGTTTACATCCATTTGAAGCGCAGCTGGCTGTTTAGGAAGTCCTGGCATTGTTAACATTGTTCCTGTTAACGCAACGATGAACCCTGCACCGATAGATGGTTTCAATTCACGAATTGTAACGATAAAATCAGATGGGCGACCTAATTTTGTTGCATCATCAGAAAGAGAGTATTGTGTTTTCGCCATACATATCGGTAGGTTACTCCAACCTTCTCCTTCAAATTGAGCTAATTGCTTGCGCGCTTTCGGAGCAAATTCAATATCTTTTGCGCCGTACACTTTTTGAGCAATTGTACGAATTTTTTCTTCTAGTGGTAATTCTAATTCATAAAGTGGTGCGTAGTTATTCTCACCTTTTTCAATCTCTTTTAACACTTTCTCAGCAAGGTCAACTCCGCCTTGGCCACCCTTCTCCCAAACTTCTGTTAAGGATACTGCATAGCCACGCTCATTGCACCACTCTTGTAAGTATGCAACTTCTGCATCTGTATCTGTAATGAACTTGTTAATTGCAATTACGAATGGAACACCGAAGCTTTGAATTGTTTCAACATGTTTCTGTAAGTTTTCCATTCCTTTTGCTAACGCATCTACATTTTCTTCTTTTAATTGATCTTTCGCCACACCACCATGCATTTTAAGCGCACGAATAGTCGCAACAATAACTACCGCTTCTGGCTTAATACCAGCTGCACGTGCTTTAATGTCTAAAAACTTCTCAGCACCTAAATCAGCACCAAATCCAGCTTCTGTAATAACATAATCACCCAATTTTGCTGCCATTGTCGTAGCGATAACACTGTTACAACCGTGAGCAATATTCGCAAATGGTCCGCCATGAATGATAGCTGGTGTATTTTCTAATGTTTGTACTAAGTTCGGTTTTAATGCGTCTTTTAATAGAAGTGTTAACGCACCTTCTACGCCTAAATCTTTAACTGTTACAGGTTGATTTGCAAAATTATAAGCGACCACGATGCGAGATAGACGTGCTTTTAAATCTTGAATATCTGTTGCAAGGCAGAATACAGCCATGATTTCAGATGCTACTGTAATATCAAAACCGTCTTCACGTGGTACACCTTGAACCGGTCCACCAAGGCCGATTACTACGTTACGAAGGGCACGGTCATTTAAGTCTACACAGCGTTTCCAAACAATCTTACGTGTATCAATTCCAAGTACGTTTCCTTGTTGGATGTGATTATCAATAAACGCCGCTAATGCGTTATTGGCAGTTGTAATCGCATGAATATCTCCAGTAAAGTGAAGGTTAATATCTTCCATTGGTACTACTTGTGAAAAACCACCACCTGCTGCTCCGCCCTTTAATCCCATTGTTGGTCCAAGAGATGGTTCGCGAAGCGCAATTACTGTTTTCTTACCAATTTTATTAAAAGCTTGACCTAAACCAACTGTTACTGTTGATTTACCTTCTCCTGCTGGAGTTGGGTTAATCGCTGTTACTAAAACAACTTTACCGTCTTTCTCATCTTGTAAGCGCTTAAAAATTTCAAGAGATAACTTGCCTTTATAATGTCCGTATGGCTCTAATTCTTCTTCTAAAATATTCAACTCAGCTGCAATTTCTTGAATTTTCTTCATACTTGCTTCTTGTGCGATTTCAATATCAGATTTAACTGTTGTAGTAGTTGTCATATACCCTAGTCCCCCTTTAATTGGTTCTGATGATATTGTATCAGTTTTTTGTATTTTCTGCACTTATTTCCCTCCTAAAATCCTTCGATTTTGTTATATGTTTTTTAACATAAATACCCATAAGAATGTTAAAGCTTGTTGTAACTCTATAGGTAGTTGGCCTAGCATTTTCTCATTTACTCCACGCTTATATACGCCGGTACCATCTACAACTTCAAATCCTTGTTCTTTTGCTAACCGTTCGAATTCCCAAGGCATCATCGTATTACAAACAACATCTTTTCCATATAATCGAGGGTAACTGTTCTCTCTCGGCTTTGCTGTCGGTCCTAAAATTGCAATACATGCGTATCCATCTTTCTTTAAAACACGCTTTATTTCATTTAATGCTTGTAATGGTTCCTCGGTCCATTCTAAAGAATTAATTGCCATAATTGATTCAAATTGCTCATTTTCAAAAGGTAATGAAGAAAGATCTCCTTTAATAAAGGATAAATTCGGGCTCTCTCCGCGTTCCTTTCCCTTTTGAATCATAACTTCTGATAAATCCACCCCAACTGCTTTATACCCAGAAAGACTTAGTTTATATGTACCATACCCATCACCACAGCCAACATCTAACACTTGTACTTCTTTTTCCACGTACTGCTCAAAAAATGGAATGATTGTACTCCTACTCCCGCTATCCCACATTTCTTGACTATTTTGATTCCAAAACTCTGCATTGTTATCCCATTTTTTCTCTGCCGATTCATGCCAATTAAACTTCGTCATACATTCCCCTACCTTCACGTATTATCATTCATTTCATTCTACATCATTTTCCAAAATTCCTGTTTTATCTTCATACGAATGTGAACAGGATAACACCGGAAGCTATTATCTCCAATTTTTGCTTTACTTGGGTTTAACTCATACTCATGTTCTGTTCTTTATGAAAGATACTATAGATACACCCAATTGAAAGAGAGGGATGTACATGCGAAGAAAGAGAAATCATCATTTTAAAAGTGGTGAAAAACATTTTAAAAGTGGTGAAAAAAAAGAAGAGTATGCAGCTGAAATATCTCCAGCTGGTATTCCGATTAGACATGAGCGTAAAGAAATTGCAAATGAAATAGAAGGTACAAATACCGGAGCAATGATAGGCTATGTCGCATTATTTCTTTCGTTATTCTCAATTGCTTTTTACCCGGTTACACTTGGCTCCCTTGCTATTTTAGTTGGTTTATTAGCTGTCAACTTTGGAGCGAGAACACTTGGATATACAGCAATTGGTTTTGGAAGCTTTTCTGTTTTATTTACTTTACTCTATCCGCTTGCTATATCAGCGTTATAAAAAAACACACCAAGTTATACTACTTGGTGTGTTCATTCATGATACAACATGATATGACCGCATCCACAACAATGCTTCGCTGTAATTTCTTGAAAAACTGGATAATTTTCTTCATCCCTATGCTCAATAAACACCTTTTCAAATCGGTACATATTTGGTGCGTATGCCCAATCTTGTTTCGTACGTGCATATAATGTTGAAGAAAAAAACTCCTCACCACCGCAAACGATACATACCTTCTTCATCAATACCCCTCCTATGCCTGTCTTACTTCATCTATATGAACACAAGCATAAAAAAAAGACCTTCTATTACTAGAAAGTCTTCTCTGAAACAAAAAGAAATGTACCGAATAAACCTACTCCGCTGTATTCTTTCGTTAAACCAGCTTCTGTTTTATACGTTTGCTTTACAGTCATAAAGAATACACCGTTTCGTGCATTAATACTTTCAAACTGTAATTTCTCTTTCTTTCCATCTACATTTTGCGTGCATTCAAAGCTACTCTCGTCACATTTCAATGTATACTTATCCTCTAAATACAATTTGAAATCTGATTCTTTCGGACAAGTTATAAGTAATATCGCCACGAGAATAATACTTACAATACCCACAATTGTATAATATTTCTTCATTTGTTCTCCTTTCAAAAGACAAGAAAACTTGACTTCATGCGCCAAGTTTTCTTAGTCTACAACCCATTGCCACTCTTGTTCTTTCTTATCAAAAATGAGCCAACCCGTTTCTGTTGCTTCTGCTTTCAATTCATCGATATTATCTAGTACCTCATCCGTACTTTCGAATGAGCCCACTACATATACCGGAATTTCAAGGCCTCTTCTCGACTCAATTTTCCCCGCTAAATCAATGTATAACCCATCTTCCATTAACGGAACAAGCCCAAGGATAACTTCCTTAGAAATTGCTGGGAAAATCTTTGATTTTTGGAAGAAAGTAAAACGTTTCTTTCCAAACGAACCGAGTTTATATGGAATCACTTTACTTAGCATTCCTACAAAATCACCGATTCTACGGTAATACACTTTGTTGTACCAACCGTCATCATGTGAAAAATAAACAAATCTATTTTTCAATAACGGGAAGAACGTTCTTCCAAGTGGTTCTTTTTTGTGAGCCAGATAAAGCAGTTCTGCTATTTCTTTTGGCTCTAATTCATCTAAATCGCTTGCATCATCAAAATCTACCCAACAAAATTCATCAAATTCATCAATCTCTGCTTGAATGAGTTTATGTATATTTTCTTCCTCGACATATTCAAATAAAGTATGATAATGAAAATCTGTCCACTCAAAATTATGCTTTAAAAGCAATGCTTGGTGAAGCGGTGAAGGGATGTTACTTGCAAACTCTTTAAACGTAATTCCAGATGTAATAAAACAATGACCCCGACGATTACCATTAATATATATCATATTTTTTACTTGGTCAGATCCTCCAGACAAAGCACCTAGCCACCTTCGTTTTGTATGTTTCAATTCTATAGCATATTTTAACATGAAAAATTTTAGAAACATAGAAAAAACTTCAAAAACTATTTACAATTTCATGTGTTTTATTACATACTGATTACAAGAAAAAACACCTGCTCATAAGCAGGCGTTTTTAAAGGATATCATCTGGGCTTTGAGGGTGATGATTTCCCTCTTTCTTTTCATCTTTTTGGAACATCGATTGAATTTTATCAATTGTTTGTGGAGCTAATTCAATCATTTTCTCTGCTAAATGTGTCGCATTTTGTAAATGAAGAATATTTACCCCATCTTTATTTACCACAAGAAATGCTACCGGTGTAATTGAAACACCACCCGCGCTACCGCCCCCAAATGCAGGGTTACCGTTCGCTCTTTGTCCATCATTCGTCTGGAAATCAGAACCTCCTGCTCCAAAACCGAACGCTACTTTAGAAACCGTTAACACTACACCACCGTCAGCCGTTTGAACAGGCTCTCCAACAATCGTATTAACATCGACCATTTCCTTTAAATTTTCCATTGCTGCTTTCATTAAACCTTGAATTGGATGATCCACCGTTCATAACCTCCTTTGTCATATCTTTCCTAGTTTTTCCGAAAGTTTGTGAACTAAACATAAAATTTTATATTGATTTCAAAAACTAAAAGTTATAATATTCAGAAAAATAAAAAAGTTCGATTCGTTATGATACGAAAATTAACAAAGAAAGATCATGAACAAGTATTTTCTTTTCTAAAAGAAGAAACAGCTCTTAACTTATTTATCATTGGAGATATTGAAGCTTTCGGTTATGATACAGATTTTCAAGAATTATGGGGAACATTCGAAGAGAACGGAACATTAAAATCGATTTTACTCCGCTTCCATGATGCGTTTATACCGTATAGTAAAGAAGATTTTGTGGTTGCTGACTATGAGGCACTTCTTTCCGCATATAAGCCGCTTAAACTCTCTGGCAAGTCAAATATTGTAGAAAGTATGGCCTACTTCTTTTTAGGTACATCACTCCACAGGAAAAACCAACTCCCTATAGCTACAACTAACAAGGCCACTGTTCCAGCAAACCACTTGTTCATTACTATCTCCATGATATCCATTAGTTTCCTACCTCTCCAGTGCTTGCTTTATAAGTTGTTCTCTTATAGCTACCTACATGAGACAACCTAAATCGTATATTCGTTCCAGTTAATTTATTTTCAACATATAGAGTTTTGTATTTCTTATTAAAGTTAGCTACAAAGTTCATTGCATCAGCACCTATGAGGACGACTCTATCGTCACCTATATAGAACTCAATAGCAGCCTGATCTAGGTTGTCGTGCCAGTTAACCCACTTCTTAAACCATCCGAACATTATAATTCCTCCTCTTAGTTCTCATAAATAGTTATTCTATTTTTTCCCAAAGTTTTCCTATCAATACCACGTAGACTTTCGTTTCATACTTTTAAATTGCTCTAACTACACTTAGCTACATTCCGCTATGTACTACTATCCCTCGAACATCAAACGATAATTCGTTGATTACTTCGCATTAATAAATACTACTACACTCCGATACACTCTGATATATTCCGCTGGTTATCAGTTTATATATCAATAGCGCGCTCGTGTAACATACACCACCTAATGTGTAGATATGGTATAAATAAAAGTAACACCTGAACGTCTAGAGCAAGTAGCCAAGACGGTAAAGAGCGTACGGTACACCTTAGAACAGATACATAACGATTTATATAATCAAACAGAACACATAGCTGCAAACTGGACAGGGGCAACTAGCCAACATTTCTATCAAATGTTTAACGAAGCAAATAGGAATAAATAAAGCAACTGGGAAAGCCTTTGAAAAAGAAGTACATAAGGACTTCTCAAAAGAGGTAGATACAGTAGTAGAACAAATAACTTTAAAGACTAATAAAACAGGGACAAAGACAAGACTTGATTTTCTAGGAGCGAATAAAGATTTAGAAGATATAAGAATAGTTGAAGCAAAAGGTTCGCCAACTGCTCCCCTTACTAAAAAACAAAAAATTGCGATTCCTGAAATTGAAGAATATGGCGCGACAGTTGTAGGTAAAGGGAAACCACCGTTTGTAGGCGGTACGGAAATACCTCCAACTAAAGTTGAAATTAGAAGAAAACAATTGATAAGAGGTGTACTTATGTCTTTATATGAATTAGAAAAAGTTGATTTTATGGGCTACAATAAAGAAGAAAAAATAGCCTATTTGGTCATTGCTGATGAATTAGACTGGACAGATGAGGAAAAACATATTGAATTACTACAAGAAAAAATCAATTTATATTTGGGCTTTATAGAAAGTGGCGAGGTTTACGAAAGGTATCCTGAATTAAAAGGGTATGGTTTTGTTATTAAGATATTCGGGAAATATCTTTTTACTGAATGGGGTAAAGAATTTTTAGAAAAGGTTGATGAGGTTCTCGTTGAAGCTGGATACGGTTTTCAATACGTGCATAAACCATTTGATGAGACTGAACAAACAGATAATATAATTGACTAGCAAAGAGCGTTTTTATGCGCTCTTTTTTATTTGCAAATACGTAACAAATATGTAGAACACGTATAGAGGTGCTACATCGTGTTAAAGGTCTGCTGCTACTTCCTAATATGGAAATTTTTATTAAACCCATAAGCCCTTCCCCTTTTAAATATTAATATAGAATATTTCACCACAGGAAAGTTACTAGACAAAAGAATATTTTTTATACTCTTAAAACTCTGGAAACTACCTCATCCTCAAGGGAAGTAATTTTAATCAATACTAGTAAATGCACAGATAACTGATAACGAGACGGAAACAATTCCTATTTTTCTTTTCCTAGATATATGTACACAAAGAAAAGAGCAACCTGTGTGGCTACTCCTCCTGAAATCACTCTTAATGGATAAAATTATCATGATGATTTTTTCTTATTGTATTAGTCTTATTTATTATTAAATTTACTAGACATCCGTTCGTAAAATTTATTAGTACCAAGTGCACATGCTCCTAAAATAAGAACACCTATAATAAAGCCAATCTTTTTAGGTAATTCATAAGGAGACATAATAGCGACTACAAGTAATATAGCAATTGCGACATATGTAATATATTTTCCAGCCTTAAATGGTTGCATATTAATATGCTCCTCTCTTAATCCTCAAATTTAATGGTATCACCTAGTCCATTATCATCTCTAACGTATAATCCCGTTCCTTATCCTAATTATTATTGGATTATCCCTATCCTTTTTCAAGCTTTATTATTGTTTAAATTTGTTATGTATTCGTCCTACCACTTTATTCGCCCCCAATGAAATAGCTCCTAAAATTAAAATAAAAATAATAAGAGCAATCTTTTTAGGTAGACTATATGGCAATAACATAGAAAATATAAGAAGTATCGCGACTGCAACGTATGTAATATATTTTCCCATTTTAATTGGATCCATTTCAACTTACCTCCTTTGTTTTTTCGACTTTAATAAATCCTCTAAGTCCAAATGCTTCTCCAAAGTAACCGTCTGTCTCAGCATCTAATTGCACTCTAGAGCCAGATGAACTAGTCCAACTTCTCCTTTTGCTATCAGATCATGGCCTCCTATAACTAGAGTGAAATCTAATATATGAAAAGATTTCATTCAACTTCTTACTTATTAATTGGAACTTCTATTGCAAGTTTGGCTGTCTACATATATCAAAATTACATTTATCTGCCGATTCAACCATTCTACCAATAATTATAAAGATTGTTTTATTACTCCTTATCCGTCTTCTCTAACCTTACAAATCTACACCTTTAAGTTTTACTACTGTTACCACTGGTAAAAGTTTCATATTTATTCTCTTTTATCTTTTGCTTTGCTAATAAAATTCAGCAAATAGGTAAATCCAATAGCTAATCCACCAAAAATAAGTATATAAAAGAAAGTGATAATACGATCTCCTAATGACTGCGGAAAAAATAATGAAAGTAAAGCAATAATAGGTACCATTATTAAATATATAGTTCTCATTTGCTTGAAAGGTCGCATTTATTTACTCCTTTTTCTATTGAATTTCTCCATAAGATTTACAACAACAGAGTTCCATACTAGAGAAACCCCAGTAAATATAAGAACAGCTAGCGAAATAACAATTTTATCTTTCCACGTTTCTCCATTTATCATAGCTAGTGTAATTAATAGTGCTGCTGAAGTACATATTACTATTTGTGTTAATTTACGCATCTTAATCCCATCCTCACTCTTCCTTCGTCAATTTAAACGAAAATCCTCCACCATAACCATAGGTGTTGCTGCCGATATTCCTGATTCTTCACCTGCACGGATTCTATAACCATATCCACCTAGTATATCTCCGCAAGTATCACCTGCTGAGCTTTCCGTCTATCCGTTATAGTTTTTGGCGTATGTACACACCCGAATTATCGCGGCTACGGATATGCTTCGCTCATATTACAAAAAATGATTCAAGACTTTACGAATGAAGGCAGCACACTTTGCTTATTTTATAACAATCCAGCAGCTGGACGAATTTATAAACGATTAGGGTTTAAGGATATTGGAATGTGGACGATGTATCGATAATTAAAAGCCGATTTAAAATCGGCTTTTTAACATATTGTGCTATTCCAGCCTGAAATACTTCCCTCACTTCAAAGTCATAATTACCTGCCTTTCAACAAACCCAAAATCTTCGTACATCTCTTTTGCAAAATTCCCAGCAAATACATTCAAACGAATTTCTGAATACTTATCCTTCAACTCCTTAATACCAGCTTCCATCAGTTCTCGCGATAATCCTCTTCCGCGATATTCCGGGAAAATGTACAGCTCATATATAAATCCAAGTTTTTCACGAGAAAAATAGTCTGCATTTTCCCCTATTAATATCCATCCCATTACTTTATTCGCTTCTTTAACGACTAAATAATATGCTCCCTTTTCCACTATTGGCTTTGTAATTTCAATCGCTTTGTCTGTACTTAACTGACAACTTCCTCTTGTCCCTTCAAAAAGTGATTGAGCTGCATACTGTAATATTTCGTTCGTTTCTTCTCGATTCGCCTTTTCTATCATTTTTCACAACTCCCCTCATTAATAGGCATTAATATCGCTTGTTCAAGGTCCTCCGACTCAATCACAATTGCCATCAAGCCCTTTTCCGTACTCGTCTCATGAAGCTCACCCTTCTCCCAATACACAGCTTGTCCAGCCTCCACCTTCACTTTTTCTTTATCTGCCCCGCATACATAACCTTCACCGCCCACAATAAGAAGCAGTTGAGATACAACTGCTTCATGATATCCGATGATTCCATTCTCTTGTAAATGCATGGCACCGATATGTATATTCCCTTGATGCTTTAATATTTTTGACATTATAAAGTTAGATTGAAATGCTGATATGTGCTTCCCTACTTTTTCACTGAAATCAAATATTTTCATTTCGCCCCTCCTTATATGTATAAAACCATTCTCACTGTTTGCAGCATATGCCCTTCGAAATCCTCTTCAAATTGTTCTAAAGCTGCAAAACCTTTCGCTTCATAAAAACGTTTTCCTTTTTCATTTGCTGCTTCTACATGTATGTACAGTTTACGAATCCCTTTTAATTCCGTAAGCCCTCTTTGTAATAAAGCACTTCCTATCCCTTTTCCTTGCTGCTCTGGTAACAAATAAATTGCGCCTAATTCTGCTTCATTTTGCAATCTAATGGGTGAAAAATTCGCAAAGCCAATTACTTCTCCCTCTTCTTCTGCAACAAATAAATGTGTATTTTCAAGGCGATATTTCATTTTTTCATCGGAATACGCTTCATTTAAAAAGTTGTCTTGAATCGCTCTCGGAATAATCCCTTCATATGTATCATGCCAAGCTATTTTCGCTACTGATTGTACAGCATGAATATCTTCTTGCTTCATTTCTCTAATTACATATGTCATCTTGATGTCTCCATTCTCTTTAAATTATATTCTGCTAATATACTAGAAGAAACGGCAGAACCATTTTCATAACTTACTTTAATTAATTTTAACTTCTCAATCGAAGTTGTTGTAAGATCAAACTTTTCATATATATACTCCATTACACTTATAAACTGATTTGAATTTAACTTATTAGCAATCGTGCAATGTGGAACCCATTTTCCTGGTACGTAATATGAATTTAGATTATCATGAAAAGTTTTGAAATAATTATGATAGGAATGATGAAGTCTTAACAATTCATCGGTAATGGTCGGCGCTAGAAAGATCGTTCCGTTAGTAGGAAAAGTTCCAACAGAAGGAAAAGTTACTGCAGCCATGTTCTCTTGAATAGCTACAAACTCTTTTAATTTTTCAATATATAAATTAACATCTAACTCATTATAATCTGCAATAGTAATATGGGGTTCTACTCCAGCTAGTTGATTTATTCCAATTAAATTTGCTAATTCATTTTGCAGTTCTGTAATTTTATTAGTAAACACACTATCAAATGTAGCAATAATTGCGTACATGCTTCCTCACCCCTTAGTTACACATAACAATTCCCATTCTTCACGAATCATTCCCATTCGAATAGAATCATAGTATATTCCGTTATAATATCGGCATTTTCGCATTCTACCTTCTAAGCTCATTCCTATCTTCTCCGCTACTTTCATCATTCGTTCATTGCCAGACCAAGTTGTAAGCCCCACCCTACCAATCTCCATATTTTCAAATAGTAAGTCCCTATATAATGTTAATGCTTCTGTACCGTAACCACCATTCCAGTATGTTGGATTATAAATAACAATTCCCATCTCCAACCAACGCGTTGGTTTATGCTCCCAATAAAATCCGACTGTCCCTATAATTTGACCGTTATTTTCTATAATTAAATTTGATAGAGGTTCTTCCTTTAAACGAGTTTGCATCTTCTCTTTATAAGACGGGTATTCTTGCATTGAAAACGGAAAATACGGCGCATCCCATTTTTTCCATTCTGGATTTTCTTCTTTAAATATGAGGCTCCATAATGTTTTTATATCTGATTCTTCAATTGTACGAATTGTAACTTTGTTCCCCTTTAATATAACGTTTTGCATAATTCCCTCCTACATCCCTCTTTATTTCATATATAATTATAATATTTTTTCTGAAAAATCAAAACAAATATCATTTATTATATTGTATAATTTTGTTATAAGATACCAATTATTCATGTAGAAAGCAGGTGATGCAGTGAATAATCGATTTAGCATCGGCCTTTTTATTACTATTATTACGACAAATATTATTCTCTACTTCTTCTTACCATCAAGCATTGTAACGAAATGGGACTTCAATGGAACTCCCACATCAACAATGGATAAAAGCACTTTTGTTATCGTAAATATAATTATATGTTCTTTTTTATTCTTTCTATTTTTAGCATTATCTAAAGCAATGAGTAATCAAAAATTTTTACTATGGACCGGTAATACAATTTTACTATTCTTATTTTTTGTTGATATTGTAATTGCCCTCATTGCTCTTGGCTTCTCACTTCCTCTTGATCATCTAATATTTTTAGCTTTAGGTTTATTATTTATATTAATAGGCTATTTCAGTTCCAAAATTGATACAACTAAATCAACAGTTTCATTGGAATGGAATCATAAACATCTTGAAAAAAGAGCTTCCAATATTTGTAGTGTTTCTATGATGATAGCAGGTATTTTTTTAGCGATTCTTCCGTTTATAGTTCCTGCTCCGTATAGAGGTTACGGAATACTAGCAATTATTTTAGGAATGACGCTTGTCATTATATCGAGTATGATTTATTTACTTATAAAAGACAGCAAGCAGTCTACTAATTAAAAAAGTTAATTGAAATACGAAATCGTAAAACGATGAATAAAAAATAGGAGGTTACATCCCTCCTATTTCAGTTAAATATTTTACTTTCACTCTTATTCATTTCAAGTATTATTCCTTTCTCTATCCAACCTTCTATCCCATCTTTCTTTATTAAGTCATAGCCCGCGCAGCTACCATCAATAAGTGAAACAATATCCCCTTTTCTAACACTTATTTGCGCACAAGAAATATCAGTTTTCACTGTATATTCACCTGACTCAAGTTGCTTAATGTATTCATTTTTCACAGTGAGTAACTTATTCGTTTTCTTTTGCCTGCATATTGTGTAATCTTGCATCTTCTCCACAGGCTCAATGTAATAATACGGATATGTAACCCCGCCCTGCATTGTTGAATCTGAATTAAAATCTGCAATTACTTCATACACTGGAAAATAGTCTACATATGTATAAGAAAACGTATCACCTGTAGTTGCCCTCTGAATGATAAATGCATTTAATTGCCCCGCCTCTTTAATCGCATTTCCGCCGTCAATTGCAATAATTTTTTTCTCCTTATCAATAACCGGATTGTTAGACGGTGCTTCTTCAGAATAGTTTACAACAGGCCAATGACCAACTACTACATACTTATTTGCTCTATGTGATTGATTAAAAAATTCGGGCATTGCTATCGCATTTTTGCGCTCCGTTTCTTTCCAATCTACTCTATCTTCAAGTCCAGCATGCACAAAAATATAATCTTCTGTTTCAATCGCTGTTGGCAACTCTGTTAGCCAATTTATTTCTTTTGAAAATTGACTCATTAACACTTCCTTCACTTCTCCAATAGAAGTATCTTCATGAATAGAAAAATGCAATTTCTCTAACCATTCATTAAAAATCGAATGCTTTCTCGTACATAAATAATTCATGAGACCAGGATTTTCATTAATAAGAGCATCAACTAAAACTTCACAATTCCCTTCAACAACATGCACATTTGAATTGCTCTTTACGAGATTCATGACATAGTTTACTACGCCGTTGCTATCTCTTCCTTTCTCACAAAGATCTCCATTAATAATTAAATAATCTTCATCTTTAAAGTTAACTTTATGTAGTAATTCTTTTAAAAGAGGTAATTCTCCATGAATATCAGATATTACGATTACTCTAACATCATTAGGGATTGATAGTTTCTTTATTTTTTCCAAGTATAAGCGCTCCTAACTTTTCTTTATCATTTATAGAAACAATTCAACAAAACAAATTATAAACCTTTCTAAATGAAATAGGTTCTATATATTATGTCATATAGAACCTATCCTTCTTTATAATTTTTTATGAAAAGAAAAACTCACCTTATCATACCCTTCTCTTTCATAAAAACGGTGGGCATCCAATCTAGGAAACGCTGATGTAAGATCGATAGACTCACACCCATTTTCCATTCCCCAGTCCTCTATATAAGAAAGTAAAACATTCCCATACCCTTTTGATCGATGCGCTTCTGCTGTGACAAGATCATATACGAAAACGTGCTTCTTATTATAAAAATTCGTACAAATCGCTACACCAGCGAGACTAACAACCTCATCCTCTTCGTTACGTAACGAAAGTAATTTATAATTTTCTTCTTTCATTTTTTGAAATAAAGAACTTGCTTCTTCTTTTGAAAGTTTCGTTCGTAATTGCTGTAAAACGGGTAATACATCGTGTAACTCAGCTTCTGTTACTATTTCACTAATATTCATTATGACTCTCCCCTAACTATTTATAAAATTTTCTAAATGTTATATCATCATTATAGGAAGCAACTGCCCCTTGCTTAAGTGACAGTTCGATTCTTTTTTATAAGGCCAGTATGTAAAGGAGAACTCATAAAATGGATTTTACCATCCCATTACAATTAAAAAGCAAAACACCAATTTACTTACAAATTTACAAATATATAAAACGAGAAATCTCTCAAGGAACGCTCCCTGCCGGCAAACGACTTCCCTCTCATAGAAATTTAGCATTACAACTTAATGTTAGCCGTATTACTGTTGAATCTGCTTATCAACAATTAATTGCTGAAGGATATGTAGAAAGTAAACCGAAACGAGGTATTTTTGTTGCCGAAGTTGATATTAATATCATGTCAAAAAGTGAACAAATTGAGGCATACAAAACTAACAATAATATAGAAGAACAATATGACTATGATTGTAGCCAAGGGCTTATTGATCAAAAAGCTTTTCCGATCACAAACTGGAAAAGGGCCTTACATGAAACCTTATTACAGTATGAAGATGACTTATTTGCTAAAGAAGACCCTCAAGGTGAATTCGTTCTTCGAGAGCATATTTCCAAATATTTATATCATGCCCGCGGGGTACATTCTTCACCTGATCAAATTATTATCGGAGCCGGTACGCAACCTCTTCTTTGGCTACTACTTCAACTGCTCGGCTCTAAAAAAGAATATGGTATCGAAAACCCTGGATTCCACCGTATAACTGCTATGATTCAAAGTTCTGACCTTCCTATTCACCCTATTCCTTTAGATGATAAAGGGATTCATATTTCAGCTTTACGTGAATCGGGTTCCAATGTAGCATACGTCACTCCATCTCACCAATTTCCACTTGGAATAATCATGCCGTTATCTAGAAGACTCGAATTATTAAGATGGGCCAATGATTGCAAAGGATATATTATTGAAGATGATTATGATGGAGAATTCCGCTATGTAGGAAAACCTATTCCCTCTTTACAAGGGCTGGATTCAAATAAACGTGTTATTTATATGGGGACTTTCTCGAAATCTTTTTTACCTTCTTTACGAATGGGATATATCGTTTTACCCCCTCATCTTTTAAAAATCTATCATGAACTCGGAGGTAAGTTTAAACAAACTGTTTCCACAATGCAGCAACTTGCTTTTGCAACCTTTATTCAAAATGGTGATTGGGAGCGTCATTTAAACCGTAGTCGTACGTTATATAAAAGAAAGCACACATTACTAGTTAAATCTGTCACAAATGAACTGGGATCTCGTGTTCAAATACTTGGCGAACAATCCGGCCTACATATCGTACTTCATGTTCATAATGGTATGAACGAACAAGAACTTATTCATGCTGCTGCAAAGCAACGAATCAAATTGTACCCACTCTCTACATATGATTCTGTACATAATTTAAGAAAGGCGTCATATGTACTACTCGGTTTCGGCAGCATTCCCGAAGATAGTATCGAAACTGTAGTCAAATTACTCAAAGAATCCTGGTTCCCTAATTAAAAATAACTCCACATAAGTTATACTTATGTGGAGTTATTTTACACACTATTTTTCTGATACGTCTCCTGATCGGGCTGTCCTTCCTGGACGCTTTACACCAGTTGTTTCTGTTGAATAAGAAGCTTCAATTATAGCACTTGGATCTACAGAGAGAACGAGATCTTTCATTTTTGGATAAATGAAACGGTTTGTAATACAATAAATGATTCTCTGATGCTCACCTAAAAAACCACCTTCTCCATGTAGATACGTAACAGACAGTTGTAATTCTTTCATAAGCAGTTCGCCAATTTCTTTATTTTTATTCGAAATAATCATTACGCTCTTTCCTTGATTAATACCGTCTAATATGAAATCTATCATTTTCGTAACAATATAGAAAATTGCTAATGAGAACATCGCTTGCTCAATTGAAAATAAAATAGCAACAAATACAAAAATAACTGCATTTACAGCAAGTAAAAATGTACTAATTGGTACTTTAAAATGCTTATTCATCCAAACAGCTAACATTTCTGATCCGTCAATTGCTCCGCCCATTTTTACAACGATCCCAACACCCACTCCAAATAGAACTCCTCCGTAAAGTACAATTAATAATTCCGAAGTTGTAATTGCTGGAAATGGTTTTAAATAAATCAATCCGAGTGTTGTAACAACATTTGCATAAGACGTACGGATAAAGAACTTCTTTCCCATTACTTTTGCAGTAAATAATAAAATAGGAATATTAAGTCCTAAAAACACTCCGTAAAGCGGTAATCCTGCAACCTTATTTGCCATAATAGCAATCGCAGTTACCCCTCCGTCCACTAGTCCATTAGGCGCTAAAATAAGCTCTAGTGAACCAGCTACAATAATAGATCCAATTGTTAATAATATGTATTCGAATACTTTTTTCATTCATTACCCCCAAAACATATATATTTTCTTAGTATTATTTTAACGTAGTTTTTCTGTAAATACAAAGAAATCGGCTTATATACACATATTTTTCACCTTTTTGGTAATTCTTATGTAGCATTGCTAGCTTTCATTCAGAAATAATTACAATCCTAAATCCCCCTCATACTTACATTATGTTATATAATTAGTTTATCGAATTTACAGAATAAAAGGAGAATTCGCATGTTACAACAACTATTCACTTCCCCCATCCTATCCGCCCAAGCACTACATCCAGGCTATGACGACCATGCAAGCGACGTGTTTCTCGTAAAAACAGAGACTGAAGAAGTCATCGTTCGCTCTTCAAAAATGACTGAGGAACCAAACGATGATTTTTGGTGGGGATGCCAAAATCTATTTGGAATTGATCCAAGAAATGTACATCATTTAGAAACGATACACACATTATTGAAAAAGCATACTACCTTACCCATCCCGACTATTTTACAAAAACATGTTTTAGATGGACGAGAGTATGTTATCGCCGAAAAACTAGCAGGAAGTACGCTGCAATCATTTATCGGACAACCTGATTCTATTTTATTCAGCCTTGGAAAAGGACTAGCAGAGATTCATTCATTTAAAGCTAATTTCATAGGAAACCCTTTTGGTACTTTCCAAGTGCCACTTGAAAAATTTAAGTCTCACATTTTAAAAGTAAGTAGCGACCTTGTGAATATGTTTTATTCCGATAACATGAGCATACATAACGCATTTCATACTTTTGAATCACAGCTCTCTTCCTTATCCATACCAAAGGAATCTACACTCGTTTTAATTGATATGGATCCTACTCAGTTTTTATCAGATGGTCAATCCATTACTGGTTTAGTAGATACAGAAGCTTATGCAATTGCTCCACGAGAGTTCGATTTTATCGGATTAGAATATGTACTTACAGAAAAAGAGGCACGTGCTTTTAAACAAGGTTATGAGACCATTATGCCCATTCCTCGTCTTGAAGAATGTAGACAACCCTATCGATATATATATCGCTTATTATCTGTTCAAGGGAGTGTGGAGTTAGAAAAGTGGTTACGTCATCCATCCTATTTTTAAAAACGATTGCGAGGGATTATGAAATGAATATTGAAAAAAAGAAATCTTTAACAGCAAACGAAATTCAGCAAATGAAAGATTTAGCTCATATTTGCGGACAACACGATCAAATTGATTATTCGTCAGATTTACATGTAAACTTTTTAACTGCTCGTAATAAAGATGAGATAAATGATTTTCTATTTTATAATAATACTCAATTAATTGGTGCATTAAGTATGTATGACTTTGAAAGACCGACTAAACTGGAGTTAATAGGATTTGTTCATCCAAACTATAGAAAACAACATATAGGCACTACCCTTTTACAAACTGCAATGAACGAAATACAAAAAAGAGAAACAGATGAAGCCCTTCTTATAATTAATGGTGACTCTATTTCAGGGAAATCATTTGCAGAACAAATGAACTTGCCTTATTTATATAGTGAGTACGGTATGGAGTTCAAAACAAACGAAACACAAAAAACACTGAAAAATAATATTAACCTTACCGTTGCACCTTCTGAATTACTTCCTGATCTTATAGAAATCGCTAGTAAAGCTTTTGGAGATTCAGTAGAAAATACGTCCACATGGCTACAAAAGATGATGACTTCATCTTCTCATCAAATTTACCGTGCTCTTATCGATGAAAAAGTGATAGGAACGATTACTGTTACTGAGCAAAAACACTCTACTACACTATCAGGATTTGCTGTGCATCCATCTTATCAAGGCAAAGGATATGGCAAAGAAATCCTCAGCTATATGGTGCATACCCTCATTACAAAAGGAGTTTCAACAATTGAATTAGAAGTTGAAACAAAAAATAAAAATGCTTTAAAACTTTATACACAATGTGGATTTGAGATTATGACGAAGTATGATTATTATGGATTGTTGGAAAATGAGGAGACTTATTATGGCTAATAAAATCATTTATTCGGACTATGATATCTTCGCATCTATTTATAATAAGCATTGGGGGCATTTTGCCGAACACTCCTATCCAGCCTATCATAAATTTATTTTACAATATGCCAGTTCCGACTCCCGCATATTAGATCTTTGCTGCGGAACCGGTCATCTTACTAAAATATTCATTGATAACAATTTCATTGTAACTGGTATAGACGGTTCAGCTCAAATGATTGCACATGCACGCAAAAATGCACCAGATGCAACATTCATCGTTGATGATGCGCGCCATTTCAAAGTAGATGAGCAGTTCCACTATGTCATCTCAGCCGGCGATAGCTTAAACCACATTATGAAATTAGATGAACTAAAAAATACTTTTCATAACGTTTACTCTGCGCTATATGATGGTGGCTCATTCGCATTTGATATGAATATGGAAAAAGGATTTCTTGAAAATTGGAGCGCTTCCTTTCATATTTCAGAACGCGAATATGTTTGTATAATCGATTCTACATATGATAGTGAAAATAAAAGAGCGGACATGAATTTTATATTATTTAAACGTGATACAAATAATATTTGGAAAAGAAGTGATTTTTCTTTTAAAGAAGCTTGTTACTCTAAAGAAGAAATAATTTCTTCTTTAAAATCTGTAGGATTTAACAATATACAATTACACGGTACAAATAGAACATTTTTCATTTGTCAAAAATAAAAAAACTGAATCATATCGATTCAGTTTTTTTGTATTATTTTTTTCTTAATATATTTACAACAGTAGTCGTTTCATTCTTTTCTTTATATACACGCGGAATTCTTCTATCTAACATACATGTAACTTCATAGTTAATAGTACCTAATATATCAGCTATTTCTTCTACTGCAATCTCTTCTTCACCTTGTTTGCCGTAGAATACAACTTCGTCTCCTACTTGTACTGGCATCGCTTTTGTAACATCTAGCATAAGCTGATCCATACAAACACGACCAATAACCGGCACTCGAACTCCATTAATTAACGCCTGCCCTTTATTAGATAACTGACGATTATAACCATCTGCATAGCCAATCGGTACAGTCGCAATCCATTCTCCACCCGTTGTTACATACGTATTCCCATAGCTAACACCACGATTTTTCTTTGCATGTTTAACATGAGCTACTTTTGATTTTAAAGACAACGCTGGCTGTAAGGAAGCAACTGTATGATCCACTTCTCTTGAAGGATACATACCGTAAATTCCAATACCGACACGAACCATATTTTGAAATGTGTTACTAAGTTCCATTGATCCTGCACTGTTTGAACTATGAATATATGGAAAATGAATTCCTAATGCTTCCGCTGTATGTACAGCTTTCTCAAACAAACTTGTTTGCATATTCGTATAAGTTTTATCTATTTCATCAGCGGTAGAGTAATGTGTAAACATTCCTACTACTTCTACATATCGCATACGTTTTAACTCTTCAAAAAATGGTTTAACTTCTTCTTCTTGTAAACCGATACGGCTCATTCCAGTATCAATTTTCACATGAATACGCACTTTCTTTTGAAGACGATTTGCAATTTCATTTATACCATGTAAATCTTCTACTCTATAAACAGTCATCATAACGTCATATTGAATTACATCTTCTGCAGCCACTACTGGTGTATAGCCTAAAATTAAAATCGGTACAGTGATTCCAGCTTCTCTTAATTCAATTGCTTCATCTACAAATGCAACAGCAAGTTGGTTTATTCCTGCTTCAATAGTAGCTTTCGCAACTTCAACTGCCCCATGGCCATACCCATTCGCTTTTACAGCAGCCATCATCGCAATATTTTCATCGTTTACATGTTTTTTAAATTCTTTTACATTATGTTTTACAGCATTTAAGTCAACTTCAACAATTGTATCTCTTCCATATTTCAAACTCATTGGTCTAACTCCTAACTCAATAATTGCATTCCATTCTATTTCACGTTTCATATGACCTTTTACAATATAATACTTTTCACTATGCTAGTCAAACTACTAGAATTTTCCGAATTTTGAGTATGATATAATACCCTTAAGAAACTATTATATACGGAGGCGAGGAAAATTACAATGTTTGTCCAATCCGCGTTGCATCAACTTAAAGTTGCTGTTGATAGTTTTATTCATATGCTCAACCAATATAATGATAACAATTTGCAAATAACACCGATTCAATCAAAGCGTTCACTATTTGAAATGTGTACACATCTTTCACTTATTTGTCATGCTGATTCTCTCATCTTAAATGGTATTAAGGAAAAAGAGCTACATACTTTTTATAAAGAGCATACACCTAAAACAATTACTCAAATGCAGCAAACATTGATACAAGGGTACAATCTTCTTTCTAAAACTTTTCTATCCTATTCCAATGAAGAATTAGCTGAAGTTATGACCGCCTATTGGGGTATTTCTTATTCTCGATTTGAATGGTTACTTGAAATTATTGCACACTTTTATCATCACCGTGGGCAAATTCATATTTTATTATGTGAGCATATTCATGATCCTAAGATATCTTTATTCGAATAAAGATATCTTTTTAACGAATTTACCGAAAGAACTCTCCCTCCTCAAACATGTGAAGGGCGATAACCCAACGGTAGGTGGGAGAATTCTTTCGGTTTGGCATAGCCAAAAACTTTTGATAAACTAGCTATATGAAGTTCTTTGATAACTTGATATATGAGGTTGCAGGAAGAAAATAGAGTGCGAAAACCAAGCCATTCGGTTCCTGCGTAAAATATCAACCGTACCAAGAGAGCATCCAAGCGTTGGACATCTAGGGGTGGAACACCCCGAAGTAACGCTCAGGGAGACGAAAGGTTACTTTCGTCATGGAACTGAGAAGCTCCCACTTCAAGCTTTGCTAAGTGGTGAGTAGTTCACATAATCTTAAACTCCTTCAAAGCAAAAGCAATACCACCTTCGCTCGCCTTCTTTGTAACAAAATCCGCTCTTTTCTTTAACTCTTCCCCACCATTCCCCATCGCAATTCCTAATCCTACATATTGTAACATCTCAACATCATTTCCACCGTCACCAAAAGCAATTGCTTCTGATTTACAAATCTTCAGATGTTCCAATACCTTTTGAATTGCAGTTAGCTTCGATACTTTACTATCTTCCAATACATTCATAACGTAACCATGAAAACGTTCAAACGTAAGCGTTGGATATCTTTTTAAAAATTTTTGGGCTTCTGTTTCATCAGCATACAGACATACACAATAAACCTCTTCTAACAAGTTTCTGACTTTGTCAGGATACTGTTCTAAATTTAACGTTTCGTTTAGTGCTCGTATTACACGTTCATCTTTCGAGGCAATACCATTCATTGCAAATTCCTCTGTAAAATAAGAAACACTGTGACCATGTAATTCAGCGAAATTTGAAATATCATGAACAATTTCACTAGAAAGTACCGTTTTATGTATAACCTCTTCATCACACTTTATATGTGCGCCATTTGCAGAAATAAACGTATTTATGCCTAGTTCTTTAAATTGTGTGCACAAACTATATGGTCTCCCTGTTGTAACAACTACATGAATTCCCGTTTCTATTAATCTTTGTATCGCTTCTTTTGTGCTTTCATGCATACTTCTATCAATCTCACTTAACAACGTACCGTCCACATCAAAAAATACAACTTTGTACATAGCCCCTTACATTCCATCCAAATGGTTTGTATCATTTATAAAATGAACTATTTTCTGTTTATCCGTAAGTTCAATCAAACTAATTCCTGTATCTCCCATTTTAAAATAATAGTCCATTGAAATTGGCATTTGGAAAAATGCACGTAATATACTATTTATTACACCACCATGTGCAACAATTGCAATCCGGTCATATGTATTCTCTGTCACGATTTTAGAAAAGATTCCTTCTATTCTCATTCTAAATTCAATAAATGATTCCCCGTTTTCAAAACGATCGTGAAGATACTTTGGCTCTGGATATTTCTTCGCTTCTTCAAATGACAAACCTGCTTGTACCCCATTATTAAACTCCATTAATTCCTCTTCTAATTGAATTGGGCATCCCATTGCTTCCGCTAATGTTTCAGCAGTTTCACGAGCACGTTTTAATGTACTTGCCCATATGAAATCTGGCGGAAATTCCGCTTTCACTTTCTGGATAAGTTTTTGCACTTGCTGTCTTCCCTTTTCTGTTAATTCAAAATCAGCTCGTCCTTCATGTACATTTAAAATATCAGCTTCTGATTCTCCGTGGCGTATTAGTAGTATTTGCATGTCTATTTCCCCTTTATCTCCTTTTAAACAAGGTTAAATTTTAACATATTATTAAGATTTTTCAAAATAATAAAAGCAATCCCCATTCCTAAAAGAATGAAAATTGCTTTTATTACCAACTAACTTTTTTCTAAACTAGCTTTCGACTTTCCTCCTACTCCCCAATGTGAACTAGGGATTTCATTTACTAAAACACGTACACGCCCAGCATCTACATCTAAATTTTTTGCAACCGCCTCTGTAACATCTGAAATAAGATTTTGAATTTGCTCTCGTCCTCTACCTTCTATTATTTGAATTTGTATAATTGGCATTTCTCTCTCTCTTTACTATTTATTCACAAAACATTGCTACACTTCCTAAGTCATCAAACTGTGCAATAATAGAATCTCCTGCTTTGAATGCAATCGCTTCTGACAATGCTCCACTTAATACGATATCACCTTTTTTAAATCCTTCATTTTGTAAACCAAGTTTATTTACCGCCCAAGCAATCGCCTCTGCTGGATGCCCCAGTACAGCTGCCCCTGTTCCAGTTGTAGCAATCTTTCCGTTTTTCGACATAACCATCCCTATACTAGCTAAATCTATTTTTTTAGCATCAATCCATCTACTTCCTAATAAAAACTTTGAAGATGAACAATTATCTGCTATTACATCAGGTAATGTAAATTTAAAATTTAAATACCTGCTATCAATAATCTCTAAAGCTGGAGCGACATATTTTGTTGCCTTTAATACATCATCGGCTGTAACATTTGTACCTTGTAAATCCTCTCCTATTAAAAATGCAACCTCTGGTTCTACTTTTGGATGAATTAATGTTTCATATCGCAACGGCTCCCATTCGAACGCTATCATATCATGTAACAAATACCCGTAAATCGCTTCATCAATCCCCATCATTTGTTGTTTTGCCCTACTCGTTAATCCAAGTTTTACACCAACTCTTTTAGAACCTTCCTTCACTTTTTGTTCAATTAAACATTTTTGTAATCTATAAGCATCATCCACCGTTAAATCAGGATGCTTATCCGTTACTTTCACTACTTCTTTCCTTTCCTTTTCAGCCTGAAGTAAATAGTCAACAATTTCTAAATCTGCCCCTTTCACTAAAGCCACTTTTTACACCCCCGTTTTTATCTTTGCTAATTCTGCCGCTACATCTAAAATCATATCCTCTTGTCCACCAACTACTTTTCTTTTCCCAAGTTCTATTAAAATATCACGAGCGTCTACACCAAAACGCTTTGCCGCTCTTTCAGCATGTAATAAAAAGCTAGAGTATACACCAGCATACCCCATTACAAGACTACCTTTTTGAATTTCTTGCGGTCCCGGTAATAACGGAGCGACTACGTCCTCTGCTAAGTCCATCATCTTATACAGATCTATATCTAGTTCATATCCCATACGATCTAAAACGGCGAGCAATACTTCTGTTTGTGCATTTCCAGCCCCCGCTCCAAGACACCGTACACTTCCATCAATACGTGTCGCACCTTCTTCAATTGCCGCCACTGTATTCGCTACTGCAACAGAAAGGTTGTTATGGCCATGGAAGCCAATTTCAACATTTAAAGATTGACGTAATGCACGAATACGTTCACGTACTTCATGAGGCAATAAAGCACCAGCTGAATCAGTTACATAAATCGCTTCTGCACCATAGGCCTCCATCAGCTTTGCTTGTTCTACTAACTTTTCAACCGGTGCAGAATGTGCCATCATTAAAAAACCGCACACTTCCATACCTAACTCACGTGCAAATTGAATATGCTGAGCTGAAACATCCGCTTCTGTTACATGCGTTGCTACACGAACAAGTTTCGCACCAATATTTGCAGCTTGTTTTAGTTCATGGATAGTTCCAATACCAGGAATTAACAAAACAGCTACTTTAGCTTGCTTGCACTCATCTACAGCTGCTTCAATCAGCTTCATTTCATTAATTAGCGACTTTCCATATTGTAATGTGGAGCCTCCTAAACCATCTCCATGACTCACTTCGATATAATGCATACCAGCTTCATCTAATGCCCTTGTTACAGAACGAACTTGTTCTTCTGTAAATTGATGTTTCATTACATGACTTCCATCACGTAAACAAACTTCCGTTATTTTAATTGGCATTTTACTATTTCGCCTCATTCATTACACCTCTTTTCATTTCTGAAATGATCTGCGCTGCAAACTCTTCACCAACTTTTAATGCCGCTGCTGTCATAATATCTAAATTACCGGCATAAGGAGGAAAATAATCTCCAGCTCCTTCAACCTCTAAAAATACAGTCACACGATTCCCATCAAACATTGGCTCTTGTTTTAACGCATAACCTGGAACATACGTCCTAACTACTTCAACCATCTTTTGAATCGCCTCTCGGATAGCAACCTTATCCATATACTTAACTTCACAATATACTGTATCTCTCATTAAAATAGGAGGGTCCGCAGGATTTAATATAATGAGTGCTTTCCCCTGATCTGCCCCGCCAATTTCTTCAATTCCACGCCTTGTCGTAATTGTGAATTCATCAATATTCGCCCTTGTACCTGGACCTGCACTTAAACTTGAAATTGTAGCAACTATCTCTGCATATGTAACATTTGCCACCTCATTAATAGCATGCACAATCGGAATCGTTGCTTGCCCCCCGCACGTAATCATATTAACGTTTTGCTTATCTACAAAATCATTATTTTGTAAAGCAGGGCAAACGAACGGTCCACATGCAGCAGGTGTTAAGTCGATTACTTTTTTCCCAAGCTCTCCTAATACTTTTGCATGATAATTATGTGCTTTAGCTGAAGTTGCATCAAATACAATATCAGCTATACTCGGCTTATCAATAATTGCTTGTATCCCGTTATCAAAAACCACATATCCCTCTTCTTTTGCTCGCTTTAAACCATCCGATTCTGAATCTATTCCAATCATGGCATTCAGCTCTATGACTTCACTTTTTCTTAACTTATACATTAAATCCGTGCCAATATTACCTGATCCAATAATAGCTGCCTTTACTTTTTCCACATCTATCCCCCCTTTTTCACCGCTTTAATCTATTTGAATTTAACAGAAACCGATCCTAGTGAACCGAAATCAGCTTGAATACTATCTTTACTATTCACTGCGACTGCACCAGATAACGCACCTGGTAAAATTAACTCACCTGCTTTTAATCCAATATTAAATTCATGAAGTTTATTAGCTAACCAAGCAACAGCTTGCGCAGGATGCCCTAATGCTGCTGCGCCAGCTCCTGTAGCAATTAAACAATTATTCTTATAAAGTGTCATTCCTGTTGTACGTAAATCTACTTTATCAATGCTAGAGAATGTATCACCAACTATAACTTTTGCCGATGACCCATTATCCGCCACTGTATCAGCAAGCTGAATCTTCCAATCGGCAATTCTACTATCAATAATTTCAAGTGTAGGCACGACATATTTCGTCGCCATTAGAACATCAACATATGTAATGTTAGGACCGCTTAAGTCTTCTGCTAAAACAAAACCTATTTCTGCTTCTATCTTTGGAGATACAAAGGAGTCTATTGAAATTTCACTACCATTTTCTATTTTCATATCATCTAGTAAATGTCCATAGTCAGGTTCATCTACTCCAAGCATTTGTTGCATTGCAACACTCGTAAGACCAATTTTCTTCCCAATTATGCTACGCCCACTCTCTAATTTCCTCTCTATAACCTCAAGTTGAATATTATAAGCATCCAAAACTGATAAATTAGAATACCTCTCTGTAAAAGGAGTAATCCCTACACACGAATTTTCAGCTTGTATTAGTTCATCTGCTAATTCTTTAATTAATAACTGCACTCATCTCACCCCATTTTTCAATTTTATACTTATCGCACATCAACGAAACTTTAATTAGCCCCCACCTAGCTCCTTTGTTTCCACATAATTTTGAGGTGGGAGCTTTACTGTTCACAAATAGTCGGATAAAACTCCACTGATGCAGCATTGACTTTATAATTTCATCGTAACTGTCTTAGCTTCTGTATAAAATTCAAAACTATGACGTCCACCTTCTCTACCAATCCCGCTAGCCTTCGAACCTCCAAATGGAGTACGTAAATCTCGGACATACCAACAATTAATCCATAGTAAGCCTGAATCAATTTGTGAAACAACTCGTTGTGCTCGTCTAAGATCGTTCGTCCAAACAACTCCAGCTAGTCCATAAACGGAATCGTTCGCAATGCGAATTGCATCCTCCTCCGTTTTAAATGGGATAACAACTAGAACTGGGCCAAATATCTCTTCTTGCGCTACACGCATACTGTTATCAACATCATATAGAATAGTAGGTTCATAAAAATTCCCTTCTACTAAACTTTTAACTCTTTTTCCACCATAGGCTAATTTTGCGCCTTCCGAAATCCCTATTTCTACGTAACGATCAACTGTTTCTAAATGAGATTTTGATACAAGCGCTCCCATATCGGTATCTTCAGAAAGAGGATCTCCTACTTTTATTCTTTTTACAGCCGCTACAAATTTCTCTAAAAACTGTTCATATACACTTTCTTGCACAAGTAATCTTGAACCAGCTAAACAAATTTCTCCTTGGTTCCGATAAATAGCTTCAATGGATCCCTGTACTGCTTCATCTAAATCCGCATCTTCAAATACGATATTTGCTGATTTACCTCCTAACTCTAATGAAACCGGAATTAAGTTTTCTGATGCATTACGCATAATTGTTTTTCCTGTGTTACTTTCTCCAACAAATGAAATTCTTCTTACAGCCGGATGTGTTGTCATTGTTGTCCCAACAGTATTTCCTGGACCTGTAATAATATTAAGTACACCTGGAGGTAGCCCAGCATCATTTGCAATTTCACCGAGCATAACTGCACTTAAAGGGGTATACGAGGCTGGTTTGACAACAACAGTATTACCAGAAGCAAGTGCAGCTGATGCTTTCCACGTCATTTGCATAAATGGCAAGTTCCAAGGAATGATTAAACTAGTCACTCCCGCTGGAGCATACTTTGCATATGACATAAAGTTATGTTTGTCATAATGCTCATGCACCATATATTTAGCCATTTCAGCAAAGAAGCGAAAATTATGAGCCGAGCGTGGTATATCGAACCCTTTACTTTCTTTAATTGGTTTTCCAACATCAAGAGTTTCTAAATACGCTAGTTCATCCACTCTTTCCATAATCAAATCCGACATTTTGCATAAAATATTCGATCGTTCTTCCACAGGCATTTTACTCCAAATACCACTTTTAAATGTTCGTTCTGCCACATCAATTGCTCTTTTTGTGTCCTCTTCATTTGCCTTTGCTATAGAAGCAAGCTTTCTATTCGTCGCTGGATTGAACGTATCAAACGTTTCGCCGGATATAGAATCCACATATTGTCCATCAATAAACAACTTCGCATCTTTTACTTTCAGTTTTTCAGCTAATAATTCTTTGTTCACCTTCCTTACCTCCTATTCCTCAATTTCTAAAACCATCTCAATTTCAATTGTTGTGTTATTAGGTAATTGAGCCATTCCGACAGCAGAGCGGGCGTGTTTTCCCTTTTCCCCAAAAATATCAACTAATAAATCCGATGCTCCATTCATTACCTTTGGCTGATCGATAAAATCTTCTGTACAATTTACAAAACCAAGCATCTTTACAACTCGTTTTACCTTATTTAAATCACCAAGTTCGTTTCTCACAACACTTAACAAATTCAACATTGATTGTCTTGCTGCTTTATATCCCTCATCAATTGGTATATCCTTTCCTAATTTCCCATGATACTCATCTACACCTTGTCCAGCAGTAAACAATAAGTTACCCACTTTTACACAACTAACATAATTTCCGACTGCTGGACGAATAGCTGGTAGTGTGATACCTAACTCACTTAATTTATTCTCAGGTGTTTGTACTCTCTGCATATGCTTCACCTCGTTTTTTTATATCAATATTTAAAAATTCCGCAGCATTTCCCCCAAGCATTGCTGCCTTTTGTTCCTCAGATAAACTGGATGTCTCGTCAATCACTTTTCCTGGATCAATTTCTCGCAATAAAAATGGATAATCCGAACCCATGAAAATTTTTTCATGTCCAAATCTTTCAATCATATATTTCAAATTAATAGGATCGTAATTTAAAGAATCAAAATAAAATTTCTTTGCATAATAACTAGGAGGGTGTGTAGTCAACCGCAAATGTGGCCATACTTTCCACCCCTGATCTAATCTTGGCAAAATATATGGGAAAGACCCTCCACCATGCGCAAAACAAACCTTCAACCGTGGAAACTTCTCCATAATCCCACTCCATATAAGTGTAGCTGCCGCTAGAGCCGTTTCACTTGGCATCCCGACTGTATACATAAAATTATGATGCGGCATTCTATCGCGCCCTAATGTTTCCCATGGATGAATAAAAATTGGAACTTGCCACTTTTCGGCCATTCGAAAGAATTCAATAAATGATGGATCATCTAAATTTTTCCCATTTACGTTTGTACCAATTTCAATACCATGTAAATTTAATTCCGTAATACACCGCTCCATTTCACGAACCGCAGTTTCCCCATCTTGCATCGGAACCGTTCCTAATCCGACAAAACGATCTGGATATGCTAAAACTGTTTCTGCAATAAAATCATTTTGAATACGTGCCATACTTTCAGCTTCCTCTGGTTTTGCCCAATACGAAAATGTGACAGGGATTGGTGATAAAACTTGAATATCGACACCTTCACGGTTCATATCTTCAATCCTTTTCTCAGGACACCATACTTGATCTGTCACGTCGCGAAAATTTTTGCCTCCAACCATAATACTTGCACCACATGTACAAGTCCGATTTAATATTGGCCAACGACCGCCACCAAACTTCTCTTCAAAATCCGGAAAAGTTTCAGGAATAATATGTGTATGAAAATCTATTCGCACTTCCATTCCTCCACTTCTTCCGGCATAATGTAACCACAGTTTTTACATGCACGAATTTCTTTATTTGAATTAAAACTATGAATCGCTTCTTTTACTTGTTTCTCAATATCATTTAATTGAACACGTACACGATGCATTTCATGATTACACTCGTCACAGAACCAAACGAAATCCTCGAGTTCTCCTTGGTTACGTTTTCTTTCAATTACTAGCCCATATGTGTTAGCAACGCGATGTGGTGAATGAGGTACCATAGCTGGTAGCATAAATACATCGCCTTCTTTTACTGTAACGACTTCACGCTTACCTTCCTCTGTAATACATTCCACATAACAGTCACCTTTAATTTGATAAAAAAACTCATCTGAGGGATCTACATGGAAATCACGTCTTCTATTTGGACCACCTAATATCATGGCGATAAATTCCGAGTCCTGCCAAATAACCTTATTATTTACCGGCGGCTTCAACAAATCTTTATTCTCATCAATCCATTTTAGTAAATTAAAAGATTGTAATGTTTTTGACATATTTCTTCCTCCTCATTATTCCTTCTACTTATATCGTTTTGAAAGACCATCCGAGTAAAGAGCTAGACTTTTGTAACTCTCCTTGACATACATGATTTCTAATTCTTGTTGAAGAGATCCGCTCACCTTCTTCACAACACACATCTTCAACTATAGAAATATTGAAGTGTTCTCGTAGAAGCTCTATATCACCCTCTCGATTTTTTCCAAATCTAAAATCTTGGCCAATATAAATTTCTACAGGACATAACCTTTGTAGCTCTTTAACAAAATAACTCGCCCTTTTTGTTACATAGGACTCATCAAAACGAATTGCAACTATATGTTCAACACCAAGATTCTGAAGACGTTTCACCTTCTCATCAATTGGCGTTAATATTCGAGCGCCTTGAAAATAAGAACGTGGTGGTGGATCAAATGTATACACAACATTTGTAATCTTTAATTCTTTCGCTCTATGAATCGCGTTTTTAATAACAACTTGATGACCTTTATGTACGCCATCAAAAGCACCAATTGAGACAATTGATCTCTTTAATACCGGTATACAGTTATCATGTATATAAATGAGTCTCACCTCTCTTTTTTGGAATTAAATTTCCAAAAAACCAAACTCCTTCGAAATTAAATTCGCCGTATTCATCACACTTTGAATTATGATTTCACGATTACTTCCCTGCATATACGATATAGGTCCAACAATATTAAGCGCTGCAATTGTTCTCCCAGTGTAAGATCGAATGGGAGCTGCAATTCCATACAATCCATGCTCATTTTCATTATCACTAATTGAATAACCTTGCTTACGAATCGTCTGTAACTCTGTCTGGAATTGTTTCACGCAAGTAATTGTATTGGGTGCTCGTGGTAAAAGCCTTTTTTCTGAAGTAAATTCTAAGGGAGATGAATTAAATGAAAGCAACACTTTCCCTGTACTTGTACAATACGCAGGCTCTCTTGATCCAACATGTGTTGAAATTTGAACGGAATCCTTTGATGAAACTTTCAAAATAAATACAACATCACCACGATCAAACATGCCAATATGCACAGTTCCATTAAAATTCCTTACAAGCTCTTCTACAAGCGGAATTGCTCCACTATAAATCTCTTGCTGAAACATTACTTGATTTCCCCACTCTAACAATTTCCAACCTAATCTATATTTTCTTTGCTCATCTTGAATGAGCATTCCTTCTTCACACAACGTACGAACAAGGTGATGAACCGTACTAGCATTCATATTTAGTTTTTCCGCTATTTCAGAATTTCCTAGTACAGGTTCATCACTCGTAAAACAATTTAGAATTTTACAAATTTTACTGATAGAAGCGATCAAATCATTTACCTCCCCTATTTCAGTTACAGTTCTCTATTTTACGTGTTGTTAATAATATAAGAAGATTTACATCCTAACAGTAAAATTCTTGTTATCATCTGTTGCTCCTTCCTTTTCCAAATAAAAATGTAAGCGTAAACATTTTTATTTAGCTTAAAGCGCCTTCGGATGAACTCGATTGCAAAGCTTTCTTCACTAGAGAAAGCGATTGTTGTTTTTTGTACGCACTATAAAACATTCCCATTTTACGCACCGGATCCCCAGAATAGTAACGCTCATATTGTAATAATCGTTGTCCAAAAGCTTCACCACATAAATCCCAAGCTAATTTAAACAAGCGAACACGTTCCTCAGAAGAGACTCCTTCACGCCCGATATAATATTTATGCATATCATCTTGAATCTCAGGGTTCATAAAATCAGCGCCTGTCGGTGACATCAATAGCCCACCAGCACCAATGGTTTGAATGATTTCAATAGCCCGCGGATACATTTTAGGTAATAAACTACGTATCGTATCAAGCGGCAACCTCGCAGGAACAACTTCTCCATATGGATTCGTTTCATATTCATATTCAGCTACTTGCAAGAGAGCACGTATCGTTTCTACATCTTGCATAAGCTCTGCTAACTGGTTTTGTACATTTAAAAAACCGTCTACTCCTATCGAATCTGCTAATTTCATAGCTACTTCAGCGGCGAAAGATAGCTTAACTAACCCTCTTACTCCAGATTGATGCGCTGGTTGATGACCAATTCCCGTTTTAGGATACAATTGATTCCCAGCTTCTACACTTTGATAAATAAATACTTTATCCCATGGGATAAACACATTATGAAATACTAGTAATGCATCCATTTCCTCAAACCTTGATGCAAGTGGATGATCAAATAGAGAACGTTTTCCATCTTGCATTGGCTCACGACAAAGAATCCTTAGTCCCGGTGCATCAATTGGAACGGCAAAAGAAATTGCATGACGTTCATCACCTGGTTTAAAACTTGGATAGGAGTATATAATTACCTCATCTGTAATCGGGGCAAGTGTCGCTAACATTTTAGCACCACTAACATACATCCCTTCCTCTGTTTCACTTACTACACCTAAATGCATTGTTTCATCTTCTTGTTGATGAGAAGCCTTGCTCCGATCATTTTGCGGATTAATAATCGCATGTGTTAAAAATAAATCATTATCTCGTATATGTTTATAATAGTTCTTTATATTCGCTCCCCATTCTGGATTGAACTTCTCAAAAAACCACGCATTACTTGCCATTGAAGTAACTGTTACATTTAAAAAATCAGGTGTTCTTCCCATTAAACCAAAGGTAGCTTTTGCCCATATTTCAAATAATTCACGACGCGCTTTTAAGTCCTCATAATTTTTGGGTACTAAAAATGCATTTGAGACCCTTTCTCCTGTCTCTTCGCATATATGAGTAATCTTATCCTGATATTCTGGATTGTGCTGCATATCATATAAGTTAGCAATTTGTAAAATAGGTTCGCGAAAAACATCTTCATTTACTACATCTGTTACTTTTCTTCCACCCATCCAAATTTCAGGATTTCTTTTTCGCAATCCTTCAATATACTGTTCCCCTGTTCTAATTGCCATTCTTTCCCCTCCAATTTCCCATAATAATATACTAAAAAGTTTAGAAACCTCATTAGAAGACTGAATTTTCAATTATTATATCAATTTTATTTCGTATAATTTCTCCCTTATTTCACATTATGAAATCTTAATATTTTTTTAAGCAATACGAAAAAGGAACGGTCTCCCGTTCCTCACCCATTCACTTTCTCCGCATTATTCCAATAATACTTACTAAACGCTTCCGTTAACACATCAATGGTATTATATAGTTCATCTAAAGTATTATCTACACCACCAACTTCGATTAGCATCGCATTTTTAGATAAATCTTGATTATACACTCCATCCCCGTCCTTTTTATACTTCGGAAAAATCCCTCTACTTAACCCGTAATAATTTTCATCTAAATAACTATTGATTGCCCTTGCAATTTTTTCATTCTCTGTATGATTCCCATTTTCCATTCCAATTATAAAATATAATCTTGCATACGATTTCCCGTTAATTACTTTTGTTGTTACCTTTTTCCGCTGATCATCACGATGTATATCAATTGGAAACGCAATTTTATTATTTTGCGCCAATGTTTCTTTTACATATCCATGAGACGCTTTATACGCTTGATACCATTTCCACTTTTTACTCGCTAATAAATCCCCCATATTCGTTTTATCATGAATTACTGGTATTCCTTGCCCTTCAAGCTGCTCCTTCAAACGTTCCCCTAGTAAGGACACATTTACGTCCGGGCTCGATGGGTCGGTAGCTCCTGGTAATAATGGAAAGAACGATTCCCAACTATGCGTATGATAAATGTATACTGCACTTTCACCCTGTTTCGTTCCATTTCTTTTCTGTACTGGATTTTTCTTTTCCGCTTCTGTGACTTTATCTTTTGCTACTTCTCGCTCTTTCGTTACTTCTTCAATTGGTACACTAGATTCATTAGGTATATTCGTATAGTTCGTCCCTTCACCAGCTACGATAATGTTAGAATAATACTTCGACATACCTGGTACTTCTTTCCCGACAAACGTTCTTAAGTCTTTAATTTTCAAATCCGTCGCGATAGAGAATAATAAACTTCCAACTGACTCCCGTTTATTTATTTTAAAATAATCTGTTCCGAAATAATGATTCTCACTTTCTATCATTTGAACAAAACCTTGCATCGATACTTTTCCGAACCATTGATTCGCGTAATAAGATTTCATTGTATGTAAAAGAGAAGTTACAATAGATGCGATTACAATCACTACAAATGCATATGTAAACAATAAATATATTAATCTCTTTCCATGTATACGAGTTGGATACTTTTTCAATGTATCACCTTCTTTATACATGAATATGTACAAGCTTTATGTAATATACACACAAAAAAGAGAAATGGCATCCCATTTCTCTTTCTCACGCTTATTTCTCTTTTTCTGCATCTGACGAAGGTAACTTCTTCGCTTGTTTTTCTTTAAAGATTTCACCAATTGCACCAAGAGTACCAAGTGTTTCAATTGCATTAGACGGAATAAAGACTTTATTTGCTGGCCCTTTCGCAACCTCAATCAATGATTCAAATGATTTATAAGCAAGTATACGTTCATCTAAATTCGCTTCACGAAGTAATTCAATTCGGTTTTGTTCTGCTTTTGCGATTTCCTCGATCGCTCTTGCTTCCCCTTGCGCTTCTAATTCTTTTGCTTCTTTAATACCTTCTGCTTCACGAATGCGCGCTTCTTTATCCCCTTCAGCCATTAAAATTTTACTTTGTTTTTCCCCTTCAGCACGAAGGACCTTATCTTGTTTTGCTGCTTCAGCCTCTAAAATGATTGCACGTTTATTACGTTCTGCTTTCATTTGTTTTTCCATTGATGCTTGCACATCTTTTGGCGGGTTAATATCTACTACTTCAACACGCTCAATACGAACGCCCCATTTTTCTGTTGCTTCGTCAAGCGCTAAGCGAATTTCTGTTGAAATCTTTTCACGACCAGATAATGTTTCATCCAGTTCCATTTTACCAATAATTTGACGCATCGTTGCAGAAGTAATGTTACGAACACCATATTCATAATTGGAAATACCGTATGTCGCAAGTTCTGGTTCAACAATTTGATAGAAAATAATTGTATCAATTTCTACTTGTACATTATCTTTCGTAATTACCTTTTGTGGCGGTACATTCGTTTGTTGAATACGTAAGTCGTGATATACGCGAACTCGATCTACAATCGGTATTAATAAATTTAATCCTGGCTGCATAATACGCTGAAACTTACCAAATCTTTCAACGACCCCAACTTTTTGCTGAGGAATAATTTTAATTGTTAATGCAACAAATGTAACTACAATTAGTGCGAAAATAATCGTTAACGTTAATGCTACCATATTTATTCACTCTCCCTTTTTACTTGTAAAATAGTACTATGCCTCTTTATAACAACGACTTTTTCTCCAGTATCAATAGGAGCATCCGAAATAGCTGTCCAAGTATCTCCATCCACTTTCACAATACCGTTCACTTCACTTGTAATCGCTTGCATAACAATCCCCTTTTTACCGACAAGTTTATCTACTGTATCAGTAAAACCTTTTGCTTCTCGAAAATTTTTTGAAATTCTTTTCGTAAAGAAAGTCAATGTTAAACTTACAATCGCACCAGCGACAACTTGTAAAAATAGTGCATCAGGAGCAAATAAGGCAATAAGACCTCCGACAACAGCTCCAATTCCAAGCCAAAGCATGTAAAAAGTAATCGACAACATTTCTGCGATAAATAAAATACCCGCTATTATAAACCAAATCACCCATCCAGCCATATGCAACCCTCACTTTCTTTCTCAATTTCTATATGTATATGAAGAAAAGAATGGTTTATCCGCCCTATCTCACACAGAGGGCGTTTGCTACAAGTTATTATACATATTCGCTGTTACAACAAGTATTAATAAAATACTATATCAATATATTCTTCATTATACATGAAAATCCCTTTCAAAAAATGACAAAATATTTAATTCTTCCAAAAACGTAATTTTCAGATTATAATTATTCTAACTAAAAAAGCATTATTTTTTTGGGAAGGTGGTATTCTTATTGCCAAAACGTTCACTAGCTTACTATTTAGTCTCCAAAATGTGTATTACCCTCGCTGACATTGTATACTTAATGATTATTACGACTCACATCTATATCACAACTAAATCAGCTACAATTACTGCTCTTTTTCCATTATTACAAGTAATCACAAATCTTATCGCGAACACATCTGCACCACTTATAATGAATCGTTTTCCATCTTATGCATTGCTATATACTCTACAATGGATTAAAACAGTTCTTTTACTATTATTAATGATATTATTTCCTATGCTATCCACAAACATCATTTCTCTTTTAACTTTCATCATCTTCATTTCATTATGTAGCGGCTGGAGCGCTCCATTATTATACAGTATTCTTCCACACCTAACGCCAAAAGAAAAGTTAGTAAAAGTAAATAGTATCTTTTCCTTTTCAACACAAATTGTGCAAGCAGCTGCTTACTCATTTACAAGTATAATTGTTCTTCTCATTGGTGTTACTTCGACACTCATGATTAATAACATATTGATGATTTTCGGATGTATTACATTACACCTTTCATTACAATCTATACAAGCTGAACGAGTAGCAGAACCCTCCTCTTCAAAAACTATTGCTTTATTAGAGGGCTGGAAACTATTATTTCAGCACCCGTCTCTACGCACCGTTACATTTATGGATTTAATTGAAACTTTCGCAGGGACGATATGGATCGGTGCCATTACGATGGCATATGTAACTACCGCTTTACATAAAGGCGAAGAATGGTGGGGATATATTAATACAAGTTATTATGTCGGAACGTTAATTGGCGGGATATTAGCATGGAAAATGAGTACATATATTCAAAATAATTTAATACGCTCTATGGCGATAGGATCTCTTTTGTTTAGTATTCTTACATTTTTATACGGTGTTACGAGCAGCGGATTTATTGCCCTATTCCTCTGCGTTCTAATGGGACCATGTTATCAAATTAGAGATATTTCTCAAACGACAGTTTTACAATCAAGCGTCGCTCCTTCTTTATTATCAAAGATGTACACAGCTCACGGTGCTCTTCTCTCAACCGCTTCTGGTCTTTCTATGCTAAGTGTTGGCATAATTACTGATACTTTCGGTGTTCGTACTATTTATATCATTGCTTCTTTTCTTATTTTATGTTCAGCTTGTTTGTCTTTTCGTTTATTAAAACATCAGAGGTCACAAAAGAAAGAGATTTCTATTTAATATATATCATAAATATAATGTTTTCCGTAATTGGAGCTTCCAACTACATTACACCATAGTACATGAAATTATATGAACGATTTTTAAAATATATCTATCGTAACTTACAATATATCAACGATTCGACAATACTTTTAGCTATTAAAATAAGAGAAGGCTGCTCCCAAAAAATCCATTTTGAGCAGCCTTCTCTTTTTCCATTTACGATAAATTGGGAATCTTTCTATGCTTTGTCGCCTGTTCAAAAGCGTATGCTAGTTTAATTAATACCCCTTCACTAAAAGCAGTACTTGCAAGTGTGATCCCAAAAGGCCTCCCGCTTTTCATATATCCAGCCGGCATTGCTATAGATGGATAACCAGCTTTGGCACAAATTGTAGATCCTATATAGGAGGGGAACAGTATCGCATCAAGATTGTATTTTTTTAATGCAAAATCAATTCCTTGTTCTTGTGAAAAGTATATATCTTCTAATCTTGCATTTAAATATTCCGAATTTCTTAACGTATTAGGAAAATCTTTTCTTATTTCTAATTTATTTTGTCCATATTTCAATGCCCTTTCTTCTATATGATTATTAAAATCGATTAGTTCTGAAATCGAATGCACTGGAATATTGGAAGGTAATTTAGAAAGATAGTTATCCAAGCTATGCTTCAGTTCATAAAGAGGTACTCCCCAACTCCATTCCCTATGAAAGGATGGAATATCGATATCTTCTATTACTGTCGCTCCTTCACTACGTAACACTTGAATTGTTTCTTTAAACAATTGTTCATCGTACTCGCCAGATTCATAATAATCTTCTGGCGCTTTGTCAAACACCCCAATTTTAGCTCCATGTAAGCCATTAATATTAAGATATTTCGTATAATCCTGCTGTGCCCTTCCTTCACTTTTGTGAGTCGCTACATCCAGCTCATCCACTCCGGTTAAGTTCCCTAATAAAATAGCGGCATCTGTTACCGTTCTAGCAAATGGCCCAGCTGTATCTTGAGAATATGTGAAAGGAATAATTCCTCTTCGGCTAATTAAACCAACTGTCGGTTTAATGCCAACTACAGAGTTTTGAACAGCTGGGCTTAAAATAGAAGCATCTGTTTCTGTTCCAACAGATAGTACTGTTAAGTTAGCGGCAACTGCCACGGCAGACCCTGTACTCGATCCTCCAACAAACATATCATCTTTTCCTGTTCCGTAAGGGTTTATTGTTTGACCTCCCCTAGCGCTATATCCAGCCCACATTTCAAAAGACATTCCGTTTGCCAACTCTGTCATATTTGCTTTCCCTATTATAATTGCACCTGCTTCTCGCAGTTTTGTAACAAGAAATGCGTCTTGACTACTAATATTATGCTCAAGAGCAATTGTCCCTGCACTTGTATGCATAGAATCATTCGTTTCAATATTGTCCTTCAGTAAAACTGGTATACCATGTAATGGACCTCTCACACCTTTTGTCTTTCTTTCATGATCTAACGCTTCTGCAATAAAGATAGCATCTGGATTTATTTCTAAAATAGAATTGATTTTCGGACCATCTTGGTCATACTTTGCGATCCTATAAAGATAATACATGACTAATTCTTTCGACGTTAATTTTCCTTCTTCCATTGCAGTTTGTATATCATGAATTGTTAATTCTTTTTGCAATAATGTATTAAACTGAATTTCCATTTTCATTCTCCTTTTATAAGCCCTTTTCTTTATGAAGTGTATCTATTAATTTTTCATTTTCTTCGCTCCTCGTATAAACAACTACTATCCCTTAAAAGAAATTCAACTCACCTATTTAAAAACCTTTAATTTCCCGAAAAATAAAAAGAGTCTGAAACGAATCGACTTCCGCTTCAGACTCTGTTATTACTTTACATATATCTCATCTAGTAAATGTAAAAACTCTCCTTGTTTACCTGCTAATTCAGGACATTTTGCAATATCAACCCATTCATAACAAAATGCTAAACCTTTATCTTCTTCACCATCACTTACTATATGTTCCCACGTATCTTTCACATCTGTTACTAATGAAACATGGAAAAAATGACGTTTTTGATATTCCTTTTTTTCTTTCACATAAATAATATAATCAGCAAGGAATCGCTCAATGTATAAATGACATAGTCCCGATTCTTCTTGTACTTCACGTAAAATCGCTGCTGTTAACGTTTCTCCTTCATCAACTGTCCCACCTGGTACTTGGATACCAGCTTCAGGTATATCACGATGTTTAAAAACGAGTAATTGCATAATCCCTTCTTTTTCTCTTGTAACATATGCATGTACCTTTTTCTTATATAACATCGTCATCTTAGCCCTCTCCCCCCAATTATTTACTTCGTTACTTCTTCAAGCGTAAGTTGGTTTTCATATAAATATGTAGCTTGCGGATTCCCCACATATCGTACGTGCCACGGTTCATATCGATAACCGGTAATCCCTTCTTTCTGTTTCGTATACCGAATAACGAAACCAAACTTATGTGCATTTTCAGAAAGCCACTTTCCTTCTTTCGTCTCTCCAAAAACTGTTTCTAATTGAAATTTAGCAGATTGAGATGTAATATCCATAGCTAACCCTGTTTGATGTTCACTCGTACCAGGAACTGCACTGGACATCGCTGTTTTTGCTTCACCATCTTGTTTTTTATACATCGTATTTAATGCTTTTTGTCGATCAAAAGATCTAAATCCAGAGACTGCAAAAAGGAAAATACGCTCCTTATCAGCTTGCTGGAACATTTGCTCTAGCGCCATCGCTGCCTCTTTCCTCATTTTTTTCTTCTCTTGATCACCTTCACTAGAGTAACGTACTTTTGGAATAACTAAATCTGGTGGCTTATACCCATCTGGTAAACGCCTACTTTTATTTACAAGTACAAGCATCGAATTTGGATTATTAATGACTGCGATATCCCCATCCATATTAGCAATCGTTTCTTTTGCTTTTGGAAATATATTGTTTACATTTACTTCCCGCGCCTCTTGATCCTTATACATTTTATAATTTATCCCTGCTACTCCAACAATCAGTATCACTGCTACGATACCAAGTAATGTCCATCTTTTTTTCATATAACGACCTCTTATTTTAATAATTTGGCCATTTCATACTCATCGACACCATTTCCATCGATGATAAGAGCAGATTTTTTGACACCTTCTTGTTCAAATCCAATTTTACTATATAGTGCCTGAGCTCTTGTATTGTGGGCCATTACCGTTAATTCTAAACGCCATACATCATGTAATCTTGCCCACTTCTCTACTTCTTTAAACAAACTTGTTCCAATACCTCGGCCACTATACTCTTGTAAAATACCAATGACAATTGTCGCAACATGTCTCTTTCTTTGAACATCATTACCATTAGCTAAAATAAATCCAACTAATCTACCATTTTCAACTGCTACAAATATTTTTGCATATTCACTTTCTATAAAACGGTGGACCATCTTTTCTTGTTGCTCTACTGTAGTTTTTCGTTCTCCTGGTTCATATAACATAAATTTCGTTTCTTCGTCTAATTGCTTACTTAATTGTAAAAATGATGCTGCATCTTCTACTTTAATCTCCCGGATCACCTTGATCACCCTACCCATTCTGTTAGTTAAAAATTTTCCTTGTAAAAAGATTTTCTCCACTATTCCGAAAATCCCTTTCTAAATTCCTTACTATAAATAGACAAATTTCGATATTGCTATAATGATAGGAAATTATGTCTATAATGTGACATATCTTTTTAACCATAACTTATACTCAAAAAGAAAAAACGTAAGCTTCTCACTTACGTTTATCCATTCACTTTTTCAGCTTGCCAAAAATATTCTCCAAATGCTTTAGCAAGAACATCAATTGATCTATTCAATTCTTCATCCGTATTATCTACGCCACCAACTTCAATTAAAATCGCCTGTCCTGATAAGTCTTGATTATAAACACCATTACCTGTTTGGAAACCTTTTTGAATAACACCTCGGCTCACTCCCGGATATTTCTTACTAATCGTCTCATGTAAAGCCGTTGCTAATTGTAAGTTTTTTTCATAGTTTTTGTTACCTTTCCCAATTACAAAAGCAAGCTTCGCATATGATTTATCTCCAATTGTTTTTGTCGTGACGTTTTTCCGGGCACTATCACGGTGTAAATCAAAAAAGTATTGAAGTTCTTTATTTCCAGTCATAGCTTGTTGTACAATTTCTCGTGACATTTTGTAAGAACTATTACTGTTTAACCCTTTACTTATTAACTTTTGGCCGACATCAGTCTTATCGTTAGTAGCACCTATACCTTCACTTTCCAGTTGTTCCCGAAAACGATCACCGACTATTGAAATATTCGTTACAGAACTCGTTGCTTTATTCGGATCTGGGTCATTCGTTAAGTTCAGTAACGGCAAATAAGATTCCCAACTATGTGTATGATAAATAAATGCAACTTGCCTTTTCCCCGTTGTTTGAGCTGGCTGTTTCTTCTCTTTATTCGGATCAGACTTAGGAACTTGTCCAGTTTCTCCAGTCCGTTCCTTCACTACTTCTTCAAGAGGAACGCTCGACTCTATTGGTAAGTTGGAGTAATTTGTTCCTTCACCTGCTATAACGATTTCCGTATCATACTTTCCAAATCCCGGAAGTTCCTTTCCAACAAAACTACGTACATCATCAAAACGTATATTCGTTGCCATCGAAAAGAGGAATGAGGAAATAGAAAAGTCTTGATTCAAATTCCGATACTCTTGTGTAAAGTAATGATTCTCTTTTCCAAGAACATACATGTAACCATTCATTGATAACTCATTTAACCAATTATATAAATACGTTGACTTCGTCTCTTTCATAGAAGTTACCATCATACTAATAAGAAAAAAAGTCGCTAATACCGTAGTAATAATAAATAAAATTAACTTGCGTACGCTCGTTAATTTCACATAAAAAAAACCTCGATTCATACTATCACCCTCTCTATTTCAAGTTATGTACAAGCTCTAGAGAATAGACCGCTTAAATTTCGGCTATATTGTTAACGAGGTGAAATGAATTGAAGCTATTAATAGGAACATTACCAATCGTTCTATCATTTATTTTTTATTTACTTGCTATACACCGTAAAATTCGTATTGCACTTCATATTTTTGCGTACATAGCATTGTATGTACTCGGGACAATTATTTCTATTAATATATATGATGTTTTAATACAACATCTTGTTTTCATGACGAGCATTCATGGTATTTTACTAAATCCATTATTCCTTATTTCCGGAGCATATGTAGGAATATACACTTTGTCCCTTATATTGTCTCAAATTATTACGAAACTACTGAAAATAGAAAATGGAGAGTAATAAAATGCAGCCACCGTTCATCTGTCATACATGCAAAAAAAGAATAGTGAGAAAGCAAGATCTTATTACTGCTACATGGTACTTCCGCTTTTATTTATTTCACAATATTTGTTTTAAGCAGCAGAAACTATTTACCTCTCGCTTTATCCCTATTAATACACTCTTTAGTTTCTTTCTTATTATATATGGACTTATCGCTGGCAGCATCCTAATGTTCACAGAGCCATCTATAATTTGGCTTATTTTTTTGATTCCTATATTATATCGGCTTCTTTCTTATTTTTACGTAGAGCGTTATTTCTCTAAATAACTGGTAGACTGCCCCCTAGGAATACTTAAACACGCCCAATCGGTTTCTTTTAACATTTTACCAATGTAAATGATTTGTCCAATATGTAAAGCATAATGTGAAATTTGCCTTTCAATCGCTTGCATGACAGTATGTTCTTCTCCACGAATGTATACTCTCTGCAAAATCTGATCCGGTGTTAAATTATCCATCGCTTTAAAAACATATTCCCATCCTTCCTGCCACGCAGCAAGAGCTTCTTGTTTTGAATTGTAGCCGCCCTCAAATTCACCATCTCGATTACGATCGGTTTTTTCACCATCCGACGTTAAAAAATCCGTCCATCTGGAACGCATATTACCATGTAGATGCTTAATAATAATAGCAATACTATTCGTCTCCTCATGAGAAGACCACATGATTTGTTCATATGATAATTGAGAAAGTGCCCGTTCTCCTTGCTTCTTTGTTGCTTTGAAATTCGAAATTGCACATTGCAAATATTCTCGTCCGATATCCAAATTAACCCCTACCTTCACACTAACTAATTTTCGTTCCATTCGGTAGTTCCATATTTGGCTGAAGTAAAACAACATCGCCAGCTTCAGGAACACCACCCAGTACAAGTACTTCGGATTTAAATCCTGCCACACGCTTTGGCGGGAAATTTACAACAGCAACAACTTGCTGACCAATTAACTCTTCTGGATTATATCTCTTAGTAATTTGAGCGCTTGATTGCTTAATCCCTAGCTCGCCAAAATCAATTTCTAGCTTAATTGCAGGAACCCTCGCCTCTTTAAATTCTTCAGCCATTCTCACCGTCCCAACCCGTATATCCAAAGTCAAAAAATCTTCAAAATTAGCCATTTTATCATTCCTCCCAATTATTACTTAGACAAAATACAAAAATCCCCTTCAAAAAAAGAAAGGCGCCTAAGCACCTTTCTTTTGTAATTCACTTGATTCATTTGATTTATAGAAGAAGTAACCGAGTACCCCGCCAATACATGATGGGATTAACCATCCTATTCCTTCTTTATATAAAGGTAGCATTTGCAGTACATTTGAAATTGCGTCAATTTTTATATTTGCACTTTCTAAACCATTAAACAAGCTAATTGATAATGCCCCTAAAATTGCTCCAATGTAAATTGTATTACGCTTTCCAATCCATGTATGGAAATACGAAAGTACGATTAATACAATTGCAACTGGATAAATGATCATTAACACTGGTAAAGTTACTGCGATTAATTGTGTTAATCCTAGGTTAGATACAACTAAACTAAACACACATACCATCGTTACAATCGTTTTATGCGAAAGTTTTGGGAACAAGTTTGTAAAGAAGCCCGCACAGGCAGATGTTAATCCAACAGAAGTTGTTAAACAAGCGAGTATAATAACAAGACCTAATAAAATTTTACCACTTGTTCCATATAACTCATTTACAACATTCGTTAAAATAAGACCACCGTTCTCTGAAACACCAAGTGATGTGCTTGTAGAACCGAGATACGCAAGTGATAAATATATTAACGTTAAGCCTAATACAGCAATAATACCTGATACGACTGTTATTTTTGCAATTTGTCCACTCTCTTTTATCCCTTTAGAGCGAATAACTTGTACAACAACAATTCCAAAAACAAGAGCACTAATTGCATCCATCGTTAAATACCCTTGAATAAACCCACCAAAGAAAGCATTTTCTTTATAAGCAGCTAACGGTGCAGCCGGAGTTCCAATCGGATCAATAATTGCCTTTCCGACAATAACTGCAACTATTAATACTAATAATGGTGTAAGAAACTTTCCAAACCAATCAACTAATTTAGATGGATTTAATGATAAATACCACGTTATTCCGAAGAAAACTATAGTGAATAAAAATAGCATGTACCATTCTGAAACCATTGCTTCTGATAAAAACGGCTTCATCCCCATTTCAAACGAAACAGCCCCCGTACGTGGGATTGCAAAGAATGGTCCAATTGCTAAATAACTAACGAGTGGAAAAACAAACGCAAATATAGGGTGAACTCTTGAAGATAACGCTTTCAAGTCCCCCTCTACAAACGCGACAGCTGTGACAGCTAGTAGGGGAAGTCCGACTCCCGTTACAAGGAATCCAATTGTAGCAATCCAAACATTTTCTCCAGCTTGTTGCCCTAAAACTGGTGGAAAAATTAAATTTCCTGCTCCTAAAAATAATGCAAATAACATTAAACCAATTGCTAGCGTATCACCTGGCCTTAATCGTCCCTTCATTTCTTTAAATTGCATAGCACTTTTACATTGTTTTTCTCTATTCTCACAATATGCTATGCATCCTCCTCTCTGTTCATGATCATAAAATATGCCCCTTACAAAGCAATGTCTTTCTCCATAATTTCTCCATTCCCCTTTTAATTACTCTAATATCGAATTTTGATTTTTTTGAAAATTGAAATCATTAGAGTGTTATAACGCGGAGTTTAGTTGTCAGACCTCTTTGCTTTTATCACACATATAGTAACATATTTAGTTGAAAAATAAAAACATAATTTTTAATGGAATTTTTCGAAAATCAAAATTATCCACACTTATCTCCTCTATTTTATTCTATTACACAAATATTTTTTAAAATCTATGTATTTGTATGTTTTGTTATCTTTGAATAACTTTATGTAAGGACTATAGCAAAAGCCATCCCAAAAATAAGATGGCCAATAAACGTTAATCTATAGTCTCCACTTCACGTGGATTATTCATCTCTTCAACATACACAACTCTAAATCCATGATCTTCTAAATCCTTTAACAATGTTTCTAATTCAGCATCTTTAAATTCTTCTCCTAATGTAAACATAATTCTACGTACTAATAACGCGTCATTATCAAAAGTCATCAAACTTTGAATACCAGTGTATTTCTTTAACACTGTCGATAATTTTTGAATTGCTCCATTATAATCTTGTGTTCCAATCATGACAGAATATTTACTAGAATGAACGCCCCATGCATCTTCTAATAATTCAAAAACTTTTTTATGAGTTAGGATTCCAAGGAAAATCCCTTTTTCATCGACTACTGATAAATACGGTAGTTTTTTTATTGTAAAAAATATTTTAAAGAACGAAGAGTCTTCTCTTACGTATCCATCTTTATCGTTCAATAATTGTAATAAATTATCTTCAAGTGAACCTTTATATTCTAAAATATCTACTTTGTATACATTCCCTAAAAATTTCTCTTTTTTTTCATCTAATACTGGTACACAACGATACCCTGTTTTATTTAAATGCTCCAGCGCTTCCCCTACCGTAATTGAACTTGAGCAAAATAAAACTTCCCTTTTCGGCACATAATTCCCTTTAATCCTCATAAAAAGCCTCCTTATGTTAAAATACTTTCTGTGCCATAACTATATTATATTTTCAGAAAAAAATAAATAATTTATTTTATTTTTCTGAAAATTTTTCGTTTTTTCGTCATAATTTATTCATGAATCATACACTTTTATTAAGTGAAATTTTAATCAGTAGGGATTTTGTCCACGCCCACTGGTTAATTAGCTCATACCAATCCGGTAACTCTTCAATATGGAACATTCTCTCACAGTTACTTTTAGAAAAATATATTGTAACTTCCTTAGAAAAAAGCTAAAATAAGAATAAGAATTTTCTGAATATTCAAAGAGTAGGTGATTGTATGTCCTTATTGCGCTCACATATATGTAAATTTATCGTTGGTGTTTTTATTATTTTCGTCATAAGTCCTATTCCAGCTTTATTCATTACACATAATTTCTCTTACTTAACTGGCTTTATAAGCATTTTTCATAACTTCACACAACTTTCTTCCATTTCGATTCCAAGAATCGATTGGATGCATGAGCCTATCTTTTTCTCAGCAATTCCGATGGTACATACACAAAATATGATACATACTTCTAGTCATTCGACTCCTCTATTCCCCTACATATGGGAAATATATTTTTTATCGATTGTTCGTTTCACTTTCACTCTTGCAATCGGTTTCTTTATAAGTTTAGGAATCGGCCATCTATTTTTAAAAGCACCGGACTCAGTAAGAAAGTACACTTCTTTATTGCGTTGGATACCATATTCTTTTAGCGCTGTATTATTACAATGTTCAGTCCTATTATTACTTCTCTACATCGCAAAATTCATAAATCTTCCTTTCTTCTCATCTTTTATCATCGTATGTAGCACTTCCATGATTATCGTTATGCAAGCAATAAAAAAATGGCTACCTTTCTTAAATAATACAAATGAATACGAAATAAAAAATTCAGCTTTCCTTGTTGATACGTTATTTATGGCGCTTACTTCCAATCATAAATCTATTTTAAGTTCCATTATTCTTTCATTCGTTTTTATGGAGTGTGTTTTTCACGCAAATGGACTCTTACAATTTATCGTTCAATTTGGCGGAAATGCACCTATAGTTGTCGCAATTGGTCTATTACTTCTTTACATCCCATACAGCGTCTTATCTTTTCTCCAAACTCTATGGACAACAAACTACTCCAAACAGCAAACATATACTTTAGCAAGAAGTATTTCAAAACCATAATGTAGAATAACCGTCTACTTTAAATTAAAAGTAGACGGTTATTCCTTTTATATAGAGGACAAAATAACAGCAAATTTAAAAAACACTTTAGAAACCTACCAATATTTACCCATTTCCTTTGACTAATCTTTTCATTTGGATTTATTATAAAAGTATAACATAATTGCAGGAGGTGACATCTTTATTCCAACTTAGGAGTAGAGAACACACTTGGACATATTAAATATTTTTCTCATCTTTATACTTATCCTTATTTCTGGCTTTTTCGTTGCATCAGAATTCGCTGTTGTAAAAGTACGAAAAAGTCGAATCGATCAGCTTGCAAATGAAGGTAATAAGCAGGCATTAGCTGCAAGAAGCGTCGTATCTAACTTAGATGTTTATTTATCTGCTTGTCAGCTCGGTATTACTATCACTTCTTTAGGACTTGGTTGGCTTGGTGAACCAACTGTGGAACATTTACTACGACCACTATTTGAAAGAATCAACATTACTGGAGCAATGGCTAACACGTTATCCTTTATTATTGCTTTTAGTATTATTACTTTTTTCCATGTTGTATTAGGAGAGTTAGTTCCTAAGTCTTTCGCAATCCAAAAAGCAGAAGCAATCACTTTAAAATTTGCAAGACCGCTTATTTTATTTGATAAAATTATGTATCCATTCATCTGGCTATTAAATAGTTCGGCAGTATTTTTCACCAAATTATTCGGTTTAGAGCCTGCAAAAGAAAACGAACTTGCCCATTCTGAAGAAGAACTGCGACTTATTTTAGGTGAAAGTTATAAAAGCGGCGAAATTAATCAAACCGAATATAAATATGTAAATAATATTTTTGAATTTGATGATCGTGTTGCTAAAGAAATTATGGTACCTAGAACTGAAATGGTTTGCTTATCTACTGAAAATACGTTAGAAGAGAATATGGAAATCGCCGCAACTGAAAAATATACACGCTATCCTATTATTGAAAAGGATAAAGATGATATTATCGGTATGATAAATACGAAAGAGATTTTTCACAATCAAACAAAAGGCATTTACAAACCACTTGACGCGTACATACATCCTGTTTTAACTGTATTTGAAACAGTTCCCATTCGTAAAACGTTAATCCACCTTCAAAAGAACCGCGTACAAATGGCAATTGTTATGGATGAATACGGTGGAACAGCTGGACTTTTAACGATGGAGGATATTCTTGAAGAAATTATAGGAGAAATTCAAGATGAATTTGATACAGACGAATCACCAATGATTGAAAAGCGTACTCCAAAACTAACTGTTTTAGATGGAAAAGTACTCATTTCTGAAGTAAATGATATGTTTGGTCTTCATATCGATGATAGTGATTTAGATACAATTGGTGGTTGGCTTCTCTCTCAAGCAATCGATTTAAATATTGAGGTTGGCTATTCGGTTGAATATGCTGGTTTTCAATTTAAAGCATTGGAACTTGATGGGCATCAGATTAAAAAAATTGCTGTACATAAATTAGATACTATAAAGGAGTTATAAAGTGACTGTTTTACTAACAATTTGTATCATTGCTTGTTTCATTGTTTCATTTCTTGCCTTTATTTACCCCATTATTCCTGGCATCCTTGCCGTATGGGCTGGCTATTTCATTTATCATTTTGGAATAAATGGTGGAGAGTTAACGATATCTTTTTGGGTTATTCAAGTCATTTTTACACTCTTCATTTTTGTTGCTGACTTTATAGCAAATGGATACTTCCTAAAAAAATATGGAAGTTCTAAGTGGGGCGAACGAGTCGGCATGGTATCTATTATTGTCGGATCGTTCTTCTTTCCACCATTTGGTCTTATTATCATACCGTTCTTATCAGTATTTATAACAGAACTAATGCATAAAAAGACGCCAAAAGACGCCTTTTTAGTCGGAATTGCAACTGTAGTTGGTTTTTTGAGCAGCACAGTAGCCAAAGCAATTCTCCAAATCATTATGATTATCATCTTTGTATGCTATATCATTTTTTAACCATCCCTATTTGGGGATGGTTTTTTAATATGAAATACCTACTCGACTTCTCTCGTATAAGTTTTTATAGCGTAAGCTCCATGTAAAATAAGCTGTATCACCAACTGTTATTTCAGAGCCATCAGCTGGCAACATATCTTTTTCAGTTCGATATACACCTGTTACTTCACCATCTATTAAATACGTTGGACAAACAACAGTCCAACTTAGTTTACTATTTTTCAACGCTATATACGCAGCTAAATGATCTTCCGCAGCTGTGGTCGTTTTTCTTTTCGATTCCTTTGACCGGAAACGATATATACTTGGATTTGTTCGCGCCTGTAAAATACCAGCCGTTCCTATTGTAACTATTTTCTTTATACCTTCTTCTTCCATACACTTTATAATATTTGGTAAACTCTTTGCTAACGTCCCATTCTGATCCGTTCCAAGAGCACTAATTACAATATCACATCCTTTCAATGCTTCCTTTATATCATTTCCGTTTAATACATTTCCCTCAATAATACGTAACCTTTCATGCTCTATTTCCACTTTACTCAAATCACGAACTAATACCGTCACTTCATATGAATCATGTAATGCTAACTTCATAATGTGTGAACCTACTCTACCTGTCGCTCCTAATATACATACTTTCATATACTATCCCCTCTTCAATTCTTTCTCTCTATTTTTCCGCAAAACTTACAAATATACAACAAAAAAGCTCCCTCGTATATGTGAGGAAGCTCTGTTATCCATTTATTTCTTTTCTTTTGAATCAGAAGACTTCTCTGTTCCGCTTGTTTCTTTATCTTTTTTTTCATCTTGCTGTGTTGTCGTTTCATCCTCTTTCTTTTTATCCTCACCTTTACTACAACCTACCATTAATAAAGAACTTGCAAGTGCCATAGCAGTTAATGACTTAACCCATTTGTTCATTTGCGTTTCCTCCTTTTGATAGAATATGTACAACCCTATATTACTCTTCATTTTTAAAGGGAAGATTTAAAAATAGTAAAGATATGGTAAACTTTTGTAAATTTACCGATAACAAAACCGGTTTTCTCAATTCTTCTAACTAACCCTTTCATTGAACGAAAAAAAACTAAGGCACCTTTCATTCCGCCTTAGTTTTTCATGCAAACTTCTCATTTTCATATACATGTTTAATCTTATAATCCTTCTTCATAACATATTGCCAAACACTATAAGCATAACGATTCATTTTTACAAAACAATTTTCCAAAAAAGAACGAAACTCTGGGTTCGCAACTTCCACTGCCACTTGAGCAAACTTTAATGCCAATCGTTTCAAATGTGAAATATAGCAAATAGCAATCCCAATATCCCCTGTATATTCATTATCTGTTTCCATAGCTATTTCAGTAAAATCAGGCCACATTTGTTCGCAAGTTATATGCTGTACATTTTCTCCTTCTTGAAAATTCACTTGTTCATTATATGCCTGCAACATATACGGTAAATGATGCTGTAATATATCCTTTAATTCTTCATCTCGAACCATGCTCGTATACTCTCCAACTTTATATATAAGCGTGTAACTATATCTCATCAATTCTTTCATACAATCCATTAAAGTACTCCCTTCCTATTTCATCTATATACTATAAATATGATGCGATAACATTCGCTATTCTTGCTAGAAACCAATCCCAGCTACTAATTTTCTCAAAATCTGCTTCAGAATATCTTTTAGATTTATGAAAGTCTTCCTCAAGTCGGCTCCATACTTCTGCTACTACTTTCTTATCATAAATAAAGCAGTTAGATTCAGTATTTAAATAAAAACTTCTATTATCAAAGTTTGCTGTACCGACATCAACAATTTCATCATCAATAATTGTTACTTTCCCGTGAAAAAATCCATTTCGATATTGATAGATTTCTGCCCCTGCCATAAGCATTTCTTTTAAATATGGGTAAGCTGCTTGTTTCAGCATTACAGCATCACTCTTAAACGGGACGAGAATTTTTACACGAACACCTCGATTTAATGCATCTTTTAGCCCCTGCATCATTTCTTTACTCGGTACAAAATATGGTGTGGCGATTATTAAGGAATGTTTCGCCTTCTTTAATAGTGCCCCATATTCCTGCCATAAACCTTTTCCATTCGAAAATACGTATTGATATTTTACATTTCCTTGTACAGGTAAACCATGATGTATAGGGAGCTTTTCTCCCGTATCTTCCTGCCAATCTTCCGCAAATTTCCGTTCCATATCAGCAGCTCCATCCCCTTCGATGCGTACATGATAATCACGCCACGGACCAAATTTAGGATCCTGTCCAAGATACTCCTTGCCGATATTAAAACCACCGATGTACGATACTTTCCCATCTATAGTAACAATGCGTCTGTGATTACGTTGATGCAAAGAAAAAAATAAATTTTTAAATTTAGGGGTTTTACTGAATGTAAACCTCACGCCTTTTTCTTTTAATTGACTAATTATCTTTTTCTTAAGCTTATATCCACCTATCCGGTCTACTGACAATTTCACATCTACACCACTAGATGCTTTTTTCTCTAATAACCGTAAGAACTCTTGACTGGCTTCATCTTTACCTACAATATAAAAATGAATATATATGTACTTTTCTGCGCGATTTATATCATCAAATAAATTCCTATATAACTCATCACCGTTCGTATATAGTTGAAAATCCCCTGATCGAATTTTTTCTAATTCATAACCACTAGCCATTTTTTTCCCCATTTCCACATCGATGTTCATCCAAGTGAATACACCTATAAAACAAAGTATTACAATGATAAAGTGCTTCATGGATAGATTCCTTTCTCCACATACTGTTATTCCTATATCTTTCCTTTTTTAAAACATTATCATACAAAAAATATGTCATTACATGATATACGTCCATATCAAACAAGAGCTCATCTGCATATTGTATGTTGTATCTTAAAATAAAAGGAGGAAATAACAATGGGCTTCGCACATGGTAATGGATTTGCGCTACTAGTTGTATTATTTATCCTCTTAATTATCGTCGGTGCTGCTTGCTTCTGCTAAGCAGTTATTGTAAGACGATATGCGGATGAAAAAACTATAAAAGCGGACACCTATTTTTAGGTGTCCGCTTTTCATTTCAAAACTTTTTTCGCCTATTATTGAAATATTAAACGAAAAGAAAAAGTATTTATCATCAAAAAGTTAGCAGTTTAGCTACTTTCTTACTCTCTGCCTTACGAATATGGCGCTGTTCTGCACGTAATACAGCAATTCGATGTAATTCTTTCTCCTCTTCTGTTTCTGGGATAACACGCGGTACAGGAACTGGATTATTCTCCTTACTCAGTGCAACAAAAGTAACGAATGAAGTTGCCGCTACACGTTTTTCACCTGAAATTAAATTTTCCGCTACCACTTTAACAAATATCTCCATAGATGTTCTTCCCGTCCAAATTACGAAAGATTCATAACTTACACAATCTGTTGAACGAACTGGATGTAAGAAGTCTACCCAATCCATAGACGCTGTGACACATTCCATTCTTGAGTGTCTCGTTGCTGAAATCGAAGCAACCATATCCATCTCCGCTAATATTTTCCCACCAAATAGCGTATTATGATCATTTAAATCCGTTGGAAATACTCGACTCGTTTTAAACACTCTTGATTCATTTGCAGTTTTCCCCTTTACTTCTGTCATTGTTATCGCCCCTTTAATTATTTATCCCTAATATTTCAATAATTACTACACTAAGTGAATTACATGTTTAATATTAACAATCTTTAGAACTTTTAGTCCATAAAAAAGAACCGATTTTATCAATCGGCTCCTCTAAATACATATTGTTCTTTCGGCTGTTCAACTTTATTCCATTTCGTTACTTCTAACACAGGAATGTTCGCATGAAACGGCTGGTAAAATTCAGTTGTTATTTCTCCTTCTACCTGAATCCAGTCATCATTATTCCACTCTACACCTTCTGGTTTTTTTACTAACATACCATATACACCAGAATCCGCTACGCAATGTATAATACCGAAACGGAATAAGAAATATTGTTCTTTCTTAGAAGAGTCATCGCGAAAAACAAACCCTTTAAATGATAAAGTTTTACCAGTAAACTCACCAGGATAATTATAAATTGTCTCCATACCCTTGAGGAAATCCTCATCTTTTAATGCAATATTGTCTTTTGTAACAAACTCTTTCTTCCCTTTTTCCATTACACCACGATATCCTTCTTTTCCGTAATAAATACTCGTATCTGGTCTTAAGAATTGTCTTGTCATAAATGGATCTTTACTTTCCGCTTGTGCAACTGGAAAATGAAACCCCTTCGCTTTAACAATGTCCGAATCTAATGTTGCAATTGGGAAAAATAATCCTGAAATAATCGGGAAACAGAACAATGTGTACGAAAATGCTTTTTTCCACCATGTATTTTCATCTTTCGAATGATCGTGCCCACAATGGCTATGATCACAACTACAATCTTGTTTCTCTTTTTCCTTTTGATGCTCTTTCTGGAAAACGATAATAATTTGTACAAGCGTTAAGAAACCTAAAATAATAGCTGCAGTTTTTGATAAATAAGCATACTTCATATTTATATATTTCGTAATGTTACCGGAAATATGAAGCTGCCCAATTAAAATTGTGAAACCTAGTAATATATATACCCGAAACATAACCTACCACCCCATCGCATAAATGAGTAGTGAGCTTGCATAAACAACAAGTGTAACTGTAACTATCACAACAATTACAAATCTTGTTTTAAATGTCGCAAGCATCATAAACATATTTTTAATATCCACCATCGGTCCATAAACGAGGAACGCGACAAGTGACGCTGTTGAAAATGTACTTTGGAACGAAGAAGCAATAAATGCATCTGCCTCTGAACAAAGTGATAATATATAAGCAAGTCCCATCATTACAGCTGATGAAGAAAACGGACCTTGTCCAATAGCAAGCAACGTTGAAGTTTGTACAAACGTTTGAACTGCGGCAGCAATTAACGCTCCTAACACTAAATATTTACCCATTGAGAAAAATTCCTCAACAGCATGTGTACATACATCCCACATTTTTTTACGTAATGGACGTTTATGGTTCACTTCTGGGAAGTGGTCATCTCTTAATTGATGCTCTTTAAACATAAATGATAATATAACTCCAACAATAATTGCTACGACAATCGCTACAATAGAGCGATACCATACCATGTGCATACTACTCCCAAAGGCAACATATGTTGCAAATAATACAACTGGATTAATAATTGGTCCAGTTAGCATAAATGCAATTCCAGCATATGGCGGAACGCCTTTTCCAATTAATCTTCTTACAATCGGAACAATTCCACATTCACACCCAGGAAACATCATTCCTAAAAAAGTAGCTAATAGAACAGACAGAAATCGATTCTTAGGCATCCACTTTGCCACCATATCTTCTGTCACAAACATTTGAATGAATCCTGAAATAAATACACCAATTAGCACAAACGGAAGTGCTTCGATTAAAATCGATATAAAGATTGTATTCATTTGCAGGAATGCTTTCGGTAATTGAAACAATTCCATGATGTATGTCCTCCAACTTTTCATTAACAATATGTAATTTTAACCCCATTTTATTATTTGGACAAGACTTATACGGAATTCATAACCTTAATACATATTACATTTTACAAGTTATATTCTATTCCAAAATCGAGGTTTTATAGCAAAAAAGCTGTTCTAGCGCAGTTTTATAACTATGCTAGAGCAGCTTTCTTATGGTTAAAAGTAACGTTTCTTCCAAAAAACAAATGCTAAAGCGAAAGATAATGTTACACATATTATTATTACAATTACAAAACCTTGAGCCTCACCTTCAAACGGAACCTTTACATTCATTCCAAAGAAACTAGAAACCATTGTTGGTAATGATAAAATAATTGTAATAGAAGTCAACAGTTTCATAACACTATTTAAATTGTTAGAAATAACCGAACTAAATGTATTCATCATTCCGCTTAAAATGTGACTATATATTTCTGCCATTTCAATTGCCTGCTTATTTTCAATTAATACATCTTCTAATAAATCTTGATCATCTTCATACATTTTTAAAAATGTACTGTTACGCATTAATTTTTGAATAACAATTTTGTTAGCCTTTAATGATGTTGTAAAGTAAACTAAACTTTTTTCAAGGCCTAGCAACGTAAAAATTTCTTTATTTTTCATCGACTGATTTAATTGGTGCTCTAAATCGATAGTTTTTCGATTAATTTGCTTTAAGTATCTTAAATAATAAGTAGAAATTGTATATAAGAGCTGAAGTGCGAATCGCGTCTTTTTAAACGTATAAAATTCCTTAATACGTTGATTAATAAAGCGTTCAAAAATTGGATTTTCTTCTAAACAAATTGTAACAAAACAATCTGGCATTACAATCATACCTATTGGAATCGTGTCATATATCGAATTTCCTTCTTCATCATGTCTAACTGTCGGAATATCCACGATAATTAAAGTATTATTGTCTTCCTTTTCAATACGAGAGCGTTCTTCATCATCCAAAGGGTCTTTAATGAAATCTAAGTCTACATTTAAAGTTTGTACTAGATACTGAATTTCTTCTTCAGTTGGATGAAGTACATTAATCCAGCAACCCTTTTGCATTTCCTCAATCTCTTGTAGTTTTCCGTTTCGGTCTGTTAAATAAATATTTAACATACTATCACCCCGATTCTTTTTACATGTAGGAATCTACCTCACTTAAACAACAGTTTTTAAACCGCCATTTTCAGCATATGAAACAAACGATTAAATTTCAATAGAAAAATTATTTTGAAAACGTTTTTTTAAGAAAAATCTTGTAAACATAGAAAAAGGCAGAGTGTTCTCTGCCTTTAAAAAAGCTTATGTTGCCTTTATAACATATTTAGAAAGCATCCACAAGTTAAAACCGACTGAAATCGTATAGCCAGCGTATGTTGAAATGATAAAACTTACAAAATCAAAATAAGGTAGCAATACAATATTTAATACTATCTTTACAATAATTCCGATTACTAATCCTAGCACTGTTTTCTGTTGTTGATTAATTCCTTGTAACATCGCAGCAGTTACCGTAAATAGTGAAAATAGTATACAAGCAGGGGCATAATATTGCAAAATGATACTCCCCATCTCCGGATCATTTCCAGCGCCAAATAATAAAGTATATACTGGCTTTGCTAATACCATCATTCCTATTGCCGCCGGTACCGTGATCCCCACCACCAATAAATTCGTCCTCGTAAAGTGTTTATACAGTAGCTTCTCATTTCCCGCTGTATAAGCTTTCGTCATCTCGGGTACGAGAGACATACTAAAAGCCGTAGCAACAGAAACTGGGATTAGCACAACCATCTGAACAAGGCCAATTATCGCATTAATCTTTTCTGCTTCTCCTTGCATATACCCTACTTGTATTAATAGTTTATTAATTGTAAATGTATCAATTGTTTGATACAACGGAATTGCCAAACCAACTACAACAAATGGGATGGAATATGTAAATAACTCTTTATATAATGAAAAAAAAGATTTCGTTGTCTGGGGAATACTTGCTATCTCCTTTTGTTTCAAGTATTTTCGCCTTTTCATATAATAAGCACTCAAAATAATTAATCCACCTACTGCACCCATAAATGCTCCAAAAGTCGAAATACCAACCGCTAACGACACTGATTCTTTTAAAACATATAAAACAACAAAACTTCCTATCAAAATCGTTAAAACACGAAAAAACTGTTCGACAACAACACTCAGTGCCGACGGTCCCATCGATTGGAATCCTTGAAAGAATCCCCTCAATAAACTCATTACTGGTACAAGTATTAACGCAAAACTTACAATTTGAATATTGTGCGTGACAGCTACCACACTATTCCCCGACTGATCATTTCCATCAATCACAAGTTTAGCTAAATGTGGTGCTAACATATATAATGCTAAACAAGAAATAACGCCCATAATGACCATAAAAACGATACCACTCTTTAGCACTCTCTTAACAGTATGATAATCATTGAGTTGATCATACTTTGAAACCATCTTTGAAACGGCAAGTGGTAATCCCATCGTTGCAATACTTAACATTATTGTATAAGGACGGTATGCATACGTGTATAATACGTAGCCACTCGTACCCACCATTGCTGTAAATGGTATAACATATATAAACCCTAACATTTTAGATATCATCGTTGCCATCGTTAAAAATATCGTTCCACGTAAAAACGGTGATCCTTTCATCACATTCCCCCGCTACGCTTTATTATTACACATTATGGACAACTTCTTTTTTTTAGAACTGGAACAAATAAAAAAAGCCAATGAAAAATCATTGACTTTAACGAGTTGTTTTTCTCTTTTTCAAATACTTTAAACCGAAGTAAAGAGCTATAAATAGGACTGCTCCTATAATTATGTAATGTGTATAATCAGATGCATACTCTTTAATATGACGCCAATTTCCACCAAGCTTTTCTCCTAAGTATATAAATAGAATTGACCATGGGATAATCGCTACTACTGTATAAAGTGTAAAGAGTTTTAAAGGCATCTTTGCTAATCCTGCCGGAATAGATATTGCATGACGTACAACTGGGATAAAACGTGCCGAAAATATTACTCCAGCTCCATAACGCTTAAACCAATTTTCTGCTATGTCTAAATGATGTTTATTAATAAGCAGATATTTTCCATATTTCTCAACAACCGGACGCCCTCCGTAATATCCAAGCCAGTATAAAAAGATTTGTGCTAAAGTACCACCGATTGTTCCCGCGATAACAGCCCCGACAAAACTAATTTTTTCTTGCGCAACTAAAAACCCTGCATACGAAAGAACAATTTCACTTGGAATTATTTCAATCATTAAACCTAGTGCTACCCCGAAGTATCCTAGACTTGCAAAGAATTGTAATAACTGATCTATTATATTCGCTAACATATTCTTTTCTATCTCCTTTTTTCTTCACATACCCTTCATTATCACATAAAGACTGCCATCTGCCAATATAATCATGTGAACCTCTTCATCTGAATCATAGATTTTGAAGAGGAATACGCCTTCTTATTTTTTGTTAAAAGAATATGTACAACCTTTTTTCAATATAACCTTGGCATGATACAAAATTAACTTTACTATCCCTCTATTTACGGGCTTGTCGACTAATAATCAACGTAAATATAACAAACGAGACTGATTAATTATTAGTCCAGTAGCCTTTCTTTATTTCTATCTTTCATATACGCAAACATTTCTTTAATTTGCCATTCTGTATTTCTAGCATTTGATAAATCAGGTATTTCGTTTTCACTAAAGAAATCTATATCTTCTGTTTCAATGCTTAATTTCTTTTCTCCACCAACAATCTCACAACCTATAAAAATTTTATATACATGTGTAGCTGATAGAGATGGTTGATGTTTTTCTTTATCGAATATAGCTAGTAGCCTAAAATGATCTACCTCATAGCCTGTCTCTTCTAAAACTTCTTTAGTAGCGACTTCTGTTGGAGTATAACCAACATCAGCCCATCCACCTGGTAATGCCCATCTCCCATCACTTTTTTCTTTCACAAATAATAATTTATCATTTTGAAACACTACCGCTCGTATATCAACTTTAGGAGTTTGATAGCCTGTCTCACTTGCAAATAATTTCTCTACTACTTCCCAATCTGTTTTTGTGTAATGTGACATCATTGAAATTGAAATGTCTCGTAATTGTTGGAAACGCTCTATATCATACACATCTTTGGAGTACGTTAAACCAGCTTGTGCTATCGACTGTATTTGTTTTACCCAATCAATCCATTTAACCGTCATCTCTACACAACTCCATTCTCTATCAAATAAATACTATGTTACTTTTTTGGTACATCTTTATTATACAAAAAAAGAGATTGATAATGTTTCAATCTCCTTCAAAATTAATCCAATTCATGAAGATGCTCTTCTATATAATTTCTTCTTTTATTTATATATTGAAAAATCATATCAGCCTCTTGGTCAAATGTTTCTATTTTTTCTTTCATATATGGATCCTGAAGTAAATATGGACGAATTAGTTCACACATTCCTTCTACTTTTGGTTTTATAAACGATACTGTAAATTGTTCTACTAATATTTCTTCTAAAATATTTCGATACTGCTTTCTAAAGAAGGGTATATCTAACAACCTTGCACTTAACGTATTATATCCTTGAATACGAATGTATTTATGATTTAGTGGTCTTCCTTGTACATCCCGCCCCCAAGTTGCATCATAATCCCACGGTATGACTTCAAATAAATTTGTCTCATCGTTATGATATAACGCATAGTTATGAACAAAACCATCAAAGTTTTGAGTCAAAATCACTCCAGCTAACCATCGTAAATATTTATCAACATGAAGGTATTTTCCAATTTCTTTTTCATACTCTTCCCTTGATAGTGTATTTGCTTGAAAAACAAATTCACTTAGTTGCTCTTCACTATTTTCATTCGAACATTTAAATTCATATCCTGCAAAAAGCTCGCTTTTAACATCTTTGTCTCTCTCGCTCATTAAAGAAAAATTCGCATCATCATCTATTGCATAATAAATAGAACCATTCGGTAACCCTCTACTTTTTAAAAAGTTTTCATCAACCGATTCTAACTGTAAATATACGCCTTGGATTTGGCCATTTTTTTTTATAAATACATGCTGCGACTTCGGTGAAAGTACCCCAATATCATTAAAAAAATCGAGTGATAATTTGTTACGAATAAGCGATGGATCCATAAATTCAGAGTTTAAATGAAATTCCTTTATCCCTTGAAATTTTTTCGGTTTATAAAATTTAACATGATAAGACTTTTTCTCAAACTCGCGAATATGAGCACCTCGATAAACGATATCAATATCATACTTCTTTTTTCCAAATGTTAACTTTGCTGGCACTGGACTATCTGACCAAATATCTTTTTTCAATTCCACTAAGTACATTGGATGAATAAAAAAATCATATAAAGGTAGCATATTTTCTCATCCCTTCCCAGTTCTCTTCATTCAATGTATGCGCCTTGTCTTGTCCATACATCTGCAATCATCTATTTATATAAAATTACACTCTTGTCCTGTTCAGAAAGATGCCTAAATTCATATCATGTTAAGGAAAAAGAATACCTTTTCAATTTAATACATGATAAGGAGGATTTCTATGAAACGTGATATTAGAAAAGCTGTTGAAGAAATCAAAAGTGCAGGGATGAAAGATTTCTTGCATCAAGATCCAAGTACTTTTGAATGCGATGATGATAAATTCTCTCATCATAAATGTACAACAGGATGTAAATGTACAACAGGGCGTAAATGTACAACAGGGCGTAAATGTCCAAGAACAAGATGTACTCGCGTGAAACATTGTACTTTCGTTACAAAATGTACTCATGTAAAAAAATGGACATTTGTTACAAAATGTACTCGTGTACGCGTTCAAAAATGGACATTCGTTACGAAAGTTACACGTAGAAAAGAATGTGTTTTAGTTACAAAACGTACTCGTGTAAAAAAATGTACTTTTGTTACAAAGTGTGTGCGCTTTGAAAAGAAATTTTTCTGGACAAAACGAAGTTTTTGTAAAAAAAGTGTATTCTTCCCTCATAGTAATGGTTGCTCTTGCGATGATTCATGTAATCATGACGGAAACAAATGGCATGGTTGCAAAGACGGCGGGCATAAGTTCCCTTCCTGCAAACATAAGAAATTCGATCACTTCTGGTATAAAAAACGTAAGTGGTAGTTTTTTTATGTCAACAAAAAAAAGCCGCGTTGCGGCCTTTTTTACGTTCACTGAAAATGACTTACATCTGCAAATTGTTTTACTTTACCACGATCTTCATCAAATTCAATCACACTGAGACTCGCGCTATACATAAATGGATCATCCCACACATTTTCAATTTCAATACCCGCGAAATGCCCTACAAGTAATTTCGCTGCCGCAGCATGAGAGACAATCAATATACTCTCACCTTTATGCTTTTCTAAAAGTATATGTAGCCCTTCTATTACCCTCTTATGAACGGCCGCAAAGTTTTCCCCTGATGTTGACTGAAAAAGATGTGGCTCATTCCAAAATAAATGTACTTCTTCTGGATACTGCATTTCCAAGTCATTAATTGTTTGCCCTTCCCATGCCCCCATATTAATTTCAAAGAAATGTTCATCTGCAATAATTGGTATATTGCGTTCTCCTTTAATCAGTTCTGCAGTATGAAGCGTTCTTTCACTTGGACTACTATAGATGGCATGAAGCGGTAAATCCTTCATATGATCACCTAATTGTTGTGCTTGTATCATACCATTCTCAGTTAATGCTGAGTTTTTTCGTCCTTGCATCCGCCCTGCTACATTCCATTCCGTCTCACCGTGTCGTGTTACATATACCGTTGTCTTCATTTCCTATTCCCCCTTACCATTTTGGCCGCAATTCCCACGGCTCAACTCTCCCTACAACCCATTCCGCGTATTTCCCTTCAATTCCTTTTATAACCCCGTCAGCTATCTCTTCATGAGTAAGCCACCTTGCATATGTATCTTCTAAAATAAACCCTAATATAATTCTATAATAACTACATAATGCCCCGCCTATTTTTTGTAACTTCGCACGTGATGCACTACTACCTAATATATGAAATACACTATATTCCTTAGACGACAATTCAATCTCTTCGCAAATTATCGGAAGTGCACGTTCAGCAGTCGAATGTATCCATGCAATAACTAGTGTGATTGGGCCATTGTGTTCAATTGACTCTTTAATAGATTTCTTTACATCTTCTTCGTTATGATAATCTAAAGAAAGACTCGTAATTTTTTCTCGTTCACTACATGCTTGCTTAACATTTTCTAATTTCGCATTATCTCGTCCAATAATAGAAACATGAAACCCTTGCTTACAAAGCCACATAGAAACCTTCTTTAACATTCCTGTTCCACCAATTACAAGTGCATGCAAATTCCTTCCCTCCCCTCAGTAGAACATCATATGAGGCTTTGCTTCCCTATAATAATTTAGACGGTCTTGTAACGTCCCTGAATGGAACTCAAATTTATGACCATCTGGATCAAGAAAATATATAGATTCGTAATCTCTCACATCACGTTCTCGGCCTTTTAAAATATGAACTTCGTTTTCTTCTAATCGCTTTAACAAACAATTAAAATCTTCCTGTTCAACAGTAAATGAAATATGTGTATAAGATTGATGAATCTCATTTCTTGGAATATCTACTTCCTCATTAAGCGCTACCCAAACTCCGCATATATTAAAATACGCAAGTTTTCTCCCTTTAACTAACAATTCTCCTTCTAATACTTTCTCATAAAACATAATAGATTTTCCCAAATTTGAAACTGAAAAACATAGATGATTGATTCCTTTCAACACGTAAGGTTCCTCCCTATACAAATAAAAGATGAGCGAAAATTCACTCATCTTTTATTATACTATTTTTTTGTAATATATGCCCATTTATAACTAAAGTCCCCACCGAACGTATGGTTAACAATACCTTTTACATACGGCTTCTCTAAATAAGCTGTACTTTGTTGATACGTAGGAGAGATTGCAGCATCTTGACCAATTAAGATTTTTTCAGCTTCTGCAAGTGCTTTCCAGCGTGCTGCGTCATCCTTTAATAGTTCCCCTTTTGATTTCGCTACTAAATCATCATATTTCGGATTAGAATAAGCCATTTCATTGAATGTGCTTCCTGTAACGAACATATCAATGTACGTCATTGGATCTGGATAGTCTGGGCCCCATGCAGATAACGAGAATTCATATTGTAGCTTCTTCTCTAAATCTAGTTTTTGTTTATATGGTTGTTGTTTCAAATTCACTTTAATGCCCGGTAAATTTTTCTCTAACTCTTCTTTAATAAAATCGCTCACTTTTTTACGACTACCGTTATCATCATTTAGTAATTCTACTGTAATTGTATCTTGACCAAGTTCTTTTTTCGCTTCTTCCCACAATTTTTTTGCTTTTGCTGCATTATCTTTATTATCACGGAAATTTTTATTTACAGAACGGAAGTCTTTTCCATCTGGTCCTGTCGTAAATTTTTCAGGTACTAAGAAGTATGCTGGCAATGACCCGTCATTTAGAATAACATCTGCAATTCCTTTTTTATCATATGCTAAATCAATTGCTTCACGAACTTTTTGATTTTTAAATGTTGCATTTTGTTGATTAAAGCGTAAGAAATACATACGTGGGTCTAGCTTCGTTTTAAATTCATCTGGCTTACTCTTTTTATATTTATCAACAAATTCAGAACTTAGAATAACTCGATCTGCTTGATTACTATCATATAAATTTACTCCTGTGCTTGTTTCCTTTACAACACTTACATTTATTTCTTCTAACTTTACAGTATCTTTATCCCAATAATTAGGGTTTTTCTTTAACTGATAACTTTGTTCATGTTTCCATTCACTCATTGTAAATGGTCCATTGTACAATAGTTTATCTGCTTCTAATGCATATTTATCCCCTTGTTCCTTTACATACTTTTCATTTAAAGGGAAAAATGTTGGGAACGAAGTAAGTTCAAGGAAATACGGCGCTGGTTGTTCTAATTCCACCACTAACGTTTTATCATCCTTTGCTTTAACTCCTAATTGATCTAAAGGTAATTCCCCCTTATTTACTTTCTGTGCATTTTTCACATCAAATAAAATAAATGCATACTCAGCAGCTGTTGCTTTATCTAATGCACGTTGCCAAGCATATACAAAGTCTTGCGCTCGAACTGGCTCGCCATTAGACCACTTTGCATCTCGTAATTCAAATGTATATGTTGTTTTATCCTCACTAATCTTCACATCTTTTGCCATACCTGGCGTTGGCTTATTATCCTTATCTAAACGATATAATCCTTCCATTGCATTTACAAAGGCGCGGAAAGATACGGAATCCGTTGATTTTGACGTATCCATTGAAGGAATTTCTGCTGTTTCCAGTAAGTTTAAAACTTGCTTATCTGCTACTCCCTTACTTGCTTCTTTCTTCGTTGTAGATGCCTTCTCCCCATTTCCGCAACCTGCAACTAACACACTAGTCGATAATGCAACTGCAGCAATCGTTGTTACCTTTCTCTTCATTCTTCCTTCCCCCAATCTATATGTATAAATGAAAGCCTGTATAATATATACCATTATACAAAAGATTCTGATTATTTTAAATATTTATTTTTATAAACAGAAAAGAAGCAGTTAGAAATCGCTTTCCATCCGCTTCTTTTTGCACTGCTTTTACTTGTAATCCATCCTCTAAGTCAAATGGATTTTGAACCTTAAATATTTCTTCCATCATCTTCAAAAACTCTTCTTCACTTTTAGATTCACCGTTAATCGTAAGTGAGTATGGCTCAATTTCACTCAATTTATAATCAACAATAAATTGAATCGTAACTTTTTGTCTTGGCATCCCTGGGCTGTATCCTTGAAATTCTACTAGTTCCAGTCCTTCCGACCCGCGATAATATACCCACCCTGAATTTTGGAAATAACTTTCAAACGATTCACCAATCGAAAAGAACGGGTATTCATAAAGCGAGCTTGTACGTACTTTTTGTATAATGTCTCGATCCGTCGGAAAAAAGAAATGACTGAAAAAAATAGTTGCAATGGTCAAAATAGTAACGATTGTCGCCCCCATTTTACTCGTTCCACCACTATCACGAATAAGATATTCTTCAACCGATTCATTTTCAATTCCCCGTGCCTTAATACGATATATACGCCTTTCTGCAAATTGATAATATAATCCATTCGCAAAAATCCCCATGCCAAATATAATAAAAACGAGTAATAGAAATGTAAGGGGAACCATATTAATAACTGGCAACGCTACATTGAATCCCATATAATAAGAAAATGCATCACATGTTACTAATAACAATACAAATAAAGCAGCAGGTAAATAATACTTCCGATAACCAAGCCATCCTACATTAAAAATAGCTGCCCATCCATTCCAGCTCCACCTAGCAATTCTTTTATTTTCTAACTCCCATTTTTTTTTATAATGTGGATAATTTCTTCCTACATATACTTCTAACTCTTTGTCTATTAGCGAGCTTCCTTCACCTTGTTCATTATGCAAGTTTCGCTGACAATTTGCACAATTTAACTGACCATTAGTACAAGGTCGCCCACAATTTATACATTTCAAAACGATCCCTCTTTCCATCCATACTTCATTTTATAATACCTTCATGCTTCAATAACCACTCTTTCCTCCATAAACCACCCGCATACCCAACAAGCTTTCCACTCTTTCCAATCACACGATGACATGGAACGATAATTGAAATTGGATTCCGACTATTTGCTCCTCCTATCGCTCGTACAGCTTTCGTATTCCCAACCTTCTCCGCAATATCTAAATATGAAGCACTTACGCCATATGGAACAGTATAAAGTGCATCCCATACATTCTTTTGAAATGTTGTTCCTTCAGCAGACAATGGAACTGTAAACTCTTTTCTTTTACCTTTAAAGTATTCATCTAATTCATCTATACATTGTTCAACAATTTCATTTTTAAGTTCTTCTTTTCTTTCTTCAACAAATATAACAGACGTAATTCCTTTCGTATTCGCTGTAATTTCCAGCAAGCCTAATTCATTTTCATAATAAGCCCGATACATACGTCATCCTCCAATTCTTTTCATATTTGTCATTGTAACACGAATTGACAAAATTTTGCGTATAAGCGTTTCATTAGGGAAACTACAAACAGAATGATACAATGAAAGAAAATTCAAACAAAGGGGGATTCCAATGCTTTTTTCACCTTATACAATTAAAGGTGTTACGCTAAAAAACCGTATTGTTATGTCACCTATGTGTATGTATTCATCAGAAAATGAAGATGGACAGGTAACCAATTTTCACCTTGTTCATTATGGGACTCGAGCAGCTGGGCAAGTCGGTCTCGTTATGATTGAGGCAACGGCAGTTGTACCTGAAGGACGTATTTCTAATAAGGACCTCGGTATTTGGGATGATAGTCTTGTTGAAGGTTTACACAAAACCGTAACATTCATCCGTGATAACGGTGCAAGAGCTGCCATTCAACTCGCTCACGCCGGAAGAAAGGCTGAATTAGAAACGGATGCTTTAGCTCCTTCAGCAATTCCGTTTAACGATAGAATGAAAATCCCAGTAGAAATGAGTAAACAGCAAATTAAAGAAACTGTTTTAGCTTTTCAAAGAGCTGCTTTACGATCTAAAGAAGCTGGCTTTGACGTTATTGAATTACACGGTGCCCACGGTTATCTTATTAATGAATTTCTTTCTCCACTTTCCAATAAGCGAACCGATGAATATGGAGGTACACAAGAAAATCGCTATCGCTTCTTACGTGAAATCATTGATGCAGTAAATGAAGTTTGGACCGGGCCATTGTTTGTTCGTATTTCTGCTAATGATTATCATCCTGAAGGTTTAACTGTTCAAGATTATGTTCAGTATACAAAATGGATGCAAGAACAAGGTGTTGATTTAATTGACTGTAGTTCAGGTGCAGTTGTCCCAGCACACATTGATGTTTATCCTGGGTATCAAGTACAATATGCCAAACATATTAAAGAACATACTAAGATTGCAACTGGTGCAGTTGGATTGATTACGACTGGGTCACAAGCGGAGCAAATTTTAAATAATAACGAAGCAGATTTAATCTTTATCGGACGTGAGTTACTTCGCAATCCGTATTTCCCAAGAATAGCCGCCAATGAACTTGGCTTTGAATTACAAGAACCGTATCAATACAAGCGAGCACCTGGGAAAATCCATACGAATAAATAAAACCGAGAATTAAATGAAATAAAAAATTCTTATTAACCTAAAGCATGCGATAGTTTAATAAGATTCTAAAAATGTTGTTGTAGTAAATGAGGTCACTTGTAGTACAAAAATAGGATAGAAATAGCAGATATCTCTTCTGCCTTTCTATCCTTCTTTTTTGAATTTAAATTATAAATTGTCGTGATAATTGTTAAACAACATGCATTTACTGTTAATTCAAGCCTCAACCTTTATTTCTTTGGTCTTTCAGTAAAAGTCATTCTTCCCGGTTTTATTTATTCTATCGTTGTAATTTCATTTGAATTATAAATATGGATACCCGACTCTTCACGTAACGCTGTTATATACATTCCCTTCGCTACGTCTTTCGCTGAGATTGGTTTATACTTTTTAAAAGCACCTTTAAATATAAACGGAATAATACGAGATAATTTCTCAGCCATTCTTTCTCCAAAACGAAATTCTTGTCGATTTCCTACTAATAATGAAGGCCTAAAAATATGAATACCACCAATAACTAGCTTTTGCAACTCCTCTTCCATCTTCCCCTTTACTTGCGAGTAAAAGAAAAATGATTTAGGATTTGCTCCCATTGATGAAATAACAAGGAAATTTTGCACACCTTGTTTTTCAGCTAAACAAGCAGCTCGTAACGTATATTCATAATCTACTTTTTTAAAATTCGCCTTCGATTTCGCTTTTTTAATCGTTGTTCCTAAACAACTAAATACATCATCTACTGCAAAAAACTCTTTATATTCCTCTAATACCGAAAAATCCACCTGTTTCTGCTGTAATTTCTCATGTTGCCATTTCAATGGTTCCCTTACAAAAATAGTAACCGAATCGTAGTAATCTGAGTCAAGTAATAGACGCGTTATTTCTTGTCCAACTAATCCACTTGCACCAAGTACTAACGCTGTTCGTTCATTCATATATATGCATACCTCTTTATTTACTTTTCTCTCCTTTTGCTGATAATCGCTAATAGGAGTTTCCGTTTTATTATTTTATCATAAGTAAAGCACTATGCGTAAGCATAGTACTTTACTTACTCTTTTTTCTTTTCTTTTTCTTCCACTGGCAATTTCGTAATTGTTGTAGCATCCCCTAAATTACTTATTAGTCTTCTTAAAAAGATTAAAACAAAAGTTAACGGCAAAACAACCGCAAGTATTAAAAAGATAGCCTCCATAATGTATCCCAAGCGCTCATCCCCTTTTTTCTGCTCCCTCCCAATATATGAAAGTAACATTGTCACATATGCACCAATCATAAAAATTAATACCTTTCTTTTTGACAGATTTATAACAAAATCAAATCGTAATGATTATTATTTATTGCAACTTTCATAAAGATGTATTATACTAGGTTCGCAAACTAAAACGTAATTATTCCGTTTTGTGTTGAATCGATATTTTCTTCTTACATTTGGAGAAAATATAATTGTAAAAAAGAAAAGAGGAGAATTATATGCCGAAAAAATTAGCTATATTTTCATTTATACTTATTTTCACACTCATCTTTACTGGATGTTCCAACAACAAAGATGGTGCAGCGAAAAAAGATGGGAAACTTTCTGTTTATACAACCATTTTCCCACTTGCTGACTTTGCAAAAAAAATCGGTGGTGATTATGTAAATGTAGAAGCAATTTACCCACCTGGTGCGGATTCTCATACATTTGAACCGAGTCAAAAACAGACTGTACAAGTTGCAAAAGCCGATTTATTCGTTTATAACGGCGCAGAATTAGAACCATTTGCCGAAAAAATGGAAAAATCATTAAAAAATGAAAACGTAAAAGTTGTAAATGCATCTAAAGATATCGAACTTCGTACTTCAACTGAAGAAGAGCAGCACGATCATGGAGACGGTCATAAAGAAGATGAACATCACCATGATAAAGATCCACACGTTTGGTTAGATCCTACTCTTGCGATGAAACAAGCAGAAAAAATTAAAAATGCACTTGTAGAATTACAACCTGAACATAAAAAAGAGTTCGAAAAAAACTTCGCAGCACTACAAACAAAATTTACTGATTTAGACGATCAATTTAAAGCCGTTGTTGCAAATGCAAAAACGAAAGAAATATTAGTTTCACATGCAGCTTATGGCTACTGGGAACAACGATACGGTCTAAAGCAAATTCCAATCGCTGGAATTTCAGCATCTGATGAACCATCTCAAAAACAGCTTGCTGACATTACAAAAACAGTAAAAGATCACGGTCTAAAATATATTTTATTTGAGACATTCTCTACTCCAAAAGTAGCATCAGTTATTCAAAAAGAAACAGGTACAAAAGTTTTACGCTTAAATCACCTTGCTACTATTTCTGAGGATGATGCGAAGAACAATAAAGATTACTTCACATTAATGGAAGAAAACGTAAATACTTTAAAAGAAGCAACAAACTAATCAACTATATTTTCTAGGCAGCTGAATATTTCATTCAGCTGCCTTTTTATGTATTTCCCCTTGACTTGACCGAAATAACAAGTAAAATTATCCATATTAGCTTTTAAGCTATAATAATTTAGAAGGTGAGTTGGAACTATGAACCTTCACATTTGTGAAGTAACAGCAAATAATTGGCGTTCAGTAGCTGCTTTAAGCGTAACAAAAGAACAGCAGCAATTTATTGAAAGTAATGCGTTTTCTTTAGCGGAATCATTATATGAAGAAAATGGAACGTCAGTAGGCTTATATGATGAAGAAACACTTGTTGGATATGCACTGTATGGATGGTATTGGAAAAAGAATGAAAGCGTATGGTTAGATCGTTTTATGATTGACCAACAATTTCAAGGAAAAGGATATGCAAAGCGTTTCCTTCGCCTTTTAATTCAGTTCTTACAACAAAAATTTGAATGTAAAATAATTTATTTAAGTTTACATCCAGACAACAAACTAGCAATGGGATTATACGAATCATTCGGTTTCCGCTTAAATGGGGATATTGATGATGAGGGCCCAGTTGTAGGTGTTGTAATGGAATTGCTTATAGATAAAAATACAAGCCTGTGAAAACAGGCTTTTTATTATACATTTAGCAATGTAACATTTTCTATTTCTAGCTTCTTCCCCTTATATACTTCATTTTTACAATCTAATACTATCTCAACGAAGTGCTCATTCGATTGAATAAAAATAAACCTGCAATTTACGCAGGCTTACTTCACACACTCTTGGAAATGTTCTTGGAACCACTCTTTATTAATATCTTTTCCGATGAAAACTACTTCACTTACTCGCTCTTCGCCCTCTTGCCACTCTCTATCATACGAAGCAGCAAACAATGTATGTACACCTTGGAAAACAATACGTTTATCTACTCCATCAATTGATAAAATTCCTTTGTAACGATATAAATGCTCTCCTAGTTCTTGAACGACAGCTGACATCCACTCATTAAGTTTTTGTAAATCTAACGGACGTTCTTCACGTAATACAAATGATTTTACGCCTTCTAGATGATTATGTTCTTTATGTGGGTAAATTTGTAACGTATCTCTCGTTTTAAACGTTTGTATTTGTAGTAATGATGGAATATCCACCTCACAGTTAGTCGTCGGAATTAATTTCGCAGTTGGATTTATTCCTTGAAGTTCATGTAGAAGGTCTTCCTTCTCATTTTCTTCAATTAAATCTAATTTATTAACTAAAACTACATCAGCAAATGCAATTTGTTCTTTTGCTTCTAGTCCCTTTTCAAAATGTTTATGTATATGGTAACTATCTACCACTGTTACAACGCCGTTAATTTGGTATGCAGATTGAATAACTGGATCTAAAAAGAACGTTTGAATAATCGGACCCGGATTTGCAAGACCCGTCGTTTCAATTACTAAGCCATCAAAATCCATTTTCCCCTCTGCTTTTACATCCAGTAATTGTTTTAAGGCAACGAGTAAATCTTCACGTACAGTACAGCATAGACAACCGTTTGTCATTTCCATAATTTCTTCTTCAACATTCATAATTAATTGATTATCTATACCAATTTGCCCTATTTCATTTACAATCACTGCTAATTTCTTACCGTGATCCTCTGATAAAATTCGGTTTAATAATGTCGTTTTCCCTGATCCAAGAAAACCCGTTAATATTGTTACTGGAATCATCCCTTACATCTCCTTATTGCTCTATGTTTCTACATTATAGCATATAGAGAAAATCGTTTTTGTAGCAAAACATATTTATTGTATGTACAACCGGGTAACTATATAATAGTATTTAGCAAGAAAGCCTTTTCAAAAATATTATTATTCATCAAGGAGGTACTTATAATGGAACGAGTTCAAATGACCGAAACACTAGAATTTTCTCGTATTATTCAAGGATTTTGGCGTTTAGCAGAATGGAATATGACGAAACAAGAATTACTTTCTTTTATTGAAGCTTGTATGGATATGGGGATTACTACTTTTGATCACGCTGATATTTATGGTGGATATACATGTGAAGGATTGTTTGGAGAAGCGTTACAACTAAAGCCTTCCTTACGCGAAAACATGCAAATCATCACAAAATGTGGAATCGCTCCCCCATCACCGAAATTTCCAGAACGATATGTCGCTCACTACAATACGAGTGCAGAACATATTATAAAAAGCGCGGAGGATTCATTAAAAAACTTACATACAGATTATATTGATGTACTGCTCATTCATCGTCCCGATCCATTCATGGATCCAAATGAAGTGGCAGAAGCGTTCTTACGCTTAAAACAAGAAGGAAAAGTTCGTCACTTCGGTGTTTCTAACTTTTTACCTTCTCAATTTAATATGTTAAGTTCGTATTTAGACTTCCCGCTTATTACAAATCAAATCGAAGTATCTGCGATGCAGCTTGAGCATTTTGAAAAAGGTACTATTGATTTATGCCAAGAAAAACGAATCAATCCAATGATTTGGTCACCTCTTGCTGGTGGTGAAATCTTTACTGGCCAAACTGAACGTGCTGTACGTTTACGTGAAACTTTACAAAAAATCGCTACTGAACTAGGCGTTGATAGCATTGATACTGTTATGTATGCATGGTTACTTGCTCATCCAGCAAAAATGATGCCAATTGTTGGCTCTGGCAAATTAGATCGAGTAAAAACAGCTGCAATGGCAACAAAAGTTAATTTAGATCGCCAACAATGGTTTACAATTTTCGAAAGCTCTAATGGACATCCTGTACCCTAATGCATACAAAAGAAGAGCTGTTACTTTACAGCTCTTCTTTTTCATATGTATTTCTCGTCATAGCGAACACACACATATCCCTTAATCCATTTCCCTCTACCGCAACACTCGCACTTTCTAAAATACCCTCTAATTTAAAGCCTAATTTCTCAGGTATCGCTCTACTCTTCTTATTTAGAGAATCGCATCGAATTTCTACGCGATTTGCTTTCAGTTCAGCAAAAGCGTAATCCGTTATACCTGTTGCAGCCTCTACCATATAGCCCTTTCCACTAAACCTTGAATCAATCCAATACCCGATTTCAAATTGAGGTATATCCCAATTAATACGATGTAATCCGGCAGATGCAATAAATTCACCTGTTTCTTTCGAAAACACTAGTAATCTCAAATCCTCACGCTGCAAAAATTGAATATGCGATTTTCTAATACTCTCTTCTATTTCTTCCTCTGTTTGCTCTTTTTGTGCAAAAACCATCCAAGGCTTTAATTCTTTCATTGAAGCTTGAATCGCTTCATATACAACCTTACCATCACCTGGTTTTGGCATTCGAATAAAAAGCCTTTCAGTATTAAATTCAGTAGGAAAATCGAATAATAACGGATTCAATATAACCACTCCTTATAATTCTTTTATATATAATAATATCCATCTCAAGTTATACAGTAAAGAAATTTCTGAATTTTATACATTTTCCTCATTCACATCAGCCGCCACACGAATTCCAGATTCAATCGCACCTTGAATCCATCCGTGATATAGTGTTGTATGGTCTCCAGCGAAATATATTCTCCCCTCAGGTTTTACAATGGCTGGTTGTAATTCAGATTCTTGACCAGCTTGAAAAAGTGCAAACCCTCCCAGTGCATATGGATCTAATGTCCAACTTTTTGATATTCCAGACATGAACTCATCATATACTTGCTCACCTAATATTGTTGCTAAATTTTGTAGTGTGTAATAGATGCGATCACCTCTTGATAAACCATCCCATAGCAATGCATCGTATGACCACGTATAACTCCCAAGCATTATGGCTGGTCCTTTTGAACCGATGCCGTGACTTGGGTAATAGGCATAACGAATAGGAAGATCTGTTATAATTCTCCCCCCTAATTGCCCTTGGTCCTCCCAAAAACGACTTTTAAACTGAATTCCTATTTTTGTAGCTGGCATATAATGCAATTCACGAATTGCTTTCCATTTCGCATGAGATATAGAATCAAATGGATCTACTTCCACAAATCGCATTGTTGAAAAAGGGATTGTAACAATAACTATATCACCTGTTATGCTACTATATTCAAAAGTTTCCTCATTCCTATAGTAAGCTGTCACACCATTAGCTTGTTGATGTAGTTTCATTAATTTTTGGTTATATATAATATTTTCTTCTAATTGTGGTAAAAATGACTTTGGTAATCTATCGTTCCCATCTATTATTTCGCAAAATCCGCTTTCCTCTTGCATAATGTATAAAAAACGTAATGTCTCAATGAATGACCTTTCCAAAAAACCTTCTAAGTCTAGTAGAACTCCTATCATTTCAATCGTTACCGGTGAAAAATACGTATTATATTGATAAGGATGATACTTTAAAAACTGCCCTGTAGAGTACTTCCCAAAATCCTTTTCTACAACGTCCCAATTTTTCTCTGGGTTTCTTTTAATAAAATTTATAATTGGTTGAACTGCTAACAATAATAATTCCTCAGAAGTTTTCCCTTCTTCATTCATCTCAACAGGATACCTTAAAATACTCGGGTCTTTTTCGTATTGTTTCAATGTCGTTTTCCGGCCATTGACATAAATAATATCTGTTTCATTTCTATTAATAAAAGGGCTCACCTGTAGCCCAAACTTTCTTATATATGCCATCGTTAATGTATGCGAATACGGAATTCTCATCGCCCCAACATCTAAGTATAATCCGGTATCTTCCATTCTGACTGTCTCAATTCGGCCTCCTACACGATTATTCGCTTCAAAAATCTTTACTTGATGACCTGCGTCCTTCAGTAAAGATGCCGAAACTAATCCAGCCATACCGGCCCCAACTATAATAATTTGTTTCGGACGTGTTGTCTTTTGCAATCCCTTCTCTATTATCTTTACATCTGCCTGTGTATCAAACATTATATCTTTTTGCACAATCCCACCCCTTACTTCATAAAATGTGCATTAGTGGTTTAGTGCATTTTATTCATAAACCCCCTTAAACATAACACCATATCAATTTGAAGATTCACTAAAAATACATATGGTGTAGCTCTCCCCCTTCTACGTGCTTCATACAATAAATATATATAGTAACTGTAGGGAAAGGGTGAATACACATGAAACGTACTTACGACTATCACGCAACAAAAAAACATTTAGAATTAAAGAAAGAGCAGCTTTGTAAAAAACTTACTAGCGTTAAACTTACTGAAGAAGAACGCAAGCAAATATATCTAGAAATTGATAACTACGAATATATTTTAAACTTAGTCGAAATGAATCATTATGAACGAGGGTTTTCTCGTTAAAAGCGGATAAAATATTATCCGCTTTTCCTTTTGAGCATTTCATTACGCATTTTTCGTAAGTAAATATATAATAGGATGTACATTAAGATTGAGAGGTATATTCTATGATCAAATTAAGTGTATTAGACCAATCACCTATTTCAGATGGTAGCACAGCGGTTGAAGCTTTTTCACATACAGTTACGCTTGCACAAGAAGTTGAAAAACTCGGATTTACACGTTTTTGGGTATCCGAGCACCATAATTCTGTAAGCTTAGCTGGTTCAAGTCCAGAAATACTCATTTCTCATATTGCAGCGAAAACGAATCGTATTAGAGTTGGTTCTGGCGGTGTTATGTTGCCACATTATAGTTCATATAAAGTCGCCGAGAATTTCCGTGTTTTAGAAGCACTTTATCCAAACCGCATCGACCTTGGTATTGGTAGAGCACCTGGTGGTATGCCGATAGCAACTCGTGCATTACAAGAAGGAAAAATGGTCTCACTTGATCAATACCCGGAACAAATTGCAGATGTTGCAATGTACTTACATGATAAAGTACCTGAAAACCATCACTATGCAAACTTAAAAGCTACTCCTATAATCCAAACATCAGCTGAAATGTGGATGCTCGGTTCTAGTGGAGAGAGTGCTAAAATTGCGGCGCACAATGGAGCTTCTTTTGCATTTGCACAATTTATTAATGGCTTCGGAGGTCCAGAAGTTATGAGGGCTTACCAGGAACAATTCCAGCCTTCATTTTTAGGGGATAAACCAAAATCAATCGTCGCTATTTTTGTAATATGTGCCGAAACAAACGAAGAAGCAGAAAAAATTGCTTCTAGTTTAGATTTATCAATCTTATTACTAGAACAAGGAAAACGGACTACTGGTACTCCGTCTATCGAAACTGCTCAAAATTATTCGTATAGTGCTTATGACCTATTCCGCATTAAAGAAAATCGCCAACGTATGATCGTCGGTGACCCATCATCTGTGAAAGAAAAAATATTAAACTTAAGCAAAGCATACAATACCGAAGAATTTATGATTGTCACAATCACACATCAATTTGAAGACAAATTAAACTCTTATCGCTTATTGGCTGACGCTTTTAATTTATAATTTCAAAAGGGAGATACATCACATATGATGTATCTCCCTTTCTTACTACATATTGTTTTTGCTTCCTATATATTCAATAGCTTCTTTTAATAACTCATCAAAATTATTAGGATAATCATGTTTTAAGTTAGGCACAACTTTATACTTATGTTCTATATCTTTATCCTTTAATAACTGTACAAATTGCTGCGTGACTTCATAACAATCTTCATCTTGATCGCCACATATTATATATCCCTTTATACCTTTATCCTGTAACATCCCCAGCAACTCATTCCATTCTTCAATCTCTGGAAGCCACGGTGCCATAAAAATAAAACCATCCACATTTATATCTTTTTGTAAAATAGTATATAAAGCTATTCTTGCTCCAGCAGAAAAACCACCAATTACTACATTTTGTACTGTATGATTTTCTATAAACTTATCGTAATGCTCTTTTAATTCTTCTTTCCCTCTATCTATATCATCCCAAACAAACCCATCTGAAAACTGAATTTGCGAAGACTGTGGTAAAGCTAACGTATAATCTTGTGTCAAAACTGATTTCCAATATGGTTCTATTATTTGTATATTTTCTTGATCACCATGCATTGTAAGTAGTAGATTTCCCTTTTTCTTGCTGTAAATATATTTCACGTCTGCTCGTACTGTTTTCTTTGCTAATTCTTCTCTTTCTTTACATAATTGAACCATTTTATGAAACTCTTCAAATTTATGTAGTGGTTTTAAATCGTCGTCGGAGATTAAATACTCATTTCCATACCAAAATCCATTGTCCATAATAGCTTCCTTCATTAAATGTAACGCTTCTTCTTCAAGTCCTGCTGCACTTGCAAGCGCATATTTAAAATTATATATTTGTGCCTCATTCCCCACTACACCTTTAGCATGTTCCATTATATAAGTGTACGCTTCAAAACTTCCTTTATTTGCATAACAATCTAACGTTTCATTTAACAACTTAATATACGTCATGTTATTTTTCATATTGTAGTTCCCCCGTAACCTTTTTACTTATTTCTCGAACTATTAAACCATTCTGTGGTCACGGTGTATTCTATAACTTAACAATAGCCGATTCTCAGAATGATATTTACTAACTAATGTATGTATACGCATAATACATCGCTTCTTTCTATCTACTAGTTTTAGTATAAAATTAAATAGACTGAAAAATCAATATTTTAATAACCAAAAAAAAGACAACAATATATTTATTGTTGTTTGCATCACATCTACCTACTATTCTTTTTTTTCTTATCTGGTTTACTTGAAACTAAATAATGTTTTTCTGAAATATATAAGTTTCTTTTTAATATACGATTTAAGTAAGGTCCTAGCTTCATTCCGCATACGAGGCGATCTTCGCTATTTTCAACAATTGGGAACATTTCTTTTTCAGTTACATATTGATCTACTGCCTTTTGTACGACATCAATTTCTTTAACTAGTTTTAAATTTTCTTCTGTATGTTCAAATACTTCAAGCGTTTCCTTCGTAATAAGAAAAAGATTTGTTGGAAATGCAGGTAAATAGGGCTTTAACAAATCATAATTTACAGTGTAATCATCATTTACTAAGACCGTATAAACGATATTAGCATTCGTTTCTAGAAACTTAGCCATCGCTTGCTCTAATTCGTCTTTCGTAATTTCCCTCTCTTCTTTTCCAGTTCTGAAAAAGCGAAACATCGCATCGCCTCCTTTTCACTATATTATAGCATAAAAGAAAACTGAAAAATTATAAAAAACTCTATTGAAAGAATTTTTCAATAGAGTTTTTTAATCCATTTTTTATTTTAAGAATGCACTTAACATCCATACATGTTGTTCTAATGTCGTATGAATTGCTAATAACATATCAGCCGATGTTTCATCACCAGCTTCATCAGCTACTTCCATACCTTCTTTTAACTCTTGAATGAGTGCAGAAAAATCGTTTACTAAAGCTTGTACCATTTCTTCTGCAGACTCCTTGCTTGTTCCTTCGCTCACAGTTGAAGTTGCTAGATACTCTTTCATTGTCGCTAACGGTTTTCCTTCTAACGCTAAAATACGTTCTGCTAACTCATCAATATATGTTCCAGCCTCATTATAAAATTCTTCAAATTTCTCATGTAATGTAAAGAAGTGTGGTCCTGTCACATACCAATGATAATTATGCAATTTCACATATAACACATTCCAGTTTGCTACCTGCTTGTTTAATACTTCAACAACATTTGTTTTCGTACTCATACAATCCACTCCTCTTATCATTTTATAATTATTATCTTTTAATAATTCAATTACATTCTACCATACATTTCCTATTCTCTCGAATGAACAGCTTATATGTAACAAAGTTTTAACATCTTTAATATTTCCCTAATATCATATAATTCATGTATTCTTTCAACTACTTCATATGTCTAATCGTCCAAGCTTACACATATGCATAGTAGTAAGTCAAGCTCATCATAGAAGAAAGAGGGATAACATGGACAATCAACAATGGCAAGTAGCAAAGAAAGTCGCTGCTACTTATATCGGAACTGTCGTTGGAGCTGGATTTGCTACTGGGCGAGAAATTGTTGAATTCTTTACAGTTAACGGATTGTACGGGACAATTGGCATATGTATAAGTGGATTTTTTTTTATTTGGCTCGGCACTAAGATGATGTTACTCTCATCACAAATCGGGGCATTTTCAGCTCAAGAATTCAACAAATACTTATTTGGGGATGTATTTGGAAATGTCGTAAACACATTATTATTACTCGTATTATTTGGTGTAACGAGCGTTATGTTATCAGGAGCCGGAGCAGTATTTGAAGAACAACTCCGCCTTCCAAGACAACTTGGCATTTTCATCACAGTCATCGCCTGTCTCATTATTGGGAGCCGAGGATTACAAGGTGTTTTTGAAGTAAATACGCTCGTTGTACCTATTATGATGATCTTTATTATCGGACTCGCCATTACAACTTTTATTCATGATTCAACTCCTATTAGTAACACCGTTCCTACAGAAAGTTGGAATATGAAATGGATTACTAGCCCAATTACATATGTCGCATTAAATCTTTCTCTCGCCCAAAGTGTTCTCGTTCCATTGGCCAGTGAAGTAAAAGATCGAAAAGCTATTTTATGGGGTGGTATTTTAGGAGGCGCAGGGCTTTGCTTTATTTTATTATGTAGCCACTTAGCAATATTATCAGTTGAACAATTTTATCAATACAACATCCCAATGGCTGAAGTTGTAAGAAGGTTTAATGCAACTTTCCACTTTTTCTTTGTTCTTATCATTTTTGGTGAAGTGTTCACAACATTAGTTGGGAATATATTCGGAATGACAAAACAAATGCAATCCATTACCGGATGGAAAAGTAACCATATTATTTACTTCATATTACTAATTAGTTATTGCTTTAGTTACATCGGTTATAGTGAGCTTCTTCATATTTTATATCCTATTATCGGTTGGGTGAGCATCATTCTACTACCGATTATTGCTTGTAAACAACTTCAAAAAACATGAAAAAGCATCCGTGTATACGGATGCTTTTTCATGTTCATTCACAGTCTTCACATACTTCCCAGTATGGCCCCATCTCCACTGCAAGGTATGGCTTTAATTGCAATCGAATCATTCGACTTGGCATGCGTTCTAAAACGAATTGAATGCCATCTTCCTCTTCGTCTAACTCAACTTTCGAAATAGCAATTCTTTGCATAGTAGTAATGGGGCTTCCATCTTTATATAAAGTGATTTTCACCTCATCATATTCATTAAAATACAATTCAACACTCATTTGTTTTTTTAACATTTCATCAACAATTTCATATTTATCATTTTGTTCCTGGATTATATATTTCCAGCCGTCTCTTCCCGCTTCTAGTGGAGCAACTTGAAATAATGTCACCAAATCCTCGTATAGCATAAGATAACCCCTCTCTTACTAAAAAACGATGAGTATTTTATATACCCTTTATCTCTATCACTATCCATGTTTATTGTACCATATATCAAGAATCTTACCCCATTCATTTGCTTCATAAACACATATAAAACATATAGTATTCTTATTTCATTCTCTGCTCACTAGTATAGCTTTTTGTTGACAACTAATCTCCTACTGTTTTATTAGCCCACACCAATCAGGCTTTTACGGGCAGCCCGAAAATAGCGGGATAAATATTTTGGATTTTATATAAAAAAGAAGAGTGACTTGTATCACTCTTCCCTCAAAAAAATTTCCCCGTCGCTACTAATGCTAAAACTATAATTAAGCTTGCAAATAATAGCGATACAATTAAACTAAAAATCGGTAATACTTTCTTTTCATTCTTCCTAGATAATAACCTTAAACTAAGAATGATGTTTAATGGTACAAATATAAAATAAAAGTATTTAACGATTTGTAATGAGCTATTTGAAAGTGTTTTAAATACAAACACTTCAATTAAAAAAACAACAAAGAATAAAATACTTAACCAAAATGAGACATAACTAAGCCATGAATGTCTTTTCGTCCCCCAATACACTCCCATAATGATCTCCTTTAAACGTAGTCTATATTATATTAATTATACACCCACTAAACAAATTCCTCTATTTTTCGACAAACATTAAATAAAGTGAACCTCTAATCATTTATATCCCCCTGTTTCCCTTTACCTATTAGCTAAAAAGGCTGTCTCTAATAGCACAAATGCTATTTTGAGACAGCCTCCTCTTTTACACTTTAAACCTTTCAATTAACACTTGTAACTCTTCAGCCATTTGAGATAATGTACCAGCTGCAGAACCAATTTCCTCCATGGAAGCCAGTTGCTCCTCAGCTGACGCAGCAACACTTTGTGTACTCGTCGAGTTATTTTGTGCTGTCATTGCAATTTGACCAACTGAAATAGATACTTCATTTGCACCTTTTGACATTCCATTAGCCGTTTCAACCATCGTTTTTATTTGATCAGCAATTTCATTTGTAGATTGTAAAATCTCAGCGAAATTTTGTTTCGTTTCATTTGCGATAACAAGTCCAGATTGAACTTCTTCATTTACATTATTCATAGATTTTACTGTCTTACTCATATCATCTTGTATTTCACAAATTAATTTACTAATTTCACTTGATGATACGCTAGATTGTTCTGCTAACTTTCGTACTTCATCAGCAACAATTGCAAAGCCTCTTCCATGCTCACCAGCTCTTGCAGCCTCAATTGCTGCATTTAAAGCTAGAAGATTGGTTTGATCTGCAATATTTTGAATTACTTCTAAAATATCACCAATTTGCTTTGATTTGTTATTCAACAACTGAATAACAGCATCTGATTGTGAAACAGATTCCGCAATAGACTGCATTTGATTTACTGTTTTTCCGACTAGTTTTCCGCCATCTTCTGCTTTTTCACGAGTATGAGCAGAAGCAGCATTAATAGATAATGAACTATTTGCTACATGCTGAATCCCTTCTGTTACATCAAACAGTAACATGGCACCATTTTCAACACTTGATGTTTGCGTCGTTGCCCCACTTGATATTTCATCCATTGCCATTGTAATTTGTTCAGTCGCTTCACTTGCTTGTCTGACGCTTGCTGTTAACTCTTCAGATGCAGCAGCAACATGCCCTGCTGAAGTATTAATCCTTCCAATTAATGTACGTAATGAATGGGTCATCTCATTAAACCCTTTAGCAAGTTGACCAATTTCATCATTTGAATGTATTTGAATCGTTTGAGTTAAGTCCCCTTCACTTATTTCTTTAGAAGTGACAACTAATTTCTTTAACGGTTTCGTAATTGAAAGTGTCACGAAATAAATAAGCGCTCCTCCTACAACTAATGAAATCAGCATAACAATTAACATATTATAAAAAACAGGTTGAGCAGCTTCAACTACTTCATTTGAGTACATCGTCCCACCGATTTTCCAACCTGTTTTTAAATTTGTAGCGAATACCATTTTCTTCTCACTACCACCATAAGAGTATGAAAAAGTCCCATGATTATCTTCATAAATTTTCTTAGCCCAAGCATCATCTGCTTTGTCACCCGATTTCTCTTGAGGGTGGGCAATTACTTTATGCTTCCCATCTAAAATGAAAGCATAGCCTTTTTTACCAATATTGATTAACTTTGTTGTTTTTAATAAATTATCTAAGCTTAAATCTACTGCAACAACACCATTTTTATCTTCTGTTTGTTTTGCAATTGTTACGACAATATGTCCATTTCCTTGTGCCTTATATGGTTCAGTGACAACAATTCCACCTTGCTTATTCACTGCATCTTTATACCAAGAACGTGTCGTTGGATCGTAATCTGCTGCCATTTGTATATTTGGTTCTTGCATAAATTTCTTATCATTTCCTGCAACATATACTTGTTCAACATCTTTATTTAAGTTGATATATTGAGATAACATTTTCCTTAATTCATCTTGATTATCGCCTTGATACATATCACTATGAATCAATCGTGCAAAATTATTTACATCGTTGAATTTCGCTTCAATCATTTGATTAATTAAATTATCCAATATTTTTATATTATCCTGAGCGCTACTCATAATTTGTGACTCAAAATTCTTTTTAGCTGTTTGATAAGACATGCCCCCAATAACAGAGACAGCCGCAATTAAAATAACAAAAAATGAAGTTAATAACTTCTTTGCTACTTTCATATCTCGAAACCAACTTAATAGTTTACTCATTATAAACCTCCTGCATTTCAATATTAAGTTTTAAAGATAATATAGAGTTAGTTATGAATATATTCCATTCCCTAGTTCTATTTTTACAATTTTGTTTGATGAACACTTTGTAAAGTTTAAACAAATAAATTCTTTTTGTCTATATATATGAATAATATTATTATAAAATTTACAAATATAAAAAACCAAAGGAATATACCCTTTGGTTTTTTACATTTTTTTATGTTGTTTAGAAATCTTTTTCCATCTATCTCGTTCTGCTCTTGCTAGAGTAATGTTTTGTTTTCTCATAACATATGCCAGTTCTCTTTGCAGCTTTTTATAGCTTAGCAAGCGCTCTACCGCTATAAGTCCATTATCTATAGCACTGCGTACTCCACATCCTGGTTCACCTTCATGTTTACAATCTCGAAAGCGGCATGTTTTTGCAAGATCTTCAATATCAGAAAATGTGGTTTGAATTGCCGCACTTCCTTCCCAAAGTTGAAGTTCCCTCATACCAGGAGTATCAATTACTAAACCGCCACTCGGTAGTTGGAACAACTCACGATGAGTTGTCGTATGTCTCCCTTTACTATCTTCTTCACGTATATCTCCGGTCTTAGCTACATCTGTTCCTATTAATGCATTTAACAAAGTGGATTTCCCTACCCCTGAAGATCCAACTAAAGCAATTGTTTTACCTGGAGCTACAAATTGTTGTAATGATTCGATTCCAACGTACGCTAAGCTATCAACAACGAAGATTGGAACACCGATTGCTACTGCTTCAGTTTCTGTAATTTTCTGTTCCACATCTTCACATAAGCTGCTCTTCGTTAAAACAATAACAGGCATTGCACCACTTTCATAAGCCAATAGCAAATAACGTTCCATCCTTCTTACGTTGAAATCATGGTTAAGAGCATTTACTAAAAATAGATAATCCACATTCGTAGCTATAATTTGTTCCTCAGTTCGGTAGCCAGCCTCTTGTCTAGAAAAAGAGCTTCTCCTTGGAAAAACGCGATGAATAATCGCCTTTCTCTCTCCTTCTATTTTCTTTATATACACCCAATCACCAACTGCCGGATAATCGCCCTTCGTTAACGCTTCATGACGAAATTTTCCAGACAGTTCCGCTACATATTCACCATCATTACAAATAATCCGATATATATGCTTATGCTCAAGTAAAATACGCCCTACTTCATAGTTCTCCACAGCTTGTTCTTCAAAAAAAGAATCCCAGCCGAACGATTCTAAAATATTTTGATTCAAATTGATATCCTCCCTAGTTTAAGCTAAGTGGAAGGATAGTGCGCTCACTTATATAGTATCGCCCTTTCCATCCACCTTTGTATTTGGTTTATTATTCATATAAGTTAATTTTGCCATAATACATCACCCCGTTCTCATTTTAATTACTCTCATTATATGGAATATCTCTTTAAAAAGCTACCTTATTTAACGTAATTTTCAAATAACTTATTTTTTAGCATTCTAATTTGTCCACGATGACTAATTTCATCTTCTAGCACGTGAAACCAAAGGTAGTGCTGATTATACGCTACACCATTAGGCCACTTTCTTTCTGAAATTAGCCATTCATCATCCTGTTGTCTCAAACACTCTAATGTTTCCTCTCGGACTTTCTGTAAAAGTTGTACATAATACTGTATTTCATAACCACGAATAGTTCTCCCCGCTTCCCCTAAATACAGTGCATCTTCCCATATTTCTAATTCTTCTTTTGTAAAATCACGATTTTGAAAAGAAATAAGCTGATGGACTTTTTCTATAGCCGCTATATGCTTTAGTAAAGCACCAATTGAATTCTCACCACTTGGCATTATTAAATCCAATCGCTCCACTGCTAAATCATTTATTTCCTGTAATGTTACTGCCCGCGTGTGCTCCATCATACTTACTAGTTCCCCTATATTTTTTGTATAACCATCTACACCTCTTATTCGATAATCTATATTCATATCACGCACCCCTTTCTGCATTCATATTATTGTAAAAGTTGTTCATATAATAGACTGAAATATATCGAAATTTTCTGTTATAATTAAATTGAATAAGGAATATACCCAAACAAACTTTCTCAATATGCTTATATGAAATATTAAAAGGAATCAATATGAAAAAATCGAATCTTATTCACTAAAAGGAGTGGATTCGATGGAAATGTATCAATGGCTAACTGCTGTTCTAGTTGGTGGCATTACTGGCTTCGTTTCCCATCTGATCAATAACCAAGGCAAGTTATTGCTTCCACGCCGTTTAAAAACGTTTTTCCACTTTGGGTTTTTAACCGATATATTGACCGGTTGCCTAGCTGCACTTCTTGGACTCGTTTTATTCGATGTCACCACAATAAAAGAAATTATAAAAGTATCTATTGTAACTGCCATTTCAGGTCAAACATTTTTACTTCATCAAGCTTTAGGTGGTGAACAGGCTAAAAACACGCAAATTGGGAAAGCTGATGAGAAAATTCAAGAAATTGACAAACTATTACGACGTTAATCTATACTTTCTTTAAAAATTATTGTTATAATAAAAAATAAATATTTTCTATTGCGTCGTTTGTCAGAAGAAAGGGTGTTTCGTATGACAAAAAAGAAAATAGAAGATTTCTTAACAAACACCGAAAAAGAGGAACTGCTAGAAAACTATAAATGTTTACGAGAAGCCCGCACAAAAAGCGAAGCTAACTATTTTGGTGAAGCAGTAGACCATCTATTAAATAAAGTAAAAAAGCGAATTATTGAAGAAGCAGGAATACATGATGAAAATGCAGCAACTATTCAATCTAAACGAAAAGCACTGTTTTAGTACATAACTAAAACAGTGCTTTTTCTTTATAACGCTTCTATGATGCAATTCCCTTCTCATTTTTTACAGAAAGTTTTTCACTTTTCCTAAACAAAAGTAAAGAGATTATATATAATAGTGCCGTAAAACATCCTATAAACATAAAATTATGGGAAACAGTAAATAATCCACCAGCTACTACCGCTCCAATCATTTGTCCAATATACATAGAGGCATTGGCAAGTGCTGCACCTGTTCCCCTTGCTGTACTCGACAAGTTTTGTAAACGTCCCATCATTAATACAAATAATATACCTGCTACAAAAAATAAAATGAAAAAGAATAATTCAACAAAAATTATGTTATTTAAGTATGGCAGTAATACATATAGAAGTGCTGTAAATACAATTCCACCATAGAAAGACATGCTAAAGCCGATTTTATTCAAGATTCTAGGCCCCAAAATATTACCTGTTAAATTCCCTAATCCTACTACTCTTTTCATTTATGCCATCTCCTTATATATGGAAAAAGGGTGATATCCCTCTTTCCTATCAATCCTCTAATATAGATTCAATTTTTTCATATCCTTCTCATTCAATGAAACGTCCACTGTTTTTACACTTTCTCTTATTTGTTCTGCACGCTTTCCACCAGGAATAACAGCATCGATTCCTGGTTTATTTAATAGCCATGCTAACGCTAAGTGAGACACTGCTATATTATTTTCTTTGGCTAAACCTTTTAACTTTTCAACTCTCTTAAAGTTTTTCTTATATGTATTTTCCTCAAAAAGATTTACGCCATTGCGCCAATCTTTTTCATTCACTTTAAAATCTTCTGTATATTTACCGCCTAATATTCCAAAAGCAAGTGGCCCATATGGAATAAATGAAATACCCGCTTCAATACAATACGGTAAAAGTTCTTCCTCTGCATTACGATCTAGCATATTGTAAGGCGATTAACATCTATATCTCCATATCGATTCGCTTCTTTTAATTGTTCTACATTTACATTTGATATCCCAATTGAACGAATTTTCCCCTCTTCTTTTAAACGGATAAGCTCTCCAATTGAATCTATGTAACTTGTTTCAGAGTTTGTAAAATGTAAATAATATAAATCAATATACTCTGTCTGTAATCTTCTTAAACTATTCTCCACAGCGTTTTATTTCAATTCGAGAAGAAGACTTGAATGCTAGATTTCCGGGCTTATTAAATGTCGTATTAAACGCGACAGAACCATACTAAAAAACATCTCATATGCGTATGAGATGTTTTTTAGTAATTCCTATTCTTTTAATAAAGTGAAACTTTAATCAGTGGGGGGTTTTATTCATCCCCCACTGATTATTAGTTGAACCAATCGGGCTTTTACGGGCAGTTGATCTCCCAACTAACTTCTTTGCTTTACAGCCACATTCTGAGGTAGGAGTCTTACTACCCGTTAATGCGGGACAAATCTATTAATCCATTTCCTTCAGATGTACGCTCATATCCTAAAGGTACGGTTCTTTTAATAAGTTGCGCATATATTTCCGGCTCTGATAGCTTTCTACCATATTCTCTCTCGCACTGCTTAATAAGAAGTGCTAATGCCCCAGCGACATGCGGTGTCGCCATTGAAGTACCACTTAATACCGCATATTTCCCCTCTGGATACGTAGATAGTATTTCATCACCTGGCGCTACTAAATCAATTTCTTGATTTGAATTACTAAAGCATGAAATTTTCCGCTCTAAATTAACAGCACCTACTTCAATTACTTCAGAATAAGCACCTGGAAAATCTAATTCTTCAGTATCATCATTACAATCTCCATCATTTCCTGCAGCGCATACGACAAGTACGTCCTGCTTTACTGCATTTTGAATAGCTTCATGTAACTCTGGTACATCTTGTGGACCACCAAGGGACATTGAAATAATTCTCACTTTCTCTTTATTCGGTCCCCTCCAATTCACTGCATAATGAATTGCCTCAATAATTTGCTCATAACTTCCAGAACCGTCTCCTGCTAATACTTTTAATACTAACAATTTAGCAAGTGGTGCTACACCTAAAACACCTACTCCATTTTCAGTGGCTGCAATTGTACCCGCTACATGAGTACCATGCCCATTATTATCAAGATAAGTATTTTGATCCCCTTCATAATCTTTTGTGAAATTTCTTCCACCAATAATACGATCCTTTAAATCTATATGATTTATATCACAACCTGTATCTAAAACGGCAACGACAATGTCTTTCCCTTTTGCACTCTTTTCCCATACTTCCGGAGCGTGAATCAGTTGTACGCCTGGTGGAATTTCGTTTACTTGTTCAACCACTTTATTTACGGTAAACGGAATTAATTTAATACCTTTTTGTTTATTTGCTGTACTACTGTTCATCGTAATCCCTCCTGAAAATGTATTATTTTCATTTCAGACCACTACTTTAGATTTAAGATTCGTTTTATTCGCTCCATTTTCCTTCCTTTCAAATATTTCTCAATAAACAAAATAAAAGGACCTATTAAATGGTCCTTTTATTTTTCAGTTTTTCAAAAGAATAATATAAATTAAAACTAAATCTCACTCTTGTTCAAAAACTGCTCAATTTCTTTTATTACATGTTTTGCTCCTTCTATACTAACAGTAATGTTTCCATTTGCTAATGAAATATTTTGTTCTGAAACATCACCTGTTATTTGACAAGCATTGTAAGGTTGATATTTTTGTAAGATGACTTTGTCTTCTTCTACGAAAATTTCAAGTGGTGATTTAATTTGTATTCCTAATACATCTCGTAATTCTTTAGGAATAACTATCCGTCCCAATTCATCTACTTTTCGAATAATTCCTGTTGCTTTCATGTTACTCCCCCCTTACTCTCTATTAATTTTTTCACCTCGCTATTTTCATTTTATCACTATATATTTGGTAATGGTTGCCTCTTTTTAGAAAATATAGTACGAAAGTTAAAAAAACACATTCAACGAATATTCAATCTTTCTTTCAATTGTTTTAAATAACGAGATCGTATAAGTATGAAGTATAGAGCTTGGATACCTATGAAAATACTTAATACAACCATATTCTCTTTAAAAAGTGAGTACTCAAACATTTGTCCTAATGCCGTTAATGCTACTGCCCCATGTAATGTTGCAACCCCAATTGGAACGAAGAATAAAAGCGCTAAGCGGATTGTGACCACTTTCGATAATTCTCCTCTTGTTAATCCAACTTTTCGAATCATTTCAAATAAACGAGCATCATCTTCTAAATCAGAAAATAATCGGAAGTATAGAAAACTTCCCGCACAAACGAAAAATACAATACCAATAAAGAAACCTACAAATAAAATTGGCCCCGCAATTTGTAAACTTTGATTTTGATCGTACTCTTCTGCACTAAACGTTGAATATTCTTGATAAGGCTTAAGCTGATGCGTAAGCTCTTTACCAATCTCAATTTCATCTTTCGTTCCTTTCGTTTTATACATATAATCTTTTACTTCTGTAAATCCATCTTGTAATAAATCATATTGATTGTTAGAAATCACATACACATTACCCATAAGTATTTTACTTAGTGAAGAAGTATTAATTTTTTTCACTTTTAAAGTCTCATTAATATTTGATAAAGAAATTTCTTTTCTTTCTTTTATCGGTGGTCCTGGTATTTCTGTTGATAAAAATAAAGCTTCTTTACCTGATAATGTATTGAAAGGTTCTCCAGTTAACTTCGCATATTCCTTATAATCAGCTTCTTTTATAAAAATGGCGCTTCTTAACGACTGCTCCTCAGTTTTCTTCGATGAAATATTTATTTTTGAAGCTGCTATATTATGTTTCTTTAATCCTTCGTCAATGATTTTCAGATGCTGTGATTCATTACTATTTCCTTGCTTAGAATGATAGTGAAACGAAATTGGTCTGTTCATAATTTCTTTCGTCATTGAAGCAAATCCAACCAATGTACCAATTGCTGAAAATGCTACAGTTGAAATAATCGTTACAATAAAGAACATTCTCGCGTTATCTCTCATACGGTATGCTAAATCTGATAAAGTAATAATATTTGTTCTTGTCCAGTAGAAACGTTTACTTTTTTTACATAATCGAATAATAAAAACGCTTAACTGCTTATACAGTAAATACGTACCAATAATGACTACCGTTGTGACAGGTATCATCATAATAAATACCATTGCACCATGTGACATAAGAGCTCCTACATACCCTGCGCCCAGTAGTACTACCGCTAATATAGAAGAAATAATAGATGCTTTCGGTTCTGGCTTCGCCTCTGCTGATCCTCTAAACAATTGCATAATTTTATTTTTACGAACCATTCCTGCACTAAACAATGAAATGATAATAAATAATACGAAAAACATAACACTCGTTACAGCAATCGCTGATTTCGGTATGTAATAAGATAAAGAAATATCTAATTTTAATAACAATGGAGCTACAAAAATTAATATACCTGAAAACAACATACCTGAAAGAATACCTATAATAATTGCCCCGATGCCAATCATGATATTTTCAAAAAAGATAAGTCGCTTTAATTGATATTTCGTCATTCCAAGCATCATTAATATCCCTAGCTCACGCTTTCTCGTTTTTAAAAACATTCCCATAGAATATAAAATAAAGAAAAATGTAAATAAGTAAATAATAGACTGTGCAAAAGACATACTTACAAATACATATTGTCCTAATGTCCCTGCACTTAATGCTGGATGAAATGCAAAAAATGAATAAACAAAAAAAGCCATAATTGCAAATGCACTACTCAAAAAATAAGCCGAGTATGTCCGTCTATTTCGTGTCACATTTCGAAATGCGAGTTCTCTAATATTCATACTACTTCTCCGCCCTTCTACTAACTATGTTTTTATATTAGTAAGGTTCGGAAATATCTTCCATCGATTCAAATGACAAAAACCTTACATTATTGAAAGGTTTAAAAAAATTGCTTATACAAAAAAGTTTACTTATAATTACTACATTCATATTCATACACGCATCCTATTGTATATTCGTTAGTTTTGCGAAATAATAAAGGATAGAAGTATGTACCAATATACATATAAACTTATTAACCGTTTTAATATGAATAGGAGGAAAACATAATGACATTACAAGAACAAATTATGAAAGCATTACACGTTCAGCCTGTAATTGATCCGAAAGTAGAAATTCGTAAACGAATTGATTTCTTAAAAGATTATGTAAGAAAAACAGGTGCAAAAGGATTTGTACTTGGAATTAGCGGCGGACAAGACTCTACATTAGCAGGACGTTTAGCTCAGCTTGCAGTTGAAGAAATTCGTAAGGAAGGTGGAAACGCAACGTTTAGCTCCGTACGTCTTCCGTACAAAGTACAAAAGGATGAAGATGACGCACAATTAGCATTACAATTTATTCAAGCTGATCAATCTGTTGCTTTTGATATCGCTTCAACTGTTGATGCTTTTTCAAATCAGTACGAAAACTTATTAGGAGATTCATTAACAGATTTCAATAAAGGTAATGTAAAAGCACGTATTCGCATGGTTACACAATATGCTATCGGCGGACAACAAGGATTACTTGTTATCGGAACTGATCACGCTGCAGAAGCTGTAACAGGATTCTTTACAAAATTCGGAGATGGTGGTGCAGACTTATTACCATTAACGGGATTAACGAAACGCCAAGGACGTGCTTTACTACAAGAATTAGGTGCAGACGAGCGACTTTATTTAAAAATGCCAACAGCTGATTTATTAGATGAAAAACCAGGTCAAGCTGATGAAACAGAATTAGGCATTACTTACGATCAATTAGATGATTATTTAGAAGGTAAATCAGTTCCAGCTGACGTTGCAGAGAAAATTGAAAAACGTTACACAGTGAGTGAGCATAAAAGACAAGTACCAGCGTCAATGTTTGATGATTGGTGGAAATAGAACATAAAAAAGAAGCTAATCTCATTTAGCTTCTTTTTTATATGTTAACGATATACACCTACTCTTTTCTCTAATAAATCCTGTAAGCAATCTTCATGTTGCTTATTAAATAATGGCGGCATTTCGTCTAACGGGAAAAACTTCAAATCTAACGTTTCATTTCCGTCTATTTTTTTGCTCCCTCCAACGATTGAGAACTTAAAGAATATCACAATTGACTGGGCTTGATCACCATTCGGATATGTTTGAAAATATTTCGTGTACACTCCAATAAGCTCATTTATTTCTACATCATACCCGGTTTCTTCTTTAATTTCTCGAATCGCAGTTTCCGCAGCCGACTCTCCTATCTCCATTGCGCCACCTGGAAAGCCCCAAGCATTAAAGTCTCCTCTTTTTTGCAGTAATACTTCTCCCTCTTTATTAAATACACAACCACCCGCAAAGTTTAAGAAAACATAATCATGCCCTACTTTTTCACGTAATTCTTTTATATAATCGGCCATTCTCTTCCCCTTTTCATACTTCTTCTATCGTTATTTCTTATTTGTTTCTAGCAATTCAATAATTCGATCTAGCTTCTGATTCATATTGATAACATGCTGTTTTTTTACAGCGGTATTTTGCAATATTTTTTTGATAAACAAAGTAAATGATATGAAAAACAAAACGATAAGTCCGATTACTAGACAAGTATATATCAATGTAAATATATTACTTTCGAACAAGTTCATTCAGCCTTCACATCCTCTCCTTTTCGATTTTATCACATAATTCTAAATCTTTCTAGAATAATCAATAAATATAAAAAGAGCACCTTTTACAGATGCTCTTCTTCATTAATTAATACGTAAATGTAATTGTCGCTAATGAATAACCCGCCATTGCACTATATGGTGCCACTTGATAAGATACACGCTTTGCACCTTTTGGCCAAGTTATTTCATCTAGTACTTTTTTTATATCTTGCATTGTTCCATCCATTGACTGTTTATATCGCACTTCTACTTTTTCTGGCTTGGAAGCAAATTGTTGCTGTAATTTTTTCTTAAATTCATTGTAATTTTCTGCTCCATATTGTGCAGACAAGTACTTTAAATTTGTTTCTTTTAACATCTGTTCATATACAGCAGTTTTTGAACTACCGGCTTTTATTTTGTTTGTTAATTCGTTGAAGTAACTTGTAGTTGCTGCTGGGTATTTACTTCGATCCCATTCATGGTCTTTGCTTAATTGGTCATCAGACATATTAAAATATGAATATGTTACACGCCCAGCTTTATCAGGCACAGGATCATCAAACGTAGTATCAAGGTGGTACCACTTGTTATCAATGTTTACTAAATTCCATGCGTGAGCTTGTCCATTTCCTTTTCCAGTTACAATATGAGATTGAATACCTGCTTCTTTTAGTAATTGATATGTTAACAATGTATATCCTTGGCAAACTGCAGAACGATTCGCTAACGCTTCATATGCTGTATATGCTTGATAAGACGTATCATAGGATACATGTTTCACAACATAATCATGAATAGCTTTCACTTTTTCATGTTCATCCATGCCTTGTTTAATGATAGAATTCACAATTGCTTTCGACTGAGACTTTACATATTGTGTTTGCTCTTTTGATTCACGATACTCCACTTGTAATGTGAACGTATAATTCCCTGGCATCCCTTTTATAGAATATTTAGTAGACGCTACATTATATTTTACATATTCATCAGCATCTACAATTTTACTATACTCTTTATATAATTGATCCATAACATCTCTAGCATTTCTATCTTTCGTTTTATATGCAATTGTAATATTTTCATCTCGATTATCAATGTGTTTTTTTAATTCTTTTCGAAAATTATCCAATAATTTAGCATCTGATTGTGTAGTCACTACAGTCGATGTAGTAGCTGCGTAAGATACAGACGACGCATGTAAGCCACCCATTACAATTGTTGAACAAAGTGCGACAGCCGTCACATACTTATTTGTCTTTCTCATCTCGTCACTCCTTACATTCTATAAATATACGAAAAAAAGCATCGTATATTTTCAGAGTATACAATACTTTTCAGAAAAGGTCATATGAGATTATGCATATTTATTAATAAACATTATGAAAAAAGTTGTTCTTTTAGAAAAAGAACAACCCCTTCTTTAGCAAGTTTGTAACACACAACATGTATTTTCAAAACGTCGATTCTTCAAATCTTCATTTCCAATACAGAAATAAAGCATTCCTAATTCTCCCCAAACCATATTACAATTTTTATAATCAGAATCAATTTGGAATAAAAGCGTCATATGCTGCGGATCTATCCCCATATATTGTCCGGTCTCGTACAATACTTCTTCTTGTACGGAGAATGGTTCTCCAAACATTTGATGATTATCATAGTTGTCTGGGATTAGCTCTTCAAGTAATTGCAAGAAACGATCTGAATCCGCCTCATCTTCAATGAAAAGCTCCGGTAATTTATACGTAAGTTCAAATGAAATTGTACATTGAGTAAATTGCACCTGATCTTCATCTGCTCTTCGTAATTGCTCTGCGGGAATATCATAATAAAGTACACGCCCAGCTTCACTTGGATTCACAGCTTCTTCAAAATAATTTTCAATACTAAAGAAATATAACATCCCTGTCTTAGGAAGATTATGATCCATGCCAACGTTTTGTAAATCACTTAAATTAAATTGTGCGATAAAGCGTAATGGATTCCCTTTGTATGTTGGATATTCAAATGCATCCGGCAAATCAGGAACTCCGCCCAGCTTCGAACTACCTATCGCAATTGTTTCCTGCTGATTTGGCACAACTTTTATACAAGGAAATATAGTATTTACAAGCTCCTGTTTCAAATGCGCTAGTTCATATTTATCAATTAATACTTCAATTTTCTGCTTCATAAATTCTCCTTACATTTACATACTTATTTGTATCATAGCACAAAGATTATAATCCATTCATTGTAAATTCAACAAGCTCTCAAAAAAACGGGCTCATCCCTCGTACGCGAACAAGTTTAAAAGAGCATAGTATACATTGTTCCTACAAACATGATATCTCATAATTTCTTACAGTATACTTTCCCTCGTTCATTTTCACTTTTAATATAAGGAGGAATTCCACATGGGTTACGGTGGTTACGGTTACGGCGGTAGTTGTGGCGGTTACGGCGGCGGTTACGGCGGTAGTTGCGGTGGATGTGGTTATGGAGGTTTCGCTTTATTAATCGTTTTATTTATCCTTCTAATCATCATCGGAGCTAGCTGTTGGGGCGGCTTTGTAGGCTGCTAGTAAACTTAAAAACTATTGTAAAAAAGCACGTACAATACGTGCTTTTTTGCCATTTCAGAATTTATCCCGCTATTTGCGGGCAGTAAGACTCCCACCTCAAAATTCGGCTGTAAAAAAAGAAGTTAGGTGGGAGTCGGGCTGCCCATAAAAGCTCGATTGGTGAGGGCTAATAATCAGCGTGGAATACCCCCACTGATTAAAGTTTCACTTTATTATCCGAAAGGGAGTATGTTTATGAAGATTGATGGTGTTTTCGAAGGAGGCGGTGTACGCGGAATTGCACATGTAGGAGCAATTTGTGCGTTAGCCGAAAAAGGTTATGAGTGGGAACGTTTAGCAGGGACATCAGCTGGTGCTATTATCGCAGCACTTCTAGCAGCAGGATACTCCTGTTCCGAATTAAAAACGATTATAACTGACATTGATTATAACAAATTTACTAAGAAGACTTTTCTTGATAGAATTCCCTTTATCGGTAAAGGATTAAATGCATGGTCTACTCTAGGTATTTATTCAAATGCATTTCTCGAAGAATGGCTCGAAGACCTGCTTAAAAAAAAAGGAATTCATCTATTTACAGACTTACCTGATTTGAATAAACTCAAAATTATCGCTTCAGATATAAGCAATGGTAAAATGGTTGTCTTCCCTGATGATTTACCAAGCTACGGATTTTCGAATTATCGCTTCTCTATCGCTAAAGCAGTACGAATGAGTGGAACTATTCCGTTCCTCTTCGAACCAGTGAAATGGCGAACACCAAAATGGAAACAGCCTTGTTATATGGTTGACGGAGGTATTTTAAGTAATTATCCAATTTGGATTTTCGATTCACCTTCCTCGCCTCGCTGGCCTACCTTTGGATTTCATTTCGTGAAAGATGAAATTCAAGCTGATCCCGCCCACTATGAAGATCCTATCTCCATGTTCAAAGGATTATTTAAAACGATGATGCAAGCTCATGATTTACGTCATTTAGATAAAGAAGCAAAGGCAAGAACTATTACAATTCCAACAGGAACCATTACAAGTACTAATTTTCAATTAACTAAAGAAGAGAAAGAATGGCTCTATAACTCTGGTTATAACGCCGCTAATAATTTTTTACAATCTTGGAATTTCAGGCAATATGTTGATAAATATAGAAACGGAAATCAGGATCGAAAAACAAATCGATTTTTCCGTCAGCTCGACTCATAGTATTATTTTTTTCATTAAAGAGAGATCGATACTCTAAATATAAATAAGCCTAATAATTTAGTATGTTATTAGGCTTATTTACTTTCTGCATACTTCCACACATCGTTTAAGGATAAGTTAACCCTTTTGCTTCTTCCGCGGTAATTACTACGTAACGATTTCCCGTTCTTAATCCTAACAATTCAGCTTTTTCAATCGCGTCCTGCTTCGTCTCTGCATAAGCTGCTAAATATTTATCTCCGTCAATAATTTGACAAATCACATATTGTTTCATTCTATTCTCCTTTTACCTTTTTATCCCGCTATTTGCGGGCTAATAACCAATGTGGATGATCAAAAATCATACTGATTAAAGTTTCACTTTATTAATTGCGCTACCTTTTTTATTCCAATTTCAATTTCTTCTAAAGTTGCATAAGAATACGAAAGTCGTAAAAATTGGTTCGCACTTCTATCATACAAAGTACCTGGGTTTAATAACACCTTTTCTTGCAAAGCTTTTTCAAATACACTACGATTCGAAAAAGGTAGATTCATATGTAACCAAATATAAAAGCTCCCTGCTGGCTCATGCCAAGTTGCAATTTCACTGCAATACTTTTCTAACATACTTATCATAAAATCTCTACGTTTTTTTAATTCACTTCTGATTAACTGTAAATGTTCATCATACAAACCATCTGTAAACCACTCTGCTGCAATTTGCTGGGATATAGAACTTGAACCATAATCTGTTTGCATTTTTATATCTGCTAATCTTTGAATAACTGGTTCAGCCCCAACAATCCAGCCAATTCTTAAACCAGGACTTATAACTTTGGACATGCTCCCGATATGTAATACTATCCCGTTTTTATCATATGCCTTTAAAGGCTTTGGAACTGGTGCATCGAACCATAAATCTTGATAGACTGCATCCTCAATAATAGGTAATCCAATTTCATTACATATACCCATCACTTCTTTCCTCTTTTTAGCATTCATACTAAAGTTCGTCGGATTATGAAAAGACGGAATTGTATATAAAATTGATGCATTAAATTGTTTCTTATATTGTGTAATATATGAAGTGTTTATACCATTCTCATTCATTGGCATTCCTATCAAGCGCATCCCTGCTGATTGAAAAACATTAATAGAATATAAATATGATGGTTTTTCTAATAGAATTGATGCTCCTTTTGGAAGTAGCCCCATGGAAATAAGCTGCAGTGCTTGAATTGCCCCTGAAACAATTAAAATAGAGTTAGGGGATACATAAACACCATGCCCTTTTAAATATTCCGCAATTTTTTCTCTTAGATGGCGATTTCCTTTCGGTTCTTCATACCCAAGTGGAACATTTGTCTTTATAAACTTATTAATAATTCTCTTCATTTTTTCCTCAGGTAAAAGACTCGGTGAAAGCTCGCCAGTTCCTAATCGAATCACATTGGGATAAAATTCAGCTTGATTAATCTCTTGTATAGCAGGAAGATTCGGATAATGAAGTCCTGTTTCTACATAAGACTGCCAGTTAGGTGGCGGGGCATATGTTGAAGTATTCTCGCTATTATTTACAACAATTGTTCCCTTCCGGCCGTTCCCCTCAATATAGCCTTTTGCTACTAATTCATCGAACGCCATTACAATTGTACTTCGATTCACTTCAAATGTTTGTGCCAAAGCTCTTTGTGAAGGTAATTTCGTTCCAATTGTCCATTCCCCATTAACAATTCTTCCCTTTATGTATGTTTCTATTTGTTTATATAGTGGAATAGACGAAGACATATTAGGTTTCCATTCTAATCTTTCCATCCTATCACCCCACATTCATTTTGGTTGGTCGACTATCCAACCATATGGATGGATACAATTTCTCAGTTCCTCTATACAATATACACTATCATAATTAATTACACTAAGTAGGAGGTAATATAATGAGTGAAGCAATTATTCACGGTATCATCCTTGCATTTGGTCTTATCATCCCATTAGGTGTCCAAAATGTTTTCGTCTTTAACCAAGGCGCCAGTCAACCAAATATTTGGCGCGCTGCTCCTGTAGTCTTGACTGCATCTATATGTGATACATTATTAATTTTAATTGCTGTACAGGGTGTATCCCTTGTACTCCTTACTTTTTCTTGGTTAACAACTACCTTGTATATGATTGGATTTTTCTTTCTTATGTATATGGGCTGGGTTATTTGGAAAAGTAATCCTTCAAATGATGTACAACAAGAAAAAAGCATGCCTTTAAAAAATCAAGTGCTTTTCGCCGCATCGGTTTCATTACTAAATCCACACGCAATTTTAGATACAATTGGTGTAATCGGAACAAACTCTATCCAGTACATAGGAAGTGAGAAATGGGCTTTCACTTTTGCAACAATTATCGTTTCTTGGATTTGGTTTATAAGCTTAGCTATGGCTGGAAAATTTCTAAAAAGACTAGACTCAACAGGAAAAACGATTATAGTATTAAATAAATTTTCAGGGCTAATCATCTGGGGCGTCGCACTTTATATGTTAAAACAAGTGCTTTTTCCTAACTGAATAAAGTGAAACTTTATTCAGTGGGTTTTTTCTCAGTCCTACTGATTATTAGCTCACACCAATCTGGCTTTATGGACAGCCCGAAAATAGCCTGATAAAGAGAATTGCATGCTAATTACAAATCATGCAATTCTCTTTCCAATTATGAAGTTGGTTCCGGTTTTTGTTTTTGCACCATGTTATCTTTTGCTGGTTTAATCCAAATAATTGCTATGACAGCACCAATAGCAGCGAAGATACTTGTTAAATAAAACACTTCATGGTCCGCCCCTTTCATAAAAAAAGAATAAAGGGGTGGTCCAGCTGCTACACCGATAAATCGCATTGAACTATAAAATGAAGTAACTGTGCCCCTCTGCTCTTTTTCAATTCCTTGAGTAATAAGAGCATCTAAACATGGTAACGCAATACCAATACCTACCCCCATAATAACAAGACAAAGAAGTAGCAAATAGATCCCTTTTATAAATAAAGGTAATACGACAGAGGCAGCAGCCAATAAAAACCCAATATAAATACACTTTTTCATAACATCCTGTTTATCTCCAATTTTCTTACCAGCCATATATGAGCTAAGTGATAGTACAAGTAAAGGAATAGCAAGTACACACCCTTTCCATATACCATGAATGTCGTACTTCGACTCCAGTATAGTCGACAGATAAAAAAGGATTCCGAATAAAATAAGCATAATAATTGCACCTAGTATAAAAATGGCAATTAACCATCTTCCCTTTTCTCGAAACGTAGAGATAATAGATTTAACAAATTCTTTCAGTGGAGGCGCTTGTTCTTCTTGTTTCTTCGCCTTTACTAACACCAATAATAAAACAATCGATATTACACATAAAACTGGAATCGCCCAAAATGGTAAGAACCATACAATGGCCGCAAGAGCAGATCCTAAAATAGGACTCAATACTTTTCCAAATGTATTTGACGTCTCAATAATACCTAAGCCGGCACTAACCTGTTTTTCATCTTTGTACAAATCACCAACGCATGGTATAACAACTGGCATAGCTCCGGCAGCTCCTATCCCTTGAATTGCCCTTCCGATAAGAATCCAAACATAGGGATTATCAACTTTCCATGATACCCAGCCCGTAATCGCTCCTCCAATAGCTGCAATTACTAAACTTGGAACCATTACTATCTTTCGTCCCCATCTATCTGATAAATAACCAGCAATTGGTATAAGCAAAATCGCAATGATAGAATAAATTGTAATAATCATGGATACTTGGAAAGATGAAATATGTAATTTTTTTTCAATGGTTGGCAGAATTGGAATAAGCATTGAATTACCTAATGTCATAACGAGTGGAACTGATGCAAGCGCAATTAAACAACAGTTTTCTTTTTTTAACATGTTGATTTCGGAACCTTTCATCATATATTTCTTACCATATAATAGCCCTGCTGGAACTTAATTTTACATTCCACCAGGGCTATTACATCTTTACTACTTTCCATTCACAACAAAAGAAATTGGGTAAAACATAGCGTTACTTCTATTCTTTGAATCCAGTTCACAATATATCCATACCAATTAATTGAAAATAAAAAAGAAAGGAAGAATCCTTCCTTTCTCCTATAACCTTCTACATTTAGCGAGTATATCCGCCACCAAGCTGTTGTTCTGCCATCGCTACAAGGCGTTTTGTAATTTCACCGCCTACAGAACCGTTTGCACGTGAAGAAGTATCAGCTCCAAGTTGTACACCAAACTCTTGTGCAATTTCATATTTCATTTGATCTAGAGCTGCTTGTGCTCCATTTGATGCTAATTGATTAGTGTTACGATTTCTAGCCATTACCGATCACCTCCTTATATATATTAAATTGTATCAAAACCGATATTAAATACCTGGTAATTTTTGGTTATTCATTTTTTAAAAAAAGAGTCTCCGCAATGAGACTCTTACATCATTTCACATTATGAAGTTACTACTTCTAATTTTCTATTTGTTAATACCTTCATTACTAAACTTTTCGTCTTTTTACAACATTAAATCCGTATTTTTTAATAGCCGTAAGTTTAGTTTACATAATATAATTATTTAAACCTAAATTGATAATGTTTTATATAAACAATCCATATCTCGCCACACATATGCTATTTCTTCTATATTTAGTCTTGCTAAAAATTTTGTATCAATTTTTTCAGGATTATATTTTTCATAAAATTTTTTAGAAGGATTATTAGAGACAACCCAAACTAAAAGAGATTGTATATTATTTTTTTTACAATCTGATAGTAAAGCTTGAAATAAACGCTGTCCTATCTTCATCCCTTGATACTCTTGTAAAATGTATATTGCATATAACTCCCCATCACAATTATATGTACCCGTTCTTTCAGCTCCACCATCGATAAATCCGATAATTTTCCCATTTAACGTCTCTGCCACAAACCTATATTGATGCCCGTCTTCTTTTTGAAAGATACTTTCCCATAGCTTTTCTCGTTGTTCATACGTTATATTTTCTAAAATTTCGTTAGCAAATATCCCTTTATACGTTGTTTTCCAGCTTTCCACATGCACTTTTGCTATACTTGCAATATCATTTTTCGTTGCCCTTCGAATATGTATCTCCAACATTTGCATCCCCCTATGTAAATAATTATAGCAAAATGCTTTTTGATGTATAAAAAAAAAGAGTGAATTTTCATCACCCTTTTCAATCTTTTTTATCTACTTTCCACTTCAACAGATACAACATGATCGATTTCTTTTAGAGAACTATATAACTCAGTTGTATATAAATCTTCCGGAGCTAAAATTACCATTTCTAATTGCTGAGATGCTCCATTATCAATATCTTTAATTTTCACTCGCTTCACTTGCATATTTAAATTTTTAATTTGCTTAAAAATCCCATCTAACTCTCGATGCTTATTTACGGTAATTTTTATAGACAAGTCCTTTTGTCTCAATGAATACGGGCCTGCAATTTTCACAAGCTGTGGTAGTACATTGATTGCTAATATAATTAAAATCATGGCAACTATCGCCTGTATATAGAAACCGGCCCCAATCGCAATACCTAGCGCTGAAGCGGCCCATACCATAGAAGCTGTCGTTAATCCCGAAATAACATCGTTACTTCGTCTTAAAATTACACCTGCCCCAAGAAAACCGATACCACTTACAATTTGAGCAGCTAATCGCATTGGATCCATATTCGTATGTCCTGGAACAGAATATACATTCACTGATTCAATTGAAACCATCGTAATTAAACAACTCGCTACAGAAATAACCATACTTGTTTTCACTCCAAGCGGTTTATTCTTTAGCTGTCTATCTATTCCGATGAATAATCCTAAAAAGAGTGCTAAACCTAATTTGAATAAAAATTCATATGACATATTTCATTCTCCTTACTTTACAATGTTCCCTTCGAATAATACACTATAACTCTTTTATGATATCAATTCCAGTCTTTTCTATTCATTGAACGACAAAAGCCGAAAAAACATTTTTTACTGCAATGAAGTGACCCCATAAAGTTAGACAGATTATTTCATTAGGCAACCTTTTGGGCATGGGTCCGGTATTGTACCGGGCTCATGCCTTTTAGTT